>NZ_JBARXZ010000221.1:0-37494 GCF_049647605.1 Mycobacterium sp. | reverse complement strand
GCAGGCTGCTGATGGTGTCTTGGGCGTTACCCGCTCCGGTGGGCGCGGCCAGCGCGGGGGCGGCCAAGCCGAGGGCGCCGGCGGTCAAAGCGGTAGCGGCAATGGTGGCAAATCCGAACTTCTTCATCTTCTGCTTCTTTCCTAGATACCTGCGGTAATCGTCTCGGGAGGGGTTCCGATCCGGTATGCCAGGTAGAACTCGCAGCTCACGGGTTTAATTCCGCTGGCAGCAATTGAGCGGCCACTGGCAGCATCTAGATGCCACACTGCGGACAGATTCAGGGATATTCCCGGGAAGACCGATTGTGAGCAAACACCTATTCACCCACTCAAGGTGATACCCACGCGAACAGCGTCAGGCAGGCGGCGTAGCAGGCCAGCACGACCAGCGCTCCGGTGGCAGAGACTCGCAGCGACCCGCCCGTCACCGGGTCGAGCCAACGCGCAAAGGCGCGCGTGGCCAGCGGCATCAGGGCGTAGGTCATCGCTGCGACGCACACCACCTGCGTCAGCCACGTCGACAACCATGGGTGCGCGCCGTGTTCACTCCAGAACTGGGCGATCAGGTGAGTGACGGTCATAGCCGTCGGATAGAGCACCAACACGATCAGCATCGCTGTCCGCCATTTCGGCGTCACCCGCGGCTTGCCGTCGGTCACCCGCAGGATCGACCCGAAGGGCGCATCGATGGAAAAGTCCTTGGTCAGCGTCGACCGCAGATACGGAACCCGTTGCGCGCGTTCCTCCGACGCCAGCCAGGTCGCCAGCTGCCCGTCGGTATGGAAACTCAGGATCGACATCCATTGGTCCTGGCCGGGTAGCGGCGACAACAGGATCAGGGAATCGAACCCCGCACATTTGGCGGTGGCCTGGGCGATCTGTTCCTCAGCGGCGATGAATTCCGTTGTGCGGTCCGGGATCACATCGTGCCGAAACACCGCGGTACCCGGAGGGAGGCGGGTACCGTCGCCCACCAGCAGCACCGACGAACTGCTCAGCACCCCTTCGGCGTTACCCATCGCAAATGCTTCCCGGTGCTCCGGCGAGCCCAGCCAGTCGTTGAGATGATCAGGTGTATCGAAGGTGATGGCGGCGGCGCGTTCCCGTGCTCCGCCGGCGTGCGCCAACCGAAGCGCCGTGAAACCGGGCTTCGCCGCGGCCGCCGCGCGGACCCGGTCGAACCAGACTTGCAACCGATCGGCCGGCACCGGGTGCAGTCGGACGACGGCGGTGGCAGAGGTATCGCGGGCCATGGCCCAATTCATAGACTAAAGCGACCGGGGACCGGTGTTCAGCCCCAGCAGCGTGGTCAACATCAGCCGCCGCAGAATGGCAATCGCCGACTCCGGGTCCTCGTGCCGCAGCAGCCGGCCCACATCGACCGCCAGCGCATAGCCACCCTGGACCGCAAAACGTGCTTCGTCCGCTGCCAGCTCGGGGTGAGCCGCGGCGACCTGGCTCGACCAGGCCTCCACGGTGGCGCGTTGCATGCTGTGGATCGCCGCCTGGTCCTCGGCGGGGACGTTGGCGCGCTCCGCGTAGTAGACGAAGGCCAGTTCGGGGCTGGCGATCGAGCGCCGCACATACGAGTCGACCAGGCCGATCACCGATTCCCGCGGATCGTCGGCGCTGGCGAGCACCTCGGCGACATCACCGGACACCCGGTCGGCTCCCCGCCGGAACAGCGCGGCCAGTATCGCTCCCTTGCTGAGGAAGAAGCGGTAGATCCCGGTGGTGGACATGTCGACTGCGGCGGCGATGTCCTCCATGCTGGTGTCCCGGAAGCCACGCTCGTTGAACAACAGCATCGCCGACTGCAGGATCTGCTCGTACTCACCGGCCGCGGCCCCGACCGCCCTGCGGCGGGGCGCCACTCCGCGTGGCGCCGCCGGGGGCAGTTCCATGTCCCTGATGTCGCGGGCGATCCGCGCCAAGGTGGCGTGGATACGGTCGGTCGCCAGCCGGGCGTGGTGGTCGGTGATGCTGCCGATGACGCTGAGCACCGCCGAGGCCAGGATCGTGCGGTGCCGACTCGGCAGCTCCGGCCGCAACAACTCGATCGGCCGTTGCAACCTCCGGTTCACCACGGTGATCTGCTCGTCCAGGAATTGCTGGTCGGCGGCGTCGAGAAACCGCACCTCCCAGCGATACAGCCCACCGCTGTTGCGGTTCTTCAGCGCCGACTCGATCAAGGCCGACACCGCGCGGTCCCACATGGCCTCGGGCTCGGCGTCGGAGTCGTCCAGGAAGGCGGTGATGTCGACCATGTTTTTGCCCATGCCGAGCACCGCGGCCTGGAAGAGGGCGTATTTACCCGCATAGTGTCGGTACAGCGAGGCCGCCGTCACTCCGACGCGCCCGGCGATGTCCTCCATGCTGACGCCGTGATAGCCGAGCTCGCTGAACGCCTCGGCCGAGGCCCGGGCGATCTGCGCCTTACGGTCCTTGGGTCTGCGTCGACGCTCCTGTCTGACACTGGTCGAGCTGGACATCAGCCCACCATATCTCCGGTTATGGAGCGCGCTCGCCGCCATCGGCGGTGAGTGCGACCACACTTGTCGATATCGCTTCCCCGCTGCGTGACGGCCGTAACACAGCGCGGTCGGCACCGTTTCAAGTGCGATCGAGCAAAGTCGCCCACCGGAGTCGGCCGGGCCGTCCTGATCGAGCCACATCATCGAAGCAGACCTGGCAGCGACGCAGTGGGCAGAACAGTGTGTGTGGCTTCTGTCTCGATGCACACCGGGGCCGCTCACGGTGGACGCTCACGACGCTCGCGCCGCCAGGACAGGTAGAGCCCCGCAACTTCTGGGGCAAATGAGCAGGACGAGACGCCAGAGACCTGAGTAACGCCTGTTCCACCTGCCACCCGCCACGTGACCAGGGTTATCCCCAACACGCCGCCCCGACGGAGCGCGACCGCCGCGAGGTCGCCTATCTTGGACGGTTCCAAGGCACAACATCGGGAGGGAGAGTGGTGGACGGCCAGCGAAACGATGAGCCGCTGTCGGCTGCCGACCTTCTCGAACTCAACCGTGACATCCAGAGCTCCCCGACGATCCGCCTCCTGGCCACGCTCAACCTGGGTGTTTACGCCACCTTGATGGAACGCCACCTCAGCGCCGGAGTGGTGGTGGAGACCGAGCTGGTGGTCGCGCTGGAGCGCGACCTCGAGGGGCTGGGGCACCCCGACGGCCAGTCCGGGTTGAGCCTCATCAAGTCGTGGGCCAGCCAGGGTTGGCTGCATCGCGTTGCCGACACGCGATCCGGCCACGAGCGCAATCTCTGCTATCTCACCCAAGAGGCACGCCGCGCCCTGGACTTCCTGCGGGGCATGCGCCGCCAGGACACCATCGCCACCGGCGGCTCCATCAACGGGATCGCCGCGCGACTCAAACAGATCGCGCTGCGGGTCGGCAACGATCCCGAACGGGTGCGCAGGAGCATCGAAGCCGAGATCGAGGTCCTGCGCCGCGAGCTCGACGCCCTGGAGGCCGGGCTCGGGGGCCCCGACGACACCCACCTCGACGTCGACCTCACCGATTCCTATGACGAAGCGCGCGCCATCGCGCTGCAGATGGAACGGCTGATCACCGACATCGGCCAGTACGGCACCATGATCGAGCAGGCCACCGCCGCCCTCGACGAGCCGATCGACAGCAATCTCGAGTACCGCGACCGGCAGCGCCGGATGTACGCCGACTACCAGGAGGCCTGGGACTCCCAGGGGCGCGACAGCCACCGCGCCTTTCTGCGGATGATCAACGACCCCGACCAGCGTGCCGAGTTCGAGGCCGACGTCGCCGCCGTCGCCGACGCGCTCCCGGCCCTGGACCCGCAGCTGCGCCGGGTGATGGCCGGGTTCTTCGAGCTCGTCGGTCATCAGATCGATGAGGTGGAACGCATCCAACAGCGCTGCGCTCAACGGGTCAAGCGGTTCACCGCGTTCGGCACCCTCGAGCAGAGCCGTGGTGTGGCCCGTCAGCTCAACGAGGCCATCGGCACCGCCCGCAACCTGCTCAAGGCCTCACTGACCGATTCCCGCCTGGACATCGAGCTTCCGCTGGCCCGACACTCCATCAGTTCCGTTGGCGCACTGAGCTTCCGGATCGGCGACCTGTCCAACCCCAAACCCGCCCAAGCAGCCCACGGGGAGCTCGACCTGACCAGCTTCGCCGCACTCACCACACAGGTCGACGCACCGGCGATGTCGGAGATGATCAACTCGGCCATCAGCGAAGGGCCGCTGTCGCTGCCGGATGCGGTGGCCCGGCTCGATTCCGCCTATCTCGGCCACGTCATCGTCTTGTGGTCCTGGGCGCTCAAACAACCCGACCCTGACGCGGTGGATGCTCATCCCGCCGCGACCGTCCGCTTCCGGTCCCTGGACGGTCGCGACCGCGAGATGGAGGTCCCGCACCTGATGTTCACCGAACCGATTTCCAACGCTGTGGGAGCCGTGCAGTGACAGAGCCCGATATCGACTTCTCGTCGCTGCCCCAGGTCGACCAAGCCACCCGCACCCCACACCAGCGCCGGCCACGGTTCGAAGGTGATGTCTCCGAGCTGCCGGACCGCGCCTGCTGGGCACTGCAACAATTGCTGACGCGTCGATACATCAGCGCCGAGTCCGACCGGGACCTGTACAGCTGGGTGCTGGAGTACCGCAAGGATCTCACCATCCGGCTCTGCGAGCTCGATCTGCTGCTGCGCATCGTCGATGGCGTCGATGTGGCCTTCGTCGAGCAGGCTCGTTACGAATCTGCCAGGGGTGTCAAGCTTTTGCGCCGCGAACCGTTGGGCACCTACGACTCGATCCTGGCCTTGCACCTGGCGCAGATGATGCGCGCCTCCGGCGACCAGACAGTGCTGATCAGCCGCGAGGAGGTGCACGGCCTGTTCTCCGGGGTGCTCAACGACATCGACCGCGACACCGTGACGTTCACCGCTCGCATCGACGCCGCCATCGCGCGGTTGACCGGGCTGGAGATCCTGCGCCGCAGCCGCGATGACGAGGACAGCTACACCGTCAGCCCGGTGATCACCGCGATCATGACGGCCTCGGTGATCACCGAACTGCAACAGCAGTTCGAGCTGCTGCTCAACGGCGGGGTTCCCCAAGGAGAAGAGGTCCAGCTCGATGTCTGAGCAGTTCCACCTGTCACGCCTACAGGTCATCAACTGGGGCGTGTTCGACGGGTACCACGACATCCCGTTCAGCGAGGGCGGCGCGCTGATCGCCGGCGCCTCCGGCAGCGGTAAATCGTCACTGCTGGACGCGATCTCGCTGGGATTCCTGCCCTTCAACCGGCGCAACTTCAACGCCTCCGGCGACAACTCGGCCGCGGGTTCCAGCGCGGGCCGGCGCACCGTCGACAAGTACGTCCGCGGCGCTTGGGGTCAGCGCAGCGACGGTGGCACGTCGAAGGTGATGTACCTGCGGGGCGACGGGGCCGCCTGGTCGGCCATCGCCGTCTCCTACACCAGCAACACCGGCCGCACCGTCACCGGGTTGGTGCTCAAATGGCTGACAGGCGAGTCCCGTTCGGATTCCTCCAGCCGCTTTGTGCTGGCCGATGGCGACCGCGACATCGAGGAAGTCTGCAACCGCTGGGCATCCGGCCGGTTCGATGCCGGGGTGTTCAAAGATGACAACTGGCGGTTCTCCACCAAGGTGGAGTCGCAATATCTGGCCCAGCTGTACGCCACCATCGGCATCCGCGCCTCGGATGCCGCCCAGCAGCTGCTCGGTAAAGCAAAGTCACTGAAAAGCGTTGGCGGGCTGGAGCAGTTCGTCCGCGAATTCATGCTCGACGAGCCCGACAGCCTGGCCCGCCTGCCCGAGGCGCTCAAACAGATCGATCCGCTGGTGGAGGCCCGCGAGTTGCTGGCGGTGGCGCAGCGCAAGCGCAAGATCCTCGGCGACATCGAGAAGATCCAGCAGCGCTATGCCTCGGAATCCTCGGACCTCGGCATCATCGACCTCGTCGACGCGCCGATGGTGCGCGCCTACACCGACAGGGTGCGGCTGTCGCAGTGCCCGGCGCAGATCGACTCGCTGGATTCCACCATCGACCAGCTCGGCAACGAGTACGAGGATGTCACTCGCTCACTGAATCTGGCCAAGGCCGAAGCGGATTCGCTCAACGCTCAGATCAGCGGTTCGAGTTCCAGCATCGGGCCGCTGCAGTCGCAGGTCGCCGCCGCCGAGGCTCAGGCCGAGGAGGTGTCGCGCCGGCGCGCCGCCTACGAGTCGATGATCACCACCCAGGATCTCGATATCCCGGACACCGCCGACGAGTTCTGGAACCTGCGCGAGGAACTCACCAACCAGGCCACCGAACTGCTGGCCAGGCTGGACCGCGGCCGGGAGGCATCCACCGACGCCGAGTACACGCAGAAGGTGGCGCGGATGGCCCGCGATGACGCCGCCAAGGAACTCAAACGTGTCGAGCACGTCGGCTCGGCTCTTCCCGAATCCGCGATCACGATGCGCGAATTCATCTGCTCTGCACTGGGACTGGATGCTCGCGACCTGCCTTATATCGCCGAGCTGCTGGACTTGCGACCCGAGCAGAGCCGCTGGCGCATCGCCGTGGAGAAAGTGCTGCGTGGCGTCGGCCTGCGGCTGCTGGTCCCGGATCGGCACTATGCCGCGGTGCTGCGATTTGTCAACGAGACCAATATGCGCGGCCGACTGCAGCTACACCATGTGCGGCAGAGCTTCTTGGGGCAGGCGGTCCCCGAGATCGAGCCGAACACCCTGGCGGGCAAGCTCTTTGTCGTCGACCCCACCCATCAGTGCGCGGCCGAGGCCGCCGATGTGGTGGCCGCCGCCGGTGACCACATCTGTGTCGACTCCCCCGACGCGTTCCCACGGTTCCGCCGCGCGGTCACCGATACCGGCCTCTACAAGGATTCGGACCGGTTGGCCATCAAGGACGACCGGCGTCCACTCAAGCAGGCGGAGTACATCTACCAGGGTGATGTCGCTGCCAAGATCGACGCGCTGACAGTCGATCTCGGCAACGCCGAGGACGCTTATCAGCAGGCCCGCCGCGCCGCCGACGATATCGCCACCGGGCGCCAGCAGTGGCGCGACCGGGCCGCGGCGTGCAAGGCGATCTGCGAGCAGTTCCCGCAGTGGAACCACATCGACACCGAGTCCGCCGACAAACACGCCGACCGGCTGCGCGAGCAGTTCGAGATCCTGCTGGCCGATCACCCCGATATCGAGGCGCTCTCGGAACGCGCCGAGGAGTGCTGGACCGAGATCCAGACGTTGATGACGCGCCGCGGCGCCATCCAGACCCGGCGCGACGATCTGGATTACCGCCGGACCCAGCTCCTGGAACTCCAGGAGCGGCTGACCCCGGCGTTTGTGTCCGAGCCGCTGACCGAGCTGCTGCACCGTTACGGCGCCGAGGTACCGGTGACGTTGGAGCTACTCAACCCCGAGCCGCACCGTGACGCGTTGTTCGGGGCGATCCGCCGCGAACGCGAGCAGCTGCGTGAAAGCCGCCGGCGCTCCTACGACGAGCTGGCGCGGATCCTGAACACTTTCGACACCGCATTCCCCGACGCGATCCCCAACGACAGCGACGTGTTCGACGAGCGGGTCCACGACTACGTGGCGCTGTGCCGGCACATCGACGAGCGGGAATTGCCGGAAGCCTACGAGCGGATGATGCGCCTGGTCACCGAGCAGGCCCCGGATGCGATCCTGACGCTGCACCGGGTGGCCGAGCAGGAAACCCGTCGCATCAGCGACCAGATCGCCCGCGTCAACACCGGACTGGGGTCGGTGGAGTTCAATCGCGGCACTCGGCTGACACTGCGGGCCACCCCACGATCGCTGTCCGCGGTCAATGAGCTCACCGAGATCGTCAAGGCCATCTCGCGGCGGATCGCCGAAGTGGGGCTCGGCGACAAGCAGGCCATCCTGGACCAGTACGCCGACATCCTGCGGTTGCGTAACCGATTGGCCTCCACCGCACCGGAGGACAAGGCCTGGACCCGTGACGCTCTCGATGTGCGTAACCGGTTCACCTTCGACTGCGCCGAGTGGGATGTGCGCACCGAAGAACTGATCCGGACGCACAGCAATGCCGGTGACAATTCCGGCGGCGAGCAGGAGAAGCTGATGGCCTTCTGTCTGGCCGGTGCGCTGAGCTTCAACCTGGCCAGTCCCGAAAGTGCCGACAACAAACCGGTTTTTGCGCAGTTGATGCTCGATGAGGCGTTCTCGAAGTCTGACCCGCAGTTCGCGTCGCAGGCGTTGCAGGCGTTCCGGAAGTTCGGCTTCCAGCTGGTCATCGTCGCCACCGTGCAGAACGCCACCACCATCCAGCCCTATATCGACAGTGTGGTGATGGTGTCCAAGACCGAAGCCAATGGCCGCAACGCCCGGCCGGTCGCCACCGTGGCCACCAAGACCATCAGCGATTTCACCGCCCTGCGTCAGGAGATGACCGCCAACAGCACCAAGGTGCCCGCCGGGGTGTAGCCGGCCGATGGCTGCACCCCCCGCGCTGATTCTCAGCCCTTCAGGTAGGGCTCCAACAGAGATGCCCACGCGTATTGCATCTTGGCGTACTCGTCCTCGCAGCCGTCGGCACGATCGGCCGGCAGCTCGCCGTTGTCGACCATGTCTGCACTGCCTTCGGAGTCGGCGCCGTACACCCAACACAGCAGGTTGTACATCCGAGTCTGGTTGAGCGAGTGGACATCGGCGAACTGGGAATCACCGACATCACCACCCATTTGGGCGTAACCCTGGAACTCGCGGGCGAAGTCGCGGACCACCTGGATCGAGTCGGGGTCGATATTGCCGTCCTCGTCTTCTTGCAACATGACGTAGGCGGACAGCTGATCGGCGACGTCTTCCTCGCGGCCGGTCACCGGCAGGTCGTACAGGTCGATGACCATGTGTCCGAGCTCGTGATAGAAGGTGGCGACCTCGGTGTTGATCGCCGATGCCGCCGGATCGGGGTCGCCGGCCTGGATGAAGATCTGCTCGGCCAGGTCGGCGTCTTCGTAGCAGATGGTCATCGACTGATCGCTCGGGCTCCAGAACGCGTTGGCGACACCACATTCGGCACCGAGCAGCGGGATGTCGTAGGGCAGGTTGAACGACTCGTTGACGCTCTGAGCCAGGTCTTCGAGCACCCCGGCGTCCTGCATGATCCGTTTGCCGTTCAGCGCTTCCGGTGAGGTGGCCTCTTCATAGGTGACCACCATGTCGCCGTCATCGGGGACCGACTCGACCTCGGCCGCCGCCACCTCGGGAGTCGCCTCGACGGTGCTGTCCACGGTCGGGGCCTCGTCCGGCTGAGGGGAACCGCCACACGCCGACACCAGCAACGCCGCCGCCACCAGGGGAGCCATACGCAAACGCATCACGATCGCCCTTCTTGCCGGCAGCGCACGCTGCCAGCCCATTGCCGCCATTATTGACGTACCTGAAATTCTGCAGCAAATGGTGCCACACGTCAGCCCGCGACGAAACGGGCATCTACGGCGGCGGTCACCTCGATGTCCTCGGGCACCAGTTCGACAATCCCGGCGCCATGTCCGGCCGAGGCTGCCCGGACAAAGGCCTGCCCCTCGTTGGTGTCGGGACGCAACTGCGCGTCGAGCATGCCGGCGTCGGCGATGGCCACCGGTTGGACGGCACCGAGCCCGAGGGCGTCGGCGTACTGCTGAGCACGCTCCACCGCGTCCTGCACGGCGCGGGTACACGCCTGCGCGCGCAGCTGGTCGCGTCGCACCTCGGTCAATGCCCACTCCACCCGGGACACCCGGAATCCGGGCGTCCCGACAACGTGCTGACCGACCCAGTGCGACAACGCCGCGAAGTCGCGGAACTTCACCTCCACTTCGACGCCGGCCCGGTGGACCAGCGGCAGCTGCTTGCCGTCCTGGTTCCAGGGGCGATGCGACGACGTGCGCAGCTGCCCGGCCGACCACCAGGTCACCGGTCCGTCCACCATCGGGGTGATGGATGCCGTGACCGCTTCCAGCCCCAGCGCCACTGTGTCGTACACCGGCTGCATGTCGGGTCCCTCGAAGTCGACGGCGGCATGCACCGTCGCCCGCTCGGGTTGCTGAAACTCGGAGAAGGATCCCCGCACCGTGATTTCCGTCGCCATGTCGTCACGGTACTCGCCGGCAACACACCGGTATCGAAACTCTCCGATCACTCGAATGAGGTTGCGCGGCAAAATTTTTGGAGTTCAACACCGCGAGGGAAACAGAAGGTGAGACGCGTATCACAGCTCGGGCTTGCGTCGCACTGGAATGCGCCGCGCTACCGCGAAGTTCTCAACCGTAACGGGGCCAGCGCCCCGCAACCGGGCTGACCGGCCTCGGCCTCCTCGACACGAAGGATTTCCATGAACCACTTCTTGGGCCCGCTCACGTTTGCGGCTGTCGCGGCAGCCAGCGCCGTCATCGGAACGCCGGTGGCCGCCGCGGCTCCGAGCAGCTGTTCCGACGTGGAGGTGGTGTTCGCGCGAGGCACCTTCGAACCCGCCGGGCTCGGCCGGATGGGCGACGCCTTTGTGTCCGAACTGCGCTCCCAGCTGCCAGGCCAGTCGGTCTCGACCTATGCCGTCAACTACCCGGCGTCGCTGGACTTCGGAGGCGCCGCCGACGGCGTGGCTGACGCCAGCAACCACCTGCAGGATGTGGTCGCCCGCTGCCCCTCCACCGAGATCGTGCTCGGTGGATACTCCCAGGGAGCGGCGGTCAGCGGCTACGTCACCTCCGACTCGGTCCCGGCCGGTTTTGCGCTCCCTGCGGGGATCAGCGGTCCGATGCCCGCCGCGGTGGCCGACCGGGTTGCGGCGGTGGCGCTGTTCGGAAAGCCGTCGCCCGGGATCATTCAACTGGCGCACCAGGGTGCCCCGCCGATCGCGATCGGCGCGCCGTACGCATCGAAGACCATCGAGTTGTGTGCCACCGCCGATCCCGTCTGCGCCCCCGGCGGCCTCGATCGGGCGGCGCACAGCAGTTATGTCGCCAACGGGATGACCACCCAGGCCGCCGAGTTCGCCGCACGTCACCTCCAGCAGTACTGACAGCAGTACTGACAGCAGTACTGACAGCAGTACTGACCAACGGCACCCCCGCGGTCGCCGGCGGCCGGACTCTCATAGTTTTGTCGCATGGCGATCATGGCGGCGGCGATTGTTGCCATCACGTTGGTGGTGATGACAACGGGGACGGTTCCGGCGGTGTTGGCGCTGTTGTGCGCACTGGTGGTGGCGGGCCTGGTCGGCATCGCCACCCCGGCCGAGCTGTTCGCCGGTTTGAGCAACGGCGGCGTCATCACCATCGCAGCCATGCTGGTGATCGCCAAGGGCGTGCTGTACACCGGCGTGGTATCACGGGTGATGTATCGCCTGTTGTCCGGCGTCACCACCTCGATACAGGCACTGGCTCGGCTGATCCCGCCGGTCGGTGTGGTCTCCGCACTGATCAACACCACTCCGATCGTGGCCATGCTGATCCCGGCGGCCAAGGAGCTGGAACAGCAGTCCGGCGTCCCCGCCAAGAGCGTGCTGCTGCCGATCGCGCACGCCACCACCCTGGCCGGGTCGGCCACACTGATCGGCACCAGCTCGAATCTGCTGATCGCGGGGCTGGCCGCCCCCGCGGGAATCCAATTGACGATGTTTTCTTGGGTGCCCATCGCGGTTCCGGTGGCGATCGTCGGCTGGCTGGTGCTGTTGGTCACCGCACCGCTGATGCTCAAGGGTCACACTCCGGATCAGAGTCACGAATTGTCTTGGCGTGCCGAGATTCCCGTCGCGGGCCGGGCCAACCTGATCGGTCGCACCGCCGTCGGCCTCGGGGTTCACACCACGGCCGACTACGAACTGATCGAAATCCAGCGCTGGGGTGAGCGCGTCGATGCCGAGGCCGTCATCGAGGATGGTGATGTCCTGATCTACCGCGCCACCGAATCCGGGGTCCGGATGCTCTGGGGCAGCCCGCGGTTCGGCCAGATCCGCCAGGATTTGTTCGCCGTGTCCATCGCCACCGATGAGCAGGCCACCATCCGCGACCTCGAAGAGAACGACGACATCCAGGTGATCGCCGCTCAGACCGACCAGCTGTTGCGTGACGCACCCGCCCGCGCCGGCGAGAAATGCCTGGTGACAACACGATCCACTGGCACGTTACGCGACCACGAACTGGTCGGCGTGTGGCAGAAGGTGGCGGGGAAGGCTCCGCAGACCAACAAGACCTGGATCGCACTGGCCATCCTGGCGGCGGTCATCGTCGCCGGCTCGGTAGGTGCCGCCCCGATCGAGTTGATCGCCGTCACCGGCGCTGCCCTGATGGTGGTGACCAAGGTGCTGACACCGCGCTCGGCAGTACGTGCGCTGAACTGGAACATCCTGGCGATCATCGCCGGGTCGATCGGGCTGGGCACCATCGTGGTGCAGAGCGGTCTGGGTGGCCACATCGCCGACGCCATCCTGAACCTGTCCAGCGGTAACACCGCGCTGGTGATCCTGGTGATCGCGCTGGGAACCACCGTGCTCACCAATGTGGTGACCAATGCTGCGGCCGCGGCGATCCTGACTCCGGTGGCGCTGACGGTGGCCGCATCGGCCGGGCTGGACCCGGTGCTGCTGCTGACGCTGATCGGGACGTGCATCTCCTTCACCTTCCTCAACCCCTTCAGCCATCAGTCCAATCTGATGGTGATGAAACCCGGCGGCTACACAACGGCGACGTTCTTCCGCTTCGGCGTCCCGCTCACTGCAGCATCGCTGGCCACGGCGTTCGGTGTCGGTTGGCTGCTCATCGCGTGACCCCCAATTCCGCCGAGCGCGCGTGTTGGTACACAAAACGCCGGGCGGATGCGTACCAACACGTGCGCTCGGCGTGGTTTGTTGGTCGGTCACAGCCCCCGATGAGACAAATCTGACCCAGCCCCGCATACCGCCCAACCAACTGGTCGGCTAGCCTGTATTCAACATCGGTCCAAGATCGCCCGACACCGAGCAGGGAGGCCGCACATGCAGCTGGCGTTGACCCCGGAGGAAGCCGCCTTCCGCGACGAACTCCGCACCATCTACACCACCAAGTTCCCCGAGGACCTCCGCGAACGCACCCGCCTCGGCGGCCATCTGCGACGCGAAGACATCGTCACCAGCCACAAGATCTTGCATGAGCACGGCATTGCCGTCCCCAACTGGCCCGTCGAGTGGGGCGGCAAAGACTGGACGCCCACCCAGCACCAGATCTGGCTGGACGAGATGCAGCTGGCCAGCGTGCTGGAACCCTTGACGTTCAACGCCAAGATGGTGGGCCCGGTGATCGCCGAGTTCGGCTCGCAGGAGCTCAAGGAACGCTTCCTGCCACCGACGGCCGCCCTCGACATCTTCTGGTGCCAGGGTTTCTCCGAGCCCGAAGCCGGCTCCGACCTGGCCTCGCTGCGCACCACGGCGATCCGCGACGGCGACACCTATGTGGTCAACGGGCAGAAGACCTGGACCACGCTGGGCCAGTTCGCCGACTGGATCTTCTGCCTGGTGCGCACCGACCCGCAGGCACCCAAGCGCCAGGCCGGTATCTCGTTCCTGCTGATCGACCTGGACACCCCGGGCATCACCATGCGTCCGATCAAGCTGATCGACGGCAGCTTCGAGGTCAACGAGGTGTTCTTCGAAGACGTCCGGGTACCTGCCGACCAGCTCGTCGGGCAGGAAAACCAGGGCTGGACATACGCGAAGTTCCTGCTGGGCAATGAGCGCACCGGTATCGCCCACGTCGGCACCACCAAGGTGCGGCTGGCCGACGTCAAGAAGCACGCGGCGGCCCGCGGACTGCTGGAGGACCCGCTGTTCGCGGCGCGCCTGGCCGAGCTGGAAAACGAACTGCTGGCACTGGAACTCACGCAGATGCGGGTGTCCACCGGCTCCAAGGACGGGGCACCGAACCCGGCATCGTCGGTGCTGAAGCTGCGCGGCAGTCAGTTGCAACAGGCCGCCACCGAGCTGATGATGGAGGTCGCCGGCGCGGACGTCTTGCCGTTCGAAGCCGACGCCATCGCCTCACCGGCGTGGGCTCAGGCCAGCGCGCCGCACTACCTCAACTACCGCAAGACCTCGATCTACGGCGGCAGCAACGAGGTGCAGCGGACCATCATCGCGTCGACCATCCTCGGATTGTGAGCTGACATCATGGACTTTCAACTCAGCGATGAGCAGGAACTGCTTCGCGACACCACCCGCGAGCTGCTGACCCGCGCCTACGACGTCGAGCGCCGCAACAAGGTCATCGACTCCGATCTGGGCTGGAGCCGCGAGGTGTGGAATCAGCTGGCCGAGACCGGCATTCTCGGCTTGGGCTTCGATCCGGAGGAGTCCGGCCAGATCGAGATCATGTTGGTGCTCACCGAGATCGGTCGTCGACTCGCGCCGGAGCCGGTGCTGCACGCCGCACTGGCGCCGGGTGGGCTGATCGCCGAACAGGGCACCGACGAGCAGAAGCAGCTCGTGGACGAGGTGGCCGAGGGCCGACTGTTGTTGGCGTTTGCCCACTTCGAACCGGGAATGCGGGGCGCCACCGCAACGGTGACAACTACGGCGGAGCGCGACGGCGACGCCTGGGTGCTCACCGGGCGCAAGAACCCGGTGCTGGCCGGCGACACCGCCGACACCTTGGTGGTCTCGGCCGCACTGCCCGACGGCGGCACCGGCCTGTTCCTGGTGCAGGGTGACGCGGTGGCCAAGCAGGGTTTCAGGACCTTCGACGGCCAGCGCGGCGCGCAGATCGATCTGGCCCGCTCCCCCGCGGCGCCGTTGGGATCGGCTGCCGATGCTTCCGCCGCCATCGAGCGGGCCTTGATCCGGATCCAGTCGGGGCTGTGCGCCGAGGCGCTGGGCGCGATGGAAGAGTCGTTGCGGCTGACTTCGGAATACCTGAAGAGCCGCAAGCAGTTCGGCGTCACTCTGAACACCTTCCAGACGCTGACACAGCGCGCCGCCGATATGTATGTTTCGCTGGAGCTGGCCCGCAGCATGAATCTGTATGCCGCGATGTCGATCGCCGACGGCACGCTTGACCCGACGATCGCGGCGCGCGCGAAGCTGCAGATCGCCCGATCCGGCCGCCACATCAGCCAGGAAGCCGTCCAGCTGCACGGCGGCATCGGCATCACCGCGGAGTACCCGATGGCGCACTACGCGGCCCGGCTGACCGCGATCGACCACACGTTGGGGTCGGCGCAGGATCAGTTGCGCGTGCTGATCGACCAGATCGGGGACTACGAGATCGCCATGCTGTAGCCGACGTCCGGCCGGTCGGAGGACACTCACAGCATGGCCGCTCGGACAATGCAGGCGTGGCGCGTACAAACGCCGGGACCCATCACCACCCACCCGCTCCGGTGGACGCAGGCCGACGTGCCGGTTCCCGGTGCCGGCGACGTCCTCATCGCCGTGCTCGCCTGCGGGGTGTGCCGCACCGATTTGCACGTCACCGAAGGTGACCTCCCGGTCCATCGGCCCCATGTCATCCCCGGGCACGAAGTGGTCGGCGAGGTGGTCGCCACCGGGGCCGCTGTCGGTGAGGTCGCCGTCGGCGACCGGGTCGGTGTCGCATGGTTGCGGCACACCTGCGGGCAGTGCCGCTACTGCCTGCGCGGCGACGAGAATCTCTGCCCGGACTCGCGGTACACCGGGTGGGACGCCGACGGTGGTTACGCCGAGTTCGTCACCGCGCCTGCGGCTTACGTACACCGGTTGCCGTCGGGGTACACCGACGCCGAGCTGGCTCCCCTGCTGTGCGCCGGGATCATCGGCTACCGCTCGCTGTTGCGGGCCGAGCTGCCCGCCGGCGGTCAGCTCGGCATCTACGGGTTCGGGGGAAGCGCTCACCTCACCGCGCAGGTTGCGCTGGCCCAAGGCGCCGAGGTCCATGTGATGACCCGCGGGCAGCAGGCGCAGGAGTTGGCCCGCTCCCTGGGTGCGGCGTCTGTCCAGGGCGCCTACGATCGACCGCCGGTGCCGCTGGATGCGGCCATTCTCTTTGCGCCCGTCGGTGACCTCGTTCCCGTCGCACTCGAAGCACTCGACCGGGGCGGCACACTCGCTGTCGCCGGTATCCACCTCAGCGACATACCGGTGCTGAGCTATCAGCGGCACTTGTTCCAGGAACGTCAGCTGCGGTCGGTCACCTCGAACACCCGGACCGATGCACGTGCCTTCCTCGACTTCGCCGCTCGCCACCACCTCCAGGTCACCCATCCCCACTACCCGCTGGACCAGGCCGATGTGGCGCTGCGCGACTTGAGTTCCGGCCGGTTGGCGGGCGCGGCGGTCTTGTTGCCCTGACATCGGGGACCGATGACTCCTTACCAAGGCGGGCGACTCGTCCTAGCCTGGAAGTACCAGTCCGATGGGCAGGGAGGACAGAACAATGTCTGCCTTTGCAAACCGCCAAGAACATGGTTCGGAGTCTCCGAGGGGTGTGATCGTCGCCGCGGACGGATCGCCGTCGTCGGCGGCGGCGATCGCCTGGGCCGCACGTGAGGCCGCCTTGCACACCGCCCCCCTGACGTTGATCCATGTCGTGGCACCGGCGGCGGTGATGGCCTGGTCGGAGCCGCTGACGGTACCGGGGTTCACCGAGTGGCAGGCGACCCGGGGCCGCACGATCCTGCGAGACGCCGTCCGGGTGGCCGACGAGGCATCCCGCGGGCTGGCCGAAGTTCAGACCGACACCGAAATGCTCACCGGCCCTGTCATTTCCACATTCATCGAGTTGACGAGGCACGCTGCGCTGATTGTTGTCGGCTGTCGCGGTCTGGGTGCGGTGGGACGCACCCTGCTGGGATCGGTGAGTTCCGCGCTGGTCCACCACGCGCATTGCCCGGTGGTGGTGATCCACGGCGAACAACCGCCCACAAATGCCCCGGTGGTCGTCGGTGTCGACGGTTCCCCGGTGTCGGAGCGGGCCGTGGCGATGGCGTTCGACGAAGCGTCACGCCGTGGCGTCGGCCTGATCGCCGTCCACGCCTGGAGCGAAGCGGGTGTGCTCGACTTCCCGGCCTTCGACTTCGCGCCGCTACAACAGGCGGCCCGAGTGGTCCTGGCGGAACGACTGGCCGGCTGGCAGGAACGCTATCCCGATGTACACGTCGAGCGTGTCATCGCCTTCGACCGGCCGGCGCCGCAGCTGCTGTTGCAGTCCGAACGCGCCCAGCTGGTGGTGCTGGGCAGCCATGGTCGGGGCGGATTTTCGGGCATGCTGCTGGGTTCGGTGAGTTCGGCGGTGGCCAATCACGCCAAGGTGCCGGTATTGGTCGCCCGCCGGTAGCTCCGTGGGTCTGTTACAGCCGCAGTGCCTCGGCGATCAGCGCCGCCTGTGCGATCACCGCATCCTGCCACGGTTGCAGCAGGTGCGCCGGTGAGGAATCGAAGCTCTCTGCAAAGGGGTCGGGTACTCCGGTCTCGTGTCCGGTGAGTGCTTCCAGTACCGCCAGCCCGCAGAACGGGACGTGCACCGGCGAGTAGCCGCCTTCGTGGGAGAACACGATCTTTCCCCCGCAGACGTTATCGGCCAGCGACACCAAAGCTGTTGCCATGTCCTTGAATCCGCCGGATGTCACGGTCATACACCCCAGGGGGTCGACGGCTCCGGGGTCGAATCCGCTGGAGACGAAGATGATCTCGGGCCGAAAGCTCGTCACCGCGGGCACCGCAACCCGCTCGATCGCCGCCAGGTAGGCGCCGTTGCCGCAGCCGGCCGGCAGCGGGACGTTGATGTTGGTGCCCTCGGCGCCCGGCCCACCGGTGGCGGTGACGGCACCGGTGTCCAGTGGGAACAGCCGGTCCTGGTGCAGCGACACGGCCAGTACGTTCGGGTCGTCCCAGTAGATGGATTCGGCGCCGTTGCCGTGATGGACGTCGTAGTCGACGATCGCCACTCGCTGCACGCCGAACTGCTCGCGTACGTATTCGATGGCCACAGCGACGTTCGAGAACAGGCAGTAGCCCATCCCGGTGTCACGTCGGGCGTGGTGACCGGGCGGACGCACCAGGGCGTAGGCGTTGTCCACGGTGCCGGTGAGCACGGCTTCGGCGGCGGCGATGGTGCCACCGGCCGCCAGCCGGGCGATGTCGTAGGAGCCCGGACCGAATGGGGTGAATCCGTCGCCGCCGTCGCCGCCGCGGGCGTTGCTGTCCCGTTCGATGCGCTCGACGTAGGCCGCCTCGTGCACTCGCAGCAGGTCATCCTTGGACGCCCAGCGCGGTTTCACCCGGACCAGCTGGTCGATCATGCCCGAGACTTCCACCAGCCCAGCCATTCTGGACTTTGATTCGGCGCTCTCGAAGGTCATGTGGGGTTGGTTGAAACCGCCGGACGGGGCAATGCCGACGTGGGAGCCGGTGTCGTGCCAGGCGTAGCGTTCATGCCAGACGTAGCCGGTCCGTCGTTGTGCAGTCATTGCAGTTGCCCTTCGGTTTCTGGGGTGTGCAGGGAGTCGAAAAGCTGGTCCACACGGTCCTTTTCATCGGACGAGGCGGGCATCGCGTAGGACACCGCCAGGTAGACGGCGAAGTTGACCACCAGCGCGGCCACCCCGGAGGTGAGACCACCCAGCGCGGGGATCGCGATCGGGTACATCACCTGCAACACGCAGGCGGTCGCGAAACCCAGCACCATCGCCGAGCAGGCCGCCGCCGCGGTGCCGCGGCGCCAGAAGATCCCGAGGAACACTGTCGGCGCCAGCTGCACGATGCCCTGATAGGACACCTGCGCCAACGCCACCATCCCTGAGGACAGCACATCCGTCGTCGCCACCGCGACCGCACCGGCGAGCAGCGTCAGGACCCCGACGGCAATCTTGCCGGTGCGGGCATCCTCGACGCGGGCGCCGCGGGCGACGCCGACGACATCGTTGGCCACCTGGGCGCCGAGCGCCTGCAGGTTGGCCCCGACGTTACCCATGGTCGCGGCCAGCACACAGAGCCCGGCGAGCGTCAGGAGCACCGGCCCGCCCACCGAAGCAGTCAGGAACCACACCTCGTCCGGGGCCTCGGAGACGCCCGGCAGGGTTGAGGCCGCCATCGCGAGCAGGCACAGCGACGAACCGAAGATCAATAACAGCGGCGAGGCCATCACGGCGGCCCGTTTGATCGTGCGGGTGCTGTTGGAGGCGAACAGGCGGACAAAGATGTCGGGCCAGCACCAGCCGCCCAGCGCGCCGGTGGCCACCAAGGCGAACAGGTACAGCGGACCCTCGGCGCTGCCAGGCCCCGGCAGGGTGAAGAAGCTGGAGTCCACCTCACCGAAGCCGTGGCCGTTGGTCAGAAGCCAGGTGAGCAGCCCGAGGATCAGCAGGGTGCCGACCAGGTAGGCCATGATCCCCTGGACCAGATCGCTGGTGACCAGGCCGCGAGCCCCCAACCGCACCGTCCACCACTGCCGCAGCATCAGCACGGCGATGCCGATCAGGGTGGCCGCCGCGACCGGCACCGCCCCGAAGGACAGGAAGCTGAATACCAGGGTCAGCGACTGCATGCCCAGCACGATCCACGGGAACGACGCGATCACGCCGATGACGGCCGCGATCACCCGGACCGCGGTGGAGCCGTAGCGCAGGCCCAGCAGATCGGCCTGGGTGCGCAGGTCAAATCGTTTGCCCCACTCGTGGACGGGCCTGGCCAGCAGGAACATCAGCACGACGGCCAGGATCGAGTAGGAGACGAAGTAGAAACCGATGGCGCCCGCACTCGCCGCGTAGCCGGCGAAGGCGATGAAGATGGTGCCCGGCAGCCAGGTGTTGACAAATGCCATCGACGAGAACACCGGGCCGAAAGATCTTCCTGCCGTGGCGTATTCGCTGAAGTCAGCGCTGTCCTTGGTGCGCTGCAACACCACGAACAGGATCCCGAGGAAGACGGCGACGCCGCCGTAGCCGATGAGGATGTTCATGTCAGCCTTCCCCGGCGGAGCTGTCGAGGGCGTACATGATCACCAGCGAGAGCACCCCGACGACGCCGGTGAGCAGGAAGTACCAGACCGCACCGTGGCCGAGGATCCAGGTCAGCGGCGGGAAGAGCAGCAGCACGAAGTTGAGGATGGCCAGCGCGATGATGATCTTCGCGCTGGCTGTCTTCGGTGGGCGTGTGGCGTCGTTGGCCTTCATCCGTCTCCTTTTGCCGGAACGTTCCGGCACTGTGTTGAGACTGGCGTCACACGGTTCTGATGTCAAGGGGGAAATCGTGAATGGCGCGTTCCGAAATCAAGAGTTAACAACTGACTACGATGACCCCATGGCTGCCCGGCGAGTGACGATCATCGAGATCGCCCAGCATGTCGGGCTGTCCAAGACAACGGTTTCCGATGCGCTGCACGGCGGCGGTCGAGTCTCCCCCGCAACCGCCGCGCGGGTGGCCGACGCCGCGCGCGAGCTCGGCTACGTCACCAACCGGGCCGCCCGCCAGCTGCGGGGCAGCACCGTCGGGGCATTTGGGCTCTACATCCCCGCAGTCGCCAGGAGCTTCAACTTCTACATGGAGTTCGCCTTCGGAGCGGCACACGGCTCGGCCGAGCACGACGCCGACCTGGTGTTGTTCGCGCGAGATCCCGATGTGGGCCCGCGCCACTTCCAGGTCGACGGCGTGATCGCGGTCGACCCCCTCGACGGAGACCCGATGCTGGCGCGCCTGGCCGATTCCGGCATCCCGATCATCTCGGTGGGGCGGCCGCCGGAGATCATCGCTTCGGCGGTCATCGCCGTGATCCAGGCTCCGCACACTGCGATCGCCCGCGATGTGCTGGACCTGTTGCACGACGGCGGTTTCCGCAAGCCGGGATTCATCGGCTCGGACCGGCAGTTCTTCTCGTCGTGGGCCGACGACGTGCGGCACAGCTACCTGGATTGGTGCGCCGCTCACCACGTCGAACCGTTGGTCCGGGATCTGGCGCTGACGTCGGCCACCACCGACTTGCAGGACGCGGTGCGCTCACTGCTCGATGCGGGTATCGACTCGTTGGTTTGTGCGCCACAGGGATTCGGTGGCCGCTGCCTGCCGATCCTCGAGCAGTTCGGTATCGAAGCCGGTCCGGCCTTCGGGGTGGCGTCGCTGGTCGGTGACCCCTCGACCGAGTTCGGGAACGTCCGGATGACAGTGGTGGACATGGCGCCGTGGAAGTTCGGCCGCGATACGGTGAACCTGCTGGCGGCCGCGCTGGCCGGGCACGCCGACGGCTACCTGCATTCGTTCGACGGGACCAGTATCCGCAAGCCTGACCTGACCCACGAGGAATAGGGAAACATGGGAACCGAAATAATTGTCGGCGTTGATGACTCGCCCTGCTCGGCCGTCGCATTGCGGTGGGCCGCCGAGGAGGCGGTGCTCCGCGGAGCCCCGCTGGTGCTGGTCTACGCAGCCATTCCGGGCACGGTGGCCACCTGGTCATCGTCGACGTCATTGCCCGCCGCCCTGGTGGAATGGCAGCGCGAAAACGGCGAGGAGATCCTGCGCGACGCCCTCAAGGAGGCGAAGCAGATCACCGGCGAAGCCGTCTCGGTGACAACGGATCTGGCGACCGATGCGCCCGCCCCGACCTTGATCGAGCATTCCCGTCACGCACAACTGGTGGTCGTCGGCAGCCATGGGCGCGGCGCCCTCGCCCGGACCGTCCTGGGGTCGGTGAGCACGGCGCTGCTGCATCGCTCACACTGCCCGGTGGCCGTCATCCGAGAGGAAGACACGCCCCGTCCAGCCGACGGTGCGGTGTTGTTGGGCTTCGACGCCTCACCGTCCTCGGAACAGGCAACATCGTTGGCCTTCGAAGAGGCCGGCCGCCGCGGGGTGGAACTTGTTGTCCTGCATGCCTGGTGGTCACCCGGATCCTATGACCTGCCCGGGTTCGACTGGGACACCACGAAGGCGGACGTGGACGACAAACTGACCGCGCAGCTCGCGCCGTGGGTCGAGCGTCACCCCGATGTCGCGGTCCGCCGAGTGGTGGTGCGTGATCAGCCTGCGCGTCGGCTGGTCGAACAGTCCGAGACGGCGCAGTTGATCATCGTCGGTGGCCACGGCCGCGGCACCCTGGCCACAGCACTGCTGGGTTCGGTGAGCACCACGCTGGTGCAGGCCGCGCAGCGACCAGTGATCGTGATGCGAGGCTGAGCCACCCTGCCGCTTCGAAGCCGCGGCTATCGTCGTGGGGAGGAGGGCACCGGGATGTTGGAACCAGAGTCGACGGCGGCGCGGCGCGAGATCGCGCCCAAGGACGTCTTCGGGCGGTCGAACATGCCGTCGCGCTGGGAACGGTTGACGGGTGTCTCCCCCAAGACGGCACCGGACAGGAAGTACCTCGCGTTTGTCGCCGCCCGGTACCGGGGCGACCGCCGTCTCCCCAACCCACAGTCGCTCGCCATCCCGTACGAGTTGCGGCTCCGCGAGCGGACCCAGCAGTTCAGCTGGGTGCTGATGGCGCTGGCGGTCGGTATCGCCCTCATCGGGATGTCGTCGGAGCAGGTGCCCCTCGTTGTGGTGGCCGGTGGGCTGCTGATCGGGGCGGTGGGCGTGATGGTCACCGTTGCGCACACCACCGATGCAACCGTGCAGCGGTATCGCGACCTGAAGCAGCGGGCGGAGGCGGCGCACCAGCGTCTACATGCCCAGGCCCTCCACTCGGCGGACGCGGACACCATCAACACCATGATCACCTGTGATGAAGGCACGCTGACCTATTGCGCTGCGAAGATTGCCTCCGAGATCGAGCAGGATCCGGCGTGGGAGGCCAGCTCGACCGCCTTCGTCCCGATCGACCTGTGGGATGAACTCGCCGAGATCAGCGCCAGTGCCCGGCAGATCGCCACCGATCGCGAGGAATCGGAGAACCTGCAGCGGGGTCATCTGCGCGACGACCCTGAGATCAGAGTCCTCATCGCCGAGGAGAAGCAGCAGCGTCAGGAGGCCATCGCGCTGCTGGCCGCCCGGGTTGCTGCCTTCGCCGACTACCGGGACCGGGTCCAGCGCCACGGCGCCCTCACCCGCCGCGAGACCGGGACCGCCGACCGCGTTGCCCGCAGGGTGGTCGACAAACAGGCCGGCGACCGGCTGCGCTGAGGGATTGTCGCGCTGGGTGGCGCGGCACCGGTGGGCGTTTTTGTCGGTGGCCTCCCGTAGGTTTCCTCCACATCATTGACCTGGGGGAATTCATGAACACTCGACCGATCCGCACCATTGCGCTGCAGGTGGACACCGTGGACGGCGAAACACAGTTTTGTGCGGTGGACGGCGATCACTCCTGGTCCGGACGTGTGAATGCACCCAATCTGGAGACCGCCGTGCTGGACGCGGCGGCGCAGATCCGGGCGCAGAGCACCGTTCGGGACCGGGTGCGGCTGTTGGTGGACCTGGATGCGGACAGTCATCTGTGGGCGCACGCATCGGAGGTGGCAATGCTGCTGCCGGGGGTGTCGATCGAGGCACCAGGCCCCTTCGATCAGGCGTTGATGACAGCCGCCGCGGGCGGGCTGCAGCCCGCAGCACCGGTCGAGGGCCCGCCGCTGGTGGTGGCCACTGACGGCTCGGTGCGCGGCAAATTCACCGGGTACGGCTGGCTGGCCGACAGCGGCGACTTCGACCTGCGCGGCTTCCCGCACGCAGGCTGGCAGGTCGGCACCAGCGCGGTGCTGATCTCCGAGCTGCGCGCCATCGACAATGCAATACGCCACCTGCCGCAGCGGTCGCTGACGGTACTCACCGACAGCCGCGAGGCGATCACGATGCTGCAGAAGTGGATGGCCGGAGAGGACACGCTGCCGGCCGGCTACACCACCGAGCGTCGCAGCGGCACCGCGGGACTGGTCGAGGCGCGGGAACGGATCCGGCTGCAGCAGAACAGAATCAACCTGTGCTGGGTTCCGGGACATACCGGCGACCTGCTCAACGAGGGCGCCGACGCCCTGGCCCGGCTGGCATCGCGGTACGCCCAGGGTGACCCCCAGCTGTCCCGCACCCAGTACCGGGAGCGGGCCGCGGGCATCGCCGAGGCGTTCTCGACGGCGTTCCGGACGGCGGCATAGTTCGAGTTGCGATGGGCAGCTCGGGGCGACGTCAGCTTCCGAGCAGCCGCCTCGCCAGATCCGCGCCACCCACCTCACGGATGAACTCCGGATCACCGCAGACCACGAGTTGGTCACGAGCCCTGGACAATCCGACGTACAGCCGTTCGCGAGACCGCTCGAATTTGCTCGAGTCGTTGACCACCAGCACCACGCAGCGACGCTCGAGCCCTTTGAAGCCGAGCACGTGCCCGTAGAACACCTGATCGGTGTCCCAGAAAGAATCCCAGTAAGCGGCGTGGCCGTCTCGCTGTCGTTCGGTCTGCTCGGGGTGCCGGCTGCCGGTGGTGAGCAGTGCAAGATCCTCGGGCCGCCAGCCCTGTTCGATCAGCAGCTCGATTTGGTCGTCACCGACCCCCATCGCTTCATCGCGACTGCACGCAATGAAGGTGACGGCCGGCCCGTCGCCGCCGAGGAAACGCATCGGGTGGTCGACCAGCGGCTGGAACGCGTTGGCGATCTGCCGGGTGTTGCGCAGGTTGTGGTCGAGGATCAACGGCACCAGGGGCACCGGCGGCGAGCCATGCCGGTTGAACACCCGCTGCCCCTCGTCGCTGAAGAGGTAGAGCCCACCGTCGATCGGGTCACGCAGCGCGGCCAGCAGCGGATCCCACCACGCGTCGGCGAAGTCCTGCGCCTCGTCGACCACCACCGCGTCGAACCGTTGCCCGGGTTCGAGTTGCTCGGCCAGCGACGCCATCTGCAGCGGCAGGTCGTGCTCCCAGAACCGGACGGTCTCGTCGGTGCGCAGTGACTCGTCCGGTCCGGCCGGCGCACCCCACTGCACGCCGAGGGCGTGGAACTCCCCCACATAGGCCGGTCGCTGCCCACGCGGCCAGCCCGCGGTGATGCGTTCGAGGTAGGACGCCAGGCCGTGTGAGTAACAGACCAGCGCCACCCGTTGGCCGCGGCCGGCCAGGCGACGGGCCTGCTCCACCGCCAGGAAGGTCTTGCCGCTGCCGGCGCCGCCACGGACCTCGACCCGGTTGAGCAGGCGGATGGCGTCCAGGATCACCGCCTGGTGTTGGGTCAGCGCGTCGGCGGCGTCCTCGTTGGCCAGGGCGCGGGCCACCACGTCCCGTTGCGGTAGGCCTCGACCACTCAATGCCGTTGCCAGCTGGTCGATCCCGTCGCGGGTCAGCAGCGGACGGTCCAGTTCCTGACGGATCAGGATCTCGCGCAGCCGGTCGGCGAGATGCGGTAAGTCGTTGCGGTCGATCACCTTCCAGCGTGGGCAATCCGGAAGGTCGAAGTCGTCGGGCACATCGGTGTTGGGCAGCACGATCACGTGGTCCCACCGCAACCGGTCCTGCGTCCAGCGCGGGTCCTTCTCCACGAAGTGACGCAACGAGTAGCAGGCCTCACGAGCCTGGCGGACCGGATGGATCACATGCTTGCGGCCGCCGCGGATTTGCCGCCAGGTTTCGCCGTCGTGCCAGACCTCGCCGCCTTTGACCTCGAGGCAGACGATGCCGGCGCCTTCGATGCCGACGACGAAGTCGACTTCGTGGTCTTTGAGATGGTCGGTGACGCGCTGCCCCGGAACGACGAGGTCGCCTGCTTCGAGTTGGTCGATGAGCGCCTGATAGGTGCTGCGCTCGGACGCGTTGAGCCGTGGACTCTCGTTCGGCGTGATGCTCACCGCGCCGCCACCTCCCCCGTTAGCTGTTCTGAGCGATACTGACAGATGGTTGCGTCAGGTCAGGCGCGCACCACTGAAATCACGCACCGGGGCCCGTTCGCGCCGGCTAACCGTGCATCGGCGGTCATCAGTGGACAGTCAAGGTTCTCGGCCAACGCAACGTAGAAGGCGTCGTAGGCGGTGACCGAATTCCGCAGTTCCCAGACCCGGTCGAGCAGCGGCACTGCGTCGTAACGAAGCAGTCCCAGCTGTCGCCAGACGTCGAGCCCCTGCCGAGCGTGAGTGTCGGCGATCTGTCCCGCGGCAACCTGCCGTCGCAACGCACTGACCACTTCCGCGTCGATCAGATGTGGTGCGTTGATGGTCTCGCCGGCGACAGTCCTGCGGGCCGCACCGTCGTTCAGCAGCGCCGCCACCGCCGCAGACGCGTCGAGGACGATCATCGGCGGTCGGCATCGACCTGCTCGACGATGGCCCCCACCGGGATCTTGAGGTCCGGCAACGACGCAAGTAAGGCGGCGTTGTCCACTCGGCGCGTCGAGGCATCGAGCTCCCGGATGGCGGCTGCCGTCACGGAGGTGCCGGCAGCACGGGCCAGCCTCTCGAGGCGGTCCATCACATCGTCGGGCACGTTACGCAAATGCAGGGTTCGCATAGGCCGAGTGTATGCATTGTGCTGTCTATACGCTAGCATTCTGCTAGCGCGGTCACGCGGCATTGCTGAGTCGATCGACTGCCGCCAGAGCATCTTTTGTCAGCCCATCTCGAATGCCTTTGCGCGCGTGAGCGAACGGCACAAACGCCCGAAGCAGATCCGGGAGCCGGAGAATCGAGGCCACGGACGCGTCGTAACGGTGGCTCAACGACTCGCACGCCAGCTGCGCGATTCGTCCCGCGCTCCATTGCAGAGGATCCCCGGTGCCGGTGTTCTCGCAGACTTCAGACAGCAGCTCTCGGAGGTGGCGGCGATCGAAGGCGCGGCCCGCGGGCGTCGCGAAGAACTCCTCGAACACCTCGCTGCCATCGTCTGGATCCCAGTCGGGTTTCTCGTACGCCGCGCCGCCGTCAGGCAGGTACTGGATGAGCCAACGCAGAAGCGGTCGGGCACCCGGCCAGCTCGCCGGGTCCGGCCCGTCACGCCAGAAGCCGCGGGCCAGACCCTGCGCAATCCACGCCCGCGCATCAGCCAAAGTCATGTCCTGAGTGGTGAAGTCATCGACATCACGATGGCGGATCCGGTCAAGCGCCACAGGAAGGACTGCCGCGTCAGCGATGTCGTCGAAGCGGTAATGATCGAACATCACCACGCATGTCAGATCGAACTCGCCGGCCAACCGCATGCCGACCATCACCTGGTCGCGGTCGCCGAGTACGTGCTCCAGCCGCACCGCTCGTAGTCCCTCGACGGACGTCAGATCTGACATCCAGTGCGGAAGTGCGTCCTGCCGACGGGCGAGTTCCGCATGGCAACGCTGCTGGATCGACGGATCGTCGACCAGCGCGGCGAGCACCGTCAACAGTGCCGTGCTCTCGGGAGCCTCAATTGAGATGCACTCGTCGACGAACACGGCAAGATTCATCGTCGGCTCCGATCGGCCACGCCGGAAGGACGCGTAGCGATCGGGTGTCAATGTCTGGACCACGACGCTGACCAGTCCGAGGAAGTCCCCTGGGTGCCCGCGGTCAAGGGACAGCCGCAGCGTGTCCGTGAACGGTGTCTCCTCCGGCGGCATCTGCGCCTGCCGATTACTGCGCGACGTATTGCGTTGCGCCCGCCTCGTGTTGCGGCGCTTACGTGAGTTGGTCATGGCGCGGACGGTACGCGCGGACTCCGACACGACAGGAGGACCGACTGAGCCCCGCCGCGGCGGCCTCGGCAGGCGATCTGGATGCAGACGGCAGGCCCGATTACCGGCCCGCACGGCCGCGCGAGAACGCTCCGCCGATTTCTGTCATACCCCCGTCGTATGTTCGCTGGAGTCATTGATCCGGGGGGATTCCAGATGAAAAACCGACCGTTCGCTCGACCGCGCGCAAAAGCTGTGAAGCCTGCTCGTCCGCAGCCGTTGGCGACCGTCGCTCTCGCGATGGTGTGGGCCCAGGGTGAGTTCCATTTCCACGCGGTGGACGGCACCCAGTCGTGGGCAGGCACCATTGATACGCCCAATCCTGACGCTGCCGTCGTCGAGGCCTTGTCACGGATCATCCCGGGTGACTCGCAGCGCGCCAGGACGCGGGTTCTGGTGCGACTGCCCCCGAGCTGCGAGACGCTGAGGGAGACAGCCACACTCGCGGCGCTGGTGCCTGGCGTATCGATCGACGCAACCGCGGACGCCGATCACCCGTTGATGAGAGCCGCCGCTGTCGGGCTGGCAGACGACCTGCTGCCCACGCCGCCCATCGACCCAACGCCGCTGGTGGTGGCCACCGATGGTTCGGTGCGCGGTACGGTCACCGGGCTCGGCTGGCTGGCCAGCTCGGGTGTTTACGGGCTGCGCAGGTTCCGCCACTCCAGGGCGCAGGTGGGCCGCAGTGTGGCCCTGATCGCCGAGTTGCGTGCGATCGATGAGGCGGTGCGTAAGCTGCCGTCCCGTCACCTGACCATCCTGACGGACAGTCTCGGCGCGCTGGACATGGTGCGACGCTGGACCGTCGGAGACGACGTGCTGCCCGCCGGGTACACCACCGAGCGGCGCTCCGGCGTCGCGGGACTGGTCAAGGCGCAACGGCGAATCCGCGCGCACCAGCACCGAATCGACGTGCAGTGGGTCAAGGGCCATCAGGGCCATCCGCTCAACGAAGGCGCCAACGCACTCGCGCGGTTGGCGTCCGGGAATGCCCGCCGCGGCGGCGGACTCACCCGTGCCGGCTACCGACAGCGTGCCGCCGGAATGGCCGAAGCGTTCTCGAGCGCCTATCGGGAATCGCAGTAGCCGATTTCTGTCGGTGCCGTGTTCTACAGTCAGTTTCATCGTGTTTCCAGGGGGGAATCATGCACGGAAGTAGTGTTTTTGCAGCAGTATTCGCTGCGTCGGCGTCGTTGGTGGCGGCGGTGGCGGTTGCCGCGCCGGCCCAGGCCGATCAGTACGAGTTCATCTCGTTTCTGGACAATTCGGGGGTGAGTTACGGGTCGATCATCGACATGATCGACATCGGCAAGGCGGTCTGCCACGACCTGCGTAGCGGTGACACACCGCCGATCGTGCTGGCCAGGTTGGCCAATGTCGGGTTCGCGCCCGCAGAAGCGTCGCTGGTGCTGGTGTCGGCAGTCGGGCACCTGTGCGTCGACGCCAAAGCCGGTGTCAATGATTGGGCCCTTCGGCAGGGCTACACCGGGGTGGCATTGTGAGCAGACGGGTGCATGTTGTGCTGGGGTCACCGTGGAAGGAGGCGGTGATCCGGCACCTGGAACCGCGATCGCCGTACCGGCCGTGGTCGCACGTTGCCGAGGTGCGTGAGAACGACTACGTGGTAGTCGTTTTCGACACAGAGCCGGCGTTGGTGCTGACAGAGATCGGCAAGATCGGAAGCGACCTGGACGTCGGCTCGGCGATCGGCCGGTTGCGCCGCGAGTGGATGTTCACCGACGCGGTACCGGTGACACAGCTGGGTATCGAGTTGCCGCAGGGCACGATCGACGGCACCGCAGCTGCCGACGTGGTAGCCGCGGTGAGAGCGCAACGTTTCCGAGCTGAGCGTGAAGATCGGTTTGGTACGTCGCCTTTGGCAGCGGCCCGGGTGCTGCTGGAGTCTGGCGGCAGCTGCACAGGATGCGGGGCTGCACTGCCGCTCAAGGGTCCGGACGCGCGGGCGTCGGTGACCGTGCGGACTGCCGAGGAATCGCCCAGCGATTGGCCCGCTGCGTTGTGTCCGGCCTGCCGGGATGCCATGCACGCCGGAGCTTTCGAGTCGTTCCTTGATTTCAAGTACTTTCTGCACCCGCAGTGCCCGCAGTGCGGCCGACGGCGGAGCAGACGGATTGCGTTCGGTATGCCGATCACGCCGTTCGATCAGCCGCCGTGGGTGGATCACCGCGGCTGTTGTGTGACAGACACATGGTGGGTGTGCTCGCACTGCCGCCACGAGTGGTAGCGGCCGGCTCGGAACTTCCAACGTCAGCGCTGGCGCAGTGCGCCAGCGCAATTCACCAACTTCAGCATCAACGAAAGGCAGAGAACAATGAACTATCCCACGACCCCGGCAGGCTGGTATCCGGACCCGACCGGGAAGGGGCAGCGCTTTTGGGATGGACAGGCGTGGGCGGCCGCGCCCGCTCCCCCGCCGCCGAAGAAGGGGAAGTCCGGCAAGATCGCGGCGGGCATCGTCGCCGGATTTGTCGGGTTGATCGTCATCGGCAATCTGGGTGATGACGACACCAGGCCGGCGGTTTCGTCGTCGGCTGAGTTGTCACCTGCTGAATCGTCGAGTGTCGACGCCAGCACGGTTCCGGCCGCGGCTCCTGTACCCGCAGTCCCCGTGGTGCTTCCGGGTGTCGGCGAGGAGGTGCGCGACGGCAAGTTCGCCTTCGTCATCACCGGGATCGACCGATCGAAGATCGCCGGCGACCTGTCGAACCAGTTCATGCAGGAGGAAGCGCAAGGTGAGTTCATCAATGTGCGCATGGCAGTCACCAACATCGGGGACGAAGCGCAGACATTCTTCGCGACCAATCAGAAGTTGATGGCCGCGGGACGCGAGTACGAAGCCGACAGCTTGGTCGCGATGTGGACAGATTCTTCGAGTGTCGAGATCAATCCCGGCAACAGTATTGCAGCCGTGGCGTCATTCGATGTGCCGCCCGGCACGGTGCCGGAGACGATCTCGCTGCACGACTCCTTCTTCTCGGGTGGGGTCGACGTTCAACTATGAGAACTGACTGCAACGCTCGGCGACGTCCGAGTTTGTTCGCACTTGCTTGGAGGCGGACGCGGTGATGGAGATCTTGGTGACCGTGGGAACAGTCGCCGTGGTGATCGGCGGGATGTTGTTGCTCAGTGCGCGACGTTCCGGTCGGGAAGCGCCTGCGCGCATGAGGTCTGGCACGCCGGACCTGTCCGATGAGGTGCCGGGTGTGCCGCGCAAGATACGGGACGAGATCGAAGCGAAGGTCGCTGAGGATTTTTCACCGACCGCTGTGGTGGTGCACAGCGCCGATGCGTTGACCGCCCTGCTGGCCGAGAAGCTGCCGGCGTGGCCGTGGGCGGCGTTCGCCTCCGTCCTGGTGCAGCGCCGGAATGCGTTGCAGCACCGGCTGCGCGACAACCGCCTCGAGTTCATGATCCCGACGGGTGAGTCCGCCCGCACCGACAACGACGTGGTGCGCTTTGTGATGGACCGGATGTCCGATCTCACCGCGTTGACCGACCAGCTCGAGCAGTTCATGCTCAGCGCTGCCTTCCGGGACTTGGTGAGCACCATCGGCGACGATGACGACGCGGACGCCGGCGACGTCCTACACACCGCGAATCGACTGATGGACATCCACGACCGGTTCCTGGAACTGGCCGAGCGCTGCCGCGGTGTGCAGGTGCCCAGTGAACACACTGCGCTGATGCGCGATTGTGCCCGGCTGGCCAGCGTTCCGCTGGAGGGGTACCGGAAGTTCGTCGACGACTTCACCGCTTTGATCGCCAAAGTGCCAGGCTGGTTGCATTACAGCGACGGGGATGTCGACGCGGGTCAGATCGTGCTCGCGATCGACATGGACGACGACGAGTTGTTGGACCGGATTTTCACCCAGGTGCGGCGGGTCATGAACAGGTGAGGAGCGTGTAAGCGGCTGCGTCGAAGGGCTTCCCGCTCGCTGGCGATGAACCAGGTCAGCTCGGGCCAGTGACAGTCGGCCCTGACTGCGCTGATCAGCCACCGACCTGAACGAAGTTCTCCGGCTTGATCTCGCTTTCCCCGGACCACCGGTAAGCGGTCATCGCCCCACCTTTCACCGCGCTGAAGTCCAGACAAGCGGTTTTTGATGTCCAGTCGGTACCTTCTTCGGGAACACCGCTACGCCAGTAGTGCCCGAAGAACACCGGCACGGATCCCTCGTACACGTACGACTGCGCCTCATCGGACACCGCGATCTCCGGAAGCTCCGGGTACGGCTCGCCGTCATCTGTCGTGAAATTGCCTGCGATCAACGCCAAGTCACGCAGAGTGGATCCGGCACTCCACCAACAGATCCGGGCCCGATCTCGGCGGTGATTGTCTTTGTCCCGATAGGCCGGTTGCCCGTAGTCGACCAGACTGAGCTCAGGCCCTTTCAACAACAGCTCCACATCGGTGTAGAGCGGGTCGCCAGGATCGGCGGATCTCACCCATTGCTCGGTGGTGCTGAACCGGTTCGAGCCCAGATCGCGCTCAACGGCCCGGATGGTGGCGTCGTGCCAGCAGGCGTGCACCACCCTCAACTCGCCAAGATCGAGCCACAGCGGCAGCGTTCGGAACCAGTCGAGGTAGCTCCGCCGAACACCGTCCGTCACCTGATCCAGGAACGAGCGATGCTGCTGCTCGTTCTTGGCTGTATGCGGGCGAAGATAGTCGCCGCTGCCGACGGGCCACTCCGTGCCGTAGGAGACGGCGTTGAACTCGTGGTTGCCCATCACCACCTGAGCGCCGGCATCGGCAGTCGCCTTGACCATCTCCAGCACACGCAGCTGGCCCGGGCCGCGGTCCACCAGGTCGCCGACAAAGATCAGCGATCGGGACGGGTGCCCAAAGCCGCCCGATGCATCCGCCCGATAGCCGAGGGCGCGCAGCAGCGCTTCGAGCTGGTCGGCGCATCCGTGGACGTCGCCGATGATGTCGTAGCCATCCATGCAGTGATCCTTTCAGGTCCTGAGCTGTGTCACGTTCACGCCGAAGGCACGGGAGAAGGCGTCGATCGACACTGACCGTCCCGCCGGCCACTGACACCGCCACTGCCGCAGAGGTACATCCGCATCCGGCTCGAGGGCCGCTGATAGGCGTCCGTACTCCTGCTCACGCCAAGTGCGAAGTCGATCATCACCCCGTGCGAATTCGACGAGGCGCGCGATACCTGCGGCGGTCTCCTGGGGTGGAAGTCCAGCCTGGACACCTATGCCGTTCATCAGACTTTGCCGGCCGAGTGCGAAGCCGGTCGCCCTGCGGCAGTCCTCGTGGCGGCAGGACTGCCAGTGCACCGGTAGGCCAGGACGAGACGGGCTGTGGGCGGCCAGGTATCCGAACTGCCGTCCGCTCGTGAGCTGTTGTCAGCGTAGCTCAGGGCTCCGACGAAACAGCTCCGCCGGCCGACCCCGCCCGCCGGTGGACATCTCGCCCGTCGCGGTCAATTGCGGTTCCATCGTTCGGCGGAACCAATCCCGTTGCAGCGGATGGCCGGCGACCGCTTCGTGCGCGAGGTGCAGTTGCCGGATGGTGAACTCGTCGCCGAGAAGCCGGTCCGGGTCCGGCGTCGCGGCATAGCGGCCCCGCAGGTAGCCGACCGCCAAGTCGATGATGGCCGGGTGGTCATACGGCAGCCGACCGACTGAATCGATCGAGACCAGTCGGGTCCTGTTGGCGAACCGGGTCTGGAGACGCTCGGGCTGCACCACGTCGACGTGCGCGACGGACAGCACCCAACCGCGGTCGTCTCGGGTCGGGTCGTCGAACACGTGCAGTTGCCGTGGTTGCAGCCCTCGCACGTTGGCCTTGTCCTCCAGCGCGCGACCGACCGCGACCGCAAGGGTCTCCCCCTCGTGCAGGAACGTCCCCGGCAGGGCCCACCCCGGCGCGTTCGGTCGGCGGACCTGGAGCACCACCAAGCCGAGCTCGGAGTCCAGAGTCAGCACCGCAGCATCCACCGCGACCGATGGTCGTGGGTAGTCAGTCAGCGATCGTCCGCTGCGGTCCTGGGGCAACTGAGCGTTCATGTCAGTCCAGGAGCGTACCCTTCCACATTTAGAGTATATCTGCTCTAATTGATTCAAGGGCAGGGAGGAAACCGATCATGACTTCACAACACGACCGAATCGAAGGTGTACTGCTGGGCACTGCGGCGGGTGATGCACTCGGTGCACCATACGAATTCGGTCCACCACGCGGCCCCGATCTGACTGTGGAGATGGCCGGCGGTGGACCGTGGGCACCCGGAGAATGGACCGACGACACCGCCATGGCCATCGCCATCGCCGAGGTCGCCGCCAGTGGCGCCGACCTGCTCGACGAGTCGGCGCAGGATGCAATTGTCACCCGCTGGTATGAGTGGTCCGAGAAAGCCAAGGACGTCGGCAATCAGACCCGAGCCGTGCTCGACCAGGCAGGCCGCGGCGGCGCAGTGTCGGCGCGCGCCGCGGCGGTAGCCCACCACCAGCGCACCGGCCGTAGCGGAGGCAACGGGTCACTGATGCGGACCGCGCCGGTCGCGCTCGCCTATCTCCACGACGAGGACGCGCTGGTGACCGCGGCCCGCTCGTTGAGCGAGTTGACCCACTCCGACCCCGATGCCGGCGATGCCTGCGTGTTGTGGTGCAGCGCGATCCGGCACGCGGTGAGGACCGCGGAACTCGATGTCCGCGTGGGACTGCGCCACCTCGACCCGGACCGCCGCGGGCTATGGCGGTCTCGCATCGAGGCGGCAGAAGCTGCTGCGCCGTCCACGTTTCCGAGGAACGGTTGGGTGGTTTCGGCGTTCCAGGCGGCCTGGTCGGCAATCTCAACCACTCCGGTTCCGCGCGAGGACCCCGCTCGTCATTCGTTCCGGGCTGATCACTTCCGGCTGGCCGTGGACGCCGCAGTGCGGGCAGGCAACGACACCGACACCGTAGCTGCGATTGCCGGCGGGCTGCTGGGCGGGGCCCATGGCGCGTCGGCAGTGCCACTGGCCTGGCGACGGCTGTTGCACGGCTGGCCCGGCCTGACTGCGCACGGCGTCGTGACGTTGGCGGGCGCGATCGCCAAGAGGGGTGCGCCGGATCGCCTCGGCTACCGCTATTGCGGCTGCGACGTCGAGGTCCAGGTGCCGCATCCTGTCGACGTAGGTGTCGATGCCGCTCTGGGGGATGTTCGTGGGGTGTTGTCGGATGCACTTCCCAACGGAGTATTTCAGGAGGCCAGAACGCGCCGGCCAATTGCGCAAGAATCCGTCAGTGAGTCTGCTGCGGTGGATTCGACGATGCGGTGGTGTGGCGTGCTCGATCCGAATCAACTCGCGGGCGCAGTAGTCACCGCGCGTCATCGGCTCGCGGATGCCGCCAAAGCCGGCGACTGGCCAGCTGTGTTCGCATTGCTCGATACCGGCGAGCCATATTTCGACGTCAACGGATGCAGGCCGGGCGGCACTGCCTGGTTCACGCCGTTGCATCAGGCGGCGTGGCACTGCGCGCCGGCGCCGGTGGTTGTGGAGCTGATGCGCCGCGGCGCGTTACGCTCGCTGCGGGATGCGAAAGGTCGCACTCCCCAGGACATCGTGCATGAGCGTTGGCTGGCCGATAAACGGCACTTTGGCCGAGTCCTCAACATTCTTCGGCCACCGCGCTCTCCCTTCACCCTGGAACAAAAGAGGGCGATCGATGATCACTTGGCGCGGGTGATCGATGATCGGATCAGTCACCTCTACCGAGGCCAAGATCCGCGTTCAATTCTTCGGTATCCACCGGTCGAGATTCTTCATGAAGTTTCGGGACGACAGCTCTGGTTCCCGATCCCCGGCATGTACGGCGGCTTCAATATCCAGCTCCGCGACGAGCACTTGGAGGTCAGCAGTTGGAGTCGCGTGATCGGCGGTTCCGGTCAGAAGCACGTGGTGACCGAATACGGGGCGACCCTTGTGGACGAAAGCTTTGTCTGACGAAAGGAGAAGAAGTGGTCCCCAGGTTGGTGGAACATTCAGATTCCAACGAGCTCGAGAGGTACAACGTCCGAGAGCACTACACCGAACGGCTGGTGCTGGTGGCTGCCGTGTGTCGAGAGCTCGAGCATGCGCCCGCAGGTAAGGGACTGAGAAGGCCCGGGACGGCGCTGACCCTGTTGTCCCGCTGGATGCGAACGGTATACGACGTACCCGATCGCGGTGATATCAAGTTCAACTACGGCTTGGACGACACTCGGCTGGCAGAGTTCGCAGGCGACATGAAACCGGAACTCGAACTGGGAGCCACAGTGTGCGACGCGCTGGCCATGGCCTTCACCGCCGATAAGGACTGGGAGTACGAGTCCGACCTCGAACGGGTGCGTGGAACTCTCGATGCGTACTTGCAGCACTGCGATACCTAGATCGCCGCCCGCCATGGGTTTCACCGACCGGCTGTGAGCTCGCTCGGGATCTAGAACGCACAGCTGTGGAAGGTTCGATGAAGTTGCATATTTGGCGTTTCGGCAATTCTCCCGCGAGGAACATCTGGTGCAGGCGGCAGCGTAAATCCCGCAGACATTCTCGCCCCTTCCCAGCCCCCAACCACCGGAGGCGCTCTTGCCTGCACCGGTCGGTGTAGACCGCTTCGTCGTCCGAGCCACCCACGAGCGTGGGGTTGGCGTACCGTCCAGTCGGAGCTTGGCGACGGGATCTCGCGAAGTTGATACAGGAAGCAACGTGCGGGGCCGATCTATTCCTCCGATCGTTCCGAACCCGTTCTGCGCGAACGTGTGATGCCGAATCCCGGGTGTCTGTCGGTGGTCGTCGCTATGCTGGCACCAGCTCTCGAGCGGACGGCCATTCGGGTACCTGGCCCGCCGTCACGGCAACCGCGCCTCACCGCACGGTGCCCCAGGGGAAGAGCGGGCACGCGTGCGTGCAAGTGGTGAGCGTCCGACGGTGGCGTTGCCAGAAGTGGAATTGCGATGACAGAGGATCGATTGACGCGGGCTGACGCCGCCTTACGCGAGCGCATCGACGAACTCTCCGTGCATATCCCGTGCGGCCAACTGCGCGGCCCCATCCAGCGCCCAAGCCAGCATCGCCCTGATCTGCCTGTGAAGTGGCAATCGTGCCGCGACGAAGACCACCCCGTGAAGTGGGAAGGAGTGGACGTGTCGCGGCAGTACGATCTGTGCGTCGTCTGCTTCCGGTCTACGGCCGGTGGCATCACCCGTTGGTCCTGGCTGGCGTGCGCGGACTGTCGCGCCATCAACGATGACTTCGGAAACAAGCTGGGCCACAGTCCCTTTCCGCTAGGTCGCCACAGCATCATGAACGGAGTCGGGGTGCGCGGTTCAGCGTCGCCGGAGGTTCGCAAGGAGCAGGCCGACCAGCTCGTGAAGTTCGCCCGGGGCAATCCGCGGCTGAACGACTGGCGGACTGAGGAGTACGAACGGTTGGCGGCCGCATTCGAGGCCGACGCTGACGTACCTCTCCGCGAATGGCAGCAACGGTGGCCACCCAGCCGAGATGCTTCCCAAGATGCGTTTCGACGACTTCTCGAAGCACCACGACACCCTGGCCCGTAGTGCTCAAGCAGTGTCGAGGGTTAGGCCGACAGTCGATCGCGCACCGACGCAAGATCTGAGTCTGAAAGGTCAAGGTTCAGAGACGCCCAGGACGGCATCGAGTCGATTGACTCCTCGCTCTGGTCCGCGTCGATCTCAATCTCCATGTCAGTGTTCCAGCGCGCCTTGTGATCGTCCGCGGTAACAGCCTCGGGGAACAGGTCAGGATCGTCGATCACCCAGGCCACGTTCGACTACCTGTCGAGTCTGGAATGGATTCGAGCGCAACAGAATCTGTCCGTTATCGGCCCACCTGGAACAGGCAAGAGTCACCTGCTGATCAGCTGCGGGC
>NZ_JBARXZ010000220.1:0-19346 GCF_049647605.1 Mycobacterium sp. | reverse complement strand
GTGCTGGACTCGCGGATGGCCACGGCGCGCTACGGCGGCTATCTACGCTCGTCGCTGCCGCCGTTCTGGACGACCACCGATGCCGGCGCCGCCCGGCAGGCCCTGGCCCGGCTGCGCACCAGCCTGGACGCTTGAGCCACCAAAACCGGGATTCACTGGCACTATCCTGGCTACCACCCGGACCGCCCGCGCCACGAGAGGCAGCCCATGAGTCAGCGATGCTTGCGGGGTCTTGCTCTCGCCGCGGCCGCGCTGCTGCTGGCCGGGTGCACGACGATGCTGGAGGGGCAACCGGTCTCGGTGTTTGCCGACCCGTTCCGGGTGGCGGGGATGGAGGCGGTGGACGGGCCCACCGGGTTGCGGTCAGACGCCCCGGCGCCCACCCGCGAAGTCGAAGGCACTGACGGCGGCCAGATCGACGAGATCTCCGCCCAGTCCATCACCGACATCGAGGATTACTGGGGCGGTGTCTTCAGCGACACCTTTCCCGGCGAATTCAATCCGGTCTCCGCCCTGGTCTCCTGGGATCCCGCCGACTATGACGGGGTGTTCTGCGATATCGAGACCTTCGGATTCTCCAACGCCGGATTCTGCTCGCTGGACCGTTCCATCGGATGGGACCGTGGCCGGATGATGCCGGCGCTGCAACGCGCCAACGGCGACATGGGGATCACGATGGTGCTGGCCCACGAGTACGGCCACTCCATTCAGCGGCAGGCTCGGCTGAACAAGCGGGGCACCCCGGTGCTCGTCGCCGAACAGCAGGCCGACTGTTTTGCCGGTTCCTATCTGCGCTGGGTGGCCGAGGGCAACTCGCCGCGATTCACCCTCAGCACCGGCGACGGATTGAACAATGTGCTGGCCAGCATGATCTTGTTCCGAGACCCGGTGCTGTCCGAGGACGACGTCTACAGCAGCGGCGGCGACGAGCACGGCTCGGCGTTCGAGCGGATCTCGGCATTCCAGTTCGGATTCACCGACGGGCCGAGCGCGTGCGCAGCGATCGACGTCGCCGAGGTGGAACAGCGTCGCGGTGAGCTGCCGGTGGAACTCCAAGGTGGCCAGACCGGCGAATGGGCCGTGTCGCAGGATTCGGTGCGCGCCATCGTCGATGCGATGACGATCCTCTTCGAGCCCGAGAACCCGCCGGTGCTCAGCTTCGACGCCGCGTCGGCCGCCGACTGCGCCGACGCCCGTCAGAGCCCCCCGGTGTCCTACTGCCCGGCGACCAACACGATCATCGTGGATCTGCCGGCGCTCGAGGACATCGGCACCGCCAACGAGCAGGACCGGTTCTCGGCGGTGCTGACCGGCGACAACACCGCCTACTCGCTGGTGATGTCGCGGTACATGATGGCCGTTCAGCACGAACACGGCGGACTGGTGCTCAACAGCGCGACGGCGGGGCTGCGGACGGCCTGCCTGACGGGCGTGGCCACCACCAAGCTCACCAAGCAGGTCAAGACCCCGGACGGCAACACCGTCGCGCTGACCGCCGGGGACCTCGACGAGGCGGTGGCCGGGCTGCTCACCAACGGGCTGGCCGCCGGCGATGTCAACGGTGAGCCGGTGCCCGCCGGGTTCTCCCGGATCGACGCGTTCCGCGTCGGGGTGCTCGGAGACACGGACCGCTGCCTGCGCCGCTTCCCCTGACCCCCTCATGCCGAGCGCGCGTGTCCGTACGCGACACGCCGCGGGTTCACGTACAACAGCGTGCGCTCGCGGGGGTCTTGGGGTGCGCCGCCCCACGCCTACAGCGGCAGCCGCAACACGTACCCGGATTCCAGCGCCACCCACGGGGTGCCCTCGGCGTCGACGGCCAGGCCGTGCGGCTCACTTCCGGGCGGCAGGTCGAACGTGACGATCTCGCCGTCGGCGCTGACGCGGGCCACCTGGTCGGCACCCCACAGACTCACCCAGACCCCGCCGGCCAGATCCGCGACCACACCGTGCGGTTTCCCCGGCAGATCGATCTCCTGGATGGCATCACCCATCGGGATGCGGCCGAGCTTCTCGGCCCGGATGGCGGTGAACCACACCGCATCGTCATGGGTGGCGGTGATCCCGACCGGACCGGCGTTGGGGGTGGGCAGGTCGCGCACCGTCGTCGCACCGGTGCGCGCGTCCAACCGGACCACCGCACTGCGCTCATTGAGCGTGCACCACAGCGCGTGGTCGGGACCTGCGACGATCATCGACGGCCGCCCGCGCACCCGGTACTCGTCGGTGACGTGTCCATCCGTGCTGAGCCGACCGATGGTACCCAGCGCCATCGTGGTGAACCACAAAGCCCCATCCGGGCCGGCCGTCAAACCGAAAGGCTCACTACCAGAAGTCAATTCAACAAACGACAGCTCGCCTGCAGCAGTGCAGCGACCGATCCGGTCGGTACCGGTACACGTGAACCACATCGCGCCGTCCGGGCCTGCGGTGATCACCGACGGCCTGGCATCCGGCGCAATGGTGAAGACCGTCGACTCCCCGGATTCGGTGATCCGCGCGATCGCCCCGCCGTGCACCAGCGTCACCCACATCGACCCGTCTGCCGCCGGTGCCAGCGCGTACGGTCCGCCGTCGAGCTTGACGGTCAGCGCGCGGCTCACGCGAGGCTGACCAGACCGAGCTCGTTGTCGCCGGCCAACAACCCGTTGTGCGGCAGCACCCGCACCGTGTAGCCGACCGATCCGGCCACCGGCAGTGGGGTGGTCGTGGTGAACGTCGCAACGGCGTCGGCACCATCACCGGAGCTGCCGACGTAGTTCATCACCACCGTGACGGCATTCTGCAGGACATCACCGGCGTCGACCCGGCCCAGGACGGCCTGCACCACCACGTCATCGGGCCGAAGTCCGGCCAACTGCACCACCGCGGTGAGGGTGAGCCGCGAGCCCAACAGCGGGGTGTCGGGCAGCCCGCTGCTGTCGACATCGGTGATGACAACCTTCGGCCAGGCCTGCTGGACCCGTCGGCGGTAGTCGGTCAGTTCGCGGGCTGTGCCGAATTTGTCACCGTCGGCCGGTGCGAGGGTGCGCCGCACCGACTCCGCGGCCGGCCGGTAGTACTGCTGGGTGTAGTCGGTCACCATGCGCGATGCCAGCACCTTCGGCCCGAGCGCCTGCAAGGTGTGGCGCACCATCTCGACCCACCGCACCGGCACCCCGGAGCCATCGCGGTCGTAGAACTTCGGCGTCACAGCTTCGTCGAGTAGCCGGTACAGCGCGGCGGCCTCGAGATCGTCGCGGCGGTTCTCGTCGGTGATCCCGTCGGCGGTGGGGATGGCCCAGCCGTTCTCGCCGTCGAACCACTCGTCCCACCAGCCGTCGCGGATCGACAGGTTCAGTCCGCCGTTGAGGGCGCTCTTCATCCCGGATGTCCCACACGCCTCCAACGGGCGCAGCGGATTGTTCAGCCAGACGTCGCAGCCCCAGTAGAGCAGCCGTGCCATCGACATGTCGTAGTCGGGCAGGAAGGCGATCCGGTGCCGCACCTCGGGACGGTCGGCGAACCGAACCACCTGCTGGATCAGCGCCTTGCCGCCGTCGTCGGCGGGATGGGACTTTCCTGCCACGATCAACTGCACGGGTCGGTGCTCGTCGAGCAGCAGCTTCTCCAGGCGGTCCGGATCACGCAGCATCAACGTCAGCCGTTTGTATGTCGGAACGCGGCGAGCGAACCCGATGGTCAGCACGTCGGGATCGAATGCCGTTGCGATCCAGCCCAGCTCGGCTTCGGATGCGCCGCGCTCCAGCCAGGAGCGCCGCAGCCGGGCGCGAACATCGGAGACCAGCAGTGCACGCAGCTGCGACCGGATCCACCACAGGTGCCCGGGGTCGACCTCCCTGAGCCGGTGCCAGGTCTCGGGTTCGCTCAGCGCACCGAGATCGTCGCTGCCCAGTAGCTCGCGGCCCAGCTCCAGCCACTGCGGAGCCGCCCAGGTGGGACCGTGCACACCGTTGGTGATCGAGCCGATCGGCACCTCGTGCGAGTCGAAGCCGGGCCACAGGTCGCTGAACATCTCCCGGCTGACCCGGCCGTGGAGCAGCGACACCCCGTTGGCCCGTTGTGCCAGCCGCAGACCCATGTGGGCCATGTTGAACTTGGCCGGGTCGTCCTCGGCTCCGAAGTCGACGATCTTCTCCAGTGACACCCCGGGCAGCAACGGCTCGGCCACGTCGTCGGCGAAGTAGCGGCGCACCATGTCGACCGGGAACCGGTCGATTCCGGCAGGTACCGGCGTGTGGGTGGTGAACACCGTGCTGGCCCGCACCACTGTCAGCGCGGTGTCGAAGTCCAGGCCCGACCCGGTGATGTACTCGCGGATCCGTTCGGCCCCCAGGAAACCGGCGTGCCCCTCGTTCATGTGGAACACCTCGGGCGCCGGCAGGCCTTCGATCCGGGTGTAGGCACGGATGGCACGAACACCGCCGATGCCGGCGAGTATCTCCTGCTTGATCCGGTGTTCCTGATCCCCGCCGTAGAGCCGGTCGGTGGTGGCGCGCAGGTCGTGGTCGTTCTCCGGGATGTCGGAGTCCAGCAGTAGCAGCGGCACGCGACCCACCTGGGCGATCCACACCCGGGCGTGCAGCTTCGCCCCGTCCGGCAGCGCCAGCGAGACCAGCACGGGGGTGCCGTCGGCTTCGGTGAGCAACCGAAGCGGCAGACCGGCGGGATCCAGTGGTGGGTAGTTCTCGTGCTGCCAACCGTCGGGGGTCAGCGACTGCCGGAAGTAGCCGGAGCGGTAGTACAGGCCGACCGCGATCAGCGGCAAGCCGAGATCCGACGCGGATTTGAGGTGGTCGCCGGCCAGGATTCCCAGGCCGCCGGAATAGTTCGGCAGCACCTCGGCCACCCCGAACTCCATCGAGAAGTACGCGATGCCCGCCGGCATGGCACTGTGTTCGGTCTGCTCCTGGTACCACAACGGCCTGCTCAGATAGTTGCGCAGATCCGCCGACAGCGCGTCCAGCCTGCCCAGGAACGCCTCGTCGGTGGCCAGTTCGTCGAGCCGGGCCGGGGCCACGTGCCCCAACAGGGCCACCGGATCTGCACCGAACCGCGACCACAGCTCTCCGTCGATGGCCGCGAACAGATCCTGGGTGGGTTTGTGCCATGACCAGCGCAAGTTCACCGAAAGCTCTTGCAGGGCCGCCAACCGGTCGGGCAGATGGGCACGGACGGTGAATCGTCGGAGGGCCTTCACAATTCCCAACCTTACTGAGCAGGCGAGCCCATTCCGAGGGCCGCGGAACCGGCGGTCACGAAACTGGCCGGAACCCATCCCAAGACTGGAACGCCGGTATCAATCCGTGGCGCAACATCCCCCGGCGCCACCGTGGCCACTACGGTTGAGGACGACGCGAAGTGGTTAACCGAAGTACCAGGCAAGACGAGAAGACGGCAATTTCACCGCGCGGATTCACCCCCGCGCCCTAAACGCCATTGAGGAGAACTCCGGGTGCCCGGTCGCATCGAGATCGACGACGTCCAGCCCGTCATATCCGGCGGGAGATTTCCGGCCAAAGCGGTGGTCGGGGAGGTTGTGCCCGTCTGCGCCGCGGTGTGGCGCGAAGGCCACGACGCGGTGGCCGCCACCTTGGTGGTGCGCTATCACGGCACCTCGTACCCCCAGTTGGTCACCGGACCGACTCCCAGTGGTCCGCCCGTCGAGCCCATCCCCATCGAGCAGGTGATTTCACCGTCGCCCCGCATCAAACCCCAGCGACTTTCGATGGCGGTCGGACGCACGCCCGATGTCTTCCACGGCTGTTTCACCCCGGACGCGGTCGGACTGTGGACGTTCCGGGTGGACGGCTGGGGAGATCCCATCGCCACCTGGCGCAAAGCCGTCACCGCAAAGCTCGAAGTCGGCCAAACCGAAGCCGAGCTGTCCAATGATCTGCTGATCGGAGCCCGGCTGTTGGAGCGGGCGGCCGCCGGGGTGTCCCGCCAAGAGCGCTATCCGCTCATCGACGCGGCCGCCCGGCTGCGTGAGCCCGGTGATCCGCTCACCCGGGCGAGCGCGGCGCTGTCCCCGGAGGTGGCTGCGCTGCTCGCGGAGTATCCGCTGCGGGAGCTGTTGACCCGCGGCGAGCAGTACGGGGTGTGGGTGGACCGACCACGGGCCCGTTTCGCCTCCTGGTATGAGTTCTTCCCACGCTCCACCGGCGGTTGGGACGCCGACGGCAACCCGGTCCACGGAACCTTCGCCACCTCTATGAAGGCGCTGCCGCGTATCGCCGAGATGGGCTTCGACGTGGTGTATCTCCCGCCCATTCATCCGATCGGCCAGGTGCACCGCAAGGGACGCAACAACACCGTCACCGCGGCCCCCGGAGACGTGGGTTCGCCGTGGGCGATCGGCAGCGACGAGGGCGGCCACGACGCTGTTCACCCGGAACTCGGGACGCTGCAGGATTTCGACGAATTCGTGGCCGCCACCAACGATCTCGGCATGGAGGTGGCACTCGACCTGGCGTTGCAATGCGCCCCGGACCACCCGTGGGCCAAAGACCACCGGCAGTGGTTCACCGTGCTGCCCGACGGGACCATCGCCTACGCCGAGAATCCACCGAAGAAGTACCAGGACATCTACCCTGTCAACTTCGACAATGATCCCGCCGGGATCTACAACGAAGTGCTGCGCGTTGTCCTGCACTGGGTCAGCCACGGAGTCAAGATCTTTCGGGTCGACAATCCGCACACCAAGCCACCGGACTTCTGGGCCTGGCTGATCGGCCAGGTCAAGAACATCGATCCTGATGTGCTGTTCCTGGCCGAGGCCTTCACCCGCCCGGCACGGTTGTATGGATTGGCCCGGCTGGGTTTCACCCAGTCCTACAGCTACTTCACCTGGCGCACCGCAAAATGGGAGATCACCGAGTTCGGCGAGCAGATCGCCGAACGCGCCGACGAGGCACGGCCGAACCTGTTCGTCAACACTCCGGACATCCTGCACGAGAGCCTGCAGCACGGCGGTCCGGGCATGTTCGCCATCCGGGCGGTTCTGGCGGCGACGATGAGCCCCTTGTGGGGGATGTACTCGGGCTTCGAACTGTTCGAGCACCGTGCGGTACGCGAGGGCAGCGAGGAGTATCTCGACTCGGAGAAGTACGAACTGCGCCCCCGCGATTTCGAGGCAGCGCTGCGCGCCGGCCAGTCGCTGGAGCCGTTCATCGCCCGACTCAACGAGATCCGGCACCTGCACCCGGCGTTGAGCCAGATACGCAACATCGAGTTCCACCACATCGACAACGACGCGCTGCTGGCCTACAGCAAGTTCGATCCCACCACCGGAGACACCGTGTTGGTGGTGGTCACGTTGAACTCCTTCGGCCCCGAGGACGGCACCCTGTATTTGGACATGGCCGCCCTGGGTATGGAGAACTACGACCGGTTCTGGGTCCGCGACGAGATCACCGGAGAGGAATATCAATGGGGTCAGGCGAACTACGTCCGCATCGACCCGGCCAGGGCCGTCGCCCACGTTCTGAACATGCCGAACATTGCGCCCGAGAAGCGTGCGCCACTGCTGCGGCGCGAGTGAAAGGAGCGTCTCTGTGACCCGAACAGGACCCCCGAAAGAAGTCTCCACCAAGTATTTGGCTCCCGACCCGGCCGATCTGCATCGGCTGATGTCGGGCAACCATCACGACCCGCATTCCGTGCTGGGTGCTCACGAGTACGGCGACCACACCGTCATCCGGGCGCTACGCCCGCATGCCACCGGCGTGGTAGCACTCATCGGTGGCGTGCGATATGCGTTGCAGCACATCGACTCTGGCCTCTTCGCCGTAGCGGTGCCGTTCACCGGCCTGATCGACTACCGCTTGGAGGTCAGCTACCAGTCCGCTGACGGTGGCGTCGACACCCATGTGATGGCCGATGCGTATCGGTTCCTGCCGACGCTCGGCGAGGTGGACCTGCACCTGTTCGCCGAGGGCCGGCACGAACGGCTATGGGAGATCCTCGGCGCGCACCGGCGGTCCTTCACCACCGCCGACGGCACCGTCGACGGAGTCTCGTTTGCGGTCTGGGCGCCGAACGCTCGGGGCGTCAGCTTGGTTGGCGACTTCAACCACTGGGACGGCGGGTTGGCTCCGCTGCGGGTACTGGGGTCCACCGGTGTCTGGGAGTTGTTCTGGCCTGATTTTCCCGCAGACGGCCTGTACAAATACCGGATCCACGGCGCCGATGGCAGCGTCACCGACCGTGCCGATCCGATGGCGTTTGCCACCGAGGTGCCGCCGCAGACCGCCTCCCGCGTGTTCACCAGCACCTACACCTGGTCCGACGACGACTGGATGACCCAGCGCGCCACCGTGAATCCGGTGTTCGAACCGATGAGCACCTACGAGGTGCACCTGGGTTCCTGGCGTCCCGGCCTGAGCTATCGCGAACTCGCCGACCAGCTCACCGACTATGTGGTCGAGCAGGGCTTCACCCACGTCGAGTTGCTGCCGGTGGCCGAGCACCCGTTCGGCGGATCCTGGGGCTACCAGGTGACGTCTTACTACGCGCCCTCGTCGCGGTTCGGCACTCCCGACGATTTCCGGTATCTCGTCGACCGGCTACATCAGGCCGGGGTCGGGGTGCTCGTCGACTGGGTGCCGGCTCACTTCCCCAAGGACGCCTGGGCGCTGGGCCGCTTCGACGGCACCCCGCTCTACGAGCACGGTGACCCGCACCGGGGCGAGCAGCTTGACTGGGGCACTTACGTTTTCGACTTCGGTCGGGCCGAGGTGCGTAACTTCCTGGTGGCCAATGCGCTGTACTGGCTCCAGGATTACCACATCGACGGCCTCCGGGTGGATGCCGTCGCCTCGATGCTGTATCTGGATTACTCACGCCCCGAGGGTGGTTGGACACCCAATGTGTACGGCGGCCGGGAGAATCTCGAAGCGGTGCAGTTCCTGCAGGAGATGAACGCCACCGTCCACAAGCTCACCCCGGGCATCGTCACGGTGGCCGAGGAGTCGACGTCGTGGCCCGGTGTCACCAGACCCACGAACATTGGCGGCCTGGGCTTTTCGATGAAGTGGAACATGGGCTGGATGAACGACACCCTGGGCTACATCAGTCGTGATCCGATCTACCGCAACTTCCACCACCACGAGATGACGTTCTCGATGCTGTACGCGTTCAGCGAGAACTACGTGCTGCCGATCAGCCACGACGAAGTTGTGCACGGCAAGGGCACGCTGTGGGGCCGGATGCCCGGCAACGATCACGTCAAGGCCGCAGGTCTGCGAAGTCTGCTCGCCTACCAGTGGTCCCACCCCGGGAAGCAGCTGCTGTTCATGGGCCAGGAGTTCGGCCAACGCGCCGAATGGTCCGAAGAGCGCGGGGTGGACTGGTTCCAGCTCGACGAGCACAGCTTCTCGACGGGGATCCAGACGCTGGTACGCGACCTCAATGGCATCTACCGCAGTCAGCCGGCGTTGTGGAGCCAGGACACCACACCGGAGGGCTATTCCTGGATCGACGCCAATGACTCCGGTAACAACGTGCTGAGCTTCCTGAGGTTCGGCAAGGACGGCTCTGCCATGGCGTGCGTGTTCAACTTCTCCGGCTCCGAGCACACCCACTATCAGCTCGGGCTGCCCTACGCCGGGCGCTGGCGCGAGATCCTCAACACCGACGCCGATGTCTACAACGGCGCCGGCGCCGGAAACATGGGCGGTGTGGAGGCCGTCGAGGCCCCGTGGCATGGCCGACCGGCCTCGACGGTGCTGGTGTTGCCGCCCAACTCAGCGTTGTGGCTGGTCCCCGAGTCTCAGTAGAGCGCGTTGGCCAGCTTGCGACGGCCGGTGATCACATCCGGGTCAGCGGGGTCGAAGAGATCGAACAATTCGATCAATCGGGTCCGCACCCGGGTGCGGTCGTCGCCGAACGTGCTCCGCACCAACGCGATCAGTCGGTCGAAGGCGGCGCTGACGTCCTGGCTGAGCACCAGCACGTCGGCGGCGGCGAAGGCCGCGTCGATATCGGTGGGCGCTGCGTCGGCCAGCGCAACGGCATTCTCCGGTTGTGTGGTGGCACGGGCCAGGAAGTCGATCTGGCGGACTGCACCCTTGGCTTCGGTGTGGGTGGGATCAGCGGTGAGGATCGCTTGATACGCCGCTTTGGCCGCCTCGAAGTCACCGGTCTCGAGATGCTGACGCGCCAGGGTCAGCGCCGGATCGACTACTTCTTCGGCCTCACCGTCGCCGCCGCCGCTGAGCTTCCCCGCTGTCGCGTTCAGTAGCGAATCGATCCACTGCCGCAGCTGCTCCGGCGGCTGTGAGCCCTGGAAGCTGGCCAGTGGTTGCCCGGCTGCCAGCGCCACCACGGTCGGTACCGCCTGGACGCCGAAGGCCTGGGCGATCTGCGGCGCGGTGTCCACGTCGACGGCGGTCAGCACCCACTTACCGGCGTCCTGGGTGGCCAGTTCGGCCAGTACCTCGATCAGCTGTGCCGAGGATTCACTGCGGGGTGTCCACAGCACGACAACTACGGGCACTTCGTTGGAGCGGACCAGCACTTCGGTTTCGAAGTTGGCGGTGGTCACCTCGGTCACCGCCCCGGCGGCCCCGGCTGGTCGAGGCGCAGCACCGCCGGCCGAACCGGCAGGCGGCTGCTGGGCCCGCTGTTTGAGGGCCGACAGATCAACGGCGCCGGCCATCGAGGCAGCGAAAGAGGCGGAGGCCGGCGCACCGGCCGAAGGACGCGGTCGAGTCACGCCCTCAAGTTTGTCACGTCGCCTCAGGTGCTGGGCGAGCCGGTCCGGCACCCGCCACACCGCTGGAGACACTGCTGGAAGCGCCCAGGCGATCGGTCTTGTCCGCCCATATGAGGAAGATCACACTGCCCATCGGGACGATGCTCCCCAGCAACGCCAGCAACCATGTCCAGACGCCCCATTTGAATGCGATACCGGCGAACAGCGCAGCGATCAGGAAGGCGATGAAGATCCCGCCGTGGATCGGGCCGAAGATCTTGACACCGATCTCCGTTTGGGGTGATCCCACGTATTTGAAAAACATCCCAGCCAGCAGACCGGCCCAGCTGAGCGCTTCCAGCAGGGCGATCAGCCGGAAGCGGCCAGCAGTGGTCCGCAAATCGTAAGCGCTTGTCATGGCGCCCATTCTGCCCGACGACGCACCTAGCTACTACGGTCCGTCGTACGAGTTCGCCCAGTAGCTCGCTCAGCCGGCGCGCAACACCAGCGCGTCACCCTGGCCGCCGGCACCACACAACGCGGCAACGGCGTAGCGGCCACCGGTGCGCTTGAGTTCCAGCGCCGCGTGCAGCGTGATCCGGGCGCCCGACATCCCGATGGGATGACCGACGGCGATGGCACCGCCATTGACGTTCACCTTGTCCAGCTCGACGCCGAGTTCCCGGGCCGAGGCCAGCGACACCGCGGCGAACGCCTCGTTGATCTCGATCACGTCGAGCTGATCAACCGAGATGCCTTCCCTGGCGATCGCCTTCTTGATGGCATTGGCGGGCTGGCTCTGCAGGGTGGAATCGGGACCGGCGACAACGCCGTGCGCACCGATCTCACACAGCCACTCCAGGCCCAGTTCTTCCGCCTTGGCCTTGCTCATGACCACCACGGCGCAGGCACCGTCGGAGATCTGCGAGGCCGACCCGGCGGTGATGGTGCCGTCCTTGCGGAATGCCGGGCGCAGGCTCGACAGCGATTCGGCGGTGGTGTTGGCGCGGATGCCCTCGTCCTCGGCGAACACGATCGGATCACCCTTGCGCTGCGGGATGGAGACCGGCACCACCTCATCGGCGAACACCCCGTCCTTCCATGCGGCAGCGGCACGCTGGTGGGAGATCGCAGCAAATTCGTCCTGCTCAGCGCGGGTGAATCGATCAACATCGTTGCGCAGTTCAGTCAGCGCGCCCATCGGCTGATCGGTGAACACGTCGTGCAGGCCGTCGTAGGCCAGATGGTCCAGCGCCGTCACATCGCCGTACTTGTACCCCGCCCGACTGTCGGTCAGCAGGTGCGGGGCCCTGGTCATGGACTCCTGCCCACCGGCGACCACGACCTCGAACTCGCCGGCCCGAATCAACTGGTCGGCCAAGGCAATTGCGTCGATTCCGGACAGGCACATCTTGTTGATCGTCAGCGCCGGGACATCCCAGCCGATACCCGCCGCCACCGCGGCCTGACGAGCCGGCATCTGCCCGGCGCCCGCGGTCAGCACCTGGCCCATGATCACGTAGTCCACGGCCGACGCGTCCACACCGGACTTCTCGAGCGCACCCTTGATCGCAACCGCGCCCAGATCCGAACCCGAGAAGCCCTTCAACGCGCCGGAGAGTTTGCCGATCGGAGTGCGGGCTCCAGCAACTATCACCGACGTCGTCATGAGGTCCTCCAAAGTGGATGTGAACGGCCAAACCGGCCGGGGGGCAGAAGCGAGTTGTCCATCTACAGGTTACCGTTACGTTATGACCACTGAGCAGGTAGATGCGCGATCGGCCCTGGCCACCACTGCTTCTTTCCCGTTGGTCACTGCGATCGACCACGTCGGCATCGCAGTCCCCGATCTGGCCGAGGCCAAGAAGTGGTACCACGACCACCTCGGCATGATCGTCCTCCACGAAGAAGTGAACGAGGAGCAGGGCATCGTCGAGGCGATGCTGTCCGTTCGCGGAGCCCCCAAGGGCAGCCCGCAGCTGCAGCTCATGGCCCCGATCGACGACTCGTCGACGATAGCCAAGTTCCTCGACAAGCGCGGTCCCGGACTGCAACAGCTCGCCTACCGCACCAGTGATCTGGATGCGCTGTCCGAGCAACTCCGCGAGCAAGGTGTGCGCCTGCTCTACGACACACCGCGACGCGGCACTTCGAACTCGCGGATCAACTTCATCCACCCGAAAGACGCGGGCGGCGTACTCGTCGAATTGGTCGAGCCGGCGGCGGACTCGCACTAGCCAGCTGGACCAACGGCCTTGCGGGCCCGCGGTTCACCAGTTCATAGAGCTTTTCAGGACCACCGTCGTGTTGGACTGCGATTGCCCCGATTCGCCCAGCACGGCGTGTGCCAATGTCTGCGGTCGTCCACCGCATGCTCCCCCAGATCCGCCGGCCACACCACAACGTGTGCTGTCCCGGAACGTATTTCGTGATCGCACCCGGGGCATCGATAGGTCTTGGTGGCGCGGGCGCCGGCCACCTGCACCACCTGGTAGTCGTAGCCGTCGGGCCCGACCTCGATGCGGCGTGACGGTGGAAGCGGCTGAGCTGCCTGATGCCGTCGCCCCGGCGCCCGTTTCTTGCCCCTCACCGGCGGCCCGCATCCCAGAAGAGCCGCATCAGAACAGCCGATACTCGTCGCTGTCCATCCCACGCATCTGGTCGTAATCCAAGGTGAGGCAGCGGATCCCGCGATCGGTGGCCAGCGTCCGCGCCTGCGGCTTGATCTGCTGGGCGGCGAACACGCCGGCAACCGGGGCCAGGAGGGTGTCCCGGTTCAGCAACTCGAGGTAACGGGTGAGCTGCTCCACCCCGTCGATCTCTCCCCGGCGTTTGATCTCCACGGCCACCGAACGTCCCTGCTCGTCACGACACATCAGGTCCACCGGGCCGATCGCCGTCATGTATTCGCGGCGCACCAAGGTGTACCCCTCGCCCAGCAGCTCGACATGTTCGGCCAGCAAGGCCTGCAGATGAGCTTCGACGCCGTCCTTGACCAGACCCGGGTCGACGCCCAGCTCGTGGCTGGAGTCGTGCTCGAGCTCCTCGATGGTGATGCGCAGCTGTTCACCGGCTTTGTTCTCCACCACCCACACCGGATGCTCACCGTCGTCGTTCTCGGTGAGCCAGCACGGCGGGCTCATCCAGTTCAACGGTTTGTAGGCCCGGTCATCAGCGTGGATGCTGACCGAACCATCCGCTTTGATCAGCAGCAGTCGCCGAGCCGACGGCAGATGCGCGGTGAGGCGACCGAGGTAATCAACGGTGCACTGAGCAATGACAAGACGCACCCGATCCACCTTAGGGGGCACGGTCCACCCCTTAGGCTGGCGCCACCATGAAAGGCAACCAGACGCTGGCGCAGCGGCTCGGTCGAGTACTCGAAACGCTCACCCGTCAGAGCGGCCGGTTGCCAGCTGCCCCGGAGTACGGTTCCTGGCTGCTGGGCGGTGTCGCCGAGAGCCAGGGCCGCCGGCGGATCCGCATCCAGGTCATCCTGACCACGTTTGTCATCACCGCGAACCTGATCGGCATCGCCGTGGTGAGCCTGGTGGTGATGGTCGCCTTCCCCACCCCCAGCGTGTTCGAACCGGGGCTGAGCTGGATCACCTACGGCGTCGCACCCGCGTACATCGCCGGGTCGCTGGTGGTCGGTGTGTTCTGGGCCACCCGCCGCGTGATCAACAACGTGCGGTGGGCCATCGAGGAGCGGACGCCGACCCGCGACGACCAGCGCAACACCTTCTTCGCCCCCTGGCGACTCACCCGAGTGCTGCTCGCCCTGTGGGGAGCCGGAACGATTCTGCTGACCACTCTGTTCGGGCTGGCCGACAGTCACTTCATCCCGAAGTTCCTGCTGGGCATAAGTTTCAGCGGCATCGTGGTGTCGACGAGCTGTTATCTGTTCACCGAGTTCGCGCTGCGGCCGGTCGCCGCCCAGGCGCTCGAAGCCGGCCCACCACCGCGACGCATCGCCCCCGGCATCATGGGCCGCACCCTGCTGGTGTGGGCACTGGGTTCCGGGGTGCCGGTACTGGGAATCCTGCTGGCTGCCATCCTCATGCTCACCCTGCGCAACGCCACACCAACACAGTTCACCGTCGCCGTGATCATCCTGGCGTTGTTCGCGCTGATCTTCGGGTTCCTCCTGATGTGGATCCTGTCGTGGCTGACCGCTACCCCGCTCCGGGTGGTGCGGGCCGCACTCAACCAGGTGGAGCGCGGCAACCTCGACACCAACCTGGTGGTGTTCGACGGCACCGAACTGGGGCAGCTTCAGCGGGGCTTCAACTCGATGGTCACCGGTCTACGAGAGCGTGAACGGGTGCGAGACCTGTTCGGCCGCCACGTCGGTCGCGAAGTGGCGGCCGCCGCCGAACGCGAGCGCCCACAACTCGGTGGCGAAGAACGTCACGCTGCGGTGATCTTCGTCGACATCATCGGCTCCACCCAGCTGGTGACCGGCCGCCCGGCGGCCGAGGTGGTCGCCTTGCTCAACCGGTTCTTCGCGGTCATCGTCGACGAGGTCGACCGCCAGCAGGGCCTGCTCAACAAATTCGAGGGCGACGCCTGTCTGGCGGTGTTCGGAGCGCCCAACCGGCTCGACTCCCCGGAGGATGCGGCTCTGGCTGCCGCCAGGGCCATCGCGCGCCGGCTCGGCGACGAGGTGCCGGAATGTCAGGCCGGAATCGGTGTCGCCGCCGGGCAGGTGGTCGCCGGCAATGTGGGCGCCCATGAACGCTTCGAGTACACCGTGATCGGCGGGCCGGTCAACGAGGCCGCCCGGCTGTGTGAACTGGCCAAAACCGTGCCGGGGCGGCTGCTGGCCTCCTCCGACATCGTCGGAGGGGCCGGCAGAACCGAAGGGGCACAGTGGGCCCTCGGCGACACCGTGACGTTGCGCGGGCACGAGGAGCCCACCCGGCTGGCATCACCCGTCAAGATCTGAGCCGACGGGCAGCCGCCCCTCCTGCAGCCAGCGCTGCGCCTCCACGACCGCGTCCTCGATCGAGGTGAACGACACCGCGTCGAACTCGTGCTGCACGCGGATCACCGCGCCGTCGGGGTCGACCAGCAATCCCGTCTTACCCTGGTCTCGCAGCGCCGAACTCATACTCGCCAGCAGTTCCCGGGCCGGGTCGTTGATGGTGTCCAGACGCGAGACATCGAGCACCGCGACATCGAGGCGACCACACTCCCGGCTCACCGTGCGGAGCACCTGCTCGGCACCGGCGAACAGCAGGTCACCGTGAATTTCGTACACCCGCACGTTGTCGACGGGTTCGTAGACCGCCCGGATGGTCGAGCGGGACTCCCTGCTGACCGTCAGGAAGTGCAGTCCGAGACGACGAGAAAGACTGCGGCACACCAGCACTCCACGGACACTGTTGCCTTTGGCATCCAGGCGCGGCGAGTACACGCCGATACCCAGCTGGCCGGGCAGCACCGCCATGATGCCGCCGCCCACACCGCTCTTGGCGGGCAACCCCACCCCGGTCACCCAGTCACCGGCGGCGTCGTACATTCCGCACGTCACCATCACGCTCAGGGTCCGTTGCACCACGATGTTGTCGGTGACCCGCCGTCCGGTCATCGGGTTGACGCCGCCGCGGGCCAGCGTCGCCCCGATCCGCGCCAAGTCGGTGCTGGTGACCAGAAGGGAACACTGCCGGAAGTAGACGTCGAGCACCTCGTCGGGGTCACCGTCGAGGATGCCGAAGCTCTCCAGCATGTAGGCGATCGCCCGGTTGCGACTGCCGGTGGCCTTCTCGGACCGGTAGACCTGCTCGTCGAGCTGCAGCGACCGGCCGGCGCACGCGGAGTAGAAGTCGCGGATGCACTCGAAGCGTTCGTCGGCGTCCGCGCCTTGGATCAGCGAGACCGCCGCGATGGCGCCGGCGTTGATCATCGGGTTCTTGGGCGTCTTGGTGGTGCGATCGACGCTGATCTCGTTGAACGCCTCACCGGAGGGCTCGACCCCGATCCGGGCATCGACGGCGGCCTCACCCAACTGGTGCAGCGCCAACGCGTAGGTCAACGGTTTGGAGATCGATTGGATCGTGAATTCGGTTGCTGCATCGCCGGATTCATACACATGACCGTCCGCCGAGGACAGTGACATTCCGAAACCGTCGGGGTTGACGCCGGCCAGTTCGGGGATATAGGAGGCCAGCTCCCCTTCCGTGCATCCGGCGTGTTCCGCACAGATCTGGTCGAGGTAACGCTGCACCAACTCTGCCACCCAGCGATCGTAGCTGGCAGCAACCCCTCACCTCGCCGGTCGACGGCGCCCCAGCAGTCCCGCCGCTGCTTCGCGGCTCGACCCGTGCAGAACCCTGCCGGACTGTCGTGTCGGTTTTCCGCCAGCACTGTCGGCGGCGGGGTGTAATCGTGTAACCATGCACGCCGGCACACACCCCCCGATCGCGGACGACGTCGATCGCTGCTACCGCGCCGTGCAGGCCAAAGACCCCCGATTCGACGGATGGTTTGTCACGGCCGTACTGACCACGAAGATCTATTGCCGGCCCAGCTGCCCGGCCCGTCCGCCATTGGCCCAGAATGTCCGGTTCTTCAGCACCGCTGCCGCGGCGCAGCAGGCCGGCTTCCGCGCCTGCAAACGCTGCCGTCCCGATGCCTCACCAGGATCACCGGAGTGGAGTGTTCGCGACGACACCGTGGCCCGGGCCATGCGGCTGATTGCCGACGGCACCGTCGACCGCGACGGCGTGACCGGCCTGGCTGCCACGCTGGGCTATACCGCACGGCAGCTGGAGCGACTGCTCAACGCCGACGCCGGCGCCGGGCCATTGGCGCTGGCCCGGGCGCAGCGCGCCCAGACCGCCCGCATCCTGATCGAGACCACCAGCCTGCCCTTCGGTGACGTCGCCTTTGCCTCTGGCTTCGCCAGCGTCCGCCAGTTCAACGACACCGTTCGCGCAGTGTTCTCCACCACCCCCACCGAGCTGCGGCGACGGGTCGACACCGGAGCCGGCACTGTGGCGGCACCGGGCTACCTCTCCTTGCGGTTCGCCGTCCGCGAGCCGTTCAGCTTCGTGGGGGTGTTCGGGCATCTGAGCGCGACGGCTGTGCCCGGCTGTGAGGAGGTGCGCGACGGCGCCTATCGCCGGGTGCTTCGACTACCCCGCGGAAGCGGTATCGCCAGCCTCTCCCCGGCCCCAGATCATGTGCGGTGCACTCTGCACCTGGCCGACTTCCGCGACCTGTCTGCAGCCGTGGCCCGCTGTCGTCGGCTGCTCGACCTCGACGCCGACCCCGAGGCCATCGACACCGCGCTCAGTGAAGAACCGGCGCTGCAACCTCTGATCGCCAAAGCACCCGGGCAGCGCATCCCCCGAACCGTCGACGAGGACGAACTGGCGATCCGCGTCGTGTTGGGCCAACAGGTATCGACCAAGGCCGCCCGGACCCACGCGGCCCGGCTCGTCGTGAACTACGGCCAACCAGTCACCGACCCGGCCGGCGGTCTGACCCACACGTTCCCGGCGCCCGCCGAGCTTGCCGAACTGGACATGGCACACCTCGCCATGCCGACTTCGCGTCGGAAAACCGTCGTGACACTCATCGACGCACTGGCTACCGGTGATATCGCGCTGCACCCGGGGTGTGACTGGGAGCGGGCCCGCGAACAACTCCTGCAGCTGCCCGGGGTCGGCCCGTGGACCACCGAAGTGATCGCGATGCGCGGACTGGGTGATCCCGATGCCTTTCCCGCGACCGACCTCGGAGTTCGCGTTGCCGCCGAGCAGCTGGGGCTACCCACCACTGCCAACGACCTTCTGACACACAGCACTCGCTGGCGGCCCTGGCGTTCATATGCAACCCAGTATCTGTGGACATCTCTTGATCACGAGGTGAATCGGTGGCCACCCCAGGGCCCCGAACCAACGGCCTCCGAACCGAGCAGCGACGGCCGTCGTACCCGCAAGCCACGACCACCCCAGGCGACACCGTCGATAACAGAGGAACCAGCATGACCAGATACCGCATGATCGACAGCCCGATCGGCCCGCTGCGGCTCGCCGGACAGGGCCCGGTGCTCACCCATCTGCGCATGATGAACCAGACGTACGAACCCGACAGCGCCGACTGGACTCTCGACGACCGCGCTTTCCCGGATGTCGTCGAGCAATTGGCCGACTACTTCGCCGGCCGGCTCCAGTCCTTTGATGTTCGTATCCAGCTCGCCGGCACACCGTTCCAACAATCGGTTTGGGAAGCCCTGCGAAGCATCCCGTATGGCGAAACGAGGACCTATGGCGAAATTGCCCGACAAATAGGGAGCCCCACTGCTTTTCGGGCCGTCGGATTGGCAAATGGACACAATCCCATTGCCGTCATCGTGCCGTGCCATCGTGTTATCGGCGCCAATGGCAATCTCACCGGATTTGGCGGCGGGCTGGACCGGAAGAGCACATTGTTGAATCTCGAGAAGACCACATCGAGTTTCACGCTGTTTGATTGATGATTCGACGGCGAGAATGGGATTGTTTGTGGGGTGGTGGTGAAATAGAAATACCCCCCACCAGTGGTGGGGGGTATTTCTAATGTGTGTTCGGCGGTGTCCTACTTTTCCACCCTTTTGGGTAGTATCATCGGCGCTGACAGGCTTAGCTTCCGGGTTCGGGAT
>NZ_JBARXZ010000219.1:0-1958 GCF_049647605.1 Mycobacterium sp. | reverse complement strand
AGCTTGAACTGGCTTTTCCGGGGCGGCCTCGTTGCCTACACCGCTCTGTTTTTTGCCTTCATCTATCTGCCGCTGGCGTTGATTGCCGTTTACTCGTTCAACTCCAACCCGGTGAACATGATGACCTGGGAAGGGTTCACGACGGACTGGTATTGGCAGGTACTCGGCTTCAAGACGACCGTCTCGGAAGCCGCAATGTACATCGAATCCACCGGCCAGCTCTTGGCGGCGCTGCGCAACAGCATCGTCATCGCCTTCAGCACCACACTGATCTCAACGGTGCTGGGAACGGCACTGGCACTGGCGCTTTACCGATATGATTTCCTTGGTGCTCGCACCTATAGGGTGCTGATGTTCATGCCGATGCTCGTGCCGGACATCGTGCTCGGCATCGCCCTGCTGATTTTCTTTGTGAATGCAGGCGTTCATCTGGGTATCGGCACGATCATCATCGGCCAATGCACCTTCCTTATCTCCTATGTGTTCATAGTTGTTTCCAGCCGGCTGGCCGGCATGGATCGCAGCCTTGAACACGCCTCCGCAGATCTCGGCGCGAACGAATGGGTGACTTTCCGCAAGGTAGTCCTGCCACAGCTCATGCCTGGCGTCATGGGAGGCGCGCTGCTTGCCTTCATCATCTCGATGGATGACTTGGTCATCACGTATTTTATCGCCGGCACTGATGTCACGACCCTGCCGATCTTCATCTTCGCCATGCTGAGGCGCGGCATAAAACCGGAAATCAATGCCATAGCAGTGATGATGCTGACATTCTCCTTTCTCGTCGCATCGCTCGGCCTTTACCTGTGCTCTCGCCAGAAATGACCATGAACACACAGCAAAGCCCCGACAGAAAGCTTCGAGCGCGCGAACTGGGCTTGCCCTTCGCCGGCACGACCGGCCCCCACAATGCCATCACCGACGTACCGAACGTGGCAGTGGGGCTGCACAGCCTGTGTGAAGCTGCGCCTCGCCCCGGACGCATGTTGCCGGTGCGCACGGGCATCACCTCGATCGTGCCTCATCCAGATGCGGATACACCCATCCCTGTCTTTGCCGGAGTTCATCGCTTCAACGGCAACGGCGAGATGACGGGAACGCATTGGATCGAGGATGGCGGCTACTTTCTCGGACCCATCACCATCACCAACACCCATAGCGTTGGAATGGCTCACCATGCCACGGTCAAGTGGATGCTCGAACGTTACCGTACAACCTACTACGGCGAGCGTCCGCGCTGGATCATGCCTGTGGTCGCGGAAACCTTCGACGGCATCCTCAACGATATCAATACCCTGGCGCTGTCCGAAGCCGATGTGCTGGCCGCTCTCGACGCCGCCTCCGATGGACCGGTAGCTGAAGGCAATACCGGTGGCGGCACCGCCATGATCACCTATGGCTTCAAGGGTGGAACGGGTACGTCCTCAAGACGCTTGGAAATCGGCGGGCGCCCCTATACGGTCGGCGTGCTGGTACAGGCCAATCACGGCCAGCGGGATTGGCTTACGATTTGCGGCGTACCGGTTGGCCGGCATATGCACGATGCCGGTGCAGACATGGCCGAACGCGGCTCCATCATCGTCGTGGTTGCCACCGATATCCCTATGGCCCCACACCAGCTCAAGCGTTTGGCGCGCCGCTGCACCATAGGCATCGGTCGCAACGGCACACCGGGCGGCAACAATTCCGGCGATATTTTCATCGCGTTTTCGACGGCCAATGCAGCACCGCTGACTGACGTCGCACCGCCTCTGCGTAGCATTGATATGCTGGACGACGACGCCTTCGATCCAATCTACATGGCGGTGGTCGATGCCGTGGAAGAATCCGTCGTCAATGCCATGCTGGCGGCCGAGGATATGGTTGGAACACGTATCAACCGTAGTAAAATCGAAGCTATCCCAATCGTTCCGCTTCTCGAAATCATCAAGCGGTACGACAGTCTCGAATAATGGGGA
>NZ_JBARXZ010000218.1:0-13534 GCF_049647605.1 Mycobacterium sp. | reverse complement strand
GTTATCTGTAACGGTAATAGCTGTGTGTAAGACAGTTACCGAGGTGCGTTTGAATGCGCGGGATCTACGAGGAACACAGTGTTATCTGTAACGGTGTAACTGACGAGCGAGCCCGTTTTTTTGGGGGTACCCCATGCGATTCGATTGGTATGGCTCATCAGCCGCTGTTGCCGTTGCCGCGTAGACGGTGGATCTCGCCGTGGGCTGCGGCGAGCTGTTGTTGAAGGTCTCTGATTTCTGATTTGAGGGCGGCGATATCGTCGTCGTACTGGCGTTTCTGGGTGCGTAGTTGTTGGCGCAACGCAGCATCGACTGGCGAACGGGAGTTTGATGCTGTCGGTTCAGGGTCGGCGATCTGGGGCCGTGGTGTAGCGGAGGCAGCGCGGATTTGGTCGAAGAGGTCGGTGTGGTTGTAGATCGTTTTGCGGGCGACCCCTGCGTGGCGGGCGACTGCATTGGGGTTGATATTCATTCCGGCGCGCTGCATTTCGCGTAGCGCCTTCTTGATTTTGCGGCGGGCGTCGTTGCGGCTTTTGGTGCTGGCTTTTCTGAGGCCGGCGGTGGAGCGGGCAGCGGTCATTGATCCGTGGTGCGGGGTTGCTGGGCTTTGTCGAGGGCGGACTGGTGGGCGCCGCGAGTCTGGATCTGTAGCAGCGGCAGTCGCCTTCCTGCCCCGGTGCCGGCACCGGATACCGCCTCTTGGTCTGCGGTTGCCGACAGGCGTTCGATGATCGCTTCCAGCGAGCGCAGTTCGCGGCGGCGTTCGATCACCCAGATGTTGTCCTCGCCGAGTTCACGTCCGCTACGTCGGCGATACTGGTCACGGCGGGCGGCTAGCAGCGCCTCGGTCGCAGCGTGTTGCTGGCGTAGCTCATTGAGGTGGGTGGCGTCGGTGGCGAAGTGACCGCAGCCCAGACAGGCATTGCCCTTGTCGCAGTGTTTGAGCGGAGGGAGCAGGCAGACACCGTTGGGCAGGATCCGGTCGGTGCGGGCACCGAGCTGTGTCATCTCATAGATGTCGCTGGGGCTGATGGAGATGTCGGTGCCGTTGGCGCCGATCTTCTTGTGCTTGAGGAACTCTGCCTCGGCGGTGGCCGCCAAGGTGGCCGCATAGCGGGCGGTCATCTCAGGGCTCTTATGACCAAGGTAGCGCTGTACGACGTGGAACGGGACACCGTCGTTGAGCAGTTCGGTGGCCCGGGTGTGGCGCAGGCGGTGGGTTTGGGTGAAGCGCAGTGGTCGGCCGGCGCTGTCGGTGAGGTCGTGGCAGTCGTCGAGCTTGGCCAGCGATGTGCGGTAGGTGTTGTAGGAGCGGGGCTGCTGGCCGCGGTGCTGATTCTTCACGCCGAGGAACAGGTATCGGGGTGCCAGGTCGGGGTATGTCGTCTTCAGCCAGCTCTGCTGCTCGGTGATGATGTCGACGATGGCTTGCTCCACGAGGATGGTGGGGATGACGTCATCGACTTTGGTCTGCTGGTAGCGCAGCCGGGCCACGAACGTGTCCGGGTCGCCGTCGGTGGGGCGTTCCTGACCCGGGATGGCTTGCAGCGGATCATGGTCGAGCATCAGGATTTCTGAGGCCCGGCGCCCGGTCAGGGCTTGCAGGAGCCAGATCCGTGCGGCCTGGGGGTCGCCGAGGCCGGCGGCGACGGTGATCGTGCCGTCGGCTTTGGTCAGCACCACTTTGTGCCCGGCGGGGGCGGCCAGGACGTCGAGGTAGGTGAGCATGCGCTGCAGGTCGGCGGTGGCATACCAGGTGAGTTCGCGTTCGCGGCGGCGCTGTTTGGGCGCGTGCAGCGGTGACCACAGCGCGGTGTGGGTCAGCGTAATATCGCGCCAGCGGGGGTTGGCCGTCGCGGTCGCCGCATCGGCGGCGTTGTCGTGCATGAAGGTGTAGAACGCCTGGGTTTGGGCTTGCAGGGTGGCCACGGTATCGGCGGTGAGGTGTTCGGACTGGGTGGCCGCGGCGGGGGAACGCAGATACTCGAGATAGTCGAGGAACACGGTGCGCAGCTGATCGGGATCGGTGCTGATCAGCGGATCATCATGATAGCCGTGGTCACGGGCGAACCGGCCCAGCTGCGAGCCCAGGTTGCGGGCCCGGTCGGCGGCCGAGGACCAGACCAGCAGGTCGTAGGTCAACGCGCTGCGCAGCCAGAACCGCAGCCCTTCGCGCAGCCACGCCGGTTCGATATCGCGCAGCCGCACGGCGGTGTCGTGGCGGGGTTCGTGGTCGCGGCGCGGGATGCGTGGGTCGGTGCGCAGATCCCAGATGTCGTGCTCCCACCACGGGGTATCGGTGCAGCGCACCGATACCCACAGGTGCAGATGCTCGATGACATGGCGGATGTTGCGCCGCGATCCCGCCGACGGGAGCCGCATGTTGCGGCGCTGAAAGGTCAGGACCGCCTGGCGGAGCACGGCATTGGGGTCCAGGTCGGCGATGCTGGCCGGTGCCCTTCCGGTGCGGGCGCGGTGTTCGGCGATCGCGGCCGGCAGGGTGCGGGTCAGCCAGGCCAGCAGGGAGGGTTCGATCTTGCGTAGCTGCTGGTCCCAGCACGTCCAGACCCACCAGGCGATCTCGTCGCCGAATCGAGCAGGGGCCTCGGGAGTGAAATCGTGGCCGGCTCCGGCGCGGTGTGCTTGCAGGTAGAACTGGTTGCGCAGAAACACCTGATCAAACGGAGCACTGTAGATCGCATAGATCGGCCGGCGCCACGCCTCGGGGACCTGCGCCCATTGAGTCGCCCATGACCCCAGTGCGGGGGCGGGGACCAGCGTGGGTGCGGGCGGGTCAGTCGGTGTGGTCATGGTGCAGCCCTTTCCAGCCAGCGACGTAGCTGCGCCATTGCGCCAGGGTGCGCATCTCGGCGTCCTCGGTGACCCATCCGTAGGTCGAGAGCGTGGTCTGGATATCGGCGTGGCCCAGGCGACGCATCACCACGTGCGGCGGGGCCCCGGAGAGCAGCAGCGCGGTGGCGTGGGTGTGGCGCAGCCAGTGCGGTGACCACCGATCGGGCAGCACCCCGCCGGCACGTTTGGTCACCGAATCGATTTTGGCGTAGACGGTTTCGGCACGCATGGGACGGAAACGCACCCCGTGGGAGAGATTGACGAACACAAAATGGGTGTCCAGGTCGGGCACGTCCAGATCGGCGCCCTGGTCGACCAGATGCCACACGTAGGCCGAATACAGCGCCTCCAGATCGTCACCGATGTAGATGCGCCGTGCCAGTAGCGTCTTGCCGCGGGCCCCGCGCGGATGGTCTTGTCGGGCGGCCACGTCGATGAACGGTGTCCCGCCGGCGCCGATGTGAAAATCGTGGTGCCGCAACGACAGCGCTTCACCCAGTCGCATCCCGGTCTCGGCGAGCACCGCGAACAACAGCCGGTCCCGCAGCCCTGAGGGCGGCCCCGACCAGTCCTGTCCGGTCTGGGTGGCACAGCCATCAAGGATCGCAGCAACTTGGGTGGGCAGCAGCACCGGAGTGGCGGACTTGTTGCCGCTGCGCACCGTGTAGATGGGCCGGTCCTTGGACCGTGGTGGGCGGCCCACGCCGGCCAGCATCGGGATATACCGTGACCGTGATCGCTTGCCGCGGCTGGTGAACAGCCGCTGATACGGGCCGGCCAGCCCATGGGCATCAGCGTGGTAGCGGTAGAGCGCCAGCACCGCCGCGGCCCGCAGCTGGGTGCTCGCCGGGCCCAACCAGACCTCGGGGGCCCCGATCCGGGCGGTGCCCGGCAGGTCCCCGGTGCGCAGGTAGGCCAGAAACTGCCCGAACAGGCTCGTGCTGATGTTCTGCCAGTCGGTGCCGGTGTGTTCCAGCACCGTCCACCACGCCGCCAGGCCGGCCGCATACGCCTTCACCGTGTTCGGTGAGGACCCGTCATGGCGCAGGAACTGCAGGTACTCCTCGGCCGCCTCGATCGGCAGGTGATCAGGGCCCAGCACGGTGTAGGTGTCCGGGGCGCCGGTCAGCGCGACCCGTTGTGTCCGTGCCATCCCCGATCCGCCCCCGCAATTCCGTGTTAGGCCTGCCGGCGAGGCCGGCGCAGCTGCACCACCGTGTCCCCGCGGTCCAGGATCGCCCCGTCATCGAGCACCGCCGAAGCGGTTTCCGGGGCCGCGGTAACCCTGGCGGGGGCCTCGCGCTGGCCGGCCAGGATGTCGGCCAACAAGTCTGTGGGATAGATCAGGTCGTGGGCGGCCAAAGCCTCAACGCTGACCGAGCCGTAGCATTCCTCCATCCACCGGCGCAGCAGCCGGGGCCGCTCCGGTGTGCGGGCATTCCAGCCCGGTTCGGTCTTGCCCCAGGTGTGCCCGGTCTCGGAGTTGATCCGCGTGTAGAGCTGGCGCTGCAACGTATCGGCGCGGACCTCATCGATCAGCTTCGACTCGCGAAGGTGAATGATCAACGCCCCCAGGGAAATGCGCCACTTCACCTTCGCATCGACCAGATCGCTAAGCGTGGGAACCGGCGGCACCTCTTTGGCGAGCACTTCGGCTGGGGCCAACAGTTCTGAGGCGAACCGGGAGGCTTCGCGCTCCTGGTCATCGCTGACATCGCCGTAGCGGTGCAACAACAAGTGCCCGATCTCGTGGGCGATCGTCCAGCGGGTGCGCTCCCAAGAATCCAACGCCCGCAACAACACCAGCGGCCGTTCCCGATACTCCCCGGTTCGCGCCGAGCAACCCAGATGCTTCTCGGTCAACAACCCGGCCGGCCCGTCCTCATCGGTGTCCCAGTCCACCACTCCGGTGGAGCGTGAGTGCTTCATCCGCATGACCACCGGCACCCCGGCAGCTTCCAGCTCGTAGGTCAGCGACTTGATCGGCACCCCTGGTGCCACTCCCAGCCAGCGCCGGGCCTGGGCGGCCGCGGTCACCACATCGGTGCCCGCAGGTAACGGCTCCAGCAGTACCGGGGGCAGCTTGGCCACCGCATTGAGCTGCCCGAGCAGATCACCGACGACGTTGGCGAACACCGCCAAGTACTCCTTCTCGGTGACCGTGGTGGACTTGGGCGCCCGGAACAACAGATCCCGCGCCGTCACCCGCGACGCCGGTGCGGTCGTGAAAAATGTTGGTGGGAAACGCAACAACGCCGTGAGCCGATCGAAATCGGCACCGTCGAGGACCGCGGTCTCGGACTGCTCCAACCGCGTCTGGCGCGGAGAGCGCCAACCCAGATGATCCATCACTGCGGTGCCTGACAGTCGCCGGAGCACCCGGGCTTGGCGGACCCGTGTGCCGAACACCTCTACCGACGCCATCACCGACCACCTCGTCCCCACACGCGCCCGGCCGGTACCAGCTCATCGTCTACGCCTCGGCTTCCCCGGCCTCGGGAGCAGTTCTGGGCAAGAATTCCTCGAAGTCCTCGCGCACATCCTCGTCGTCGTCCTCGGCCGCGCTCTGCTGCTCGGCAACGGTCTTCGGCCGAATCGCCAGCGGTAACGGCTCGAACCCCAGAATCCGCTCCTCGTTGGTGTCCAGATCGGCCACCACCGCCAAGATGCCACCACCCACCGACAACCGGCCCGGGGTCTCCCACCAGTACACAACCAGCTCGTAATCGTCGCCGATCCCCGCCGGGCCGAACACCCGCTGATCCTCGGGCTCGCCGGCGTCGAGCGCCATCTGCTTGCCCGGCTTGGACTGCGGCATCGACTGCGGGGGCAGCGCACCGATATCGGCGGCCCGTTGCGGGCTGATGTGACGCACCCGCGCCCACGCCATCCCCGCATCGCCAATGCGCACCGACGAACTCGGGCCCGTCGACATCCGCAACGTCGACCCCGGTCCGCAGGAGGCACCCTCTGGCGCCAGTGGCGGCGTCGGGGCCTTCGTGCTCTGCGCGTCGATGCCGTTCATCGCCAGCACGTGGCTGCGTACGTCCTGACACAACGTCCCGCCCTGAATCTGCATCGGGTCGGGGAATACGCGGAACCACCGCGCCAGCGACGCGTCGAATGCCACGCCGATCTCGCCGAGCAGTCTCGCCAACGCGAGACGGTGCAGGGCCACGAGCTGTCTCGCCAGCTCCACCGGAACCACCATGGCGGAAATACTGCACGGTTTTTCCTACACCCTTTCGGAGGCGCGCCGTGTGTCGGGTCGGCAATGTTTCATTGCTTAGCATCCTCGAATTATACATGTATAAGTGGTCCTGAACTGGTGATATCATGCGTGTCGCGCGATGTTTGGGTCTGGATCGCGATGCGAGCCTGCCGCCCCGAGTCCCGATGACTGGCACGGCTGTCGTCGGTCCGTGTGGGTCGGAGAGCGTGTTCCTTCACTGTGACCACAGTGACGATAGTGACGCATGGGGTGATGCGGGCGCGGGAGCCGGTGCACGTGTGTCGCGCTTGATTGCCAATGCAGGTGCGATCACCCGTGCGCCGGCCGGCGCACCTCGGTCCCGCTGGCGGCCAGTGAATCGTACGGAAAGTGAATGGTAGGCAAACAGATCGGCGTTGCCCCATGCGGTGTCCCTGGTCGGCGCGGTACCCGAGTCGAGTACCGCGCGCCCGGCCTGCCCACCCGCTACCGTAGGTACCGGATAAACCAGACCGTCGGCGAAAGGGAGGCCGGGTGTCCACGCCGCGCAAAACGCCGGTGCGCAAGGCACCCGATGATGCCGCCTTGGCCTGGGAGCTGGCCGCCACCGCGCACCCGTATCTCAGCAGAGTCGACGCCGACCGCATCTACATCACACTGGGTATCGGCGAGACGTTCGCCGCGATCGAGGCCCTGATCACCGCCATCGCACGCAACCAGATTCCTCTCAACCACGACCTGGTCGCCACCACCGCCAGCTGGCTGGACTGCTACCGAGGCCAGAGCGCCGAACCACGTCTGCGTCAGCTTCTCACCGAGGTCATCGAGCCTGCGCCACAACCAAACACGCCCGCCGCCGGCGAGCGAACCGGCCCTGGGCCGCACGCAGCGCAAGACCGGTACCGCCGATCCGGTTAGTCGTTAGCGCCTCATCACCGCGGCGTCCTGGACGGCCGGACTAGCTTCGGAGACGGGACATGCCATCTGGCCGGTGTCGCGCCGGGCGAACCCCCTCGTGCGGCGCGACACCACCCACATCGCTCGATACGTCTTTGGCCGGGTTCCGCGCCAGGAAAGGTCGCCTCACTCAAACCTGTATCGCCCTTTGCCTACGGCTTGCACGACCCCGGGGGATTCGACCTGAGCCGGGCCGATGCTGTCGTGGGGACTACGGCTTCGCGGTCCGGTTTCCCATGCTGGTCCGTGGGAGTGGGATTTGCCGTGGCCATCTTCGGCCTCAGTTGCAGCCCCCGGCGGAGACCCATCGTCCGTTGTAGCCGATGCAGCCGCTGACATTCGAGCCAGGCGGTGGCGGCGGCGGTGGTGGCGGGTCTTCGGGCAGCGGGGCGTAGTAGGCCGGTGGCGGGACGTAGGGGGCCACCGCGTCGGCGATGTTGACACATCCCCCCACTGAGATCCGGCGCCCGGCGCTGGCACACACGTCTGCAAGGGCCGTCCCGGCGGGCGCGGCCAACACGATGACGCCGGGCAGCGTCAGGAACGCGAGAGCGACCGTCATGGCGCGGGCCCGGATCGACCGACGGGATCTGTTCACGATTGTTGCCCTTCAAACGCGTTCGGGGCGCTGTAACCGCAGCGGTTGCGGAAGTCGACGAGCGGCTGGCGGATACCCTGCAGCTCCGCATGCTCCTGCGGATGAGTGTCGAAATAGCCTCTGGTGGACGGGGGCACCTCCTCGTGCGGCTGGCCGTGCAGGTCGGTGAAGAATCCGTTCAGCTCGGGGTGAGTGAACAGGTAGGCCGAGGTGGCCGCCGCGACCCCGGAGGCGATGCCGGCCATATCGGCGGCAGAACAATGGGGTGGGCGCGGCGGCTCGGCGGGTGGCTCCGCTTGGGCGGCGGCGCCACCGAGAAGAGCACCGGCGGTAAGCGCGAGCGCTCCGGCACCCCGGAGTCGGTTCAGTGTCAGCCTCATCGGTGATTTCCTCTCGTCGGTTCGGGTCGGGGTCATTGGCGGGCCAGCGCGATCCGGATCGCATCTGCTGGTGAGACGAGATGATTGTCGGCCTCTGCGGCGTCGGCGATGGCCAGCTGCACGCCTTTAACACGACCGTTGAACGCGTTGCGGCCCGGTGGGTAGTCGGGTGAGACGGGGGAGCCGGTGTCCACCCCGACGTCGCAGCCGTCGTCGGCGGAGAACACGTTGGCCAGGGTGGCCTCGACGCGCCCTTCGCCGGCTTTCTGGCCGTCGATGTAGAGCGTGACGTCGCCTCCCTTGCCCAGACCGCCACCGGCGTAAGCGAACTCCATGCGCACCTGATGCTCACCCGCGGGCAGCGCCTCGGTGGATTCGGCGTAGAAGTGGGTGATCCCACCCAGGTTGTAGCAGTACTTGAGCTTGCCGCCTGTGGCGTACAGGCTCCAGCCGCCGATACTGGCGCCTTGGGCCACGATCACCCCTTCAGCGCCGACGTCGGGCACCACAATCTCGGCGGTCACCGAGTGCGATTTGTTCTTCACGTTCAGGACGCAGTTCTCCGACAACCGGCCCATGCCCGCAAATAGCACTTGGGTGTTGCCCGTGATGAGTTGGGGGCGCCCGGCCAGGTCGGAGTTCAGCCGCCGCGCGGTGTCGTCGTCGAGGGGCAGCACGTTGTAGCGGGTGGCCTCGATCAACCACAACCGCTGCAGTTCGTGAAGCTTCTCGGGCAACTCCTCGGCCAGATTCTTGGCCTGACTCCAATCCTGGCTGGTGTCATACAGTTCCCACACGTCATCGTCGAAGGCGACCGTCTGTTCGCCCATCAGCAGCCACGGCGTCTTGTGCTTGGTCACCGCCGTCCAGCCCTTGTGGTAGATCCCGCGGTTGCCGAACATCTCGAAGTACTGCGTTTCATGCCGGTCGGGCGCTTGGCCGTCGTTGAACGAGTACAGCATGCTGGTGCCCTCGATGGGGTGCTGCTGGATGCCGTTGACGAACACCGGCTCTGGTATCCCGGCCGCCTCCAGGATCGTCGGCGCGACATCGATGACGTGATGGAACTGGCTACGAACTTCGGCCTTCGCGGTGATGCCCTTGGGCCAGTGCACGATCGTGCCGTTGCGGGTCCCGCCCCAGTGTGAGGCCACCTGCTTGGTCCATTGATACGGGGTGTCCATCGCATGCGCCCAGCCGACTGCGTAGTGGTTGTAGGAGTCCGGGCCCCCGAGATCGTTGATCTTGCTGGTGAGGAATTCCGGCGTCTCGATCGCGGCCAAACCGTTGAAATTCAGCATCTCGTTGTAGGTGCCGTTGAAGGTGCCCTCCGCGGAGGCGCCGTTGTCGCCGACGATGTAGAACACCAGAGTGTCCTCGAGCACGCCGAGGCGCTCCAGGCTGTCGACCAGTCGGCCCACGTGGTGGTCGGTGTACTCCAAAAAGCCGGCATAGACCTCCATCTGGCGGCGCAGGACCGGTTTGAGGTCCTCGGGCATGTCCTCCCAACTCGGGATCTCGGGATGCCGTGCGGTGAGCTCGCAATCCGGTGGAATCACGCCGAGTTCCTTCTGCCGGGCGAAAGTCCGCTCCCGCAGCTTGTCCCAGCCGTCATCGAATCGCCCCTTGTACTTGTCGGCCCACTCTTGGGGCACGTGGTGCGGGGCATGGGTGGCCCCGGGTGCGAAATAGGTGAAGAAGGGTGTGTCGGGGGCCAGGGCCTTCTGTTGACCGATCCAGGCGATCGCCTTGTCGGTCATGTCTTCCATGAAGTGGTAACCCTCTTCGGGGGTGCGGTCGACCTCCACCGGTGTGGTGCCCTCATACAGGCTGGGATACCACTGGTTGGCCTCACCACCGATGAAGCCGTAGAAGTACTCGAAACCTCCGCCCGCCGACGGCCACGCGTCGAACGGCCCGACCGGGCTGGTCTGCCACACCGGCACCTCGTGGCACTTGCCGAACTGGGCGGTGTTGTATCCGTTGAGCTTCAGCGTTCGCGCGACCGGCGACATAGTATTGGGTAGTACCGAACTGTAACCCGGTGCACCGGTGGCGATCTCAGTAATCCCGCCCATACCGGCGGAATGATGATTGCGACCGGTCAGCAATGCCTGGCGGGTCGGCGAGCACAGTGCGGTGGTGTGGAAGCGATTGTATTTCAGCCCGCCGGCGGCCAGCCATTCGGCGACCGGTGTCTGACACGGCCCGCCGAACGCGCTCGACGCCCCGAAACCCACATCGTCGAGCAGGATCAACAGCACATTCGGCGCCCCCGCCGGTGGCCGCAGCGGCTCGATCGGCGGAAACGCGCAGTCCGGGTCCTTCGCGTCATACGTGATCAACCCGGTACGGGTCTTACTCGGAATCGGTAGATGCGTTCTGTTCACCACGTCTTGTTCGCTCATACTCCGCGACTCCTTCGTTGTTTTGTTTCGGGTGGCGGCTGTCACCAGTACCGTCGCGCACCTGTCCACGGTGTCTGCTTGGCGGGGTAAATCCATTCTGCCGTCCATAAAAGGTCAGGCCGTTTGCTGAGTTCGCTACGGTGCCAGGTGCCGCGACGTACTGCCGGTGCGGCGCGACAGTTGAGTCAGGACGCGGCCGACACCCCGTACGGCATAGATCCCGGTGATCACCGACAGCACGATCAACATGACAAACATCGGTAGCCAGTTGCTGCGGTGATGGTTGACGTGCCACCACACGATGGTGAACAGCACCGCGCAGACGAACACGACAATGTCGCGCCAGTTGCCCTGATAGGACGCCGCGGCGTTGCGCAGTTGACGGCTGCGTTCACCGGCCTCGACCAGCGTGTCGATGCGCTGGCCGATCATCTGCGACATCGCCGCGCGCCGGTCGGTCTGCTCTGCGGGAATTCGGTCCAGCAGATCGAAATCGGCGATGATTCCCGCACGGATGTCGGGGCCTTTCACGTTTCCGGCCACCGCACCCAGCAACACACCGCCGGCGATCGGCGCGGCACCCATTGCCAGCTCAGCAATCCCGGGCATGGTCGTGTGACCTCCAATCAATCACCTCGAAAAGCAAAAGCATGAGGAGTCGACATCGATGTCGGTCCCTGTGTTGGTTCGCCTTACATTGACGCCACATACTGCCTGGTTGTCGTCAGGTCTTCTGGGGTTTGGGTGCATGCCAGGTGCCGTCGAGCGCGGCCTGCTCGGGCCAGTAGAGCCGTTCGACGAGGCGAAACGAGCCCTCCGGCGCGGGTAGCCAATTGGACTCCCTGTCCGCACCGGGCGACTCGTGCTGCACGTAGATGGTGTAACCCCCGTCCGGGTCCTGCTGGAGACTGGCCAGCATCGGCGAGTTGATCAGGTAGCGATTGATCGGGTTGGCCACCAGCAAGCTCTCGGGCATCCGATACATCGTCAGCGACCAGAACGCGCGCACCGGCGGCAACTGGCCCGGTGCGAACCGGTAGATGTAGGTGTTGGCGCCATCGAGTGGCTGCCCGTCGGCGTCGTTGGGGAACATCGGGTAGATCGATTCGGCCGCGGTGTTGCCATAGATTCCGTTGACCGCGCCGGCCATCCGGTACAGATAGTTGTCGCCGAGCATCTGGCGCGTGCCGAACAGGTCATTGGAGCTGACCTTGCCGGCGTCGATCTTGGCCTGCAACCCGTCGAATTCCTTCCACGCGTCGGTGATCGCGCCCTCGAACGCGTCGCGTTTCTCCGGGCTAAGGCTATCGATGGTCAGATCACTGTCTGCGCCGATCCCGATGGACGCGAACTTGGTGCGCAGTTCCTTCTCGGAATCCAGCACCGGCACATAACGCAGGATGAAATCCAGCGTCTCGAAGAACTTCGAGGACGTGCGTTGCTGCTCAGCGCTCAGCGGGACCGGGAACTCAACCGTCGGTGCCGCCTGCGGAGCCTGTTGGCCCAGGAATGCCGACAACGGTTCCATCGTGTAGCCGGCCTGGATCATCTTCACATTGTCGATGTCATCGGGCCCGAACAACTGGGTGCGATACAACGCGAACGCGAATTCGGAATCCGACCGGATCACCTCATCGATGCCCGCGGGCTTTTCACCGCTCCAGCCGGGACCGGCCAGCAAGAACGTGCCGCCCCCGTTGCCTGTGGTGCGGCTGCCCACATAGGCGAAGTTATAGGTGTAGGCGTCGATGAACTGGATCGAGTAATAGCGGTCCTTCTCGATCGGCGGCACCGTCAACACCAGCGGCTCAGCCCGCAGGTCCGCCCCGAGCGTGGAATACGGGGTGTCGGAGTTGGGGGTCTGAATGGTGGTATCGGCCGGGGTGTACACCCGGGCATCGGAATGCAGACGATTCCACGGCCCCACAAACTGTGGGCTGTGCTCGTCGACGAAATACGCGTACTGCACCCGGTAGTTATCGACCATCGGATACCCATAAATGTAGGCCTGCTTAGCGATCTCACGAATCTGCTGCACACTCACCTCACCCGTATCCTCGGCCGACTCAGACGATCCCTCGCCACCAGTGCACGCCGCTATCGCCGCCGACAACGCCACCACCGCAACGACATTCGACCAACGCCGCCACGAACCATGAATCCTCAACCACATCCCCTTGCATCCGAACGTCACACGCCGCTGGCGCGTCGATCACCACGGGCCGGCCGCCATGGCACCATTGGTGCCGAACCGGGCCGCGACCATCTTTGCTGCCCACCACCCTCCTTGTCTTGACATTTATGGACAACTTATTGACTGTAGTGGACATGCATTTGATCCGGGGGTCGTCGCTGACCGGCTTCACCTCGCTGGTCACCGCCTATGGTGGCGACCCTGATGCCGTGCTGGCACTGGCCAACCTCGACCCCGACGACCTCGGACATCGCGATCGATTCATCCCGCTGCGCAACGCCATCGCCGCGGTCGAAGACGCCGCCACCATCCTCAACATGGCCGACTTCGGCCGCCAACTCGCAATACGACAGAACATCGACATCCTCGGCCCGGTCGGCGTCGCCGCCCGCACCGCGGCCACCGTCGCTGACGCCTTCACGATCCTCGACACCTACATGAGCGCCTACAGTCCCGGGATCACCACCCGCATCAGCGCCCATCCCGACCCCGAACTGAGCCGTTTCGAATTCGACTTCACACTCAACCCGACACCCCCACACGCCCAGGCAGTCGAACTGGCCCTCGGTGTCACCCTGCGAGTCCTGCACCTATTCCTGGGCACCACCTACCGACCCGTGGCAGTGCACCTACCCCATCCACCGCTGGGCACCAGAACCGATTACCGCCGCTACTTCGGCTGCCCACCTCAGTTCAACGAACCGACCACCGGATTCACGATGCGCGCGGCCGACCTACAACAACCACTAAGCCACGACCCGCTCGCCCACCAACTCGCCCTGAACTACCTATCCACCACCCTTGGCTGAGGTTCCCCCCGAAAAGTGGACAGGGGTTATGCGGCTTGAGTGACCGCGTTCAGTGATTGTTCGTAGGCGATGGGGCTGAGCATTCCGATCGTGGAATGCCGCCTCTGAGTGTTGTAGAAGTGCA
>NZ_JBARXZ010000217.1:0-32687 GCF_049647605.1 Mycobacterium sp. | reverse complement strand
GTGTTCACCCGCGCCGGCGACGCCCTCGTCGGCTGCTGTGATGCCTGGGGGCATATCGCCGCGGACGTGGCCACCGGCAGCCGGTTCGAGATCGCCGAGTTCTCCCAGAGCGACGCCGGTGGCTCGTCGACCATGCCGCACAAGCGCAACCCGGTGGGCGCGGTCCTGCTGCGCCGGGCGGCGCTGACCGCGCCGGCCCTGGGCGCCACGCTGCACCTGGCCTCGGCCACCACCGTCGACGAACGTGCCGACGGTGCCTGGCACGCAGAATGGTCGACGCTGTCGACCCTGGCCCGCCGCACCGTCGCGGCCGCGGCGCAGGCTTCCGAGCTGCTGAGCGGTCTGATTTTCGACGCCGCCCGCGCTGCAGCCAACCTTGCTGCCGCCGAGGGGATTCTGACCGAGCAACACACGATGAGCGAGCTGACCGGGCGCCCACCCGGAGCGTCCTATCTCGGTGCCGCCGACGTATTCGTCGACGCAGCGATCCGGCGGGCCGACGAACTGGAGGAACTGTCATGAGCGCTGCCCTGACGATCACCGGCACCGATTTCGGCGGTCCCGCCGAAGCGCCGTTGCTGCTGCTCGGCCCGTCGCTGGGCACGTCCGCCGCGACGCTGTGGGCCACGGCAGCGCGCCGCCTCGCCGCGCGGTTCCGGGTGATCGCCTGGGATCTTCCCGGCCACGGCTCGACGCCGGCACACACCACCGGGTTCGCGATCGCCGACCTTGCCGCCGCGGTGGTCGCACTGGTCGACAGAGTGGAGCCGGCGGCCACATTCCACTACGCCGGAGACTCGGTAGGCGGTTGTGTCGGACTGCAACTGGCCTTGGACTCCCCCAACCGGATCCGCACTGTTTCGGTGCTGTGTTCCGGTGCCGCGATCGGTACGGCCGACTCGTGGGCCGACCGGGCCGCCACCGTACGAGCCTCCGGCACCAGCGCCCTGCTCGCGACGCAACCGCAACGCTGGTTCGCCGCGGGGTTTGTCGAGACCCACCCCGATGTCAGTTCGACGCTGCTGCATGCGCTGCGCGACACCGATGCCGAGAGCTACGCACTGTTGTGTGAGGCTCTCGGTCGATTCGACGTCACCGACCGCCTGGGCGAGATCAGCTCACCGGTGCTGTGCGTCGCGGGCGCACAGGATGTTGCGACCCCGGTGGAGTCATTGAGCCGCATCGTATCCGGCGTCTCCGACGGTGCGCTTGTCGTGGTGGACGGGGTCGGGCATCTGGCCCCGGCAGAGATGCCGTTGAAGGTCGCCGATCTGATCGCCGCACACGCCGCCCCCGACGTCTACACGGCGGGAATGGCGGTGCGACGCGACGTGCTCGGCGACGAGCACGTCGACCGGTCCATCGCGGCGACAACGGATTTCACCGCCGACTTCCAGGATCTGATCACCCGCTACGCCTGGGGCACCATTTGGACCCGGCCGGGTCTGGATAGGCGCAGCCGGTCCCTGATCACCTTGACCGCACTCGTCGCGCGGGGGCATCACGAGGAGCTGGCGATGCACCTGCGCGCCGCACGCCGCAACGGCCTCACCGTTGACGAGATCAAGGAAGTGCTGCTGCAGACGGCGATCTACTGCGGTGTGCCGGACGCCAACACCGCTTTCCGGATCGCCGCGCAGGTACTCAGCTGACCGGAACGCAGGCGCCGACCGTGGCGCGGGCGGCGGCGGCCAGGTGATCGAGCCAGGCGCCGGTGCCCATGGCATGGCGCTGCGGTTCGTTGGGCAGCTCGACGCTGATCGGGGTTCCCGCCGGTAGCGCCGACCAGATGCCGACAAGATCGATCCCGCCCTCTCCCGGTACCAGTCGTTGCTCACGGGCCTGCCGGATCAATTCGGCGTCGGTGTCCGGGGTGGGCACCGAACCATCGCAGAGTTGCGCGTAGTGCACCCAGTTGGCGGGGATTGCGCGCAGGTCCTCCACAGTGGTGGCCGAGCGCCCGGCATGCAGGGTGTCCACCAGTACCGAACGGGCCGGGCCGTCGGCCTGCTCCACGATCGACATCGCGGTACGCGCGTCGGGAACCGACGTCCACGGCATGAACTCCAGGCTGGCGGCGATGTTGTACTGGGCACACAGCATGGCCAGTGCCGCATAGGAATCGGCCAGTCGACCCAAATCGTGGTCGTCGCCGGCGACCAGCACCGCCCGCGCCCCCAACGTCGCGGACGCCTCCAGCAGCTCCGTGTAGGCGGCCGCCTCGAAGTCGGCGGCGATGCGGATGATCTCGATGTCGAACACGCTGATCGGCGAGTCGTCGAGTCGGGCAAGCACTTCCCGCAACGCGGCCGGATCCTGGTGAATCGGATAGGCGGCGGTGCCCGGCGCGGCGGGCAGCAGCCGCAATCCGACCGTGTCGAATCCGTGCTGCTGCGCCAATCCGATGTGTTCGACCGGCGCGATGTCCAATATGGTCAGTGCGGCCAGCCCCAGTGGTGCGTTCATGAGGGTGTTCCCAATGCCTTTCCTGTCAAGTAGCCAAATGTCATGGCGGGGCCGATGTTGATCCCACCTGACGGGTAGTGCCCGCCCATCACGCTGGCGGCGTCCACCCCCACCGAGTACAGCCCGGCTATCGGGGTGTCGTCGTCGGCCAGTACCCGCGACGATGCGTCGGTGACCAGCCCGGCGAAGGTCCCGAAGCTGCCGGGCACCAGTTTGACCGCGTAGAACGGCCCCTTCTCCAACGGCGCCAACGAGGGGTTCGGCCACGGGTTGTCGGCGTCACCCGAGCCCCGGTTGAAGGCCGTTGTCCCCCGCCCGAACTCGGGGTCCTCGCCGAATCGGGCGCTGTCGTTGAACGCCGCAACGGTCTTCTCCAGGCCATGCGGGTCGATCCCGCATTTCTGCGCCAGCTCCGCCAGGGTGCGCCCCCGCCGAAGGTAGCCGGAGAGCAGGTGATTCAGCCGTGGCACCGGCAGCGGTTTGGCGGTACCCAGCGGGTAGTACTTCATGTACCGCTTGTCGGCGATCAGCCAGGAGCACACCTGCTGGCCATCCGGAACGGCCGCCACCATCGCCGAGGTGTAGTCGTGGTAGCCGTTGGCTTCATTGACAAATCGGCGACCGTCGGCGAGCACCCCGATCACGCCGGGTTTGCCGCGGTCCAGGATGTGCGGGAACACGCCACGGCGACCGTTGACGTAACGCACCAACGACACCGGGCAGTATGCCGCTGCCGAGGCCACCGACCGGTCCAGGCGGCCACCGACAGTCTGCGCCAGCCGCAGCCCGTCACCGGTGGTGGAGCCCGCCGGCGGCAGCGTCCAGTGTTCGTGGCCGGTTGTGGTGCCGCCGAACAGTTCCCGGCGCAAGTCGACATCATGGCTGAACCCGCCGGTGGCCAGCACCACCCCACGGCGCGCGGTCACGGTGTAGGCGTCCTCGGGTCCGGCCAGCCGCAGCCCGGTGACGCGGCCCGCGTCATCGCTGCACAGCGCCGTCGCGGCGGTGTTGACCCGGATCTGCACGCCGGCATCCAGCGCCGACCGCAGCAGCCTGCCGACCAGTGCGGTGCCGTTGACCAGGCTCTGACCCCGGCGGTACACCACCAGATCGGCGAAGTGCCTGCTCACTCGGAACGCGCAGTGCAGGAATGCTTTCGATGAGCGGGTGGAGTGCAGAAAAGCCTGCAGGTCCGGTCCGGCCATGATTCCCATGCCCAGGAACGATGTCTCCCACAGTTGGCGGCGCAGCAGCCGAGCGACATCCGCACCGAGGGTGTTCAGGCGCACCGGCTTCGGTGCCACCTGCCGTTGGCCTTCGGCCGCACCCGGAGTCGCTCCGTGGATGTCGGCGATCTTGGCGCCGGGGACGAACTGCAGTGCCGTGTGCTCTTCGAAGAAGTCGACCATCTCCGGTGCGCCCGTCAGGAAGGCATCGACTCGCGCCTCGTCGAAGTTCTCTCCGAGGCGGTGACGCAGATAGGTCTTGGGCGACTCGATGTCCTCGACCACCCCGTCGGCTCGCGCAAATCGGTGCCGCGGAGTCCACATCCAGCCGCCCGACCATGCCGTGGCCCCACCACAGGTGGGGGCCTTCTCGACGACGAGTACCCGGGCACCCCCATGGGCGGCGGCCACCGCAGTCGACAGCCCACCGGCGCCCGAACCCACTACGACAACATCGAATTCTTCGGTCACAGCACCGTCTCCTGCAGTCGTGGGGTGAGGTCGACCACCGAACCGGTGCGCGACGATTCGTAGATCGCGGTCACGATCGCCAGCGACGTCCGCGCGGATTGCCCGGTGACGGCAGGACGGCGGCCGGTCAGCACGGCCTCCGCGAAATCCTGCACCTGCACGGCGTGGAAGTCACCCAGCCGCGTGTTGACCGAGCCGACGTCCGGCCGGCCGGGAACAGCGGTGTCGAAGGCAGTGAACAGCTGTTCCTCCCCGGGCACCGTCCAGATCTCGTTGACACCTTCCTGGCCCTCCGGGAACTCCAGCACACTGCCGATGGCCCCGGTCTCGCCGATCACGGTCACCCGGCAGCCCAGGTTGTGGTTGGCGCCGGTGGTGGCCGTGATGGTCGCGGTGGCACCGGAGGCAAACGTGACAACGGCCGAGGCGGCGTCTTCGGTTTCGATGTGAGCGCCGTGGGTGTGCGTGCGAATGGCGCCGCTGACCTGTGTCGGTTCCCCCAGATACCAAGCCAGCAAGTCGATCTGATGGATGGCCTGGGTCATCAGGACTCCACCGCCGTCGGTGTCCCAGCGGCCCCGCCAAGCATCCGAGGAGTAGTAGTCCGCGGGCCGGTGCAGCAGTACCGACACCTCCCCCAGTACCGGACGGCCGATCCGCCCGTCGTCGATGGCGGCCCGGATCCGTTGCGCAGCCGGCCAGAACCGGCGCTGGAACACCACGCCGAACGTCACGCCGGCTCGCTCGGTGGCCTCGATCATCCGATCGGCCGCGTCCAATTCGACGGCGATCGGTTTCTCGCACAACACGTGCAGTCCGGCGGCCGCCGCCCACACCACCACCTTCTCGTGTACCGGATGCGGGGTACAGACGGTCACCGCGCTGAGCTCCAACGCCAGCAGCTCATCCAGCTCCGCCACCGCATGCGGGATCCCGTGTTCCGCGGCGAAGGCCTGCGCCCGGTCCAGAGCCGGATCGCAGCAGGCGACCACCTCCACGCCCGGCACCCGGTGCAGCGCCCGGGCGTGGTTACCGGCGATCTTGCCGCATCCGACGATCGCGATACGCATCAGAAGTGTTCCTCTCGTTCGACGTCGCGAGCAGCAGCCTCACCACGGTCGAGGGCATTGAGCCGGACGATGTCGTCCTGGCTGAGGTTGATCTCGCAGGCCGCGAGGTTCTGCGCCTGCCGTTGGGCGTCGGCCGACCGCGCCACCGGCACCACGCCCTGTGCCAGATGCCAGGCCAACACCGCCTGGGCGGGAGTGCATCCGTGCGCCGTCGCGATGTCGGCGACCACCGGGTGGTCGAGCACCTCACCGCGGCCCAAGGGGCTCCACGACGACGTCAGGACACCGAGCTCGTCGTTGACCGCCCGGACCGGCAGCCGGCACAGCGACGGGTCCATCTGGATCTGGTTCACCGCGGGCGCCTCATCGCACTCCTGGGCGACGCGGCGCACATGGTGGCCGAGAAAATTCGACACCCCGGCATACCGGATCAGCCCGGCATCGCGGCAGGCCAGCAACCCGGCAAACGCGTCTACGTACTTGTCGAACCGGATCATCGGCCAGTGGATCAGGTACATGTCGAGATAGTCCAGACCCATGACGTCCAGGCTTCGCTGCACCGCTGCCCGGATGTCGCCCGAAACATGGTCGTTTCCACGTAGTTTCGAAGTGAGGAACAGTTGCCCCCGGGGCAGACCGCAGTCGGCCACGGCACGGCCGACAGCGTCCTCGTTGCCGTAGATCGCGGCGGTGTCGATGTGGCGATAACCCGCCTCGATCCCCATCAGCACACTGCGAGTGGCCTCATCGCCGGTCAACGGCCAGGTACCGAGGCCGATGGTGGGAATGTCAGTGCGGACATCGGTGGACATTGCCGGAGCAGTCATGTGTTGCTTTCCTTTTCAGCAAGTGCGGTGATCGCGCGCGCGGTGTCGGCGGCCGTGACGAGCGCTGCGTGGATCGAACCGCCATCCCCTCCGGCGTCGCCCACAGCGTGTACCCCCAGCCTCGGAGACAGGGCCCGCAGCTCGGCCAGCAGCTCGGTGCGGGGCTCGACGCCATGGGACAGCAACAATTCGCCCGGCGCGTCCACCCATTGGTCGGCCTCTGCGGACCGGATCAGGATCCGGTCGGCCTCCACCTGCACCACCGTCGACGACAGATGCGCAGTCAGCTGTTGCGAGGCAGCCAAGCGGGGCAGCATGACGATCTTGGCCCGTCGGCCCACGTCATGGGCGATGGCGGATTGCGGCCCGATCAGCACCACCCGGGTGCCCTGCAGCAGCAGGTCGTCGGCCACCGCGGCCGCCTCACGGTCGGCGCCATAGATGGTGACGGCGGCCGGAGCCGGGCCACCGTCGAGCAGGAAGTTGCGCACGTCGCGGATCACGCGGCTGTCGGACCCGCGCAGTGGGGGCGCAAACCCGACGCCGCCGGTGGCCAGCACGATCGCATCGGGCACATCGTCGGCGAAAGTGGCTGCGCCGACCCGGGTTCGGAGATGACATTCGATGTCGAGGTCGCCGATCTCGGCGCGATACCAATCCACGATTTCGGGGTACTCGGGGTACTCGTGCAGCCGCGATGCCAGCACAAAATCACCGCCGAGCTCGTCGCGGTCATCGTAGAGATCGACCCGGTGCCCGGCCAGCGCGAGTTCGCGGGCAACACCCATCCCGGCCGGACCCCCACCGACCACCGCGACTCGAACGCGTTGGGCGGCGGGCTTGTCCGGCTGGTCGGCCTCGCGGCCCACCCAGGGGTTGACCGAGCAGGGAATCGGCCCGGCGGCAAGGGAATCGATGCAGTAGTTGCACGCGATGCAGGGCCGGTAGCGGCCGCCGTCGATGGCCCGGTTGGGGAAGTCGGGATCAGCGTGCAGGGTGCGGGCCAGGCTGACAAAATCGGCCTTTCCCGCGGCGATGATGTCGGCGGCGGCCTGCGGGGTGTTGATCCGGCCCGCGACTCCGACGGGTATGTCGTAGGCGCTTGCGTACGGCTCGGCGTAGTCACGCAGCAGCCCACGCTCCCATTCCCCGGGCTGGATGATCCACTGTCCCGATTCGTAGTTACCCGCCGAGACGTCCAGAAAGTGCAGCTTGTCGGTGTGCACCGCCGTCATCCGCTCGAGCATCAGCTCGGGCGTCAGTCCGCCGTCAACGGCTTCGAACGCCGAAAACCGCAGACCCAGAACCATTCCTGGAGCGTGTTCGTGGACCGCGGCGATGACGCGGTTGACGAACAACACCGGGTCGGCCCACTGGTCATCGCGCTTGTTGTACGCCGGCGACATGAACTGCGAGATGAGGTAGCCGTGGCCGCCGTGCAGGGAGATGACGTCGACGCCGGCCTGCTGGCAGCGTGCTGCGGCTTCGCCGTAGCACTCGATGATGTGCTCGATGTCGTCGGTGTCGAGGACCTCGGGCATCTCGCCGCCGACCACGTGGCACGGGATGGGGCTGGGCGCCACCGGCACGAATCCGCTGATCGCACCCTGGGCGGTACGCCCGCCGTGGTTGAGCTCCACGCCTACCAGCGCACCGTGTGCGTGGATGGCGGCGGCCATCTTCGCGATGCCGGGGATGCGGTCGTCCTCGTCGACTCCCATCTGCCGGATCCGGCCCTTGCCGTCGGCACGGACGTAGCTGGCTTCGGTGAACACCAGCGCGGTCCCGCCTTGGGCGCGCCTGGCCAGGTAGTCGATGTAGCGGCCGGTCATGGTGCCGTCGATCTCGCAGTAGTTGCGTTCCATCGGCGCCGACACAAAGCGGTTGCGCAGTTCCAGCCCGCCGATGTCGAGCGGCGCGGCAAAAGGTGGCAGGGTCGACATGACCTCTCCTGTCATAGGTTTCAGCAGGCCAGGGCAGCGCGGGCACGCAGCATGTCGTGCAGCTGGCGTCGCATCCGCTGGCGGTCGGGCTCGGCACCGGTGACGAGCGCCAGGGTGTCCGCGGCCTGCGCGACCAGCATCTGAGCGCCATCGAGGATGCGGCATCCCAGTGCTGTTGCGGCACTGAGCAATTCAGTCCGCACCGGCCGGTAGACGATATCGGCCACCCACTGTTCGGGGCGGAGTGCGGCCACGTCGAACGGAGTTCCCGAATACCCCTCCATCCCGACGGGAGAGGCGTTGACCACACCGTCGGCGTCTGCCAGCTGTGCCGCGGTACCGCTGACGCCCAGTCCCACGACGTCGGCGTCGGGATGGGCCAGGTGTACCTTGGCCGCCAGCGCCCGGGCTCTGGCCGGGTCCGTGTCGGTGATGACCAGGCGCTGCGCTCCCGCCGCGGCCAGGGCATGGGCAACAGCGGATCCGGCGCCGCCGGCGCCGCAGAGGACCACGGTGTCCAGAACTGCCTCGGGCAACCCCGAGCTCAGCGCAGTGCGGAATCCGCTGTAGTCGGTGTTGAAGCCGAACAGCCGACCGTCGGCGACGACAATCGTGTTGACCGCGCCGAGTGCCGCGGCGTGCGGATCGAGTTCGTCCAGGCCGGCGATCACGGCTTGTTTGCACGGGTGGGTGATGTTGAATCCGGTGAAGCCGGCGGCGATCGCTTCACGCACCACGTCTGAGGTCTCGGCGGGCGAACGCCGCAGGGAGCGCAGGTCGAGAAGCTCGTAACGGTAGCTCGTCAACCCGAGCGCCCTGGCTTCGGCGGTGTGCAGGGCCGGCGACAACGAACTGGCGATGCCTTCGCCCACCAGGCCGATGCGATGGGTGGTGGCGATTGTCATGTCAGGAGTCCTTGCGGGACTTGGCGATCTCCTCCGGCCGCAGACCCAGCAGGGCCGTGGGCGTCCGGTACGTCTCGGGACCGGTGGCGAAGCTGATTGCCGACAGGACCGCAAACCCCAGGCACATCCAGGCCACGGGCTGCCAGTTGGTGACGTCACCGGCGGTCATCGCCTGGGCGATCATCGGCGTGAACCCCGCCACCAGCAGGCCGAGCATCAGGCCGATCGCCATGCCGCTGTAACGGACTTTGGCCGGGAACTGCTCGGGGAACGAGGCCATGTAGGTGCCGTTGGGCGCTGCGTAGAAGCCGCCGATTAGGATGATCCCGCTGAGGAACACCAGCGTCACGTTGCCGGTGCCGATGGCGTGGAAGTAGACGAACATCATCATGCCCGAGCCCAGAACACCGGTGATGAACACCGGCTTGCGGCCGATACGGTCGGCCAGCAGACCGTACAGCGGTTGGGTGAGCACGGCGCCCATGTTGGCCGCCGCAATCGCCAGCAGCATGGTGCCGCGGTCGATTCCGTTGTGTTGCACCGCATATGCCAGACCGAAAACGTTCACGATCGTGTTCATCATGGCAAACGTCGAGCTGAACATCACCCGTACCACCGCGGTGGCGTGGGAGCGGAACAGTTCAACGACGGGCACCGTCGCCACCTCGTCGGAAGCTTTGACTTCTTCGAACACCTTGGGCTCTTCGAGCTGACGACGCAGCCAGAAGGCCAACACCGTGAGCACGATGCTGATCAGGAACGGGATCCGCCAACCCCAGGTGTAGAGATCCTCGTCGGGCAGCGAGGCGACCGGGATGAACACCAGGCTCGACAGCACGATCCCGAACATGATGCCGCTCATCGTGAAGCTGGCGAAGAACGACCGGCGGTGCTCCGGGGCGTGCTCCATCGACAGGGACGCCGAACCGGGTGACTCACCGCCGGCGGACAGGCCTTGGAGCAGGCGCAGCAGGACCAGGATGATCGGGGCGGCCACACCGATCTGTTCGTAGGTCGGCAGACAGCCGATGACGAAGGTGGACACCCCCATCAGGGCCAGGCAGGCGATCAGGGTGTTCCGCCGGCCGATCTTGTCACCGAGGTGGCCCCAGAGAACGGCGCCGAGCGGCCGTGCCACGTAGGCGACGCCGAGGGTGCCGATCGACAGCAGCGTTGACAGCTCGCCACCCGGGAAGAACACGGTGCCGAAGACCAGAGCGGCGGCGGAGCCGTAGATGAAGAAGTCGTAGTACTCCAGGGTGCTTCCCAGGAAGCCCGATACTGCTGCGCGGCGAGCATTCCGATCGCTGCCTAGGTTCGCCGCCGGGGTGGTGGCTGTACTCATCGAGGGTGTGTCCTTCCGTCGCCGGCGTGCTGTGCAGCGTCCGATCGACAAAGTGTGACCCCACGCACTTGATTACGTCCAACACTGAATTCGTCTGAGACTGTGTAGTTCCGTGTCTTAATTTGTGGCCGGCGGCGTGGGCAGAATCGTCTCGCCCAGCGCCAGCACCGCGTCCCGAGCCAGCGATCCGCGGCGGGGCGACCAGGCGATGCCGTGCAACATCAGAACGGGCTCGCCGGTAAGGGGTACGTAGACCGCTCCGGGCGGGGTGACGTTGGCGACGCCCTCGGTCATCAACGCAACCCCGACACCTGCCGCCACGAGCATCATGATCATGTAGGGGTCGGTGATCTCCTGCACCACCCGAGGCCGGAAGCCGGCATCGACGCAGGCAGCGAGGGCGATCTCCTGAAGTGCTGAGCCGGCAAGAACCGGAGTGGCGATGAAATCGTCATCGGCCAAGTCCCGCAAGTCGATAGCGGCCTCCCCCGCCAACCGGTGATCCGAGGGCAACACCGCACCGAACGGCTCGCGGGCGATCAACCGGGTGCGCAACGCCGCGGAATCGACGGGCAGCCCGACGAAGGCGATATCGAGCGCACCGCTGTCGAGCTGCTGGACGGCGTCTCGTGTCATCACCCGACCCACCAGGTCGAGGTCGATACCGGGGAAGGTCTGGCGCACCGCCCGCGTCAACGGTGGCAGCGAAAGGTGGTTGAGCACCCCGGTGAAGCCCAGCGAGATGCGCCCGTACACCTCGCCCGCGGAGACGCGGGTGGCCTGGCGCGCCATCTGCATCTCCTCCAGCACGGCGCGGGCATGAGGCAGAAACGCATGCCCGGCGGCAGTCAGCGACACCGATCGGGTACTGCGCTCGAACAGCGTGGCCCCGAGTTCACGCTCGAGCTTGCGGATGGTCTGACTCAGCGGCGACTGCGCCATCTGCAGCCGGGTGGCCGCACGACCGAAGTGCAACTCCTCGGCCACCGCGATGAACGCCTGCACCCAGCGAATCTCCATGCCGTCTCCCAAGCCGCGACCCGTCCAATATAGTCCTGAATGTACACAGACGGATCAATTAATGTGCAATCTGCACATAGACTTTGTTCGGAAGAGGCAAGATGGCCCTCACCACCCCACGACGCGCCCTCATCACCGGCGGCTCCAGCGGAATCGGCAAAGCGTGCGCACAGCGCCTGGCCACCGATGACGTCGAGGTCATCACCGCCGACCTGGCCGGGGATGCCGACCGATATGTAGACGTTTCTGACCCGGAATCCGTTGCAGCCCTGCATGATCAGGTGGGCGCGGTCGACATCTTGATCAACAGCGCCGGAGTCGTCGGGCCATCGGCGCCACTGACGGAGCTGGACCTGAGTCAGTGGCGCCGCACGTTTGCCATCAACACCGACGGCACATTCCTGATGTGCCGAGCCTTTGCGCCCGGCATGGTCGAACGTGGCTGGGGTCGGATCGTGAACCTCGCGAGCATCGCCGCCAAAGAGGGCAACCCGACCCAGAGCGCGTACTCGGCGTCCAAGGCCGCTGTCATCGCGATGACCAAGTCTCTGGGCAAGGAGCTCGCCACCACCGGCGTCCTGGTCAACGCCGTGGCGCCCGCCGCTGTGAGCAGCCCGATGAATGCCGACACCGATCCGGCGATACTCGCGCGATCCCAGGCATTGACGCCGATGGCGCGGATGGGCCGGCCCGACGAGATTGCCGAACTGGTGGCGTGGCTGTCGTCTTCGGCAGTGAGCTTCTCCACCGGTGCGGTCTACGACGCGTCAGGTGGACGGGCCTCCTACTGAGCTCGGCCATCCCGTATAGGCCTCGGCCAGAAACGTCGAACCGGCTACGGACTCGACGACCGAACCCAACTCGGCCAGCTGCCGTCGCTCATCGAACTCATCGCAGCCAGGCAGTCGGTGCAGCAGTCTGGTCATCCAGTACGAGAAATGCTGAGCCTTCCACACCCGATGCAGCGCCCGGCTGGGGTACTCGTCCAGGGCATCGGGGGTGTCCTTGCGCACCGCACGAACCAGACATTCGGCAAGCACCCGAGCATCCGCGAGCGCAAGGTTCAAACCTTTTGCGCCGGTTGGGGGCACGGTGTGAGCGGCATCGCCGGCCAACAGGAGGCGGCCATGCCGTATCGGTTCCTGCACAAAGCTGCGGAACGGCAAGACCGTCCTCTCGAGGATCGGCCCCTGCCGCAGCTCGAAGCCGTCGTCGCCGTCGACACGTCGCTGCAGTTCAGCCCAGATACGGCTGTCAGACCACTCTGCGACATCGGTGTCCGGGTCGCACTGGAAGTACATCCGCTGGATTGTCGCGGTGCGTTGGCTGATCAACGCAAACCCCCGCGGCGAGCTGGCGTAGATCAACTCGGGGTGACTCGGCGGCGCCTGTGCGAGGATGCCGAACCACGCGAAGGGGTACTCGCGAAAGAACTGGCGCCGGTGGGGAATCAGATCTCGACACCCGCTGCGGGAGCCGTCGGCGCCGACAACATAGTCGCAGCGCACTTCTTGGCGCACCCCGTCGCTGTCGAGGTAGCGGACTTCCACGTCGGACTCGACACCGGTCACATCGGCCTTTCCCGTCCCGAACCGGATGTCACCGCCGTCGCGCTCACGGGCATCGGCGAGATCACCGAAGACATCGGTCTGCGGGTAGAGCCATGTCGACGCACCGACCAGGCCGGCGAAATCGATCCGATGCGAAGTGCCTCCGAACCGGAGCTCGATCCCCCGGTGTTCGTGCCCGTGGGACAGCACCCGATCCGACACTCCGGAATCGACCAGCAGCCGGACACTGTCCCGTTCGAGAATGCCTGCGCGGTGGGTGGTTTCGATCTCTTTCCGGGTTCGGGACTCCACCACGATGCTGTCGACACCGGCCAGGTGCAGCAGATGTGACACCATCAGCCCGGCCGGGCCGCCGCCGATGATGGCGACCTGCGTCCGAGTCCGGACCGTCATGCGGTCACCTCTTTGCGCGGTCGCAGCGAGGTGACCCCTGCTGCGGATTCACGTTCGCCGGCGTGGACACCGATGTCGCGACCGACCTGGTAACCGAATACCAGCGCAGGCCCGATGTTGGCGCCGTAACCCGGGTAACCACCACCGAAGACGCTCACCGCCGCAGTTCCCACCGCATACAGACCCGGAATGGCCGCACCGTCTGAGGTGACGACCTCGCTGCGCCGGTTGACCGCGAGCCCCGCATACGAACCCAAGTCACCCATCTGGATCTTCACCGCATAGAACGGTCCGCGATCGAGGGTGGCCAGGTTCGGGTTCGGCTTGTGGTTCATATCGCCCTTGAAGTGATGGAACCAGTTCGAACCGCGGGCAAACGCAGGGTCCTCCCCGCGAGCGGCACCCTTGTTGAATTCGGCCACCGTGGCCTCCAGCCGGTCGGCCGGAATCCCGATCTTGCCTGCCAGCTCGCCCAAGGTGGCTGCCTCGGTGAGATACCCGACCCGCTTGTAGTACCACGTCGGGAGCGGCCAGGGCTTGGCGTAGCCGATCCCGTAGGTGCGCATGGCTTTCCGATCAGCAATGATCCAACCGTAGGTGTCGTCCTCACCGGCGTTGTCGCGGATCATCTCCACCCCGAAGTCGTGGTAGCTGAATGATTCGTTGGCAAATCTGTTGCCGTGGCGATTCACCGCGATCAGCCCCGGCAGCCCGAACGCCCGCAGATGCGGATAGATCTGATCCTGGCCCCGCAGGTTCTTCCACACCGTCACCGGCCCCCAGGACGCAGGCTGGTGCGGCGAGGTGTCCAGGACCCCACCCAGGTCGGCAGCCAGCCGATAGGAGTCACCGCCATGCCCTCGGGTCGGAGTGATGTGGTTGTCCCCGTGCGGATCATGAGCGAAGGTCTGCGCCCGTAGCACCGGGTCTCCGGTGTATCCGCCGGCGGCGACCACCACACCGAGCCGGGCCCGCAACGCACCCCGATGTGCGCCGGACACCAGCACGGTGTCCACCACCCCGTCGGCGTTGCGAACCAACTTGACCACTGCGGTGTCGGTGACCATGGGAATACCCGCTTGCCGGGCCGCGGCCACCATCCGCGTCATCAAAGCGTTGCCGTTCGTCCGATCGAAAGATCGCCGGAACAGCGCGGTCTGGATGAGGGTCTTGGTCAGCCTGCGCATCACATAGCCGAACGCCGGGAGCGACTGATTGGCACGGATGAAGGTGGCGATATCCGGCCCGATCTCGGGCATATAGCCGAAGACCGTGTAGGGATACAGATAGGGCTGCATCCGGAGCCGGTCTTCGCCGAGCACCCTGGCGTCGACGCGGGCGACAGTGACGGCGCGACCGGACCTCTTCGCACCGGGGGTGTCCATTTGATAGTCGGGCGCGGTTTCGGGGTAGGCGAATTCGACGCCGGCCTGCTCCAGGAATTCCATGGCTGCCGGCGCCTCGTCGAGGAAGACCTTGACCGCTTCGCGGTTCAGCGAGTCGCCGCCCAATGCGCTGAGGTAGGTTTCGATCTCTTCGCGAGTGTCGCCTTCCTCGACGCCCTGGCGGTTGCCCGGCACCCACGCCCACCCGCCTGAGATGGCGCTGGTGCCGCCCAGATAGCGGTCTTTCTCGACGACCAGGACCTCGAGCCCTTGATGCCTGGCGGCCAGGGCGGCAGAGATGCCTGCCGCCCCGGAGCCGATGACGATGACGTCGTAGTCTCGCGCGATGTCCTGCACGTCCTTGATTGCCATGTCCTTGACCTTTCTTGCGATCAGTGGGCGGTGTAGCCGCCGTCGATGACCAGCTCGGTGCCGGTCGTGAACGAGGATTCGTCGGACGCCAGATACAGCACTCCGTCGGCGATTTCGCGAGGCTCCCCCTGCCTGGCGATGGGATTGCCGCCTACCAGCTGCTGGTAGTAGGCCTGCGGACCGATGGCGCTGCGCTCTGCGGAGGCTGTGCTCATCCTGGTGCGCATGGAGCCGGGGTGGATCGAGTTGACCCTGATACCGAACTTGCCGTAGGTGACCGCGTCGGCCTTCGACAGCAGCCGGACCGCACCCTTGCTGGCATGGTAGAGCGGCACATTGGCTCCTCCGGTCAGACCATGGATGGACGAGAAGTTCACGATGCTCCCGCGGCCGTGTTCGATCATCAGCGGTACAACGTGTTTTGTCATCAGCCAGGTGCCCTTGACGTTGACCGAGAACACCGCGTCGAACTCGTCTTCGGTGGCTTCGTGGGAGGGCGCCGGTCGCCCCAGGATCCCGGCCACGTTGACCAGGATGTCGGGTACCCCGATCCGGGCCACCGCCTCAGCGACCGTCTCGCGGACCGAATCGCCGTCGGTGATGTCGGCCACCAGGTCGATCACCGCGGGTGTCCCCCAGCCTTGTTCCGGCTTGTCCCGGTCGATGTTGGCGATCGTCGCGCCTTCCTCGGCCAGCCGCCGGATCACGGCGCCACCCAGGTCACCGGCGCCTCCGGTGACGATCGCCACCTTGTCCTGCACGCGCCCGCGTACCGGTGCGTTCATGGTGTTGTCCCTCCTGAGGTTTCGATCTCGAAGTCCACCGAGGCGACGGCGTCGGCCCCGGCGGCGGACACCTCGATCAGCGGTAGGTGCGCGGGATGGTCGGTATAGACCGCGATATCACCGACGGTGTCGAAGTCGGCGACGATCGCGGTGTCCCACGACCGTTGCGCGCCAAGGACATCTGGACCCGCATCAAGAGCACGCAGCACCTCGATCTGCTCGGGTAGCCGGCGAACCGCGCTAAGCCAGTTCTCCCTGTCCTCGGTCGGAAAGTCGGGCTTCCAGCGGAACAGAACGACGTGTCGGATCATGTGTTTCACACTTGTCGCCCCGATGTGGCTGCGACCACACAGTTTTCATTGAGTGGGAAGATTTCGACCCGGACGGTTGCGGACCGTGGGTGCGCACCACATCGTCGGCCGGGCCGGGCGCCCCCAGTGCCCGCGAGATGGATCGCGCGGTCGCCATCAACGCACCGATGTGTTGGCGGCGCTTGTCGTCGTCGGCGGGCAGCACCAATGTCAGCGCGGCCACCACATCGCCGCCCGGACCGCGCACCGGCGCCGCCAACCCCAGCGAGCCGGGGGTGATCATCTGGTCGGCGACGGCGTAGCCCTGCTTGCGAATCTCGGCCAGCAGCCTGCGCAGCTCCGCCGGTTCGGTGACAGTCTGCGAGGTATAGCGCCGCAGCGGCGAGGAAAGCACGGACTCTTGCAGCTCAGCCGTCGCGTGCGCGAGCAGGACCAGGCCGCCGGACGTGGCGTGGATGGGCAGTCGCCCCGCGATCTTCGTGACGTTGCGGACGGCGTTACGGGTCGACAGACGTTCCAGGTACAGCACGTCGGTGCCCTCGAGCACCCCGATCTGGGTGTGCTGCCGCACCACACTGTGCAGGTCCTCCAAGTAGGGCATCGCCGTCTCGCGCAACCCGAGCGCGCGAGAGGAACGCGATGTCCACTCCCACATCTGCACACTCACCCGGACCCGTCTTCCGGCGTCGCGTTCGAGGACACCGAGGTCCACCAGCTCACCGACGAGCCGATGCGCGGTTGCCATCGGCAGCTCCGCCCGCCGGGCGATCTCGGAGACCGTCAGACTGGGCGACCCCACCGACAGCAGACGCAGAATCCGCACTGCGCGGGTGAGTACCGACTCGCCACTCGCCGACCGTGCCATGGTCCCATCCTCACCTCGGTGGGCGTCAGATTCCAGATCGTCAACGCCGCACGCCGAGCTGCTCGATCGGGACATCGTAGGTTTCGCGGGAGAACAGCACTGCCACCGCCGACACCACTCCGCAGATTGCCGCGAACGCTGCGACCGGTACCCAACCGTTGGGCCCGGTCCCCATGATCGCGAAACCGATCGTGGGGGCGAATCCGGCGAGCAACAGCCCCAGCTGGCTACCCACCGCAAAGCCCGAGTACCGCACGGGGGCAGCGAACTGCTCCGAGAAGTAAGCCGGCCACAGACCGTTCATGCCTGAGTACGCCGCACCCACCAGCAGCACGCCGGTGAGAAAGATCAGGCCGACGTTTCCGGTCGAGATCGCCCAGAAATAGACAAAGACCAGAACCGAACAGGACAGCGCACCGGCGACCCACACCGGGCGCCGACCGATCCGGTCGGACACTGCGGCCGCGATCGGAATCGTCACCACCGCAAGGGCATTGGCCAGCACAGACACCCACAGCATGGTGGAACGATCCACCCCGATCTCCGGGGACGTGGCGAACGCCAAGCCGAACACCATCATGATCGTCTGGAACACCGCAAACAGCGCGGCGAACATCACCCGCACGACGTCGGCCCACTGCGTCCGCATCAACTCCTGCACCGGCACGCGTACTGTCTCGTCGCGGCCGTCGGCCTCCTCGAACACCGGCGTTTCATCGAGGCGGCGGCGCACCACATACGCCAGTAGCAGTACCAGGGTGCTGCCCCAGAACGGCACCCGCCAGCCCCACGTCAACAGGATCTCGTCGGGCAGCAGTGCAACCGGAACGAACACCAGGTTGGCCAGCACGATGCCCGCCATACAGCCGGACATGGTGAAGCTGGTGAACAATCCCCGGCGCCCGAGCGGTGAGTGCTCCAGGGTCATCGTGCTCGCTCCGGCAGCTTCGCCGCCGGCCGAAAAGCCCTGTCCCAGTCGGCATATCACCAGCAGTATCGGCGCCACGACGCCCACCTGGGCGTAGGTCGGCAGCAGCCCCACAGCCAGACTGGACACTCCCATCACGGTCAGGGTGATGATCAGTACCCGCTTGCGCCCGATCCGGTCGCCATAGTGCCCGAGGATCAGACCACCCAGCGGACGGGCGATGTAGCCGACTCCGAAGGTGGCCAGCGCCGCGATCGTCGCGACAGCGGGATTGCTCTCCGGGAAGAACAATGCCGGGAAGACCAGTGCGGCGGCCGAGCCGTAGATGAAGAAGTCGTAGTACTCCAGCATGCTGCCCAGGAACGAGGCCGTTGCGGCCTTGCGCGCGTTGTGGGTGGTCTGCCGGGCAGTGCCGACTTGGTGGTCCCCCGATTGTCGGGTGGATGCCAGCGGTGCGTCCATCGAGTCCTCCGATTGATATAAATCATGGCGAATGTGAAGCCGCCCGGATAAGACTCGAGTTTGTGATTGCTGACACAGAGATGACACCCTGAATCCATTGAATGGGAACCAAACCCCGACGCAGCCCGCTGTGTCGGATGTTGGAGCCGGGAGTGCGACAACGGCCGCAGCGACGTCAGTCGCTCAGAATCTCCACGCGGCGTCCGGTGCCGTCGACCGCGTCTGCGGCCTCGATCTCACCGCGGGTCACCCCGAGGATGAACAGCACCGTGTCCAGATACGGATGGCTCAGCGACGCGTCGGCAACCTCACGCAACGCGGGCTTGGCATTGAACGCCACGCCCAGACCCGCCGCCGACAGCATGTCGATGTCGTTGGCGCCGTCACCGACGGCCACGGTCTGTTCCATCGGAACGCCGGCCTGGTGCGCAAAATCGCGCAGCGCCTTGGCTTTACCCGGTCGGTCGACAATCTGGCCGACCACTCGCCCGGTCAGCACACCGTCGATGATCTCGAGTTCGTTGGCGGCCACGTAGTCGAGCATCAGCTCGTGCGCCAACGGCTCGATCACCTGGCGGAATCCACCGGAGACGACTCCACAGTGGAAACCCAACCGGCGCAAGGTCCGCAGGGTGGTCCGGGCGCCCGGGGTCAGCTCCAGTCGGTCGGCGACCTCGTCGACAACGCTGGCGGGCAGACCCTCCAGAGTCGCGACCCGCTCCCGTAGCGACTCGGCAAAATCCAGCTCGCCGCGCATCGCGGCCTCGGTGATCCGGGCCACCTTGGCTTCAGCCCCGGCGCCGGCACGCGCCGCCAACATCTCGATGACCTCGCCCTGGATCAGCGTGGAGTCGACATCGAAGACGATGAGCCGCTTGGCCCGTCGGCTCAGGCTGGCAGCCTCGAGCGCAACGTCGATACCTTCCTCGACGGCGACCGCAGCCAGTGCCGACTGCAGTTGCCCGCCGGCGCCGGAAGGCACCGACACCTGCAACTCCAGACCGGTCACCGGGTAGTCCGAGACGCCGCGGATGAAGTCGATGTTCACGCCGAGTTTGGCGGCTTCGCGGGCCAGAACCCCGAACGCCTGCGCGGTGATGGGCCGGCCCAGCACCACGATGGTGTGGGTCGACGGTTCGGGGATGATCGCCACGTCGTCGCTGCGTTCGATCGTGACGTCCAGCCCCACTCCGTGGATGGCCGCCTCGACCTCGGAGGTGAACGCCGAGTCGCCGACCACCCTGGGCTGCCCGGAAACCAGGACTCCGAGGGTCAGCCGGCCACGGATGACCACCTGTTCGACATTGAGGAGGTCAACCTTGTGGCGCGACAACACTTCGAACAGTGCTGACGTCACGCCAGGTTGGTCGACTCCGGTGACGGTGATCAACACCGACGCCTTAGGCACGCTTAGCCCCCTGCTGGCTGACTTGAATGCCTCGAACTGTCCGATGGGGTCGCTCAGGTCCGAACATTCTCGCCGTCGAGCCGCGTCACGTCGCCATCGGAGGGTCCGTGCGCTCGGCCGATGTGGGCCTCGGCACGCATCCGCTCGATCATGTGCGGGTAGTGCAGCTCGAACGCCGGGCGCTCCGACCGGATGCGCGGCAGCTCGGTGAAGTTGTGCCGCGGCGGCGGGCAGCTGGTGGCCCACTCCAGGGAGTTGCCGTAGCCCCACGGATCGTCAACCGTGACGACCTCGCCGTAACGCCAGCTCTTGAACACGTTCCACAGGAACGGCAGCGTCGAGACACCGAGGATGAACGCACCGACGGTCGAGATGATGTTCAGCGTGGTGAAGCCGTCGGTGGGCAGGTAGTCCGCGTAACGCCGCGGCATGCCCTCGTCACCGAGCCAGTGCTGTACCAGGAACGTGGTGTGGAAGCCGATGAAGGTCAGCCAGAAGTGCACCTTGCCCAAGCGCTCGTCGAGCAGCCGGCCCGTCATCTTCGGGAACCAGAAGTAGATACCCGCGTAGGTGGCGAACACGATGGTGCCGAAGAGCACGTAGTGGAAGTGCGCGATGACGAAGTAGCTGTCCGTCACATGGAAGTCCAACGGCGGGCTTGCCAGCAACACGCCGGACAGACCACCCAGGAGGAACGTGACGATGAAGCCGACCGAGAACAGCATCGGCGTCTCGAACGTCAACTGTCCCTTCCACATCGTGCCTATCCAGTTGAAGAACTTGATACCGGTGGGCACCGCGATCAGGAACGTCATGAAGGAGAAGAAGGGAAGGAGAACGGCTCCTGTTGCGTACATGTGGTGCGCCCACACCGCGATCGACAGTGCCGCAATGGCCAGCGTCGCGTAGATCAGGGTGGTGTAGCCGAAGATCGGCTTCCTGGAGAACACCGGGAAGATCTCACTGACGATGCCGAAGAACGGCAGCGCGATGATGTACACCTCGGGATGGCCGAAGAACCAGAAGAGGTGCTGCCACAGCAACACACCACCGTTGGCCGGGTCATAGACGTGGGCACCGAGATGGCGGTCCGCAGCGAGCCCGAGCAGCGCGGCGGTCAGCAGCGGGAAGGCCAGCAGCACCAGGATCGAGGTCACCAGGATGTTCCAGGTGAAGATCGGCATCCGGAACATCGTCATACCCGGGGCCCGCATGCAGACCACGGTGGTGATCATGTTGACGCCACCGAGGATGGTGCCGAGACCACCGACGGCCAGGCCCATGATCCACAGGTCAGCGCCCGCGCCCGGAGAGTGGATCGCGTCGGTCAGCGGCGAGTAGGCGGTCCAACCGAAGTCGGCCGCGCCTCCCGGTGTGATGAAGCCGGCGGTGGCGATCAGCGCGCCGAACAGGAACAGCCAGAACGAGAAGGCGTTCAGCCGGGGGAACGCGACGTCGGGCGCACCGATCTGCAGCGGCAGCACCAGGTTGGCGAACCCGAACACGATCGGGGTTGCGTAGAACAGCAACATCACCGTGCCGTGCATGGTGAACAGCTGGTTGAACTGCTCGTTGGACAGGAACTGCAGCCCGGGCAGGGCCAGTTCGGTCCGCATGAACAGCGCCATCAACCCACCGATGAGGAAGAAGGCGAAGCACACGACGCAGTACATGATGCCGATCAACTTGTGATCGGTCGTGGTGATGAGCTTGTAGATCAGGCTGCCCTTGGGGCCTACGCGCTCCTTGAACGGACGCGTGGCCTCTAGTTCTCCAAGCGGGGGCGCTTCGGCGGTCAAGAGCTCCTCCAAGAATCACAATCCATAGGCCGCCGATCGACGGCCACTGATCTTCTTCTCCGGAATCCTAGCCCCCGTCGCTGCGTCTGTCGGCACGGGTCCGACATTGTGTCGTAGATGGGTCCGACATCGTGTCGTAGACCGCTGGAAACCGACCTCCGAAACGGCCGGTGCTACCGTCGGTCGGTGCAGTTCAGCCACGTTCGACCAGGTGTCCTGGCCGGTTTGGCCGCCGTGTCGGTGGCGCTGTCGGTGGGCTGTGGAGGCCCACAGGGCATGACGCCGATCGAACCGTCGCGCAGCGTTGTCACCAGCACCACCAAGATCGCCGACGCCGGAGTGCTCGGCAATCTGCGTCGCCCCGACGAATCGTGTGCCGCCGAGCCCGCTCCGGTCGATCCCGGTCCCCCGACCCGCACCGTCAACAGCGGAACCGAACGCGGTGACATCGAGGTACCCGCCGACCCGCAGCGCATCGTCGCCCTCTCCGGCGGTCAGCTGGACGCCCTCTGCGCGCTGGGACTGCAGGCCCGCGTGGTCGCGGCCGCACTGCCCGATGGCACCGATGGTCAGCCGACCCACCAACCGTCGTATCTCGGCGCCGTCATCCACGACCTGCCCGCCGCCGGAACCCGTAGCTCTCCGGACGTCGCCGCGATCGCGGCGACCTCACCGGATCTGATCCTCGGCTCCAGCACACTGACCCCGGCGTCCTACGGCGAATTCCTGGCCATCGCCCCCACGGTGTTCACCGCGTCCTCCGGTGCCGACTGGACCGCGACCCTGCGTGCCGTGGGCGCGGCGACCGGCCGGGTTCAGGCCGCCGACGCCCTCATTGCCGGTTTCTCCGAGGAAGCCGGGAAGACGGGTGCCGAGCACGATGCGCCGCACTATCAGGCCTCAGTGGTGCAACTGACGGAGAACACCATCCGGATCTTCGGTACCGACAACTTCCCCGCCACCGTGCTCGCCACGGTCGGGGTGGATCGGCCCGTGGCGCAACGCTTCACCGACAAGCCCTATCTGGAGCTCGGCATGGGCGACGCCGACCTGTCCGCCGCCGACGGCGACATCGTCTACGTGTCGTTCGATTCCCCGGCCGCCAAGGAGCAGGCGACATCGTTCTTGAACAGTGACGGCTGGCGGAGCCTCTCGGCCACCCGCGACCACCGGGTCTTTGTGGTGAACAACGAGATCTGGCACAGCGGCGACGGCCTGATCGCAGCCCGCGCCATCGTTGAGGATCTACGGCTGGTCAACGCACCGATCAACTAGGCTCGCCCGGTGTTCAATGTGCTCACGCTGACCTATGTCAAGCCCCTCGAGGCCGTCGATGCGGTCCGGCCCGCACACATCGAATGGATCAACAAGGAGATCGCCGACGGTCGTCTGCTCCTGGCCGGCCGCCAGGAGTCGCAGCAGGGTGGTGTGCTGATCACCGGCGACATCTCTGTCGAAGCGGCCGAGGAACTGATCGCCGCCGATCCATACTCGCTGGCCGGGCTGGTCAATTACGAGCGGGTCAGCTTCAACGCGACACTGCGGGCCGAAGGTCTCTAGTCTCGGAAGTGAGGCGGTACCGGGACTAAACCGAGCACGGGTCCTGTTACCACCGGGCGAGCTCCCGTCTTCTGCGGGTCTATTGATGCTCGAGTACGCATATCTGCACACGAAGTGAAGAGGATTTCCCGATGACCACAACTGTTTCCGCCTATGCCGCGACCTCCGCCACCGATCCGCTGACCAAAACCACCATCGAACGTCGCGATGTGGGCCCACACGATGTCGCGTTCGACATCAAGTTCGCCGGCATCTGTCACAGCGATATCCACACCGTCAAGAACGAGTGGGGAAACGCGCGCTACCCACTTGTCGTCGGCCATGAGATCGCGGGTGTCGTCACCGAGGTCGGCTCGGAGGTCACCGATTACAAGGTGGGCGACCACGTGGGTGTCGGCTGCATGGTCGGCTCCTGCCAGAACTGCGACAACTGCAAGGACGGCAAAGAGCAGTACTGCACCGGCACCGGCATGATCGGCACCTACGGCGCCAGGGATCGCGACGGCTCGATCACCCAGGGCGGATACAGCCAGGCGATTGTTGTCGACGAGAGCTTTGTCCTGCGTATCCCGGACGGGCTGCCGCTCGACAAAGCCGCTCCCCTACTGTGCGCCGGCGTCACATTGTGGTCGCCGTTGAAGCACTGGAACGCCGGGCCCGGCAAGAAGGTGGCAGTCATCGGCCTCGGTGGGCTCGGCCACATGGGCGTGAAGCTGGCGGCCGCCCTCGGCGCCGACGTCACCGTGCTGAGCCAGTCGCTGAAGAAGATGGAGGACGGGCTGCGGTTGGGCGCCCGCGACTACCACGCCACCAGCGATCCGGATACCTTCACCAAGCTGGCGGGCAAGTTCGATCTCATCCTCAACACCGTGTCGGCCAACCTGGACCTAGGCGCCTACCTGAGCCTGCTCAAGATCGATGGCACCCTCGTGGAACTCGGAGCCCCCGAGAAGCCGCTCGAGGTGCCATTCTTCCCGCTGGCCGGCGGCCGGCGCAGCCTGTCCGGCTCGATGATCGGCGGTATCCCGGAGACTCAGGAGATGCTCGACTTCTGCGCTGAACACGATGTCACCCCGGAGATCGAGGTCATCGAGGCGTCATACGTCAACGAGGCCTACGAGCGGGTCCTGGCCAGTGACGTGCGGTACCGCTTTGTCATCGACACCAGCACCATCTGAGTACTGGTCTAGACGCCCCGCAGGAAATCTCCGGAAACGGTGATCGCCGGCGCCGACGAGTCGCCGCCGACCACCAGCGTCGCAAACGCGATGTCACCGGAGATTCCTGCGAACCAACCATGTGAATGGGTGTTGTCCCCGAATTCGGCGGTGCCGGTTTTGCCGCCGAGGTCGGGGATGTCCCGCAATGCGGTGGCGGTGCCATCGGTGACGGTTTGGCGCATCATCGCCCGCAACGGCTCCGTGACGCGGGCCGGCAACTGCACGGGATCGGTGTCAGCGGTGGTCTGCTCCCCGTCCACCAGGGTCGGGGTGATCGTCGCGCCATGCGCGAGGCTGGCCTCGGCGACCGCGAGCCCAAACGGACTGACGGTGACTGTGCCCTGGCCTATTCCGTTCTCGACCCGCTGCGCCGGGGTCGTGGCCCGTGGCACCTTCCCGGTGACGGTGGTCAATCCGGGAATCAGGTAGTCGACGCCGATCCCAAAATCGCGCGCAGTGTCGGTGAGTGCGCCGGCCGGTAGCTGGTCGGCGATCTCACCCATCGTGGTGTTGCAGGACCGCGCAAACGCCGTGGCGAACGGCACTGTCCCCAGATCGAAGTTGTTGTCGTTGGGGATGGTGCGGTTCTCGATCGTCAACACACCCGGACAGGCAACTGCGGTCTGCGGAGTCACCAGCCCCGCTTCGAGTGCCGCTGCGCTCGTGATGGTCTTGAACGTGGACCCCGGTGGATACAGACCGGAAAAGGCAAGTGGGCCTTGGGCATCGGCCGCCGTGTTCTGCGCCGCGGCAAGGATGCCCCCGGACGAACCGGACAGGGCCACCAGAACCGTCGGCCGGGGGTCGAGAGCAACCGCCCGTTGCGCCAACAGCTGCAGACGCAGATCCAGTGTGGTGCGGATCGGGTTGGTGGATTTGGGCGGGGTGGACGCCAGCCGCTGAACCGGCGCGCCGTTGCCGTCGACCAGCGATACCGACCAGCCCGACCGTTGCGTGATCCGGTCGTGCCAGAGCTCGGGAAGTCCCGCCAGCGCCGGTGATTTCAGGTTGCGATCCGCGGTCAGCAACTCCCCCTGTTGGGTCACAGCAACACCGGGAATCGTGGCCAGCGGGCCGGCCACCGTCGCCAGGTCGGACTGGCGCAGCTTCATCACCGTGACTCGCTTGTCGGTGTTTCCGTCGAACAGAGCGTTGATCGAGGCCGATGTCACGCCCGGATCGAACGGCACCAGCAGCGGTGCCAACGCAGCAGCCGAAGTGAGATCGGCACGCTCGAGCGTGATCACTCCCACTGTCTGCCAGGTGAGTAGCGGCTGACCGGTCCGATCCACGACCGGGGTCTGCAGGTCGCTGTCCTGGCTGAATTCGAAGGTCAGGCCCGGCGCCAGGTCGCGGTGCAGCAGCGTCGGGGTCCAGGAGATCAGCCGGTCGTCACCGGATGTGGTGACCGTGGCATCGGTGTCGTAGCGCAGTTCGCGATCGGGTCCGAACGACCAGGCATAAGACACGGTGAAATCGTCGTCACTGCCGTCGGCCGCGGCCGGACTCGCCGTCACCGTCGCTGCCTCGCCCATCCCTGCGAACATGGCGGCGATCACCGGCTCGGCAGCGGCCGGATCCGTCGTCTGCGCTGCCGCGGACCGGGCGTCCTTGCGCTGCAACGCATTCGCGAAGGCGGTGAGGCGGTCCTGCGAGTCCGGACCGGACGAGCAGCCGACCAGACCGGCAACCACGGCCAGCACCATGAACAGGATGGACCCGGACTTCATCACACGTCGCCACATAGCGACCATCAGTTAACCGCGACGCCCGCCGACCGCCTACGCACCACGCCCAAGGTTGGTTACTTCTTCAGCCGATCGAACCGTGATCGACACCGGCAAGCGGCCAGCCGGCCGCCGCCAGCTTGGCGGCGACCCGGGCGACATTCTCCGGTCCCGCGTCGTGGTGTGTCACGTCGGCGATGAACGCCTCGATCTCGTCGTCGTTGATCACACCGTCGGCCAGCGCCGCCGAATCCTCGGCGGTGAGATCCCGAACAACTTCCTTGACCTGATCCTCGGTCAAGGGCGTGGCACGAAGCAGGGCAAGCAGCGGCACGCGGTCAGGCCCGGGAACACCGTTGGGGTAGCCGTCCCGCAGCCACTGCAGGACCGAATGGATATGCGATGTGGTCGTCACGACGAAAGTGTGTTGCGCGCAGCCGGTTTACGCCAGTCGCACCGACACACTTCGCCGATTCTTCACCGACAGTTCAATCCGGCGCGGCGGTCAGAAGTCCCAGTCCTCGTCGGACGTGTTGACGGCCTTGCCGATGACGTAGCTGGAGCCCGAGCCGGAGAAGAAGTCGTGGTTCTCGTCGGCGTTGGGGCTCAGCGCCGACAGGATCGCCGGGTTGACGTCGGTCTCTTCTTTGGGGAACAGCGCCTCGTAGCCGAGGTTCATCAGCGCCTTGTTGGCGTTGTAGCGCAGGAACTTCTTGACGTCCTCGGTCAGGCCGACACCGTCGTAGAGGTCCTGGGTGTATTCCACCTCGTTCTCGTACAGCTCGTAGAGAAGGTCGTAGGTGTATTCCTTGAGCTCGTCCTGCTTCGTGGCATCGGCGAGCGCCAGCCCCTTTTGGTACTTGTAGCCGATGTAGTAGCCGTGAACGGCCTCGTCGCGGATGATCAGCCGGATCATGTCTGCGGTGTTGGTGAGCTTGGCCCGCGACGACCAGTACATCGGCAGGTAGAAGCCGGAGTAGAACAGGAAGCTCTCCAGCAGGGTGGAGGCCACCTTGCGCTTGAGCGGGTCGTCGCCCCGGTAGAAGTCCATCACGATCTGCGCCTTGCGCTGCAGGTTGGAATTCTCTTCCGACCAGCGGAACGCCTCGTCGATCTCGGCGGTGGAGCACAGCGTCGAGAAGATGTTGCTGTAGCTCTTTGCGTGCACCGACTCCATGAACGCGATGTTGGTGTACACCGCCTCTTCGTGCGGTGTCGCCGCGTCCGGGATCAGACTGACCGCGCCGACGGTGCCCTGGATGGTGTCCAGCAGCGTCAGGCCGGTGAAGACCCGCATCGTGAGTTGCTTCTCGTGGTCGTTCAGCGTGCCCCAGGAGGGAATGTCATTGGACACCGGCACCTTCTCCGGCAGCCAGAAGTTACCGGTCAGCCGATCCCAGACTTCACCGTCTTTGTCGTCCTGCAGACGATTCCAGTTGATGGCCGAAACGCGGTCGATCAGCTTGATGCCATCGCTCACCAGAACTCCACTTCACCAGGCTTTATTGATGTTGATACCGCCGCAATGCAGCTACTGTCGACACTACTCGTAGTAGCGGCTGCCGCGGGTCACCCAAGATGTTGGGGTTGGGGTGTGTCGGCCCGAACGCGGTCACGGCGCCCGATCAACCGGTACTCGTCGAGGTCCAGCGAGCGCGTCGCCGCCCAGTACTGCCAGGTGAATCCACCCCAGAGGGTGCGGTTGTTGCCGTGCTCGTCGAGATACCAGCTGCGGCACCCGCCGGTGTTCCACACCGAGCGCGCCAGGTCACGCTGCAGATCGTTGTTGAACCGGTCCTGCGCGGCCCGGGTGGGGGCGAGTGCCTCGACATCGGCAGCGTCGACTGCGGCGATCGCCTGCGCGACGTAGCGGATCTGCGACTCGATCATGAACACCACCGATGTGTGCCCCAGACCGGTGTTGGGCCCCAGCAGGAAGAACAGGTTCGGCATCCCGGCCACCGTGATACCGCGATGGGCGGCGACACCTTCGGCATCCCACCGTTTGACAAGGTCCTCCTCACCGGGCCCCGTGACATCGACATAGGTATAGGAGTCGGTGACGTGGAAACCGGTGGCGTAGATGATGACGTCGACATCTCGTTCCGTGCCGCGCCCATCCTCGGCGGTGGTGACGATCCCGCTCGAGGTGATGCGGTCGATCGGGTCGGTGATCACGTCAGCGTTGGGCCGGGCCAGCGCCTGGTAGTAGTCGGTGGCGTACAGGATCCGCTTGCAGCCCGCGCGGTAGCGCGGGGTGAGCTTGCGCCGCAGCTGCGGGTCGGCGATGGCGCGGCGAATGTTCCACTTCCCCATCGCCTCGTAGCTGCGCAGCAGTCCTGGGCGACGGGTCAACCCATAGGCGGTGACCTCCAGGAACCAGTAGATCGCGGCCCGGACGGCTACCCGAACCCCGGGAACCCGCGTCAACACCCGTTGCAGGCGCGGCGAGATCGGCAGATTGGGCCGAGGAAACACCCAGGGCGGGGTGCGCTGATACAGCTGGAGCTCGGCGACCTGGTCGATGATCGTCGGCACGATCTGGATGGCACTGGCGCCGGTTCCGATCACCGCGACCCGCTTGCCCTCGAGGTCGACACCCGGCTCCCACTGCGCCGAGTGGAAGGCCGGGCCGGTGAACATCTGAGCGCCGTCGATCTCGGGTGTCGCCGGGATGTGCAGCGCACCGGCGCCGGAGATCAGGAACTGCGCGACGAACTCTTCACCCGCGGCAGTGAACACATGCCAGCGATGTTCGATGTCGTCCCAGCGCGCCCGTTCGACTCGCGCACCGAACCGGATGTGCGGGCGCAGCCGGTAGCTGTCGGTGACACCACGCAGGTAGTCCAGGATCTCGGGCTGCGGCGAGAACATCCGGGACCAGTCGGGCTTCGGTTCGAACGAGAACGAATAGAGGTGCGACGGCACATCGCAGGCGCAGCCCGGATAGATGTTGTCGCGCCAGGTCCCGCCGATATCGTCGGCCTTCTCCAGGACAACAAAATCGGTGCCCTGCTTCTTCATGGCGATGGCCATCCCCAGCCCGGAGAATCCGGTGCCGATGATCAGGGCGCGGGTGGTGGTGACGCTCATGGGATCCACGGTAGGCGCCGCTACTCGGCGCGCATGGCGATCGAGCGGCGCAGCTGATGTTCCGGTTGCGCGGGCGGTAACGGCTCCGCCGGGTGGACGGCAAACGCGTTGATGATCATGGCCGCAAATCGGCGCCACGGCTCACCCTCGCTGTTCAGCGTCGCCGAGACGACACCGGCGTTGGCCAGCAGCATCACCACGACGTCGCCCGGCACCAGGTCCGGGCGCAGCGTGCCGTCAGCCTGGGCCCGCTCGATCAGCGTTCCCAGTTTGGCCAGGGCGTCCACGGTGCGTTTCTCGATGATGCTGCTCGCGGGAAACGACATGGTGAGCAGTTCCCGCAGGCCGGCGTCGCCGGCCTGCAGCTGGCACAGCTCGTAGACCAGAACGCGGAACCCCTGCCAGGGGTCGGAGTCATCGAGCGCCCGGTCGACGGCCTCGGTGTAGCGCGACAGGTTGCGTTCGAAGGTGGCGGCGGCCAGGTCGCCGCGGGTGGGAAATCGCCGGTAGAGCGTGGCCACTCCGACACCGGCGCGACGCGCCACTTCGTCGAGCGGCACCGAGATTCCGCGGGCACCGAACAGTTCGATGGCCGCATCCACGATGCGGTCACGGTTCTGCGCGGCGTCAGCGCGTAGCCGCCGCTGGGCGCGGGAGCCAGCGCCAGAGGTCACCGTTGCAGCGTAGTCCGATAAGTGGAGGCGCCTGTCCGGTTAGTGGCGTCAGCCATTGACGTTGGCGCGCGGCACCGCTTTACCGATGGGCAGATCCGGATCGATCCGGATGCCCAGCAACCCCGTCGTGCCGTTGATCGCCCCAACCATGATGGTGGTCAGGTGCTCGATGAACTTGTCCCGTTCCATCCGGCGCGGACTGTCGGGATCGGTGCCCAGCCACCAATCGGTGGCTGAGGTCGCCGCCCCGAACGTAGCGAAGGCGGCCAGCTCGATCGCCTCGCGATCCAGCTCCATCTCCCGCAGCTCGTTGTTGAACATCTCGGCCATCGCCAAGGTGATCTCGCGTCCTTCGTTGAGGGCGCGCATGGTCGATTCGGACTGTTCGGGGAAACTGTGAACCAGGAAACGGACCACATTGGGGTGCTCGTCGACCAGGTACACATACTGTTCGACACTGCGCCGGATCACTTCCCTGGCCGGATCCCTGGCGATGTTGATGACGGGGAAGATCCCGGCCCACAGCATGTCGCGCATACGCTCGCCGATCGCCTGGAACAGATCCGATTTGTCGTTGAAGTGGCGGTAGATCTTCGGCTTGGCGGTACCGGCCTCTTCAGCGATCTCACGCAGACTGACGGCGGGCCCGTGCTGGTCGATGGCACGGAAGGCGGCGTCGACGATCTCCGAACGCACCTTCTCCCGGTGCTCGCGCCAGCGTTCGCTACGCGCATCCACTTTGACCTCGACGGACTCCCCGCCGGGACGGCTTCTCGACCCTCTGCGCACCCGTGTACTCTACCGCCCGACCGCCGCTGACCTGCACATACCCGCACCCAGCTAGTGGCCAACTGTATTGTCAGGACGACCACATACCATCGAAGTCCACCGAGTTCCCTTGATACTCAACACGATTGAGCGCAAGTGCCGGGGAGCCTAAAAATCCCGCCCCGGACACACACAGCTCCGTGGGCTAGCATCTCCGGCAACGCCCACCACCAACACGAGAGGTACTAGTGACGCAGCGATATGACCTGGTCATCGCGGGCGGGGGGCCCTCGGGTTCGGCCGCCGCATGGCAGGCCGCACAGACCGGCGCCAAGGTGGTTGTCCTGGACAAGGCCGAGTTTCCCCGCGACAAGCCCTGCGGTGACGGGCTGACCGCACGTGCGGTCAGCTACCTGCAGAAAATGGGCCTGGCCGACGAAGTGGCCACCTATCACCGGGTCAATCGCGTCACCGTGTTCAGTCCGACCCAGTGGGAACTGTCCTTCCCGAAACGGCCCGGGATGCCCGACCACGGTCACACCGTGAGCCGCACTCATCTCGATACCGTGCTGCTCAAGCACGCCGAGTCCGTCGGCGCCGAAATCCGTCAGGGCGCCGAGGTGTCGGCCCCGATCCAGAACGAGAACGGCCGGGTCATCGGCGTGACGTTGAAGGGCGGCGAGAAGGTCTACGCCGATGCGGTGATAGCCGCCGACGGCGCCTACTCCCCCATCAAGCGCGCCCTGAAGATCGACTCCGACTACAACGGCTACTCCGCGATCGCCATCCGCTCGGAGATGCCCGCCAACCGACCGGACTCCGACAGCCTCGACATCTATCTCAAGCTGGAGTTCCAGGGTGATCAGTTGCCCGGCTATGGCTGGGTGTTCCCCATGGGTAACGGCATGTTCAACATCGGGCTGGGTTACGTCAACAGCTACAAGAACTGGCAGTCCATCAACGCCACCCAGTTCCTCGGCGAGTTCCTGCGGTCGCTGCCACGGGACTGGGATCTACCCGCGATCGAGGAACTGAAGAAGAACAAGAGCGTGCGGGCCTGGCGGTTGCCGATGGGATTCACCGCGTGGCCGCCGTTCCGCCCGGGTGTGCTGTTCACCGGCGACTCACTGGGTGCGGGCAAGCCGGCCTCCGGAGCGGGCATCTCGAAGGCCCTCGAGTCCGGTTTGGCCGCAGGCGAATGCGCCATCGCGGCGCTCACCAACGGCGGACCCGACGACTTCACCAATTACGCACAACGCATGGAGGCAGCGTGGGGCCGGGAGTACCGGCGCGGGCGCTACATGCACAAGCTGATCGGGCAGCCCAAGCTGGCCGGAGCCGGTATCAAGCTGATCGACAACGCCGCGTTCCGGGACCGGATGCTCAAGGCGCTGTACAAGAAAGCCCAAGGGCCGCAGCACACCTTCTGATCCCGACGACGCGACCAACACGCCCTGAACGCGCAACCCGGCACTGACGCCGCCGCCCGCCTTGCCGCCATCGGCACGGTCGCGATCGAAGACGGCTTGTCCGATGCCGAATTTGCAGGCGTCGAGCAGGAATTGGGCTTCGAGTTCGCCGATGACCATCGGACGTTCCTCGCGGCCGGGTTGCCCGTGGGTCCGTTGTGGCCGAACTGGCGGGGCGAAGGTCGGCGGAGCCTGCAGAAGCGGCTGCAGTTGCCCATCGACGGGATCCTGTTTGCCGTGGAATGGAACGCGTTCTGGGCCGACGGGTGGGGACCACGCCCGGCCCGGATGAAGGACGCGCTGCGCAGCGCGAACTATCATCTGGCCCGCGTCCAGCGGCTGGTGCCGGTGTATGCGCATCGGTATCTGCCGGCTGGTCGCGGCACGGCCACTCACCCGGTGTTGTCGGTGATGCAGACCGACGTCGCCATCGCGGGCGATGACCTCGCCGATTTTGTCGACCGGGAATTCGGCTCCGGCGCAGATGCTCGGTCGGCGAATCCCACGGTCGAGTTCTGGTCGACGCTGGTGGCAGGCGACGCCGGTAGACCTTGAGCAGGGCGCAGGGGTCGGCGTCAGCCCCGGCCGCGGGCGGGCCGGCCCGGCTTGCGGGCGACCTTGCCC
>NZ_JBARXZ010000216.1:0-24500 GCF_049647605.1 Mycobacterium sp. | reverse complement strand
GCCGCGGGCCGAGCCGACGCCTCCACCGGCAGAGCCGAGCCGCCCGTCCGCGCCCGGCCAACCCGACGCCGCCGCGGTCCGCAGCATGTGGACCACGGTGCGTGAGAAGGTCCGCCAGCGCAGCCGTACCACCGAGGTGATGCTCACCGGTGCGACCGTGCTGGCCATCGACGGTGACACCCTGGTGTTGTCCCACGAGTCGGCTCCGTTGGCCAAACGGCTTTCCGAACAGCGAAACACCGACGTCATCCGCGAAGCCCTCAAGGACGCGCTGGGGGTCAACTGGCGGGTCCGGTGCGACCCGGGTGGCCCCGCGGGAGCGCCGGCGCCGGCCGCTGAACCCACCGCCGAGAAGGTTGCCGCGCAGGCCGACCGTCAGGCCGCGGAGCGCGCGGAGGAAGACGCCATGCTGGCCGAAGCCGCCGATTCGGTATCGACGCCGCGCCGTGACCCCGAGGAAGTGGCGCTGGAGCTGTTGCAGAGTGAGTTGGGCGCCCGCAAGATCGAGCCACCGTCGTCACCGTTCTGACCCAACCGGGTCAGGCCTGCCACCACGGGCGGATCGGAAGACCGCCGTCGGAACCCTCGGCGTCCAGCTTCACGGCAAGGACCTGGTGCAACTGCACCACATTGGTCTCGAAACCCAGGCGTGAGCCCGCCATGTACAGCCCCCAGACCTTGGCCGTCGCCAAGCCGACCTCGGCAACCGCGTCGTCCCAGTGTTCGACCAGGTTGGCACACCAGTCCCGCAACGTCATCGCATAGTGCTGGCGCAGGTTCTCTTCGTGCAGCACTTCCAGCCCCACGTTCTGGGCTTCGGCGATCACCCGACCCGAACCGGTCAGCTCGCCGTCCGGGAAGACATAGCGGTCGATGAAACCCCCGGCCGGTGAACCTGCGCGGTTGTCGGGACGGGTGATGCAGTGGTTGAGCAACAGCCCGCCGGTGCGCAGTTTCGACTGCAGGAAACGGAAATACGACGGGTAGTTGTGTACGCCGATGTGCTCGGTGAGCCCGATCGAGGACACCGCGTCGAACCCGGATTCACGCACGTCGCGGTAGTCGCTGTGGCGCACCTCGGCCACATCGGTCAAGCCCTCGTCGACGATTGCCTGCTGACCCCACCTGGCCTGCTCCGCCGACAGCGTCGCACCGATGACACGCACCCCGCGACGCGCGGCGTACCGAACCATTCCGCCCCAGCCACAGCCCACGTCGAGCAGCCGGTCTCCCGGGGAGAGCCGCAGCTTGTCGAACACCAACCGGTACTTGTTGTCCTGAGCTTCCTCGAGCGAGGCATCGAGGTCGGGATAGCAGGCGCAGGTGTAGGTCATCGACGGGCCGAGTACCCACTCGTAGAAGGCATTCGAGACGTCGTAGTGGTGATGGATCGCCTCGGCGTCACGAGTCTTACTGTGCCGCAGGCCTTCCGCCACCCGACGCCACCGAGGCAGCGCCTCCTGCGGAGGGGGCGCGATCGGTTTGAGGTGTTCGATGCCGATCGAGCGGATGATCTGGGCGACCACGCGTGCCGGGGGCAGCTTGAACTGCAGCTTCTCGGACAGCGCTTTCAGCAGTTCGTACGGATCCCCCGGGTGCACGCCACGGGTCTCGAGGTCCCCCGAGATGTAGGCACGTGCCAACCCCAGGTCGCCGGGGGCAGTCGCCAGGTACGTGGTGCCCCGTGGTGTCAACAATTCCAAACCGAGCGCGGCCTCGTCGGGCCCGGCGGAACTTCCGTCGTAGGCATTGAATTTCAACGGCAGTTCGCTGCCGTCGGTGAGGATTTCCAGGATCTCGGCGAGCGTGAGCTTTCCGGATCTGTCCAGGGAAGGATCTTTGATGGTCGTCATCGTCGTTGCACCGCCTTCGCAAAAAGATCGAGCAGCCGTGAATCAGGATCGTAGGTCTTCTTGACGGTTTTGTAAGCCTCGCCGCCATACAAGTCGTCAAACTCTTCTTTTGAATAGAATGCATCGGAGTACAGCGATTTATGCCCGCCGAGCTCGCTGACTTTCCGTTCGATGAGCTTGTTGGTGTAGCCCTCCTCCCGGCCCGCTGGTACCGAGGACCAGAAGCCGACGTTGACGTAGGTGTGTCCGGGCCGGATCGGGTACAGCGGCCATTCGTCCTGACCGCGGAGACGCAACGGACACAACCAGACCGGAGTGATCGGGACGTTGGTCAGGAACCAGTCGAGGAAATCGGCAGTGCGACCGATCGGGACCTCGATGTCCTGGACCACCCGCTCTCGCGGGGCCCTGCCGTGATGCTTCTCGATCCGGTCGGCGATGCCGAAACGCCGGTCGTAACCGATCAACTTCCAGTAGAAGCTGCTGCGACGGTATCGCCGGGGCCACCAGCGCCGGATCCGCGGATCCTGTGCACCGAAAGCCCTTGAACACCAGAACCAATCGGTGTCCCACCGCCACAGGTAGTCGTGGATGGTGAGCCGGTCGTGCTTCTCCCCGGACGGATGGCGGATCGACTGGTAGTAGACCTGGCTGCCGGTGTAGTCGCTGACCGGACCTGCTGTGGCGGTGTGGATTCCCAACACCAGATACGATTCGTCGGCGCTGAACACCACGCCGTCGAGGTAGTCCACCCGATGGCCGTCATGGCCACCGGTTTCGATGATGCGGTCCATCGCGGCGATCAGGTCAGCCAGACTGTGGAACCGCAGGTGCCGCAGCTCGACGAACGGTTTGACCGCCTCCAGCTCGATCCGCAGCCGCACCGAATAGCCGAGTGTGCCATAGGAATTCGGGAATGATCGAAACAGATCCCGGTGCTGCTCCGGTGAGGCCGTCACGATTTCGCCCGTGCCGGTGAGGATGTCCATCTCCCGCACCGACTCGTGCGGCAGTCCATTGCGGAACGACGCCGACTCGATGCCCAGGCCGGTCACAGCGCCACCGAGAGTGATCGTCTTGAGCTGGGGAACCACCAGCGGGGTCAGGCCGTAGCGCAGGGTCGCCGACACCAGATCCTCGTAGGTGCACATCCCGGCAACGTCGGCGGTGCGGGCCTGCGGGTCGACGGCGAGGACCCCGGTGAGCCCCGACGTGTCGAGTCCGGGCGCGTCCCGTTCGGCGCGGGCCCGGAACAGATTGGATGTCGGCTTTGCCAGCCGGACGGTTGAACTCGACGGAATAGCGCGGTAGCTCGCGAGGAGCCGCCTCACGCCGGCGGCGTGAGCGGACTGTGCGTCGGTCACGGGTACAGACACGCATATACGCTAGTCGGCGACCGCAACCGATGCGACTGCACGGCTGTGACATGGATCGCCCGCGATCCCGCGACAGAGGAGTTTTACCTGATGGGACAGGTCAGCGCTGCCAGTACGGTCCTGATCAACGCCACGCCGGAGGCAGTGCTCGCCGCTGTCTCCGACTACGAGAACGTCCGGCCCAAGATCCTTTCCCCGCACTACAGCGAGTACCGGGTGCTCGAGGGTGGACAAGGTGCCGGCACCGTCGTCACCTGGAAACTGCAGGCCACCAAGTCCCGTTCCCGGGTGATCGAGTCTTCCGTCGACGTGGCGGGCCGGACGGTCATCGAGAAGGACAAGAATTCGTCGTTGGTGACCAACTGGACGGTGGCACCGGCCGGGACCGGCGCGACCGTCACCACCAAGACCACCTGGACCGGTGCCGGCGGGGTCAAAGGCTTCTTCGAGAAGACCTTCGCCCCGCTCGGGCTGAAGAAGATCCAGGCTGAGGTACTGGAGAAACTGAAAGCGCAGCTCGAGAGCTAACCCGTCTGCAAGAAGGCGACGATGCCGCGGGCCACCGCGTCGGCATACTTTTGCCGGCCCTCCGGCGTGGTGATCAGCGCTTTGTCGGCCGGGTTCTTCATGTTGCCCAGCTCGACGAGGATCGACGGGTATTGGGCCAGGTTGAGCCCGGCGATGTCGGATCGGGGGTTGAGCCCGCCGGAGCCGATGTAGTTCGCCGGCGGGATCCCCGAGGCCTGCAGCTGGTCGCGCATCATCTGCGCAAACCGCACCGAGGGGCCGGCCTGGGCGTTGTTCAGGGGCGGCGCCGAATAGAGCACGTGGAAACCGCGGCCGGTGGAGGGCCCGCCATCGGCGTGGATCGAGACGATCGCGTTGGGCTGCAGCGCAGTGGCCATCGCGGCGCGTTCGTCCACGCATGGCCCCAGCGCGTTGTCGTTGCCGCGGGACATGGCGGTACGCACCCCGAGCGCGTTCAGCGCCTGCCGGACCCGCAGCGTGGTCTCCCAGGTGAAGCTGTGTTCGGGGTAGCCCTCGTCGGTGGAGGTGCCGCTGGTCTGGCATTCCTTGGTGCCACCGCGACCGTTGTTGACCTGCCGGTTGATGGACGCGTCGTTGGCGCCGTTGTGGCCGGGATCGAGGAACACGATTTTGCCCGCGATATTTGCCGGTGCGCTCGCCGCCGGCGTCGCGGTGGTGATGGACACGCTGGCGGCGATGAGGACACCGCTGACCATCGCGGCGCCGACACGCAGACGGGCTGGCACTGGCACGGCGCCACCGTAGCTGCAAGGCGTCTAGGCTTGAAAGGTCTAACGCCCGTCTCGGCGCAGGCGCAACCAAGTCGAGACCACATCGTCACCAAAGCGGAAATCGTCACCAAGTTACGGAAATCGACACTCAAGTACGGAAATCGACACTCAAGTACGGAAGTCGTCACTCAAGTACGGAAGTCGTCACCAAGATCGGAAGGGACCAGTCATGCAGCCCGGAGGCACGCCCGATATGTCGGCTCTGCTGGCGCAGGCTCAGCAGATGCAGCAGCAGCTGCTCGACGCCCAGGAGCAGCTCGCCAACACCGAGGTACAGGGTCAGGCCGGTGGTGGACTGGTTCGGGTGACCATCAAGGGCAGCGGTCAGGTCGTCGGTGTGGCGATCGATCCCAAGGTGGTGGATCCCGAGGATGTCGAAACCCTGCAGGACCTCATCGTCGGTGCGCTGGCGGATGCGTCCAGCCAGGTGACCGCGCTGGCGCAGAGCAGGCTGGGTCCGTTGGCCGGCATGGGTGACGCCCTCGGTCTTCCGGGATTCTGAGACTGTCCCGGGATGTTTGAAGGTCCTGTTCAGGATTTGATCGATGAGCTGGGCAAGCTGCCCGGCGTCGGTCCCAAGAGCGCGCAGCGCATCGCCTTCCACCTGTTGTCGGTGGAACCGCCGGACATAGACCGGTTGACGGCGGCGCTGGGCCGGATCCGGGATGGTGTCACCTTCTGCGAGGTGTGCGGCAACGTCTCCGATGCCCAGCGCTGCCGGATCTGCGGAGATGCGCGCCGCGACGGCACGATGGTGTGTGTGGTCGAGGAACCCAAGGATGTGCAGGCGGTGGAGCGCACCCGGGAGTTCCGCGGCCGCTATCACGTGCTTGGTGGGGCGCTGGACCCGCTGTCGGGAATCGGCCCCGAGCAACTGCGCATCCGTGAACTGTTGAATCGGATCGGTGAACGGGTGGACGGTGTGGACATCACCGAGGTGATCATCGCCACCGACCCCAACACCGAGGGCGAAGCCACCGCCACCTATCTGGTGCGGATGCTGCGTGACATCCCGGGGCTGACGGTGACCCGGATCGCCTCGGGTCTGCCGATGGGCGGTGACCTGGAGTTTGCCGACGAGCTGACCCTGGGCCGCGCCCTGGCCGGCCGCCGCGCCATGGTCTGACCCCAGGGCGGGCTCCCAGTTACGCCCAAACTCACAAACTGGCGCAAAGTTGTGAGTAACTTCCGCCATTTCGTCGGTCTGGGCGCCACTTGTCGGGGCTGCGGTTCACCATCCCCGCATGACTGAGATATTCCTGGGCCGGGAAGCGCTGGGCGACGGCATGCGCCGTCACGAACTGCGCCGTTGGTATCGGCCGGTGTTTCGAGGTGTGTACTCCCCGAAGAACGCGGTTCTCACTTTGCGAGAGCGAATCTGGGCTGCGTGGCTGACAACGGATCGCCGTGGGGTCATCGCCGGACTGGCAGCATCGGCCTGGCACGGGGCCGAGTGGGTCGATGACGTGGCAAACATCGAGGTCCTGGTTCATGATCGGCGGCGACAACGAGGATTGATCGTCCGAGATGACCGGCTCGGTGACGACGAGATCATGGTCGTCGACGGGCTGCCGGTGACCACCCCTGCCCGCACCGCATTTGATCTCGCGAGGTACCGACACCGTTTCGACGCGCTGGGTCGGCTGGACGCGTTGATGCGTGTCGCGCCGTTTGCCGCCGCCGACGTCGACGGGCTGATGCACCGCTATGGCCCGGTCCGCGGAGTCAGACAGCTGAGGGATTTGCTGCCGCTGGTTGATGCCGGGGCCGAGTCGCTGAAGGAGAGCTGGTTGCGACTCTTGTTGATCGACAACGGTTTTCCGATCCCGCAAACTCAGGTCCCGGTGTGCGACGACGGCATTCCCTTCGCGTTCCTGGACATGGGTTGGCGCGATCTCGAGGTGGCGGTCGAGTACGACGGAGATCATCACCGCATCGACCGGCCGAGCTATGTCCGCGATCTCAGACGACTACCCAGGGTGGCGCGCCACGGCTGGGAGGTGGTTCGCGTGATCAAGGAAGACAAGCCCGCGGAGGTTCTGCGGCGGGTTTACGAGCTCCACCGTCGGCGGGGCGGCGCCGAGATCGACGGACTGGCGCATTTGTCTCGCACTTTCGCGCCGTTTCGTGAGTTTGGGCGCAACCCGGATGAGGTTGGGCGCAACCCGGATGAGGTTGGGCGCAACCGCAACCGCAACCCGGATCGGGCGGCTTAGACCCGGCGGGGAGCGGCCAGGCGCTCGCGCCGCAGCTGCTCTACCTCGGGCATCTCCAGGGGCGGGAGAGCACCGACCACCTGCGTCAGCAGATGATCGGCCAATTCCGGATTGCGTGCCAGGCACGGCCCATGCAGATAGGTGGCCACCACACTGCCCTGCACGGCCCCGTCGTAGCCGTCGCCCGCGCGGTTGCCCGCACCCTTGGTGACTGCCGCCAGGGGACGCGCAGCTGAACCCAGAACCGTTCCACCACGGTGATTTTCGAAGCCGGTCAGCGGTTCTGACAACCCGTCGATCAAGGGTGTGCCGGCTACTTCGCCGATGGTTCGAGACTCCTGCGGTGAGGTGGTCACATCCAGCATCCCGACACCTTCGACGCGCTCACCGGCCGAGGTCTCATACCAATGCCCGAGCACCTGGATGGCCGCACAGATGGCCAGCACCGGAGCTCCACGCTCGGCTGCCCGCTGCAATCCCGGATGGCGCAGCAGGTGTTTGGTGGCCAGCCGCTGGGCGTAGTCTTCGGCGCCGCCGAGGGTGTACAAATCCAGCGAGTCCGGTACCGGATCGGCCAGCGTGATCTCGACGATCTCGGCGTCGATCCCGCGCATCAGCAGCCGGCGCCGCAGCACCACCGCGTTGCCGCCGTCACCGTAGGTGCCCATCACATCGGGGAGCACCAGCCCGATCCGTACCGTCATGAGAGCACCCGGTTGAGTGCCAGGAACGCGGTGTAGTTGGCGATCACCTCGACATGCCCGGGCGGGCAGGAGGCGATTGCGGCCATGGTGTCGTGCACCAGGGTGTGCTCCACTGCGGCATAGCCCAGCCGGACCGCAAGATCGGTGCCGCGTTCGCCGGCGGCCACCACCGAGGTACCTTCGAAATCCTCGAAGCGCACATCCCACAGCCAGGACAGGTCTTCGCCGTCGGGTACCTGCCCGTTGACCGCGATGACCACCCCGGCACCCTGCTTGTCGATCATCGACAGCGCCTCCTGCCAGCCGGCCGGGTTCTTGGCCAGCAGGATCCGCGCCGTGTGCGCGCCCACTCGCACAGTTCGGTAGCGGCCCGCCACCTCGTCGACAGCCGACACCGCCGCGACGGCCTCAACCGGAGAAGCGCCCAACGCGACGGCCGCCGCCACCGCCTGCGCGGCGTTGCCCCGGTTCACCGCGCCGGGCAGTGCCAGCGACATCGGTAGCACCAAACCGTCGGGCCCGTAGAGCGACGTGTCGTCGTACCACCATTGCGGGTCGGGCCGTTTGAAGTCGGTTCCCGTCGAGTACCAGTGAACGCCGTCGCGCACGATGATCTCGCCGCTGCGTGGACAGCTCACCGAGTCGTTGGCCCAGCCGCCGCCGGCCGCCACCCACACCACGTCGGGGCTGTCGTAGGCCGCAGATGTCATGAGCACGTCGTCACAGTTGGCGATCACGGTCGCCGAGGGGTGCCGCGACAACCCGCCGCGCAGAGTGCGCTCGATGTGGTTGATCTCACCGACGCGATCCAGCTGATCGCGGGACAGATTGAGTAGCACGATCACCGACGGTTCCACCGCATCCGCCACATGCGGCACATGCATCTCATCGACCTCGAGCGCCGCCAGACCTGCCGAGCGGGCCGAAGCCAGCGCCGCGACCAGCCCGGCATCCATGTTGGCGCCTTCGGCGTTGGTGGCGACGGGGCCGACGGTCTGCAGCGCGGCGGCGGTCATCCGCGTGGTGGTGGACTTGCCGTTTGTGCCGGTGACGACGACGGAACGTCGGCCGCGCCCGAGCTGCCGGAGGATCGATTTGTCCAGCGTCATCGCGACCAGGCCGCCGATCATGGCGCCTGCTCCGCGCCCGGTGACACGCGACGCCCAGCGTGCGCCGGCACCGGCGGCCAGGGCGACGCGTCCTCGGGGTGAGATCACCCGCGCAGTGTAGTTCGGCGACGGGTTCTTGGAATCGACACGGTTTTCCACAGCGTGGGGAAGACCACGGTTTTGTCGGGGCTGCGTGCCATCCTGGCTGCGTGAGGCATGAGTGGGGCCGGCCGGCTGTCCCGTTGGTGGACGGGGCGTCGGCGGACGGCTGGGTGGTGGTGGATCTCGAGACGACGGGATTCAGCCCCGGCCAGGCCCGCGTGATCAGCCTGGCGGCCCTGGCGCTCGACAGCGACGGCCACGTCGAGCAGTCCGTCGTCAGCCTGCTCAACCCTGGAGTGGATCCGGGCCCCACCCACGTGCACGGCCTCACCACCGAGATGCTGGAGGACCAGCCCACCTTCGGTGACATCGCCGCTGACGTGGTGGCGCTGCTGAAGGGCCGGACCCTCGTTGCCCACAATGTCGCTTTCGACTACTCGTTCTTGGTTGCCGAAGCCGAGCTGATCGACGCCGAACTGCCGACCGAAACCGTGATGTGCACCGTCGAGCTCACGCGCCGGTTGGGCCTGCAACTCGAGAACTTTCGACTGGAGACCCTGGCCCGGCACTGGGGAGTTGCGCAGCTGCGGCCACATGACGCCTTCGACGACGCGTCGGTGCTGGCGCAGGTGTTGCAGCCGGCACTGCAACGCGCCCAGGAGCGCGGCATCTGGCTGCCCGTGCGCCCGGTCACCCGCAAACGCTGGCCCAACGGCCGCGTCACCCATGACGAGCTGCGCCCGCTGAAGATGCTTGCCGCACGGATGCCGTGCCCATATCTCAACCCCGGCCGGTACGTCAGTGGCCGGCCCCTGGTGCAAGGTATGCGGGTGGCATTGTCGTCAGAGGTCGGCCGCACCCATGAGGAGCTGGTCGAACGCATCCTGCACGCCGGGCTGGCCTACTGCGACTCCGTGGACCCCGAGACGTCGCTGGTGATCTGCAACGACGCCAGCCCTGAGCAGGGCAAAGGATTCTTGGCCCGTGAGCTCGGCGTCCCGGTGGTATCCGACGCCGAGTTCATGGACTGCGTGGCGGACGTCGTCGGTGGTACCGGCATCGATCAGTTCACCGACACCACCGCCGACGGCCAGCAGTTTGCTCTTTTTTGACTTTCCGGTTCCTCTGCCCAGCTCGTTCCTCGCTGCGCGTTGGTCACTGGAGGTGTTTCAGCTGAGCGCCTTGGCCTTCAGCGCGTTGAACTCGGACTGCGAAACAGTGCCCGAGTCGAGCAACGCTTTGGCGTCGGCAATTTCTTGAGCGGGTGAACGACCGGCGGCTTGCTTGATGTAGTCGTCGGTCTGTTGTTTGGCTGACGAAGCGGCTTCGCGGGCCCGCTCGGTCATGCCCTTCCCACGCGCGACCAGATAGACCAGTGCGGTCACATACGGCAGCACGATCAGGAAGAAAACCCAGATCGCTTTGACGATGCCCGAGGTCGTGTGGTCACGCCAGAACAGATCGGTGAGGATGTTGAACAGGATCATCAGGTAGGCGATGAACGCAAAAATGACGATCAGCGACCAAAAATAATCCCAGAATGATTGCCACATTTCGGCTTCTCCTTAACCGACGTGCCGGATGCGCGAATCTACGCGGACGTCAGCCTATCGGCCGGCGCCCGCGAAGGCTCAGCTCAGCCGCGCGGCCCGGTTGACCGCTGACACGACGGCACGCAGCGACGCGGTGGTGATCGATGTGGCGATGCCGACCCCCCACACGGTCCTGCCGCCGATCGAGGCCTCTACATATGCCGCAGCCTGAGCCTCTTCGCCAGCCGACATGGCATGTTCTGAATAATCCAGCACATTGACATCAAAACCGACGGCGCCCAACGCATCACAGAACGCTGCCAGCGGGCCGTTACCGGCGCCGACGATCTCCTGCTCTTCGCCGTTGATCTTCACCACGGCGGTGATGGTGTCGGTACCGCCGTCGACTTCGGCGGCGTCGACCTTCTGTCGCATCCGCTCCAGCGGGCTGACCGGCTTGAGGTATTCCTCGGAGAACGCGTCCCACATGACCTTGGGGGACACCTCGCCGCCCTCGCCATCGGTGATCTTCTGGATGGCCTGACTGAACTCGATCTGCAGCCGCCGCGGCAGCGCCAGACCGTGATCGGCCTTCATGATGTAGGCGACGCCACCCTTGCCGGACTGCGAGTTCACCCGGATGACGGCCTCGTAGGTGCGGCCGACGTCCTTGGGGTCGATCGGCAGGTACGGCACCTGCCACAGGATGTCGTCGACGTCAGAGCCGACGTCATCCGCACTGACCTTCATGGCGTCCAGGCCCTTGTTGATGGCGTCCTGATGGCTGCCGGAGAACGCGGTGTAGACCAGATCGCCGCCGTAGGGATGGCGCTCGTGGACAGGCAGCTGGTTGCAGTATTCGACGGTGCGACGGATCTCGTCGATGTTGGAGAAGTCGATCTGAGGATCGACACCACGGCTGAACATGTTCAGGCCCAGTGTCACCAGGCAGACGTTGCCGGTGCGCTCGCCGTTGCCGAACAGGCAACCCTCGATGCGATCAGCACCGGCTTGGTAGCCCAATTCGGCTGCGGCCACAGCGGTTCCGCGGTCATTGTGCGGGTGCAGGCTCAGGATGATCGAGTCGCGCGGGGCCAGATGTCGGTGCATCCACTCGATCGAGTCGGCGTAGACATTGGGCGTGGCCATCTCGACGGTGGCGGGCAGGTTGATGATCAGCGGCACCTCAGGGGTGGGCTTCACGATCTCGGCGACGGCGTTGCACACCTCGACGGCGTACTCCAGTTCGGTGCCGGTGTAGGACTCGGGAGAGTACTCGAACCGCCACGCGGTGCCGGGATACTTCGCGGCTTCCTCGACGCACATGCGGGCGCCGTCGGTGGCAATCTTCTTGACGGCATCACGGTCGGCCCGGAACACCACCCGACGCTGCAAGATCGACGTCGAGTTGTAGAAGTGCACGATCGCCCGTGGCGCCCCGGCACACGCCTCGAAGGTGCGGGTGATCAGTTCGGGCCGGCACTGGGTCAGCACCTGGATGGTGACGTCATCGGGGATGGCGCCCTGCTCGATGATCTCGCGGACAAAATCGAAGTCGGTCTGAGACGCCGACGGGAAACCGACCTCGATCTCCTTGTAACCCATTCGGACCAGCAGGTCGAACATGCGGCGCTTGCGAGCCGGGCTCATCGGGTCGATCAGCGCCTGGTTGCCGTCGCGCAGGTCCACTGCACACCACGACGGGGCGGTGTCGATTACCTTGTCCGGCCAGGTGCGATCGGACAGGGTGACGTCCTGGACCTCGTCGGCGAAGGTGCGGTACCGGTCGACCGGCATCGAGGAGGCGCGCTGGGTGTTCCAGGCGGGCTGGCCGGGGTTGGGGGCGCCGGCAGGGGTGTTGATGGTGCGTACCGAGCTGAACGCGTCAGCAGGGTTGAAGTTCTCGCTCATGGGTGGTTGCTCCGATTGTCTGGATTTACATCAGACCGGCGCATCGACAAACACCCGCGACGGGTAGCCAGTCTGGTTCAGACCCCGCCGCGGCGTCCGAGAAGGAGCACCCGCTGCACCTCGACACCTTAGCAAGCCGGCGTGCCCCCTGGAAACCACCGGTGTGAGAAACCACCGGTGCGAGCTCAGGCCGAATGTGCCAGGAACCTGCGCAGCCGGCGACAGCAGCTCAGTGCGTCGACATAGTGACCGACATCCTCATTTGTGACTGGGATGACGTCCTGCTCGATACCGAGTGCCTTCTGAGTGAGGAGCTCGATCCGTATTGAACCCGTGGGGGTTTCCTGCGGTTCGAAGTGGTGAAACCGGTACAGCTGCTCGGGATCGCTGAGTACCCGCATGACTGTCAACCGCGCCTTGGCGGTGTCGGTGGCTCGCCGGACGCTGTATCTGAGGTCACTGTCGATCAGGTCGTCGTCGTAACTTGTGCAGTCCGCGACCACTCGCGGATCGGTGAGGACGGCGGCCACGGCCTCGGCGGACACCTCGGAACGGAACTGCGCCACTATCTCTCCGGGTGTGCAGCCGAGCAGGTCGGGCTCGGGGAAGAACAGGTCCTCGGCGGGGTTGGTGATGGGGTCGGCGAACGGGTCCTCCCCGTCTTCGATCGCGTCGAGGACGCCGTTGGCGTCCACCCAGTCGTTGACGTTGTTGTCGGCGTGTGCGTCGTCCAGGTCGTCTTCGACGAAGTCGTCGGCGAACACACACCGGACGTGTGCGCGCGGTAAGTGGTCGGTGCCGTCGCTCCACAAGAAAGCGGTGGTGCTGACGCCGTGGTGGCTCCGGATCCGGTCGTCGTCGATCCGGTAGCCGTCGGCATCATAGATGGGGTTTGAAACTGACCACTGACCGCCTCGGGAGCGTGGAGGGTTGAGTTGATTTCTTTGCGTTGGTGGTCGGACGGAACCAACGCGTCGAGGTCCCGGCCGGTGGTGCTAACTCGGGCGTAGCCGAGGATCGCCGTCATGCGCGGTGACTGTCTCATCTCACCCACTCCCGACAGTCCAGATCTGAGACACGCGAAATGAGACAAGAAACGCGAAATGAGACAAGAATTGAGACACCCCGAACTGGAGTTATGCCGAGGGCTGGAAATGCGCTCAGACCTTGTCTCGTTTCACTAGAAACGAGACAAGGGCGGCCAAGGCAACCCAGGGGCACATCACCTCCGGGAGGTCCAGGGCGTTTCAGGGTGGCAATTCCGTTGGAGTCGGCAACGATATACTATAAGTTGTGCCGGAACCGACTCAACTGACGAGCGCAGCTGTACTCAAACCAAACACAAACATAGCGGCGGTAACCGCCACACAACGGGTCGCAGCCGGCCTGCGGGAGCGCATCCTCAACGGTGACATGGTGCCGGGCTCGCGGATCGTCATCGACCAACTGCGTGCGAGGTACAAGGTATCCCATATTCCACTGCGTGAAGCGTTGCGCACGCTTGAAGCTGAGGGCTTGATTGTCCACGTTGCCAACCGCGGTGCCCACGTTGCAGACCTCAGCGCGTCGGAAATCGATGGGCTATATGAACTGCGAATGCTTCTCGAACCCGCCCTGGTCTCGAAGGCATGCCGAATCAAATCGGCGGGCGAGGAAAAAGCTGCACGTCGCGCGCTCAAACGGATGGCGAAGTTGGATGTGATGAACGAGCCGGTAAAGTTTCAAGACGCCCACCGCGACTTTCACGCTAGCTTGGTGCTTCCGGCCGCCTCAACGGTGATCCGAAAGACGCTTGAGCCGATCTGGCAGCAGGTCCAGCGCTACCAAATTCGGCTGTATCAGATCCCCTGTGTCCCAAACCTCGGTGGCGTGCAGCACGAAGAAATTCTAAAGGCTTGGGAGGCAGGCGATTCCACATGCGGTGCTCTGCTGCACGAGCATCTTGAGGATGGGCGCGTGCAGATGACGAAGTCTGTCGTGGAGAGCTTCAGGATGGCTGAAACTGCCAAATAGCCAACGCAGTATTGGAACGCGACCTCGTTCTACCGACTACGGAGGCCAGGTTGGGCGCGAAGTGTGGTGACATCAAGAAAACCTCCGAGTGGAGTGCAAGCTGTCTTCGAACGCTCCCCCCTCCCTCGGAGGTCCTCTTGTGGTTCCACCCGCACTCTCGATTCTGAAGGAACTCCGCCGCGGTTCACCCGGGTTACACGGAGGCCGGACCTTCACCGTTGAGGTTGGCCGCAGTGCCAGCAGTCGCCTGGGCGCCGACTCTTTCATTCTTGCGGATGTCGTTGACCACGTCGAGACGCTGCTCGCGAGACCAATCCAGTTGTGTAGTCGGTCTGGGTCCGCCTTCAAGCGCGCGCTCATAGGACAGGACTTCCCAGCCGTACTCATGCGGTAGATAGTCGTTGCGCAGGTACCTGCTGCGAATGTCCTCAGGGAATGCCTGCACCTCGCCGTTCAAGATCACCGTCTCGACTTTGCCAGGGGCATAGAGAACCCGAATATCCTTCACCGGATCACCGTTGACGATGATGATGTCGGCGAGCTTGCCCTCGGCAAGCACCCCGAGATCGTCAGGCAGGCCCATAGCGTTGGCACCATGCTTCGTCCCCGCCTGAATTGCCTCCAAAGCCGACATGCCGGTGTAGTGCATCAACATCTCTAACTCACGCCCATGCCAGACGCCGTAGGGCACCGTCGCAAACCCACTATCGGTGCCCATCGCGAATTTGACCCCCGCGGCGTATGCGCGGTGCAGGGTCTCCTGCGTGGTGTCGTTCAACCGCTTCGTGGCTTCCACAATCGCCGGTCTATGCCCGGAGATGTCGGCGAACTCCACGATGTGGTGCATGAACACCTGCGTCGGAGCCAACGGAATCTGACTTTTCGCCAAATTTGCGATGGTGGCATCGGACATGTAATTGCCGTGCATGATGTGGTCGAACCCGGCATTGATAGCAGCATTCATCTCACCGTCCCCGCGAGCGTGAATGGTGATCTTCAAACCCAACTGATGCGTCAGATCTGCGCACAGCTTGAGTTCGTCGTCGCTGAAGGCCTGGAAGTCGCCGTACGGACTGTCGGCGAGCTTTATCAGGTCCACGCCGGCTTTGGCCTGGCGGCGAATCTCGTCGACCATCTGGTCTTTGGTGTTGGTCAGCTTACCGATGCTCGATTCAGGGTTGCCGGTGGCATCGGGGAACCAGTCGGTCAGGCCGTTACTCGTGGTCAGATACCGGCCGGCACTGGTCATCCGCGGACCATGGACCAGCCCCCGTTTGATTCCTTCGCGAAGGCCGACCCCGATGAAATAGCTGCCACCGGGCTGCGAGATGCTGGTCACCCCGGCTGACAACACCTTCTCAATGTTGGCCGCGGCGATCAATGTGCGCAGCTCGGGCGGTGTGTAGATGCTGATTTCTTCCTCGGTGCGGGCCAAGCCGTAGGTCATGTGGCAATGGATGTCGATCAGCCCGGGCATCACGGTCTTACCCTGGGCATCGATCACCTCGACCGACGCACCTCGTGGAATATCGGTCTGGGGGGAAACCGATCCCATCTTGACGACTCGTGCATTCCGTACCAGCACTGCGCAATTCGGCTGTGGCGCATTCGCATCGCCATCGATCACCGTGCCGTTCTCGATCAACAGCCAACGATCAGTCATCGAATTCCCTCCTTGAAGGCAAAACCAGAAACAATCTCGACAAAGGACGCTGGGTCCTCGAAGTAGGGGACGTGACCGCACCCGGGCATGACCGCAAAGTGCGATCCCGGCAACAATTCGTGGCTGCTGCGCCCCATCGACAGTGGTGTCCAGCGGTCATCCTCGCCCCACACGATCAGCACCGGCGTACCAGGCAGCCTGTTGCGCAATCGTTCATCCTGACGATCAGCATTGGCTTCCACATTCAGCAGTGCCGCAGCGGTTCTCAGGGCCTCAGCGGCACCCTCGGAAGAGTTGATCATCGATTCTTCGCGCACCCAGGCATCGGTCACCATCGTCGGATTCGAAACCAGAGAACCCAGCTTGTTCCGCACCGCCTGCTCGCTGCCGTTGGCCACGCTGTCTGGATCCACCGCATTCGCCTCGGCTAATTCGGCGACACCCAACGTGCCGATCAGCACAACTGCGGAAACGAGGTCCGGGCGGTCACAGGCCAACCGCGCTGCGACATGTCCACCCAGCGACGTACCCGCAACCACAACGTGGTCTAGCCCCAGTTCGTCGAGCACACCTGCGACAAAGTCAGCTAATCCGCGTGCCCGGTAGTCTATTCCGGCAAATTTGTCTGCCAGGCCATGCCCTGGGAAGTCGATGGCGTATACGCGAAAGCCCGCCGCTACCAGTCCGGGGATCGCCGGAATGAACCGGTCTGCCCGTGAGCCGACACCATGCAGACAGATCAGCGGTATGGCCCCGCGGTGAGATTCCACCACCCGGGTGCGAATTCCCTTGGCAGTGATTGGATATGTGATGACGTCTTCTCGCCCGAAGTTGAAGGGTAGCGCGCCGGATTTCGGATGACTCACTTCGCCACGTCCAGCTGAGAAGGCCAACAGCGTCCATAGTTCACGCTGGCGGCAGAATCTGTGAATTTCCGCCATGAGTGCCGCATCGTGCAGCGTGCGTCGAAAGTTGTGGACCGACCACCGCCACCCGAGTGCGCACGCGCAGTTGGCTTGGAAATGATCGGCACAATCTCTCCTTTATGACTTTGAGCCATGTCCCCATGTCTGCAACCCATCGCGGAACGATTACGTGTGCGACCGCCAATAGACCAGTTTGCGATCCACGATGTCGACGATTGCGTACAGCACCAGGCCGGCGAACATCAGCGCCACGATTACAGCGAAACTCGATGCGACATCAAGCTGGAAGTTGAAGGTGGCAATCAGGACTCCCATACCTTGTGAAGCACCGACGAACTCGGCGACGATGGCGCCGATCAGTGCGAGAGTGATAGCTGTCTTCAGACCTGCGAATATCAGCGGCATCGACGAGGGAAGTGACAGCATCCGATAGGTCTGGAGCTTGCTTGCGCCCATGGACCTCATGAGAGTGCGAGCGTCCCGGTCCACTGTTTCCAATCCGACCACGGCATTGATGAAGACCGGGAAGAAGCAGATTGTCGCCGCCATCACGATCTTCGAGGTAATCCCGAATCCAAACCAAGTTAGAAAGATTGGCGCCAACGCGACACGCGGCATGATCTGCACGCCAACTAGCAGCGGATACAGCGCCTTTCGCGCCGAATCGACGATCCCGACCCAGGTGCCGAGAAGCCAAGCCAATACGCTGCCGATCAGGAATCCGACGATGGTTTCGGTCATGGTCACGGCGGTGGCCTGCCAGAAGAACCCTTCGCCCGCCAACTCGGACAACCGGACCGCGACTTTGGTCGGCGGCGGAAGGATGACCGGACTGGCTAACCCGATACGTACCGCAGACTCCCAGAGGACGAGTACACCGACCACAACCAAGGTTGGTAGCAAGATCGCCGATGCTGCTCCGGACTCCTCCAGTCCGCGAGCAGACGCGCGGCGCGCGGGCTTGCCGGTTACGCGTGATGAAACCTGGTTACTAGACATGTTTTCCGATCATCCTCCTGATTCGCGTAACAAGATCGGCGGTGTGATCGAGTTCGAGCACCTCGCCGGTCCGCGGTCGGGGTAGGTCGATATCGACGATTTCATCGATCTCCCCGGGTCTCGGTTTCATCACGACGACGCGGTCGGCTAGAAATACGGCTTCAGTGATGTTGTGGGTGACATACAGCGTCGTTCTGCCACGGACCGCGTGTAAACGAGCCACTTCGACATTGAGACGCTCACGTGTGAATTCATCCACGGCAGAGAACGGCTCATCCATCAACAGAATGGATGGGTCGGTGACCAGGGCCTGGGCCAGGCTTGCACGCTGACGCATTCCACCCGAGAGTTCCCAAACGTGTTTGTTGGTGAACTCGGCGATGCCCATTACTTCGAGTAGTTCTATAGCTCGCTGTCGTGCCACGGCATCATCGCGCTTCTGAATTTCGATGGGCATCAGCACATTCGATAGAACCGTTCGCCAAGGTAGCAGTACCGCCTTCTGCAACATGATGCCGACGTCCCGCCTGCCCGCGCTGGCTGGCGTAGTCCCCACGGTGACACCGCCTTGCGACATCTCGATGAGGCCGGCGACGATATGCAGCAGCGTTGATTTGCCGCAGCCACTGGGGCCGACAAACGCTACGAACTCACCTGGCGCAATATCGAGATTTACGTTGCGTAGTGCCTCGACCGTGCCGCTTCGTGTCTCGTATGCCTTCCTGACGTTGCGGATCGCAACCCCCGTTGTGCTGGAAGGTATTTCACCGCCTCTGACAACGGTGGACCTTGGCTCAGCCGCCATAGTTCTCAGCCTCCAGACGTACTGCTTCGACATCGAATCCCTCTGCTGCGCGCTGCACCGCCTCCACTACATCGCCACCGGCGAGAAGATTCATGTCGAGCCCGGGCGGCACAATCTCCGAATCCGCCAGCAGCTGACTCGTCGTCTGCCAGTCTTCGATCGGGACATAGCCAAACGGACCACTCCCATCTCCTTCGGAGAGATCGAGGAACTCGTTGACGTACGCCGTGGCAAATGCCGCGTTTTCACACTCGCTTGGGTACGCCTTGCATCCGATCGCCTGGGCAGCCTTGCGATTTGCCAGGGCGAAAGTTCCACCCATCTTCCAGCCTTTCGCAAATTCCTCTACCTGCGTGCGCTTCTTAGGGTTGTCGAGGACATCAGTTGTCGTGATCAGACAATCCCCGGGGACGCCCTTGTACTTATCCGGAGTGATATCCCGCAACGTCAAACCGTCGACTTGGAGCGATATGATGTCGGGGTAGCTTGACGCATAGGCGTCCACTGTGCCGTTCTGAATGGCGGTCAGAGTCTGCGGCCCCGCGGCACCAATCGGCAGGACTGTGATATCGGAGGAGCGCGGATCGATTCCAGCATCGTTCAACGCAGCGTTGACGATAGGTTCTTCACCGCCCCCTTTCTCGGTGATGCCGAGGGTACGGCCCCGCAGATCCGACACCTGCGCAATGTCGGAATCATCGCGCGTCACGATCTGGAACAGCTCACCAGGGGGTTGGCACATGAACGCGCGCAGCTTCTGGTCCTTCGAGAAGGCGACGATCGTGTCACTTGCACCTGCCCAGCCGACGTCCACGTTACCGGCCAGGATCTGCTGTGTGACATAGCCAGATCCGTTCGCAGACTGGATGTTACGTTGATACCCTTCGCCGAAGTACCCGAGTTCCTGGGCAATTGGCATCGGTAGCCATGAGAGGCCTTCGTGGAACGAGAGCAGCACGCTCAGCTGATCCGCCGATTGGTCCGAAGAGCTTTCAGAGGCGCATGATGGAAGAACCAACGTCGCGCCTAGCGTGGCGGCTATTAATGCTCGCTTCATGTTTGGATCCCTTTCCGGCTACTTAGAATTGGGCTTCGTCGACGTAGGTCCGGGCGTCGTACGTGTGTATCCACCGGCTGTCGGCGGGGATTCGCGCAAATGCTTCGTCGCGTGCCGCGACGTCTCCATCCTCTGGGAGGTGCAGCATGAAGTTGGCTTCCCAACAAATGCGTTGCACGCGTTCGGCACGCCGCTTGCGCAGGCCTTCATAGGCGGTGAGTTGCTTCTCGATGGAGCCCCCGGCCGCCAAGAGACTGGACAGTACGTAGGCATCTTCGATGGACAGGTTTGCCCCCTGCCCATGATGCGGCAGCATCGTATGTGCGGCGTCGCCGATCAGCACCACTCGCCCACGGCTCCACGTCGGCAGGGGTTCCATTCGGAAAAGCGCCCACCGTTCAACTGGCGCAGCTGCACGGATCATTTCGGTGACCGCAGGATGCCAATCCTCGTAGGCGGCCAGCGCCTCTTCGGGCGCTGCCGGCACCCGCCACACGTTCGGCGTCCACTCTGTCGGCTCTTCGACCGCAGCCAGAAAGGTAAGGGACTTGCCCCCGGGTTCGATCGGAAAATGCAGCAGATGGCCGTGTGAGCCGACCCAGAACTGCAGGTCCCCGGGGTTCTGTAGGGACGGGACCTCATCGGCGAGCACAATGCCACGAAAACCGCTGTTTCCGGTGTAGACCGCACGATCGTCCCCGAACATCCACCGTCGCACCATGGAGCGCGCTCCGTCGGCTCCGATGACGACGTCTGCAACGGATCGGGTGCCGTCAGCCCAGACCAGCGTGACCGAATCGTCACCGTCGTCGATGGAGACGAGTCGGTGCCCGAGTCGAATGTTCTCGGCGCCTGCTGCGTCGATGAGACGATTCTGCAACTCTGCGCGGTGTATACCCAGGTAAGGAAACCCCGTCTGCGTGCGATACCACCGGTCGCGGCCAAGGGGGTGGGTGACCAGCCTGTCGCCGTTGATGCCATCTCGAATGACGACATCACCGGGCTCGCCTCCCACAGAATCGAGCCCATCGAGTACACCCAGTTCAACCAGTACCCGCTGCCCGTTCGCGAAAAGCGACAGCCCTGCGCCGATCTCGGTCAGAACCGAGGCCTGCTCGTACACCTGGACATCGACGCCGCGCCTGTGCAGGGTGGCTGCTGCGGTCAGACCACCAATTCCTGCACCTATAACGGCAACTCGTAAGGTCACTGAATTCACTCCATTCAACTAAAGACGGCGCGATGTTTCTGGCAAGAGCGGTAATCGCTGGATCCCAGCGCCTCGGCTAACAAGCGTTCTAGGTTCGTGTTTAGGCCGGCGCAGCTGCGGAGTCGACCTGCGACGCAAATTCGTTCGAACGCGATACGAACCGCTGGGTCATTTCCCCTAAGCGCTCGATTTTGCTGACCAAGACGTCACCTGCCGACAGGAAGCGGGGAGGTGTACGTCCCATTCCGACACCGGCTGGTGTTCCGGTAAAGATCAGGTCTCCGGGCATCAGGGTTGCGGTCTGTGAGATGTGGGCGACGATTTCGGGTACTGAGAAGATCAACTCAGCGGTTGTTCCGCTCTGTACGACCTCGCCATTAAGAGAAGACTCCAGGCGCAGCGAGTCGAGCGGCCCCGCCTCGTCGAGAGTCACGAAGTACGGCCCGGTGGGCGCGAATCGACGATGCGACTTTGCGAGGCTGAATTGGGCTGGTGCGCCGCGCATTTGGCCTTTCCTCTCCGATAGGTCTTGGCCAATCATGACCCCTGCGACATGGTCGAGTGCACGCTCGAGGGGAATTCGGTAGCCGGTAACTCCGATGACCACGACGAGCTCAATCTCCCAATCCACGTTGCCTTCGGGCAGCTCGACCTCTTCATCGGGCCCACACAGAGACGACGGGAACTTCGCGAAGATCAAGGGGGATGTCGGCGTTGCGAGCTTTGCCTCGATCGCGTGATCCGCGTAGTTCAGACCTACGGCGAATATCTGGCGTGGTTCGCACACCGGAGGTCCCAGCTGCGGTTCTGAATCGAGCACCGGCTCGACTGCGGCGGCGGGAGTCGCTGCTTCACACCAACTCTGAAAAGAGTCCCAGCGGTCGAGGACGGAGGTCATCGAGGGCCCGAATTCCCCACCGCTGGCGCGGTGAATGTCGATCGGCCCGCCGGCTCCGATGATCACGGCACGTCGGTCGATGGTTCCTAATCTCATAACTTCGCATTCCTCCGGCGTCAGTTGAATCGGTGTGGGATGGATGCGACAGCTTCAATCTCGACAACTGCCTCCGGCACAACGAGGGCAGTGATCTGCACAAGAGTGCTCGCCGGTCGCGATCGACCGAAGTATCGTTGCCGCACCTGGTTGACGGCGTGCCTGTCCTCGATATTGGTCAGAAACACAGTCACTTTCAGGATGTCGGCAAACGAGCTGCCAACCGCAACTAACGCAAGTGCCAGGTAGTCGTGGACGACCTCTGCCTGTTTCGTCACGTCGCCTTCGCCGATGACATGACCATCTGCACCTATGGCGATCATGCCCGAAATGAAAGCCAAGTCACCGCTACGTACTACGTCGGTGTAGTGACTGACAGGCTGGGGAAGCCCCGCTACGCGGAACTCCTCTCGCTGAAGACTGCTCACGCGTGCCTCTCTTCCTCGGTTTCTACTGACTTTTCGATCTAGCTCACCGCAGTGCGAACAAGCTTGGCCAGGAGCGCAATTGGCAAGGAGAAGGGCAAGCCCTGCAGGTTTGTACGCCCCGGCGCTACGCAGCGTGCCGGTGGAAGTGCACTGCTACTCCCGCCGACGTCGGGATTCCCTGGGCGAAGTGTCGCGTCCAGGTCGGCATGCGCCGCTGTGTAGGTAGCGATAAGAACTCCTTCACTATCATATAATATAGGGCACAATACACGTCGCCCACGAAACAGCAACCCCCATTCGGCGACACCATCACGGCGGTGCCTAATGGTCTGTCTCAGTTTTCGTTAACTGATCCGCAGACTGTTGCCTTGCAACCTCTTCAGGTGCCCTTACGATCTTCGGGTCGGGTTGCATCGAGCACGCTTGCCTTACTCGATGCGCGCGCCGACGATGTAGGATCGTGCATCCACTGGGAGATGCACGTACGCGTCGGTGACGACCTGGAGTCTGTCGGACTGACCGCCGGTGCTGCTCATCTACGTCTATGGATCCGTTCGCCTCGATGGCGTTGCCATCGCCTTGGCGCTGGACCCAGAACGAGTGCGCACCTTTGCGACGTGGCGTGAGCAGCAACGTGATTGGTCGTCTCACACTGCATCATTTGATCTCACCGAGCTCTCGAGTGACGTTCGTGACGAGATCGAACGGTTCTATGCCTCACCGAACGTGTGGGAGCCCGGCGCTCGGGGTGCTGTTAATCCACCCCGACATCGGTTCGGGCAGGCGGAGTCTTCATGACCGCCATTCCCCGCAGGCCTTTGATCACGGCGGCGCGCGGCCGTAGCTGTAGGTCCGTCATTGAACCGCTCGGCATCCTCGCGGTGGCAGGTGGGTGACACCGGCGGCGCGAGCTCGACTGCTGTGGACCTCGCCGACTACGTGAGCAGGCCAGAGGTGGCGCGGCGGGGAACCGCTGAGCTGAGCCTGCCGGTGCTGCACTTTGAAAGCCTCGACGCCGCGACGGTCAGTTGGTGTCGGGATTGGCGCGCTGAGGTGCGCATGACCGATCTGGCTGCCGAGATATCTGGACCCCCGGCGGTGACGGTCGACGCGGTGGACTTCGTGCTGGTGCAGCTGAGTGGGTGTCGTTGGCCAGTCGCCGAGCGCCTGGCGGAGCTCGGCATTCGGGGCCCGTTTCGCGGAGTTGTTTGACGGAGGGCAACTCGGAGTGAGTTGCGCAGGCGGCTTGGGCGGTTGAGTGTGCGACCAGCTACCTCGATGATGAATCGGTGATCGTTGCTGTCGAGGGGCCGAGTGCGGCCGGTAAGACAACTTGGTGTCGGCGACAGCCTTGGCCGGTGGTGGCCGAGTAGGTGCTGACGGGCCGGGAGCCCGATGGCGTCGACGAAGACCAACAGGGTCTCTACTGGGTGCAGATCAACTCTGGGCGCTGGCAGCAAGCCGTCGAGATTGAGCGCAACAGCCAGATGGTGCTCTGTGATAGCGATCCGGTGACGCTTCACTACTCGTGGTCTCTGGCACGCGTGGGAGCGGCGCCGTGGTCGAGGTTTATGCATGAATTGCGTTATGTGAGAGAAGCTGTCGCGGCTGAGCGCTTGGGGTTCAGCGACGCAGTGCTCGTGTCGATACCGCCCATAGAGCTGCTGCGTAAGCGTAAAGAAGGAGATGTCACACGCCAGCGGCGATCGTTCGAACTGCACGTGAGGCTGGCGGAGCCGTTGCGCGAATGGTACGACACATTGGAAAGCGTTGGGCCGGGCAGAGTTCTGTGGTCACTGCCGACCACCGGGTTCCGACAAACCTGGAAGAGCGCCCGCAACGATGCGATGTGTGCCTGCTCGATCGTTTGGTTGAGTGCCTTCCAGGCCGTGGTTAAGCAGATTCGTGTGGTCCCCGGTCGACTGAGACAAGATCTGCCCTGCCTCGTTTCTCTAGAAATGAGACTCCCGCGTAGCGCCGAGCTGCAACGTATCTGTCTCAGACGAGTCCGATGCAATTCGCGCTCTGTTGTTGGTGATCCGTCGAGCTTGTTCGAGTTCTGTGCGCAGCTGGTGATTGTCGAGTGTCAGTTTCGCGATACTCGCCACTGCGATTTCGAGGTCTTGTCGTAGTTCCTGTGAGGTGAGCCCCCTGTAGTGGTCCAGTTGATCTGTTCCCGTGTTGTTGGTCCACGGTTGTGAGAGTCGAGGGCAGAGTGATCATCAGGAGGTCACATGCCCCGTCAGTACTCGTCGTCGGTGCGCAGGCAAATCGTTGCCCGGC
>NZ_JBARXZ010000215.1:0-19651 GCF_049647605.1 Mycobacterium sp. | reverse complement strand
GTTGGCACCGAAGGCGTCGGCGATCCCGGCAGTCAGCAAGGGGGTTCCCGTCGCGCCGGCCAGAGCCTCGGCTGCCGCGGCGATGAACGTGTCGGCATCGGCGGTATCGGCGACAAAGACCAGCCCGGGACTGGTGCACATCTGCCCGACACCGGTCAGCACCGAGGCCACATAGTCGCGACCGAGCCGGTCCGCGCGCTCCGCCAGGGCATTGGGCAGGACAAAGACCGGGTTGACGCTGGACATCTCGGCGAACACCGGGATCGGCACCGGCCGGGCCGCCGCCGCAGCAGCCACCGCCAGGCCGCCCTGCCGGGACCCGGTGAAACCGACTGCGCTGATCCGGGGGTCGGTGACCAGCTCGATCCCGACGGCAGGCCCGGAACTCAACAACAGCGAGAACGTTCCCTCCGGAAGGCCCTGCTGCACAACAGCTTCCCGGATCGCACGGCCGACGAGCTCAGAGGTACCCGGGTGGGCCGGATGTCCTTTGACGATCACCGGGGCGCCGGCGGCCAGCGCTGACGCGGTGTCACCACCGGCGACCGAAAATGCCAGCGGAAAATTGCTCGCCGCAAAAACTGCGACCGGCCCGAGCGGTACCGCACGCTGGCGCAGGTCGGGCTTCGGCAGCGGGGTGCGGGCCGGGTCCGGGGTGTCCAGGTGCGCCTGCACCCAGTCCCCGGCCCGGACCACCTCGGCAAAAAGACGCAATTGATTTGTGGTGCGGGCCAATTCACCGGTCGCACGGGCGGTCGGGATTCCCGTCTCGGCGGTGACCCGTGCCACCAGGGTGTCACCGAGGGCGTCGATCTCGGCGGCGATGCGCTCGAGGAAAACCGCCCGCTGCACAGGCGTGGTGGCGCGGTAGGCCTCGAAGTCCCGCCACGCCAGCGCGGCCGCCCGGTCCACGTCGGCCGGACCGGCACTGTGGAACACCGGCTCCAACGCGGTCCCGGTTGCCGGATCGGTCGCCCGGAACTCCGGCCCGTCGGCCGAGTCGCCGAAACCGATCAGGCTGGTTCCCTTGAGGTTGCGCATGAGTGGAGCCTCCTGCTGGTTCCGACGACGAGATCAAACAGTCAGGTGAATCAAACAGTCAGGTGACCAGCCGGGCGCCGCCCACCACCGCTAGACGAAGCCGAGGTAACCGATCAACCCGGACACCCCGACCACCCACAACGGATTGATCTTCGTGAAGACGAATAGCAGCGTAGCCACCCCGGTGAGCAGATAGGCCCGCCAATCGTGATCGGCAGCCCGGCTCATCACCAGCGCGGTGGCCAGGATGAGCCCAACGGTCATCGGCGGCAAACCCTTCTCCACCGCGATCCGCCATCGCGACTCCTGCGCCCGCTCCCAGAATTGCGTCACCGCGAACATCACACCCGCCGCCGGCACCACCATGGCCACCGCCGCGATCACACCACCGGCGATCGCCCCCGGAACACCTCCGACCGTCAGCCCGGCACCGTAGCCGACCAACGTCACGAGCAAGATGCTCGGCCCCGGCGCCGCCTGGGCGATCGAGAACAGATTGGCGAACTGGGCGCTGGTCACCCAGTGGTGGTCATGGACCGCACGCTCATGCATTTCCGGGAGCACCACGTTGCCGCCCCCGATCGACATCAGCGACAACGAGCCGAACAGCAACGCCAGCTGCAGATAGGTACTCATGCGCTACCCGATTCTGCGCGTCGCCCCCGCGGCCAGGCCCACAGCAGACACACCGGCACGATGACCGCCAGCGTCACCATCAACTGCCAACGCAGCAGGCCGTGCAAGACAAATGCGGCGGAAAACAAGGCGACGGGGACCAGACCCTTGAGACAGTCCCGCCCGGACTTGATGACCATCGCCACCGTCAGGGCCACCGCCGCCGCCGAGGCGCCGTGCAGAAACCCGCTCACCGCGGGTACTTCCTTGAACCGGAAGTACACGAAGCCCATCGCCAGCATCAGCAGCACGGGTACGCAGCACAGACCGAACACCGCCGCCACCGCACCGGATCCGCCGCGCATCTTGCTGCCGGCGAACACCGCAAGGTTGACCTGATTGGAGCCGGGCAGGATCCGGCACATCGTCATGGCAGAGAGGAATTCGTCGTTACTGAGCCACTTCTTGCGCTCGACGAGCATCTCCCGAGACCATGCCGACAGGCCACCGCCAAAAGACGCGATGGCGATGTGATTGAACGCCAGGCCCAGCTGCAGCAGCGAGATCGGCTGCCGCTCAACATCTTCACTCATGAAGCAAATCCGCGTCGTAGGGGAAGTCGTCCTCGACGTGGTGCGGGGCCGCCAGCGGATCCGGCGGCGCGTAACGGTGTGAGAGCGCCCAGTCCGCGGCGAAGACGTCCTGCAGACGGGCCACCGATTCCTCATCGGAGACGATGAGGCCCAGTTCCCGCCGCAGATCGAAGGCGCTGCGGTCGATGTTCATCGACCCGATCAGCGCCCGCGCATCGTCGACGAGCACCAGTTTTGCGTGTACCCGCAGATTCTTCTGCTTGTGCACCTTGACCCCGAAGCGGCTCAGCGTGCGCAGCGAGGCAAACGTGTCGAGAATGTCCCAGTCGCTGATCCCGTGCCGGCCGCCGCAGAGCACGCGCACCTTCACGCCGCGGTCGGCCGCGGCAACAAGCCGGTCCAGGATCACGGCGTCGACATACTTGGGGTGCTGGATCTCGAGGCGCTCCCGGGCGGTGTCGATGAACTGCGCCATCTCGAGGCGCGAATTGCAGTTGCTCCACACCAGTCCCTCATCGGAGCGTGGCGTCCAGTCCCAATGGTTCCAGTCGGCGTCGAACGCCTCCACGATCTGCGCCACCCGGCCCGGGTCGTAGGTGATCAGACCGTAGTCGCGGGTCCGGGTGAAGTACTTCACCCCCAGGTTGAACGTGGCCACCAGCGCCGCCGTACCGTCCACCACGATCGATTTCTCGTGTGTCACATAGAATTTCGGACTCGCCCAGGACACGTCGACCCCCGCCGCCTGCAGGCGCGCAAAACTCTCGTCGTTGGCACGGTCACCACCGGAGCGCTTCTCGTTGAGCATGACCCGAACATCGACGCCGGCGGCATGACGATCGATCACCGCATCGAGCAGCACCTCCTCGGTGAAGGTGAACTGCTTGATCAACAGTGTCCGGGCAGCGGAGTCGATGAACTCACGCACCGGCTGCACCCCGTCGTCAGGCTGGACGATCAGGCGGGGTTTGGACGTCGACATAAGCGCGGAACGTTAGCATCCGCAAGAGAACAACGTTATGCATCCAGGTGATCAGGACACATCGGGACCACCGCGGTCTACGCGCCTCCCCGACTCCCCGGACTCGATCAGGCAAGATGGCGACTATGGACTCAAGTGCTGCCTCACCCCGGGTCTTGGTTGTCGACGACGACGCCGACGTGCTCGCATCGCTGGAACGCGGCCTGCGACTGTCCGGGTTCGAGGTCTCGACCGCCGTCGACGGCGCCGAGGCGCTGCGCAGTGCCACCGAAACGCGGCCCGACGCGATCGTCCTGGACATCAACATGCCCGTCCTGGACGGGGTGAGCGTGGTGACCGCGCTGCGTGCCATGGACAACGACGTGCCGGTGTGTGTGCTGTCGGCCCGCAGCTCCGTCGACGACCGTGTCGCCGGCCTGGAAGCAGGCGCCGACGACTACCTGGTGAAGCCTTTTGTGCTGGCCGAATTGGTGGCCCGCGTCAAGGCGCTGCTGCGCCGGCGCGGAGCGACGGCGACCTTCTCCTCCGAAACCATTTCGGTGGGACCGCTGGAAGTCGACATCCCCGGCCGTCGCGCCCGGGTCAACGGTGTCGACGTCGACCTCACCAAACGGGAGTTCGATCTGCTGGCCGTGCTGGCCGAACACAAGACCGCCGTGCTCTCCCGGGCACAGCTGCTCGAGCTGGTCTGGGGATACGACTTCGCCGCCGACACCAACGTCGTCGACGTGTTCATCGGCTACTTGCGCCGCAAACTGGAAGCCGGCGGCGCTCCACGCCTGCTACACACCGTCCGCGGCGTGGGATTCGTGCTCAGGACACAGTAGGTATCGACGTGCCGTCGCGGATCTTCACCAGGACGCCCTCGCTGCGAACCCGAGTGGCATTTGCGACAGCCCTCGGTGCCGCGATCGTGGTCACCATCGTCGGCACCATCGTCTGGATCGGCATCACCAACGACCGCAAAGAACGCCTGGACCGCAGACTCGACGAGGCGGCCGGATTTGCGGTCCCGTTCCTGCCGCGCGGTCTCGGCGAGATCCCGAGCTCACCCAACGATGCCGAAGCGGTGATCACCGTCCGCCGCGGCGGCGAGGTGAAATCCAACTCCGCGGTGATCCTGCCCCACCTCGACAGCGATTACGCCGACACCTACGTCGACGGAGCGCGCTACCGGGTCCGCACCCTGGAGATCGCCGGTCCCACCGGGCCGATGTCGGTCGCGGTGGGCGACACCTACACCGACACCATCGCCGACACCAACAGCCTGCACCGTCGGGTACTGATGATCTGTGTGTTCGCGGTCGGGGCGGCGGCCGTGCTGGGCTGGGTGCTGGCGTCGTTTGCGGTGCGGCCGCTGCGCCGGCTGGCGCAGCAAACCCGCACCGTCGACGCCGGTGACGACGAGGCACCCGAGATCGAGGTCGCCGGCGCCACCGAAGCGGTGGAGATCGCCGAGGCGATGCGCGGCATGGTGCAACGACTGTGGACCGAACGGGCCCGCACCCAGGACGCACTGGCTTCGGCCCGGGATTTCGCGGCGGTGTCCTCGCACGAGTTACGCACCCCGCTGACCGCGATGCGCACCAACCTCGAAGTCCTCACCACCCTGGACATGACCGACGACCAACGCAAAGAAGTGCTCGGCGACGTGATCCGCACCCAATCGCGGATCGAGACCACGCTGTGGGCACTGGAGCGGCTGGCCCAGGGCGAATTGTCCACCTCCGACGACCACACCACCGTCGACATCACCGAGCTGCTCGACCGGGCCGCCCACGACGCGATGCGCATCTACCCCGAACTCGAGGTGTCCCTGGTCCCGGCTCCGACCGTCATCATCGTCGGGCTGCCCGCGGGGCTGCGGCTGGCGGTGGACAACGCCATCGCCAATGCCGTCAAACACGGCCTTGCGACGGAGGTCCAGCTATCTGCGGTCAGCTCCCGCGCCGGTGTGGAGATCGCCGTCGACGACAACGGTGTCGGGGTTCCCGAGGAGGAACGCGAACAGCTCTTCGAACGGTTCTCCCGAGGCTCCACCGCATCCCACTCCGGTTCCGGGTTGGGACTGGCGCTGGTCGCCCAACAGGCACACCTGCACGGCGGCACCGCCACACTGGAATCCAGCCCACTGGGCGGTGCGCGCCTGATGCTGCGGCTGCCGGGGCCTGGACCCACGACCCGCTAGGTCCAGGACAACCGGTGGGTCAGCGCGTTGCCAGTAGGTCGATCACAAAAATGAGCGTCTTACCGGAGAGACGATGCCCACCGCCGGCGGGTCCGTAGGCCTGCTCCGGCGGGATGGTCAGCTTGCGGCGGCCGCCGACCTTCATCCCGGGGATCCCGTCCTGCCAGCCCTGGATCAGACCGCGCAACGGGAACTCGATCGACTCGCCGCGATTCCACGAGCTGTCGAACTCCTCACCGGTGTCGTGTTCCACGCCCAGGTAATGCACCTCGACATTGGCGCCGGGGACGGCTTCGGGACCGTCACCGATCACCAGATCCTCGATGACAAGCTCGGTCGGGGCGGGGCCGTTGGGGAATTCGATCTCCGGTTTTGTGCTCATTCTGCTCACCCTACTTGCGGGACGCCCCGCCTCGGGCACACTGGGTGGGTGGCCAAAGACCAGGACATCCTCGCTTCCGTCGACCGGCTTGTCGCCGAAGAGCGGGAGCTGCGCGCCAAGCTGCAGAACCACGAGATCGACGAGACCGAGGAGCACCACCGACTACGCGCGGTGGAGGTTCAACTGGATCAGTGCTGGGATCTGCTGCGGCAGCGCCGCGCGTTGCGCGGCACCGGCGACGACCCGAGTGCGGCCCAGGTCAGGCCCGCCGATCAGGTCGAGGGCTACCTGAGCTGACCGGCCATCGTGGTGAGCGCACCGCCGCCTGATGTTGTGGTCGTCGGTGGCGGCCACAACGGGCTGACCGCCGCCGCCTACCTGGCCCGCGCCGGACTTCGGGTCACCGTTCTGGAACGCCAGGACCACGTCGGTGGCGCCGCGGTGTCGGCGCAGGCGTTTCCCGGTGTGGACGCCCGGCTGTCGCGATACTCCTATCTGGTCAGCCTGTTGCCGTCGCGCATCACCGACGACCTGGGAGCCTCGGTGCGGCTGGCCCGCCGCACGTACTCCTCCTACACCCCGGACCCGACGACCGCCGGAGCCAGCGGCCTGCTGGTCGGTCCACAAAGCACCTTCGCCGCTGTCGGGGCCCAAGCCGACGAACCGGGCTTCACCGAGTTCTACCGCCGCGCGCAACTGGTCACCACCCGGCTGTGGCCCACGCTGCTGGAACCGCTCCGCACTCGTACCCAGGCACGTGAGTTGCTCGCCGGGCACGCGGCCCGCGCCGCCTGGGACGCCTTCATCGAGCAGCCGGCGGGGCACCTCATCCGAGCGACGGTCGGCACCGACCTGGTGCGTGGTGTCCTGGCCACCGACGCCCTGATCGGCACCTTCGCCGATCTCGACGACCCGTCCCTGGCCCAGAACATCTGCCTGCTGTATCACCTGTTGGGCGGCGGCACCGGGGACTGGGATGTGCCCGTCGGCGGGATGGGCGCGGTGACCGGGGCGCTGGCCGCCGCCGCCACCCGCCACGGCGCCCAGCTCGTCACCGGCGCCGACGTCTTCGAAGTGACTCCGGACGGAACGGTCGGATATCGCCGAGGCGGGCAAACCCACCGCCTACACGCACAGTTTGTGCTGGCCAATGTCACCCCGACAGTGCTGGCCAACTTGCTCGGGGAACCGGCGCCCGCGGCGGCCCCGGGCGCACAGATCAAGGTCAACCTGCTGTTGCGCCGACTCCCCCGGCTGCGCGACACCTCCGTCACACCGGAGCAGGCATTCGGCGGAACCTTCCACATCAACGAGACGTGGACCCAACTGCAGACGGCGTACCACCGCGCCGCCGCCGGTTCCATCCCCGACCCGCTGCCCTGTGAGATCTACTGCCACTCCCTCACCGACCCGTCCATCCTGTCCCCCGAGCTGCAGGCCGCCGGCGCGCAGACGCTGACGGTGTTCGGGCTGCACACCCCGCATGCGTTACTGACCGGCGGCAACCACGACCAGATGCGGACCGCGCTCACCGACGCTGCGTTGGCATCGCTGAATTCCGTTCTTGCCGAACCCATTCAGGACGTCGTGATGACCGACGGCAACGGCCGGCCCTGTGTGGAGGCCAAGACCACGGCCGACCTGGAGACCACCCTGGGAATGACGGCGGGCAACATCTTCCACGGCGCGCTGTCGTGGCCGTTTGCCGACGACGACGAACCCCTGGACACCCCGGCCCGGCAATGGGGCGTGGCCACCGAGCACACCCGGATCCTGTTGTGCGGATCCGGTTCCCGGCGAGGCGGCGCAGTATCCGGGGTCGGCGGCCACAATGCCGCGATGGCGGTGCTGGCCGGCCGGTAGCGCTCAGCTGCCGCCGAGCTTGTCCAAGATCCTGCGCAGCGCGGCAAGATCGTCGTCGTCCAACACCGACATCGACTCGGGGGCCGGATCCTCGACTGCCTCGACCGTGGCCAGCATCGCCCGGCCCTCGTCGGTCAGGGACACCAGTTTGCAACGCCGGTTCGACGGGTCGATCTCCCGTGTCACGAGCCCGCGGGCCTCGAGGTCGTTGACGGCCACCGTTGCAGCGGGAGCATCCATCGTCGTGTTCTCGGCGACCTGCTTCATGGACAGGGACGAACCAGCCAGCCTCTTCAGGATCCGGATCCGCGAAAAGGGCAGCCCGCAGGCATCGACGACAGCATGCCGCCAGGTGTCACGGTTGTCGAAGACAAAGCGAAGCAGGTCTTTCCACACCTCGTCAGCCGAGCGGTCGTGTTGCATCCACCCTCACCTCCCGGTCGGCCGACGCGTGTCCGGCGATCAACGGAGCCACCTGCTGTGCCGAACGCCGCGCGCGCTCCGACGTCGAGAACAGTCCCAGCCCCAGGATTGTCACACCCAGGGCCACCAAGATGGACCACAACGGCCTGGCAGCCGAAGCGAAATCGGCCTCCGTGGCCGCCAGGGCGCCACCGGCTACCGAACCACACAGTGCCACACCGATACTCACCCCGACCTGCCGGCTGGTCGAAGCCACTGCCGACGCGGCTCCCGCTCGGTCCGTGGGCATCCCACTGACCGCCGTGTTGGTGATGGGAGCGTTGACCAGGGCGAAGCCGATACCGAACACGGCAAAAACCACCAACAGCTGCCACATCGGGGTTCCCGGACCGATGAAGATCAGCAGCACCGAGGCCGTCGTCAGCAGGATTCCCGATGCCAGCAGCGAGGGCCGCGGGCCGAAACGACCCACCATCCGACCGCTCAGCGGCGAGAAGACCAGGGCGCCAAGGGCAATCGGCAAGTACAACAGGCCTGCCTCCAGCGCGTTCAGCCCGCGGACACCCTGGAGGTACAACGCCGTCATGAACAGGAAGGCGCCCCAGGAGGCAAAAGCCGATACCGCGATGACCGTGGCCGAGGCGAACGGGATACTGCGAAAGAACCGCAAGTCGATGAAGGGGTCGCGGCGCCGGGACTCGTAGCGCAGGAACGCGGAGAACGCCACGATGCTGACGATCAGCACCGTGACGGTGATGCCGTCACCCCACCCCAGTCCCGGACCTTCGATCAGCACGAACACCATGCCGAAGAGGAACACCATTCCCAGGATCTGGCCGACGGGGTCGAGATCACGCATGGTCGCCGACTTGCTCTGCGGGACAAAGACCATCGTCAGCACCAACGCAAATGCGCAGACCGGCAGATTGATCCAGAACACCGCCCGCCAGTCCAGATAGGTGATGAGTGCGCCGCCGGCGATGGGCCCCACTGCCATCGCGATACCGACCACCCCACCCCACATCCCGATCGCCCGGGCTCGTTCGACCCGGCCGGTGAAGACTCCTGTGATGATGGACATCGCCACCGGGTTGAGCATCGACGCGCCGACCGCCTGCAGCAACCGGGCCGCGATCAGCATCTCGATACTGGGGGCCAGGCTGCACAACAGCGACGCCAGCGCGAACAGCAACAGCCCGATCTGGAAGACGGTGCGGCGGCCGAATCGGTCGGCGGTGGCGCCGGCGACCAGCAGCAGTGAGGCCAGCACCAGGGTGTAGATGTCGATGACCCATTGCAATTGGGGTGCCGTCGCATCCAGGTCAGCGCGGATGCTGGGCAATGCGACGTTCACGATGGTGGCGTCCATCGACGCGATCAGCAGGCTGAGGCAGCACGAGAACAGGATGATCGCCTTGCGGCGGCCACTGAGCTGCTCAACACTTTTATTCACACAACAATTGTGTATCCACAACTATTGGACAAGCAAGCCGAGCGCACGCGGTTGTACACGACACGCCGGGTGGGGCCGTACAGACGCGCGCGCTCGCCGGTAGCGGCTAGCGGTCGCCCATGTCGACAAAATCGCGCTCGGTGTAGCCGGTGTAGATCTGGCGCGGACGCCCGATCTTGTTCGGCTCGCCGTGCATCTCCCGCCAGTGCGCGATCCAGCCCGGGAGCCGCCCGAGAGCAAACAGCACCGTGAACATCCGGGTCGGGAAGCCCATCGCGCGGTAGATCACGCCGGTGTAGTAGTCGACGTTCGGGTAGAGCTTGCGCTCCACGAAGAAATCGTCGGTGAGCGCGATCTCCTCGAGTTCCTTGGCAATGTCGAGCAACGGATCCTGCACGCCAATCTTGCCCAGGATCTTGTCAGCCTGCTCTTTGACGATGCGGGCGCGCGGATCGTAATTCTTGTACACGCGGTGACCGAAGCCCATCAGCTTCACACCGTCCTCGCGGTCCTTCACGCGCTTCACAAAGGTCGAAACGTCGTCGCTGCCATCGCGGATCTTGGTCAGCATCTCCAGCACCGCCTGGTTGGCGCCGCCGTGCAGCGGGCCCCACAACGCGTTGATACCACCGGAGATCGACGTGAAGAGGTTGGCCTGCGACGAGCCGACCAGACGCACCGTCGAAGTCGAGCAGTTCTGCTCGTGATCGGCGTGCAAGATGAACAGCATGTCCAGGGCCCGGACGATCTCCGGGTCCACCTCGTAGGGCTCGGCCGGGAAGCCGAACGTCATCCGCAGGAAGTTCTCGACCAGCGTGAGCGAATTGTCCGGGTACAGGAACGGCTGCCCCTCGGACTTCTTGTAGGCATAGGCGGCGATGGTCGGCAGCTTGGCCAGCAACCGGATCGTCGACAGTTCGACCTGCTTGGGATCGAACGGATCCAGCGAATCCTGGTAGTAGGCACTCAACGCATTGACAGCACTGGAGAGCACCGGCATCGGATGTGCATTGCGCGGGAAGCCGTCGAAGAACCGCTTGAGATCCTCGTGGAGCAGCGTGTGCCGCTGGATCTGGGTGGTGAACGCCTCCAGCTCGTCCTTGGTCGGCAATTCACCGTAGATCAGCAGATAGCTGACCTCGATGAACGTCGACTTTTCGGCAAGCTGCTCGATCGGGATACCGCGATACCGCAAGATACCGGCGTCACCGTCGATATAAGTGATCGCCGATTTGGTCGAAGCGGTGTTGACAAAGCCGCCGTCAAACGTCGTGTACCCGGTCTTGGAAAGCAGCGACCCGAGCGCGATGCCATCATCGCCGTCGGTCGCGTGGACGATGTCCAGGTCGATTTCACCACCCGGGTAGCGGAGGGTGGCGGTGTCCTGGGATGAACTGTCGGCCACAAAGAACCCCTTCTACGCTTGTCGGCAGCGACCATGCTGTCTGTACTTAGAAAGGTAGTCGCTACGGTCCGAGCGCGCCTCCGGGGGGCTCCCTGTTGGCTTCCACCGACGCCGTCCAGGGCTGCCAGCTCCTGGTGAACAGCTCGTAAGCAGCGGTGATCCGGTCGCAGACGATGCCGGGCTCGATCGGCGGCTGTCCCGGTGTTCCCAGCCCGCGGCACGCGGTGTTCATCACGGCGGTCCAACTTTCGATCACCATGAGGACCGCGTCGTGGCCGGTGGGCAACCGCATCCGCTTGGCCGTCTCGACCAGGGTGGGAAACCGGTCCGGGTCCTGACTGAACGGGATGTTCGACAGCACCAGGTTCGCCGAGGAGTTGACGATCTGTATCAACGCCGCCATCCGGTGGAAGATCGCCGTCCGCCCACAATCCGGATCGGGTTGCAGCGCCGCGAGGTGAGCACGCAGCAACGCCTCGTACTCGGTGATATCGGCGGGCTGGTCCGCCAGCTCGGCGGCCACAAAACGGGCAACATCCTCGATGATCGCCGTGATCACCGCGTCTTTGGTCGGAAAATACCGACTGAAGGTGCGTGGCGAGACCTCGGCGGCCGCGGCGATCTGCTCGACGGTGGTGTTGTCATACCCCTGCGCCAGACACAATTCTGCCGCCGCATCCACCAGCGTCGAACGGGTGCGAAGCTTCTTGCGTTCACGCAGGCCGGGGATCAGGTCCGCGGCGTCATCACCCACGACCAAAACTCTAACCGCATCGGCGACCGCAGCCGCGGCTCAGTTGCCCAGGGCGGCCGTGAGGTGCACGAAGTCGGCAAACATGTCCTCCAGACGCGACATCATCAGCTCGGGACCCAGGACCTGGCCCTCGCAGTCGGTCGCCAGGTCCCCACAGGCGGTGACGATGATCGACGACCACACCGACATCACCATCCAGACGCGACGGTCGGAGATGTCGGTGGCCATCCGGTCGGCCAGAGCCGTCACTGTCGCCGTCGGCCGGAAGTCGGTGGCGGCGGCCGTCAATGCGGGCGTGGAGTTGATGATCCGCAGCATCAACACGATGCGCTCGGCAGTCAGCGCCGGCACCGCGCCCGCCGCCACCCCCCGCAGCACCGTGACGTGCGCCCGATACAGCGCCTCCAGCACCGGCACCGAATACGGCACCTGGGCCAGCTCGGCGACCACCGCGTCGACCAGGTCTTCGAGCAGAGTCATCACCACGGCATCCTTGGTGGCGAAATACCGGCTGAACGTCCGCGGCGACACCTCGGCGGCCGCGGCGATCTGCTCGACTGTGGTGCGCTCGTAGCCCTGTGTGAGGCAAAGCTGTACCGCCGCGTCGATCAACGTCGACCTGGTGCGCTGTTTCTTGCGTTCACGCAGTCCAGGCATGGTCTCTTCCCGCACTTCCGCCACGATCCCGCATGGTAACCGGGGAACAGATCAGCGCGTGGCTAACTGCCGATATCCGCAACTTGCAGTCGTCATCCTTTGTCACCGCCTGCCGGTTGCACCGACCCGACGCGGTAGCGCACAAACGCCGGCACCGCCACCACGGCGATCACCACACCGACCACCACCAGCACCCCGCCACCGGCCGCCGCGACCGCGGTGCCGGCCGAAGCTGCGGCGGCACCATGCAGCACGTCGGCGATCCGCGGCCCACCTGCCACAACGACGATGTACACGCCCTGCAGACGGCCGCGCAGCTCGTCGGAAGCCGCCTGCAGCAAGATCGTGTTGCGGAACACCGAAGACACCATGTCGGCGGCCCCGCCGATCGCCAGGCACGCAATCGCCACCCACAGCAGCACACCGGCGTGCCCGCCGGCGAACCCGGCCGCCACCCCGAACCCGGTGACCGCAACACCCCACACCACAATCGCGACGACCACCGCCAACCCCTGCCTGCGGACCCGCGGCAGCCAGCCGGAGAACACCCCGCCGGCCACCGCACCGATGGCCATCGCCGCGGCCAACAGCGCCATGGTCGTGCCGCCGTTGACCGGTCCACCGAAGCTCTCGTGAGCCATCTGCGGAAACAGTGCCCGCGGCATCCCGAGGATCATCGCGATCAGATCGACGACAAACGACATCAGCACCACGGTGTTACCCGCCAGATACCGGAATCCGTCGAACACCGCCCGCAGGCCCAGCCGGGAGGCCGCCTTCGCGGCGTCCCCGACAGCCAGCGGCGGCATCGCCGCGAGCCGGAACGTCGCCCAGATCGGCAGCAGGCAGGTGACGGCGTCGATCAGGTACAGCGTCGAGAGGTCGACGAAGGCGAGCAGCAGACCGGCCAGCAACGGTCCGGCAATGGCACCGAACTGGGTGACGGTGATGTTGAGCGCATTGGCCGCCGCGACCTGGTCGCCGGGCAGGATGCGCGGAATGGCCGCGGACCGGGTCGGCGAATTGACCGCGTAGAACGCCTGTTGCAGCGCAAGCAAACACAACACCAGCCACACGTTGTCCAGGTGCAGGGCCGCCTGCACCCACAGCAGCACCGACGACACCGCCAGCCCGCACGACGCGATGATCAGCAGCACCCGACGGTCCATCGCGTCGGCCAGCGCACCGCCCCACAACCCGAAGACCACCAGCGGCACCAGCGCGAACAGGCCGGCCAATCCGACATAGGCCGAGCTCTGTGTCAGGGAGTAGACCTGGACCGGAACCGCAAAAATGGTGAGGTTGGCCCCGATGACGGTCGGGATCCCCGCCCACCACAACCGGCGGAAGTCCCGATGCCGCAGCGGTGTGGTGTCGGCGAACAGCCTCACGGCTGCAGACGCTCGACCAGCCCACTACCCGGGGTGACCCGAATTCGGTTGTGCACCCGGTTCTCTCGACCCTGCCAGAACTCGACGACCTCGGGGGCAATCAGATATCCACCCCAGTTCGGCGGGGCGGGCACCTGCTGTTGGTCGGCGAAGCGGCCGGTGGCCTCGGCAAGCTGTTTCAGCAGCGCCGCCCGGGATTCGACCGGCCGGGACTGGTGTGAGGCCCAGGCGCCGAGCTGCGAGCCGCGGGGACGCTTGGACCAGTAATCCTCGGTGACGGCGCGGTCGACCTTGGTGACAGGTCCGCGCAGGTGCACCTGACGGCCGAGTTGGTACCACGGGAACGTGACAGCGGCGAACGGCGTCTGCGCGAGCTCGTCGCCCTTGTCGGAGTCGTAGTTGGTGAAGAACGTGATTCCCGTCTCATCGACGCTCTTGCAGAGCACCGATCGGCTCACCGGGCGCCCGGCGCGCACCGTCGCCACCACCATCGCGTTGGGCTCGGCGACACCGGCACGTTCGGCGTCGGCGATCCAGTTGCGCAGCAACGGAAGCCACGCTTGTCCTGGCTCCGGCCCCAACCAGCTGCCGTCCAGATCGGGACTGCCGTCCTTCTCGACGGAGCCATATTCGACCCGCATCGCCGCAAGGCGATCGTGTTCAGGTTCCACCACCGGCGTAACGGTACGCCTACCAACGTTGCACCCCACGTCACCGACTGTTCACGGGCAGTAGCAGAGGCCGTGATGTGAGGTGCGACAATCGGCGCCATGACTGACGTGCCCAAGGATTTTGTGCCCGGCTTGGCGGGTGTGGTCGCGTTCTCGACGGAGATCGCCGAGCCGGACAAGGACGGTGGCGCACTGCGGTACCGCGGCGTCGACATCGAGGACCTGGTAGCCGACGGCGTCACCTTCGGCGATGTCTGGGCATTGTTGGTCGACGGCGAGTTCGGCCGCGGGTTGCCTCCTGCCGAGCCGTTCCCGCTGCCCATCCACACCGGCGACGTCCGTGTTGACGTGCAGGCCGGTCTGGCGATGCTGGCACCGATCTGGGGCTACGCTCCCCTGCTCGACATCGACGACGAGACCGCGCGTGACCAGCTGGCCCGGGCCTCGGTGATGGCGCTGTCCTACGTGGCCCAGTCCGCACGGGGCATCCATCAACCGGCCGTGCCGCAGCGCGTGATCGACGAATGCAGCACCATCACATCACGTTTCATGACCCGCTGGCAGGGCGAACCGGACCCGCGGCACGTCGAGGCCATCGACGCCTACTGGGTGTCGGCGGCCGAACACGGGATGAACGCCTCCACCTTCACCGCCCGGGTGATCGCCTCGACCGGGGCCGATGTGGCCGCCGCACTGTCCGGGGCGATCGGCGCGATGAGCGGGCCGCTGCACGGCGGCGCTCCCGCCCGGGTGATCCCGATGATCACCGAGGCCGAGCAGACCGGCGACGCCCGGGGCGTGGTCAAGGGCATCCTGGACCGCAACGAAAAGCTGATGGGGTTCGGCCACCGCGTCTACCGCGCCGAGGATCCCCGCGCCCGGGTGCTGCGCGCCACCGCCAAACGGCTCGGCGCGCCACGCTACGAAGTCGCTGCCGCGCTGGAGCAGGCCGCGCTGGCCGAGTTGCGGGAACGGCGCCCGGACCGGGCCATCGAGACCAACGTCGAGTTCTGGGCCGCGGTGATCTTGGACTTCGCCCAGGTGCCGCCACAGATGATGCCCGCCATGTTCACCTGCGGCCGCACCGCCGGGTGGTGCGCCCACATCCTGGAGCAGAAGCGCCTCGGCAAGCTGGTCCGCCCGTCGGCGATCTATGTCGGGCCCGAACCCCGGAAACCGGAATCGGTGGCCGGGTGGTCTTCGGTGGTGCGGAGTTCGGCCGTCTAGCGGTACCGACCACCTCGGTTTCCGCGCCCCGAGACCATCTAGCAAGCTGGTGAGATGCGCGACGTAATCGAATTGCAGGATGTGACCTTCCGGCGCAACGGCAAGCAGATTCTCGACGGAATCTCCTTCACCGTTGCGCAGGGCCAGCACTGGGCGCTGCTGGGCCCCAATGGGGCGGGCAAGACCACGATCCTCGGCTTCTGCGGCGCTGAGACCTTTCCCACGTCAGGCGTGGTGCGAGTGCTCGGCGGCCAACTCGGCAAGGTCGAGTTGGCGCAGTTGCGCCGGACGATCGGTCACGTCAACCCGCGCCACCCGCTGGATTTCCCGCTCAGATTGCGCGAAGTGGTGCTGACCGGAATCACCGGCACCATCGACATCCCGATGCGCTGGCAGCCCGATGCCGAGGAACTGGCCCGCGTGGATTCCCTGATCGACACCCTGGGATTGCGTCACCGGGCCGAAGAGCGCTGGCCCACGCTGTCGCAGGGTGAGCGGGGACGCGCGCTGATCGCCCGCGCACTGGTGGGCCGGCCCCGCCTGCTGTTACTCGACGAGCCCTCCACCGGACTCGATCTGGCCGCCCGCGAGCAACTCCTGGAAACGGTCGATGCCCTGGTGCAGGCTCACCCGGAACTGGCGTCGATCACCGTCACCCATCATCTCGAGGAACTCCCCAGTGCCACCACCCACGTGCTGCTGCTCGCACAGGGCCGGATCGTCGCGCAGGGCCCGATCGAGACGACGCTGACCAGCGCCGCGGTATCTGAGGCTTTTGCCCACCCGGTGGAGGTGTTCTCCGAAGGAGGCCGCTGGGCCGCCCGGGCCGCCAGACTCGACCGGCAGCACGCCTGATCGGCATCGGATCGGCTCGTGGCGTTCGGGTCAGATCCGGACGCCACGCCCGAACGTCTCCCGCATCCGCTGCCGCACAGTGCTTTTAGGCGCAGCCGCAGCAGAGGTCAGCATTTCGTCGACGGTCGTGAACTTGTTCCTCGGACGACCGGCGGACGCACCCCTGGCGATCTCGTCGGCGTCGATGTTCAGCCAGCCCGCCGCGTCCACGACATCGGGCTGCCGACCGCGCACCAGTCGTTCGATCGCACCGGGGCGCAAAACGGGATCGGCCAGTGCCCCCAGGTTGTAGTCGGCCACCAGATGCTGAACCGTCTCCTGGGCGCACGACTTGTTGGTGCCGATGAACCCGGTGGGGCCACGCTTGATCCAGCCGGCCACGTACGTCCCGACAGTGACCCGGCCCCCGTCGTTGGGGACAATCGCCAACTCTTCGTCGAAGGGCAGCCCGTCGACCGGCTTGCCCCGGTAGCCGATCGACGTCAGCAACAGGCCGGCGTCCATCGTTTCCACGTCATCAGAACCGGTGACCGTGAATTCGACTGCGCGGACGCGGTTCTCGCCGAGCACCCGGCGCGGGGTCAGTTCGTAGGCCAGCCGGATCCGGGGCCTGGAGCTCGGCGCCGAGCTGTCAGCGAGCTTGGTGAGGATCTCCAGCTTGGCGCGGGTCAGCGGATCCTCGGCACGCCCCAGGTCGCGCTGAACCCGCTCGTGATCCCGGGCGTCGAGCACCACGGCGGGTCCGTTGCCAACACCGGTGAGCCCGATCAGCTCGGGCAGCGTGAACGCCGAGTGCGCCGGGCCGCGGCGGGCGACGATCACCACTTCACGCACCTTGGAGTCCCGCAGCGCAGCCAGCGCGTGGTCGGCGATATCGGTGCGCGCCAGCTCGTCGGGATCGGCGGTCAGGATCCGGGCCACATCCAGGGCGACGTTGCCGTTGCCCACGATCACCACCCGGTCGCCACTCAGATCGACAGGGAGCGTGGCGAAGTCGGGGTGACCGTTGAACCAGGCGACCACTTCGGTGGCCGTCCCGGTGCCCGTCAGTTCCATTCCCTCGACGTCGAGCCTGCGATCGTTCGGCGCTCCCACGGCGTAGAGCACCGCGTGATGGTGGGCCAGCAGCTCGTCGTGCTGCACATGCCGTCCGATCTCGACATTCAGGAACATGGTGAAACCGCGCCGCCGGGCGATCGTGTCGAACAGCCGCGTCACCCGTTTGGTGCTCTGATGATCAGGGGCCACCCCCGCGCGCACCAAACCATATGGCGTGGGCAGCTTCTCGAACATGTTGACCCGCACCCCAGGCTGGGTCAACAGCTCGTCGGCGGCATACATCGCCGCGGGCCCCGACCCCACGATCGCGACGGTCAGCGGCGCCCGGCCCTGGTTCACCACCGGTGCCGGCAGCACCGGCGCCAGCTGCGATGTCGGCGGCAGCTTGCCGTCACGCTTCGGGTAGAAAGCGGCGTTGAGTTCGATGAACGGCAGCTGCTCAGGCCGTAGCCGGGAATCCGGGGCGATGGCTCCGACCGGGCACGCGCTGACACACGCCCCGCAGTCGACGCACGCGTCCGGATCGATGTAGAGCATCTCAGCGGTGGCAAAACCCGGCTCATCCGGCGACGGATGGATGCAGTTCACCGGGCAGGCGTAGACGCAGGACCCGTCGCTACAGCACGACTGGGTGACAATGTGCGGCATGGGCGCCGGCCCTCCTAGGCGGGAACCGATTCGGACTGCGGAGCCGCAACCGCCAGGTGGCCGCGCTGCGGCTCACTGCGGTACCGCGATGCCGGGCCGTTGATCTTGCAGATCCGCCAGATCAACCGGGCAACGGGATTCATCAGTCCGGTTTCCCCGCACAGCATCCGGACATCACCGAACATGTCCCGCAGGAACTGCCGGGACTCCGGCAACCCGAAGAAGACGTCCTTCTTCACCGACCGAGGGATGTCGAATTCTTTCCAGAATGCCTTGGGCGGCACCACAATCGCCTGACACAGCACCCGCATGATGATCGGCACGTGCAGCGACAGCCAGAAACGTTTGCCGCGGCTCATGTGCGGCACCCGCTTGCGCAGGTACTCGTGGGCGAAGGAGATGTGTCGCGCTTCCTCGGCCACATGGATGGCCATCACCCGCTCCATGATGGGGTGCAGGGCCTTGCCCTCGCGCAGCACGTTCTTCTGGGTGTGATCGATGGGCTCTTCGCCGGCGAGCACACCGAAGAAGAACACGATCGGCAGCGGCCCGGCTGCCAGCGGAATGAACTGGGACAGCCACTTGAGCATGCGGGGCATCCCCGGGACGTCGGCGCCGATCCGGTTCACCATCTCCTGGAACATCATGGTGTGGTTGCACTCTTCGACCGATTCGTGCAGGCAGTACCGGTACTCCGGCGAGCCGTTGGGCACCCAGAAGGCGTAGTTCATCAGCCCGCGGATGAGGATCGACTCGAAGTGCAGTCCCACCTTGGCGACATTGGCCTGGCGCCACATGCCGATCTCGATCTGACGTTGTTTCGACTGTGCCTGGTACCAGGGGTGCCTGCCCAGCGGGTCGGTTGCGGTCAGGATCCACCGCTCGTCATCGGGTGTCACCGTGAATTCCGGGGAATCCCATTCGATATCGGTGTAGGGATTGAAGTTGCGCCGCACCGACCCCTCCGACAGTGTGGTGAGCATGTCGACATATTCCCGGTCGTCGCGCACTTCCATGTTGTTGCGCCAGCGCCGGATGATGCGGGTCCGAGCAGTCTTGACAGCCATGGGACGCCTCCCCTGAGGTTTACATTTGTAAGCTTGCTGTCCAATGACAGTACCCGCGGTCCCAGGATTCAACCAGGTTTTTGCGCCAGTGTGCGCCAGCCGGGTTATCCACATCACACGTGAGGTAGATCACTATTCATGGTTGACCTGAAAAAGCCGTCCGAGATCGAGCTGATGGCCGCCGCCGGCGCGGTGGTCGCCGAGGCGTTGCGCGCCGTGGCCGACTACGCAGCACCGGGCCGCAGCACCCGCGACCTCGATGCGGTCGCCGCCGAGGTGCTGGCCAGGCACGGGGCCACCTCCCCGTTCCTGAACTACCACCCGCGGTGGGCTCCGTCGCCGTTCCCCGCCGTCCTGTGCACCAGCGTCAACGACGC
>NZ_JBARXZ010000214.1:0-54877 GCF_049647605.1 Mycobacterium sp. | reverse complement strand
GTTCTGACCGGCCGCCACCGGCGCGAACCGGGTCAGCAGCCCTTGAGTCGCACCGCGAGGTAGTCGCTGACCGCGTCGATGGCCACCCGCTCCTGGGTCATGGCGTCCCGCTCACGGATGGTGACGGCGTGATCGTCGAGCGAATCGAAGTCCAGCGTCACACAGAACGGGGTCCCGATCTCGTCCTGGCGGCGGTACCGGCGACCGATGGCGCCGGCGTCGTCGAACTCGATGTTCCAGGACTTGCGCAGCTCGGCCGCCAGGTCACGGGCCTTCGGTGACAGGTCGGCATGCCGGGACAACGGCAGCACTGCCGCCTTGACCGGTGACAGCCGCGGATCGAGTTTGAGCACGGTGCGCTTGTCGACGCCGCCCTTGGCGTTGGGGGCCTCGTCCTCGTGGTAGGCGTCGACCAGGAACGCCATCAGCGAGCGGGTCAGACCGGCCGCGGGCTCGATGACATACGGCACGAAGCGGGTGTCGGCGGCCTGATCGTAGAACGACAGGTCGACACCGGAATGCTTTGAGTGCGTGGTCAAGTCGAAGTTGGTGCGGTTGGCGATGCCTTCGAGCTCACCCCAGGGATTGCCGGCGAAGCCGAACTTGTACTCGATGTCGACCGTGCCGTCGGAGTAGTGCGACAGCTTCTCCTTCGGATGGTCGTACAGGCGAAGGTTGTCGCGGTCGATGCCGAGGTCGACGTACCACTGCAGCCGGGTGTCGATCCAGTACTTGTGCCATTCCGGAGCCGTCGACGGCTCGACGAAGAACTCCATCTCCATCTGCTCGAACTCGCGGGTGCGGAAGATGAAGTTGCCGGGGGTGATCTCGTTGCGGAAGCTCTTGCCGATCTGGCCGATGCCAAACGGCGGCTTCTTGCGCGCGGTCGTCACCACGTTGGCGAAGTTGACGAAGATGCCCTGCGCCGTCTCCGGGCGCAGATAGTGCAAGCCTTCCTCGGACTCGATCGGGCCCAGGTAGGTCTTCAGCATCATGTTGAAGTCGCGCGGCTCGGTCCACTGCCCCTTGGTGCCGCAGTCCGGGCAGACGACCTCGGTCATCGCCACGTCGTCAGGGTTGTCGAGACCCTTCTTTTCTGCGTACGCCTCCTGCATGTGGTCCTGCCGATGCCGCTTGTGGCAGTTCAGGCACTCCACCAGCGGATCATTGAAGACCTCGACGTGACCTGAGGCCACCCAGACCTGGCGCGGCAGGATGATCGCGCTGTCGAGGCCCACGACGTCGTCGCGGCTGGTGACCACCGAGCGCCACCACTGCTTCTTGATGTTCTCCTTGAGCTCGACGCCGAGTGGGCCGTAGTCCCAGGCCGACTTCGTGCCGCCGTAGATCTCGCCGGACTGGAAGACGAGGCCGCGCCGTTTGGCCAGATTGGCGATGGTGTCGATGACGGACGCCACGATGCTCGAGTACTCCTGTTTAGGTGGACAGCAACCTGTCCAGCCTAGTGGAGGCTTCGGCGGGGTCCGGCCCAGGCTTCGATGACACCGGCGGCGCTGACATTGCGCTTCGCTGCCGAGGCTGCGCTTCGGGCGCCGAGGTTGAAACGTGGGCGCGATTTCCGGGCAGATCCCGCCCTCAGTTCAAGCTCGCGGCGGGTGCCTGACGCTGGGAGCTCGCAGCGGGTTCCAGTCGCGGGTGTCGGCTGTGGATAGTGGAAGACCGCCGGGGCCGCCGGCCGCCAGAGTTGCGGGCATGAGTATGGCCGCTCCCTTTCTCGGCGCCGAGGCGCTGGCGTCGGGCCGGATCAACCGTCATCAGCTGCGCCACAACTACCGTCGGCTCTTCCCCGGCGTCTATCTCGACCGCCACGCCGAACAGACTCTGGAGCTCCGCGCCCACGCTGCCTGGCTGTGGTCTCGAAGGCGGGCGGTGATCGCCGGCCAGGCTGCGGCCGCGATGCTCGGCGCACGCTGGGTCGACCGTCGTGCCGCGATCGAGCTGTACGCCGCCAACGCCCGGCCGCCACGGGGCATTCACACCTATCAGGCCGGCCTGCCGGAGAACGAGACCCGCGTGGTCCGCGGGATGCCGGTGACATCGCCGGCCCGCACCGCCTTCGACCTGGCTCGCCGCGGACCGTTACCCGTCGCGGTGGCCCGCGTTGACGCCCTGATGAGCGCCACCGGAGTCAAGGTCGCCGATATCGAGGCGCTGGCTGCAGACCATCGCGGCGTCCGGGGCCTGCGACAGCTGGATGCCGTACTGGCGCTCGCGGATGCCGGTGCGGAGTCCCCGAAGGAGACGTGGCTGCGACTGCTACTGAGGCGTCACGGGCTGGAACCTCAGACGCAGCTCGAGGTGTTCGCCGACGGCCGCTTCGTGGCCCGGCTCGACATGGGATGGGCAGAGTTCATGGTGGCCGTCGAGTACGACGGCGACCACCACCGAACAGACCGACGGCAGTATGTCCGAGACGTGCGCCGACTCGAGGAGCTCGAGCGACTGGGCTGGATCGTGGTCCGGGTTGTCGCCGAGGACCTGGAGGTGCAGATTGTCCGACGGGTGCAGGATGCGCTGGAGACGGCATCGAGGTTGACGGCCGGGCGTCGAACTTGACGTGTGGGCGGGATCGAGCCGCAATTACCGCCCACAGTTCAAGCTCGGCCGGAAGCAAAAGAGACCCAACCTTTGACATGCACGATTTTGCATGCGACAGTGGTAGTGAAAACGATTTCCATTAGAGGAGATGCCGCACCGTGTCCACCGCGACCCATGGCGAGCTCGAACACGAGCATTCGCAGCCCGGCACCACCTACCCTGCCCTGCCACCCAGGGAGATCCTCGACGGGGCCGGTGAAATCCTGCGCGCCCTGGCGGCGCCGGTGCGCATCGCTATCGTCCTGCAGCTGCTGGAGTCCGCACGCTGTGTGCACGAGCTCGTCGACGCCCTGAGAGTGCCGCAACCGCTGGTCAGCCAGCATCTGCGCATCCTGAAATCCACCGGGGTGGTCGCCGGGGAACGCGCCGGTCGGGAGGTGATGTACCGCCTGGTCGACCAGCATCTGGCGCACATCGTCCTCGATGCCGTGGCCCACGCCGGAGAGGACCATCCGTGACCGGTACCGAAGTGCGCACCCGCGCAACCAAACAACGCGCCGCCATCACCGAGCTTCTGGACACGCTCGACGAGTTCAAGTCAGCGCAGGAGCTACACGACGAGCTGCGCCGCCGCGGCGAGAACATCGGTCTGACCACGGTGTACCGCACCCTCCAGGCCATGTCGACGGCCGAACAGGTCGACATGCTGCGCACCGACACCGGTGAATCGGTATACCGCCGCTGTTCGACGCACCACCATCACCACCTGGTGTGCCGCGAGTGCGGCGCCACGGTGGAAGTCGAAGGCCCCGAAGTCGAGACATGGGCCGCCGAGGTGGCCGCCGAGCACGGATTCGGCGACGTCAGCCACACCGTCGAGATCTTCGGCACCTGCCGGGGGTGCTCAGCTAGCTGAGCGCCTCGCGGACGTCGGCGCCGGCAGCCAGCACCATCAGGATCAGCGTCCGCAACGCCTCCTCGGAGAGCCCTGCGGCGGGAAAGTTGTAGCGCAGCAACACATCTCCACATTTTTTCACCGTGGATCTGCGAGTGGCCGATGTTGCCGACGCGCCATTGGCCGGGGTCGGCACCGTCTTCTCGACCAACGCCACCGTGCCCAGCAGCGTCTTACTGGCCTGCTGCGTCACTCGCTCCCGCACCTTGGCGTTCAGCGGAAGGTCCCAGGCCAGTGGCTGGGTCAGCGACACCATCTCCAGGCCTTCGATGATCGTCACCACCCGCAGCGAGGCAACAGTGCCCGGCCGGCTGACCGTCAGCGCCCCGTCGGGCTCGGCGACGACATCCAGCGCCGGTGACAGCGCCGAGGCCAGCCGTTCCAGCAAGGTCGTCATCAGGCGCCGCCGACGAACATCATTCGGCTCTGCCGAAGCGCCTGTTTCGCGACACGTACTCCTCGCACGCGGCCCACAGGTCGCGGCGATCGTAATCCGGCCACAGCTTGTCCTGGAACACATACTCAGCGTAGGCCGCCTGCCACAGCAGGAAGTTCGACGCCCGCTGCTCACCGGAGGTCCGGATGAACAGGTCGACGTCGGGGATGTCGGGACGATGCAGGTGTTTGGCAATGGTGGCTTCGCTGATTCGGGCCGGGTTGATCTTGCCCTCGACGGCCAGCTCCGCAAGTTGGCGCGTGGCCTCGACGATTTCGGTACGCCCGCCGTAGTTCACGCAATAGTTCACGGTGATGACGTCGTTGTCGACGGTCATCTGCTCGGCGATGTCGAACTCCTTGATGACACTGCTCCACATCCGCGGCCGCGAACCGACCCAGCGCATCCGCACACCCATGGCGTCGAGGTTCTCCCGGCGGCGGCGCACCACCTCGCGGTTGAACCCCATCAGAAAGCGCACCTCCTCGGCGCTGCGTTTCCAGTTCTCGGTGGAGAACGCGTACACCGTGAGGTGCTTGACGCCGATCTCGATGGCCCCGCAGGTGATGTCGATGAGCACCGCCTCACCCATCTTGTGGCCCTCGGTGCGGCCCAGCCCACGCTGTTTGGCCCAGCGGCCGTTGCCGTCCATGACGACGGCGACATGGTTGGGCACCTGATCGGCCGGGATCTGCGGGGCCGACGCCTTGGAGGTGTGCTGCGGCGGCCGGGAGAAGCGCCCATTGGTTCCGGCGGGCAGCTGCGGGAAGACCACCGGCCACGTCGAGGTGTCCGGGAACATCGGATAGTCGTCAGGAGCCGGAGGCAGCTGGGGGTAGCTGGACTTCGAGTCCCGTTTCAAAACCATGGGGGATATCCTGCACGACCAACGCTGCCCGGTGATCAGCGAGTGTGCGATCCGGCCGGTAGGCCCGTTCCACCAGGGGTAGCGTGCGCAGCTGCCGCTCCAGATGCCACTGCAGATGTGCCGCCACCAGTCCGCTGGCCTGACTGCGGTACGACGACGGCGACGCCTCGGCATGCTCCCAGTCACCGTCGTGCAACGCCGCCATCAGGTCCACCACGCCCTGTGGGGGTGTGCTGGAGCCTGCGGGACGGCAGTGCAGGCACACGCTGCCACCGGCGGCGACGTGGAAGGCTCGGTGCGGGCCCGGCGCCGCGCAGCGGGCGCACTCGGTCAGGGCGGGCGCCCAGCCGGCGACCCCCATGGCCCGCAGCAGGTAAGCGTCGAGCAGCAACTCCCGGGGACGGGTGTCGTCGGCGACCGCACGCAGCGCGCCGACCGTCAGCTTCTGCAGCGGCGGCATCGGGGCGCGTTCCTCACCGGCCAGCCGCTCGGCGGTCTCGAGGATGGCGCAGGCGGTGGTGTAGCGGCCATAGTCCCCCACGATGTCGGCGGCGAACGCGTCGAGGGCAACCACCTGGGTGACGATGTCGAGATTGCGACCGGGATGCAGTTGGACGTCGACGTGGGTGAAGGGCTCCAGCCGGGCACCGAACTTACTGCGGGTACGACGAACGCCCTTGGCGACGGCACGGACCAGGCCGTGATCGCGGGTCAGCAGCGTGACAATGCGATCGGCCTCGCCGAGCTTGTGCTGGCGCAGCACCACAGCTCGATCCCGGTACAACCGCATCGCACCAGTTTCGCATTGCAGAGAGACAAAACGTGGATGCGCGCCGATAGTCTCCACGGGATGCGCACCTCGACTGGCCGGTTTCCCACCGTCGGTGACCAGCTCTACCAGCTGGCCAGCGGCACAGCGACCTCTGACGGCCTGGTCCGCCACGCGCTGCATGCGATCACCGCCAGCCAGTCCACCCTCAACGCCTTTCGCACGGTTCTGACCACCTCGGCGCTGGCCGAGGCCGCCGTAGCCGACCGGCGTCGCCGCGCCGGTGACACCGCCCCGCTGCTCGGGGTTCCGATCGCCGTCAAGGACGACGTCGACATCGCCGGTGTGCCAACTTTTTTCGGCACCACGGGACGGGTGTTGCCGGCGACGGCCGACGCCGAGGTGGTGCGCCGGTTACGTGCCGCTGGTGCGGTGATCGTCGGCAAGACCAACACCTGCGAGTTCGGGCAGTGGCCGTTCACCAGCGGGCCGGGCTTCGGGCACACCCACAACCCCTGGGATCGCCGGCACTCCCCCGGTGGGTCCTCAGGGGGCAGCGCCGCGGCGGTGGCGGCCGGTCTGGTGGCGGCGGCGATCGGGTCCGACGGGGCGGGCAGCGTGCGGATCCCGGCGGCGTGGAACAACCTGGTGGGCATCAAACCGCAGCGTGGCCGTGTCTCCACCTGGCCGCTGCCCGAGGCTTTCAACGGCATCACCGTCAACGGCGTGTTGGCGCACACCGTTGCCGACGCGGCGCTGGTGCTCGACGCGGTGTCGGGCAATGTCGCCGGGGACCTGCATACCCCGGAGCCGGTGTCGCTGACCGAGGCCGTGAGCCGCGGGCCGGGCCAGCTGCGCATCGCGATGTCGACACGCTTCCCTTTCACCGGTTTCCGGGCCCGGCTGCATCCCGAGATCCGCGGCGCGCTCCGCGCGGTGGCGGGCCAGCTCGCCGACCTCGGCCACACCGTGGTGGACGGCAACCCCGACTACGGGCTGCGGCTGTCGTGGAACTTCCTGGCCCGCTCCACCTCCGGCCTGCTGGACTGGGCCGACCGAATGGGCGACGGTGTCGAGCTGGACCGTCGGACGTGGTCGAACCTGCGGATGGGACGGCTGCTCTCCGAGCAGGTGCTGCGCAAGGCGCGCGCCAATGAAGTGAGCTCCCACCGGCGCATCGGTGCTGTCTTCGATGCCGTCGACGTGGTCGTCGCCCCGACCACAGCGCAACCGCCGCCGCCGGTCCATCTGTACGACAACTTGTCCCCGTTGGCCACCGACAAGGCCATGATCGCCGCGTGCCCGGGCTGCTGGCCGTGGAATGTGCTGGGCTGGCCGTCGATCAGCGTCCCCGCGGGATTCACCTCCACCGGGCTGCCGATCGGAGTGCAGCTGATGGGGCCGGCGGACAGCGAACCGTTGCTGGTGTCGCTGGCGGCCGAGCTGGAAGCGGTCACCGGCTGGTCGGCACGTCAGCCCGAGATCTGGTGGAACACCCCTATCCCGAAGGATTTGCCGCAGCCGACGACCGACCTCACGTAATGTCGCTTGCCATGACCGTGATGCGCCTCGCCGCCGTTCCCGTTCTCGCCGCGATGGGTCTGTCGCTGGTCACGACACCCGCCGCGCATGCCGACAACCGGCGGCTCAACGACGGCGTCGTCGCCAACGTCTACACCGCCCAGCATCAGGCGGGCTGCACCACCAGCATCAAGATCAACCCGAAACTCCGGCTGGCGGCGCAGTGGCACACCAACGATGTCCTGAACAACCGGGCGCTCAACGGGGACATCGGTTCCGACGGTTCCACGGTGGCCGACCGGGCCCGCAACGCCGGCTACGACGGTGAGGTCGCCGAGACGGTCGCGATCAATCCGGCGCTGGCGATCAACGGCGTCGAGATCCTCAATCAGTGGTGGTACCGCCCGGATTACTACGCGACCATGCACGATTGCTCGAATGTCGATATCGGTGTCTGGTCGGAGAACTCGCTGGATCGCTCCGTGGTGGTTGCGGTGTACGGCAAGGGCGACGGCGGCGCACCGGTGCCGGCCCCCGGCCGCGAGTTCGGCAACGTCCCGGGCTGGACGCCGTAACCCGCAGCTGACGCGCGGTCACGTCAGCGGGGACATCAAGCCAGTCGCGCAGCGGCGTTGAACTCGCGTAGCCGACTACGCTAGGACCTCTTTCGCATCCTTCCTAGGTTCCCTGTGTGGACCGCGACGGTCGCGGCCACGCCGGCAACTGGAGGATCCTCATGAATCTCACTCGTTTGACGTCGGCCGCCGCGGCCGGCATCGCGTTCGCCGGCGTCGTTGGACCTGTTGCAGCACAGGCAGATCCACTCCCCTACGGCCCCGACACCTGCGTCCAGGGGTTCGTCTGGCGGGAGGCTCGACCCGGCGACACCGTGTGCGTCACCCCCGCAATCCGCGACCAGGTGGCTCAGCAGAACGCCAACCCGGCCTCCAACAGGGACCCCAACGCCGGGTCCGGGCCCCTGTCCTGCTCCCAGGGTTACGTGTGGCGGGAAGCCTTCGACGGCGACACCATCTGCGTGCCTCCGGCGGTGCGATCGGCGACGCTGGCCGACAACGCCGCGGCCGGATCGCGTTATCAGCGCAATGCCCCGATCCCGGCACCGGCCGCCGCGCAGCAGTCGACCGTTCGGTTCGAGGTGACCGGTGAGGGCACCGTCTACTCGATCGCCACCGATCCGCCAGGCCCCGACGTGCCGGAAGGCACCGTAACGCCCTTCACTCGCCAGATGCGAGTTGCGTCCGACGAGGACATGTTCCAAGTGGTCGCGGTGACCAAATCCGGAAGTAACGGCTGCCGGATCGTGCTGGACGGCAAGGTGGTTGCCGAAGAACCGATGGGCGGCACCGCACACTGCATCTTTACGCGCTGAAAATCGTTACGCGCTAAAAGCCCAGTCGACCAAGCTGTTTCGGATCACGCTGCCAGTTCTTGGCAATCTTGACTCGCAGCTGCAGGTACACCTTTGTGCCGAGCAGCTTCTCGATCTGGATCCGGGCCGCGGTACCGACCTCCCGCAACCGGGCACCGCCCTTGCCGATGATGATGCCCTTCTGGCTGTCCCGCTCGACGTACAGGATGGCGTGCACGTCGATCAGATCGTCACGCCCCTCACGTTGTTCCACCTCGTCGATGACAACGGCCAACGAGTGCGGCAGCTCGTCGCGAACCCCTTCGAGGGCAGCTTCCCGAATGAGCTCGGCCATCAGCACTTCTTCGGGCTCGTCGGTGAGTTCACCGTCCGGGTAGAAAGCCGGGCCCGGCTGCAGATGGGAGACGAGCACGTCGGTCAGCACGTCTACCTGCTCGCCGCTGGTCGCCGACACCGGAACGATGTCTGCTGCCTTGTCGCCGAATGCTTCTTGGGCGGCGACAAGCTGGGCAGCGACCTTCTCCTTGGAGACCTTGTCGATCTTGGTGACGACCACCACCAGCGTGGTCCTGGGCGCCACCGCACAGATCTGCTCGAAGATCCACCGGTCACCGGGACCGATACCCTCGTCGGCCGGGATGCAGAACCCGATGACGTCGACTTCGGAGTAGGTGTCTTTCACCAGCTCGTTGAGCCGCTGCCCCAGCAATGTCCGCGGCCGGTGCAGTCCGGGGGTGTCGACGAGGACGATCTGGTAGTCCTCCCGGTGCACGATGCCACGGATGGTGTGCCGGGTGGTCTGCGGCCGGTTCGAGGTGATGGCCACCTTGGTGCCGACGAGCGCGTTGGTCAGCGTCGACTTCCCGGTGTTGGGTCTGCCGACAAAACACACAAAGCCGGAACGGAACTCACTCATGGTCGCCTCCGGCGTTCATCTCGGTGTACCGGTCCGGTCGGTGCCGATGATCGAAGCTGTCGGCGACAACTCGGTGACCGCGGCCACGCCGGGGTCCGCCGCGTCACCGGCGACCAGCACTGCGGCCTCGAAACCTGTTGCGCCACTGGAAATGGCGGTGGCCACCGCAGCTTGCAAAGCCGTCAATCGCAGGGCGGCCAGCGTCACCGGGGCTCCGGCATAGGTGCGGCCGTCGAGATCACGTACCGCCGCACCGGAACCCGCCTCCGCGCGGCCCATCGCACCACGCGCCAGCGTCACCAGCTTGGCGTCCTCGGGGTCTAGCTCAGTCATGTTCTCCGGACTCCTTTGTGTCATGCCCTGGATCGGTGGGGCTGACCAGCACCGTCCCGATGCGTACCCGGCCACGATGGTCGTGGCCTCCTTCAGCCTTCAGCCGCAGCCCGTGTGAGACCACCTCGGCCCCTGGTAGCGGTACCCGGCCGAGCTCGAGTGCCAGCAACCCGCCCACGGTGTCGACGTCGAGGTCGTCGTCGAACTCCACGTCGTAGAGCTCGCCGAGATCCTCGATCGGCAATCGCGTGGACAGCCGATAGGAGAGGTCCCCGATCTTCTCTATCGGCGCCACTTCGTCGTCGTCGTACTCGTCGGCGATCTCACCGACGATCTCCTCCAGCACGTCCTCGATGGTGACCAGGCCGGCGATCGCACCGTACTCGTCGACCAGCAGTGTCATGTGTTTGCGGTCGCGCTGCATTTCCCGCAGCAACTCGTCGAGCGGTTTGGAGTCCGGGACGAACACCGCCGGCCGCATCACCTCGGACACCTTGACGTCGTGTCCATCGCTACCCGAGTAGTAGGTGCGCTCGATCAGGTCCTTGAGGTAGACGACGCCCACCACATCGTCGACGTTCTCACCGATGACCGGGACGCGGGAGTGGCCGCTGCGCACCGCCAGGGAGATCGCCTGGCCGGCCGACTTGTCGTTCTCGATCCACACCATCTCGGTGCGGGGCACCATCACCTCGCGGGCCGGGGTGTCGCCGAGTTCGAACACCGACTGGATCATCCGGCGTTCGTCGTCGGCCACCACACCGCTCTGCTGGGCCAGGTCCACGACCTCACGCAGCTCGATCTCCGAGGCGAATGGTCCGTTGCGGAACCCGCGACCCGGGGTCAGCGCATTGCCGAGCAGGATCAGCAGCCGGCTGATCGGGGTCAGCAGAAGCGAAATCGCTTGCAGCGGAACGGCGGCGCCGAGCGCGATCGAGTAGGCGTGCTGGCGACCCAAGGTTCGGGGACCCACACCGATCGCCACGAAACTGACCACCAACATGATGGCTGCCGCCGCGAACAGCCCCCAATCCAAGCCCAGGAAGTCATCCAGGAAGGCCACCAGCAACGCCGTTGCGGTGACCTCGCAGGCGATCCGCAGCAGGACCACCAGATTGATGTACTTCGGGCGTTCGTTGACGATCCTGGTCAGCCGGATCGCCCCGGGGCGCTCCTCACGGACGAGTTCTTCGACCCGCGCGATCGACACCGTGTTGATGGCCGCGTCGATCGCCGCAAACAGAGCACCGAGCAGAATGAGAGCGATGGCAATCAGCAGAGGAGCTAAACCACTCACGATTCGTCGTAAGCCCGCGATTTGTCCAGCAGCCGACGATCCTTCTCCGCCTGCACATTCCGCCGGTAGAGCTCGGCCTGATCGGAGTACCAGTCGTCGAGGAGTTGACGTTGCAGCGCAAACATCTCCTTCTCCTCGTCCGGCTCGGCGTGGTCGTAGCCCAGCAGGTGCAGCACACCGTGCACGGTGAGCAACGCGAGTTCGTGCTCCAGATCGTGGCCCCTGGTCTTCGCCTGGTCGGCGGCGAACTGCGGGCACAACACGATGTCGCCGAGCATCGATGGTCCGGGCTCGGTGGCGTCGGGTCTGCCGCCTGGTTCGAGCTCGTCCATCGGGAAGCTCATCACGTCGGTGGGACCGGGTAGGTCCATCCAACGCATGTGCAGGTCGGCCATGGCGGCGGTGTCGAGCAACACCATCGACAATTCAGCCCCGGGGTTGACGTTCATCTTGTCGATGACGAACCGCGCGACGCTGATCAGCTCCTCTTCGGAGACATCCATACCGGATTCGTTGGCAACCTCGATACTCATGCGCGATCGGCTCCTGCGCTCGCTACGACCCCGCAAGTACGAGGTGTCCCCAGCTGGTTACTCATGGACCTCATCTCCGTGACCGCGAGGTGCCGGACCGGCGCTGCGACCGGTTCACCGCTGCCGGATCCTCGGAGCGGGCATAGGCGTCGACGATCTCGGACACCAGCCGGTGCCGAACCACGTCGGCGCTGGTCAGTACCGAAACATGGATGTCGTCGACACCGTCGAGGATGTCGACGGCCGCCCGCAGTCCCGACCGGGCCCCACCGGGAAGGTCGACCTGGGTGGTGTCTCCGGTGACGACGATCTTCGAACCGAATCCCAGGCGGGTCAGGAACATCTTCATCTGCTCGGCGGTGGTGTTCTGCGCCTCGTCGAGAATGATGAACGCATCGTTGAGCGTTCGGCCACGCATGAAGGCCAGGGGTGCCACCTCGATGACCCCGGCGGCCATCAACTTCGGAATGGCCTCCTGATCCATCATGTCGTGCAGCGCGTCATACAGCGGGCGCAGATACGGGTCGATCTTCTCGTAGAGCGTGCCGGGCAGGAAGCCAAGGCGCTCACCGGCTTCCACCGCTGGGCGGGTCAGGATGATCCGGTTGACCTGTTTGGTCTTGAGGGCGTGGACGGCCTTGGCCATCGCCAGGTACGTCTTGCCGGTGCCGGCGGGGCCGATACCGAAAACGATGGTGTGGTCATCGATGGCGTCGACATAGCGCTTCTGGTTGAGCGTCTTGGGCCGGATGGTCTTGCCGCGACGAGACAAGATGTCCAACGTCAGGACCTCGGCGGGTGAGGCGTCGGAGGAACCGGTCACCATTTCCACACTGTGGCGGATGGAGTCCTGGGTCAGCGCTTGACCGCTGGATACCACGGCAACCAATTCGGTGATGACCCGCTCGGCCAGTGCCACATCGGCGGAGTCACCGGAGAGGGTGACCGTGTTTCCGCGAACATGCAGGTCCGCGGCAAGGGAACGTTCGAGGGCGCGCAGATTCTCGTCGGCGGAACCGAGCAGGCCCACCACGAGGTCAGGCGGAACATTGATGCTGCTCTTCACGGACTTGGCGTCCGTGCTCTCAGCGGGTGTCTCGCGGGGCGTCACGTGGGGTTCGTTGCCTGCTTTCTGTTCGGCCGGCGCGGGAACGGTCCCGCACCGTCACATCGGACACCTCAGTCTACCGTCGGCAACTGACGTGGCCCAATGGATGAGCAACGTAGCCGGACCGACAGCAGTCAGGCCCAGCGTGGAGTCAGCACCCCGAGAGCACCCAGGGCCACCGCGGCAGCAGTCGAGGTGCGCAACACTGTCGGCCCCAAACGCACCGCGTGGGCACCGGCCTCGGTGAGCACGGCCAGCTCGTCATCGGCGATGCCGCCTTCCGGACCGACCACCAAGGTGATCGACTCCGCTTGCGCCAGAGAGAGTTCGACGATCGGTACCGATGCCGACTCATGCAGAGCCAGGATCAGTCCACCCGATATCCCGTCGAGCACCTGAGCCGTCGAGGCCACTCCGGACACATCGGGGACAAAAGCGCGCCGAGACTGCCGGGCGGCCGACCGGGCCACCGCGCGCCACCGCCGTAGCCCTTTCTCCGCCCGCGGACCGTCCCACCGGGCCACACACCGGGCCGCCTGCCAGGCCACAAAACTGTCGGCACCTGCTTCGGTGGCCAGCTCGACAGCCAGTTCCGAACGCTCGGCCTTCGGAATCGCCTGCACCACGGTGACCGGCGGGCGCGGCGCTACGCTGTGCCGCCGGTGCTGTACCCGCGCCTGGAGCCCACGTTTCTCGACCGCTTCCACGATGCAGTCGGCCAGGGTTCCGGCGCCATCGCCGAGCACGATGCGCTCACCGATCCGGATGCGGCGAACGCTGGCGGCATGGAAACCTTCGTCGCCGTCGACCGTGGCCAGGGCTCCCTCGCCGGGCACGGCGTCGATGTAGAACAGCGGGTCAGACACCCTCGATCCTCAGCGGCCGGAGAAGGTCTCGCGTAGCCGGCTGAACAGGCCGCCTCCGTTGTGGGCCGCGTGGGTGGACTTGACCTCGGCGATATCACGAGACCGGTTGGCCTTCATGTCGCGCAGTAGCTCGGTGTCACGGCCGTCGAGCTTGGTGGGCACCACGACGTTGACGTGGGCGTGCAGGTCACCGCGCACCCCGGAGCGCAGGTGCGGCATCCCGTGCCCGCGCAACGTGGTGACCGACCCGGGCTGGGTCCCCGCCGGGATGTCGATCTCGATCAGGCCGTCGAGGATCGCCTCGACCGTCACCGAGGTGCCCAGCGCGGCGTCGACCATCGGGACGTCGATGGTGAAGTGCAGGTCGTCGCCATCGCGGACAAAAATGTCGTGCTGTTCTTCGTGTACCTCCACGTAGAGGTCACCCGCAGGTCCGCCGCCGGGGCCGACCTCGCCTTGAGCGGCCAGCCGCACCCGCATCCCGTCGCCGACACCGGCCGGGATCTTGACGCTGATCTCGCGGCGGGCGCGCACCCGTCCGTCGCCGCCGCAGCGGTGACACGGATCCGGGATGATCTCTCCGACACCACGGCAGGTGGGGCAGGGACGTGAGGTCATGACCTGGCCGAGCAACGAGCGCTGCACGCTCTGCACCTCGCCGCGGCCACCGCAGGTGTCACAGGACACCGGGGTGGAGTTGCCGTTGGTGCCCTTGCCCTGACACTTGTCGCACAGGACGGCGGTGTCGACGGTGACCTGCTTGGTCACGCCGGTGGCGCACTCGGTGAGGTCAAGCCGCATCCGCAGCAGGGAATCCGAGCCGGGACGCACCCGGCCGACCGGGCCACGGGACGACGCCCCGGCACCGAAGAAGGCCTCGAAGACGTCGCCGAGCCCACCGAACCCCGAGAAACCATTGGCGCCGCCGGCGGCCGCGTTCTCCATCGGATCACCGCCGAGATCGACGATGCGGCGTTTCTCCGGATCCGAGAGCACCTCGTAGGCGACAGAGATCTCCTGGAATCGCACCTGGGCAGCCTGGTCAGGGTTGATATCGGGGTGCAGCTCACGGGCGAGCTTGCGGTACGCACGTTTGATCTCCGAATCGCTCGCGCCATTGCTCACGCCGAGCAGTCCGTAGTAGTCCCGTGCCACGCTCAATCACACTTCCTGTAAGGGGCCGTTCACAGGCCCGCTAGCGGGTGCCCAAGACCTCACCGATGTACAGGGCAACAGCCGCAACGCTGGAGATGGTTCCTGGATAGTCCATTCTGGTGGGCCCCAAGACGCCCATACCGCCGTAGACCGTGTCCATTGTGCCGTATGTCGTGGACACCACCGACGTGCCCGCCATCTGCTCAGCCTCGGTCTCGTGCCCGATCCGTACGGTGATCTTTCCCGCCTGCTGCTGGGCGGCGAGCAGCTTGAGTACCACCACCTGCTCCTCGAGCGCCTCCAGCACCGAGCGCAGCGATCCCCCGAAGTCAGCCGTGTTGCGGGTGAGATTGGCAGTGCCACCCATCAGGAGACGTTCCTCGGTGTGCTCCACCAGCGTCTCCAGCAGCACCGTCGCGGAGCGGCCCACCGCATCGGCCAGGCTGCTGCCGGTGCGATTGTCCAGCTGAGCGGCCAGGTCGGCCACCGCGACCGACGCGACCGCCAGCCTCTTGCCGTCCAGGGCGCCACTGAGCATCTCCCGCAGCTGCGAGAGCTCGTGGTCGTCGATGGTGTGACCGAGTTCGACGATGCGCTGGTCGACGCGGCCGGTGTCGGTGATGACCACCAGCAGCAGCCGTGCGGGCGAGAGCGCCACCACTTCCAGGTGCCGGACGGTCGAGGTGGACAGCGTGGGGTACTGCACAACGGCCACTTGGCGGGTCAGCTGTGCGAGCAGTCGCACCGCACGACGCAGCACGTCATCGAGGTCCACTCCGGATTCCAGGAAGGTCAGGATGGCGCGGCGTTCCATGCTCGACATCGGTTTGACGTTGTCGAGGCGGTCGACGAACTCGCGGTAGCCCTTCTCGGTGGGGACGCGTCCCGAGCTGGTGTGCGGTTGGGCGATGTACCCCTCGGCTTCCAGCACCGCCATGTCGTTGCGAACGGTCGCGCTGGACACACCGAGGTTGTGCCGCTCGACCAGCGTCTTGGAGCCGATCGGCTCCTGGGTGGCGACGAAGTCGGCGACGATGGCGCGCAACACCTCGAATCGGCGGTCATCGGCACTGCCCATACTGTTGCACCTCCTAGTGTGTCCATTTTACGTTCACCCACACGCTGGATAGCGCCACGACAGGTTCCCGGCAAATCAAGATCTGGTATCGGTGGCATTCCGCGCCGCAGCGACTAGCCTTTCCGCATGGGGACTGCCAACCGGGGTGAGACGGGAAGTATGACCCGCCGATGATCTTCAAGGGCGTCCGCGAGGGCAAACCATATCCCGAGCACGGGTTGTCCTATCGCGATTGGTCGCAGATCCCGCCACGCCAGATTCGGCTCGACGAGCTGGTGACCACCACCACCGTGCTGGCGCTCGACCGGCTGCTGTCAGAGGATTCGACGTTCTACGGCGATCTCTTCCCACACGCAGTCAAGTGGAGAGGCATCGTCTACCTCGAGGACGGCCTGCACCGAGCGGTCCGCGCAGCGTTACGAAACCGCACGGTGCTCCACGCCCGGATTTTCGACATGGACCTGCTGGCACCGTCGATGGGTTAGGCCGACGGGACATCCAGCCCCCTCCCGCGAGCGCACGCATTTGTACGCGACACGCCGCGCGCCGGCGTACCGACACGCGCGGTCGCGGAGATTGGGGTCAGCGGATGCGGGCGTTGGTCGGGTCGTACAACGGCCGGCGTGACACCGAGATCGGGTACAGCGTGCCGCCGACGTTGACCTGGTAGCTGCCGTCGTCGATCCAGCCGGCGCTGATCACCGCGCCCCCGGCACGCAGATACGCCAACCCGACGCAGGCCCCGGAGGTCTGCCCCCACGCCGCCGAGGTCACCTGGCCGGCGACCACACCGTCGCGCAGGATCAGCTCGCCGCCCCACAACATGGCGTCAGGATCGTCGACCCGGAAACCGACCAGTTTCTTCCGCACCCCAACGGATCTGACCTTCTCCACGGCGACCCGGCCGAGGAAATCGATATCGGTACCGAGCTTGCAGGCGAACAGCAGACCCGCCTCGACGGGATTCTCACTCGGGGTGAGCTCACGGCCGAAGGCCCGGTAGCCCTTCTCCAGTCGCAGGGAATCGATGGCGTAGTACCCGCCGCGACCGATCCCGAACTGCTGACCCGCCGACCACAGATCCTCGTACACGCCGACGGCAAACTCCGTGGGAACATAGAGCTCCCAACCCAATTCGCCGACATAGGTGATCCGGGTGGCCCGCACCGTCGCGTATCCCAACGAGATCTCCCGGCTGGTCCCGAACGGGAACTCCGCATCGCAGAGATCGGCATCGGTCAAACCACTCAGGAGATCTCGCGCACGTGGGCCCATCACCCCGAACACCGCATAGGCGGAGGTGACGTCGACGAGCGTCGCGTTGGCGCCGGCCCGCCAGTGCTCACGGATCTGCGAACGGATGTGGTCCTTGTCCCGCTCGGTGGTCGCCGCGCTGGAAACGATCAGGAACTCGTCGGCGCCGGTGCGGGTGACGGTGACATCGGACTCATACGTGCCGCGGCTGTTGAGCATGCCGGTGTAGACCGCCCGCCCGATGTCGACACCGACGTCGGCGGTACACAACCACTGCAGCGCCGCTTCGGCATCGGAGCCCACCATCAGGTATTTCGAGAACGACGTCTGGTCGAACACTGTGACGTTGGTTCTCGTGTTGGTCTGCTCGCCGGCCGACCAGTCCAACCAGTTCGGTTTCCCCCAGGTGTAGTCGATTGTCGGCCGGCTTCCCGACGGGGCAAAGAAGTTCGCCCGCTCCCATCCCATCTTGCTGCCGAAGTTGGCGCGGGCCTCGGCCAGCAGATGATGCACCGGTGACCGGCGAAACGGCCGCGCGGTGGTCATCTCCCGGTTGGGCCATGGCACTTCGTAATGCAGCCCGAGGATTTCGGCGACCCGGTCATGGAGCCAGCGGTTGTTGCCGTTGAACGGGGCGAACCGGCGGATGTCGACTCCCGTCATATCGCCGGTGGGCGCACCCTCGGCGATCCATTCCGCCAGTGCCCGGCCGGCGCCGCCCGCAGTGGCGATCCCGACGGAGTTGAAGCCGGCGCCGACAAAGAAGTTTTTGCACTCGGGCGCCTCCCCGAGGATGAACTGGTTGTCGGGGGTGAAGCTCTCGGGACCGTTGTAGAACTTCTTGATCCCGGTGACCTCCAACGCGGGTATCCGCAGCAGCGCGTTGTTCATCAGGATCTCGAAATGATCCCAATCTTCTTCCAGCAGCTGGAATTCGAAGGGGTAGGGAATCTTGTCCGGGGACACCCACGGCTTGGCTTCCGGCTCGAAGCCGCCGATCACCAGACCGCCGACCTCTTCCTTGAAATAGGTGTAGCCGTCCGGGTCTCGCAGGATGGGCAGATCCGGGTGCACCCCGGGTATCACCTCGCTGACCACGTAGAAGTGCTCGGCCGAATGCAATGGGACGTTCACTCCGGCCATCGCCGCGAGGTGTTTGGCCCACTGTCCCGCACAGTTGACCACGATCTCGGCTTCGATGTCACCGGCATCTGTGCGGACCCCCGCCACCCGGGCGCCCGCGGTGAGAACATCGAGCACCCGGGTCTTCTCGAACACCCGGGTGCCGCGCATGCGTGCCCCCTTGGCCAGTGCAAACGTCAGGTCGGTGGGGTTGGCTTTGCCGTCTCCGGGCAGCCAGATCGCCCCCACCAGATCGTCGACCCGCATCACCGGGTAGTGCTCCAACGCCTGCTCCGGCGTCAGCAGTTCACATTCCATCCCATAGGCAGCGGCGTTGGCCACCGTGCGGCGCAGCTGGATCATCCGGTCCTCGGTGCGCGCGACCGTCACTCCCCCACACTGCTTGTATCCGGCCGACAACCCGACCTCGGTCTCGAGCTCGGCGTACAGCTGGGTGGAGTACTGCACAATTCGGGTGGCGCTCTCCGATGCTCGCAATTGACCGACCAGACCCGCTGCGTGCCAGGTGGTCCCGGACGACAGTTGCCCCTGTTCGAGCAGCACCACATCGGTGATCCCCAGCTTGGTCAGGTGGTAGGCGACGCTGGTTCCGATCACACCTCCACCAACGATGACAACACGGGCCCGATCGGGAAGCTGCTTGCTGGTCATGGTTCCTTCACTGTCGGTCAATCTGATGCGGTCACGTCGGAAAGCAGCCGGTTGAAATCAGGGCCGTTGAACTCCTCGACGGCCGGTTCGTACCGTTCGAGAGCCCAGCCCCAGAAGTCGTAATCGATGGCGCACGAGCTGTGTTGAATACATCCCCACAGCGTCCACCCGTACTTGGCGACGATCCCCTGCAGCCGGGCGCGGGCGATCTTGTGCCGCAGCCGGCGGCCGTAGTACGCCGTCACCAGTTCCTCGAGTTGATCGAGGCTGAGCCCACATTCGCTCCAGATGTTCCCCAATTCGAAGCAGGGATCGTTGTTGCCGGAGTACTCGTAGTCGATGATCCACAGTTTGTTGCCGTCCTCGACGAAGTTGGCGGCCAGCAGATCGTTGTTGCAGGGCACGGCGGTCCGGTCGGTGGCGCGCAGCGCGGACTTGATCTCGGCGAACTTGTCGGCATGGCGAAGGTAGTCGGCTGGCATCTTGAAGCCGTTGTCCTGCACCGTCTTCAAGTAGCTCGGCTGACGTTCGAACATGTCGAAGTCGCCCTGGAACCGCGGGCCGGCGTGCAGCGCCCGGCAACTTGCTGCCGCCATGGCCAGCACGTCCGGGCGTTGGAAGTCGGCGTTGGCCAGCGTTGCACCGTCGAGGAAACCGAGCAGCAGCACCCCCAGTTCGGGTCGGTAGTCGATCACCGGCGCACCCACCCCGGCTCGCTCGGCAGCGCGGGTGTTGACGTACTCGGCTTCGCGGTCGATACCCAGGAGGTTGCAGCTGGTATCAGTGCAGCGGGCGACGAATGCGCCCGCCGCGTTGGTGACCTTGAAGTTCCGGTTGGTGAGGCCGCCGGAGAGTTCTTCGACCTGACGGGGCCCGGCGAGTATCGGGATCTGGTCGAGTAGCGCGTTGATCTCGACGTCAGTGGACAGAAATGACATACGGACTTCCTCGCAGCCACCCGGATGATCCAACTGACTGTAAACCCGGCGGATATCAAAGGTCTAGACATTCATGTAACTGTCTTGTTAGCTCCGAACCCGCTCGCCGGTGGGGTCATACAGCGGCCCGCTGAGTATCTCGGCCGGGTACCGGGCGTTCATCACCTCGACCTCGAAATCGCCGTCCGAGTGGTCCAGGCCGGCCGGGAGGTACGCCGAGAACGTGGTGGTTGCGATGGTGTGGCCGTAGCCGGCGCTGCGGACGCCGACGCCCATACCGGTCGGCTTGTGGACCAGCATCTCACCGCCGTGCATCACCACATCCGCGTCGGTGCGAAACCAGTTCAGAGACTGCCGCGGGCCGGACTCCGCGATCGCCTGCAGCGCCGGACCGGCCAGCAGGCCGGGTTTGGCCGGCCGCACCCGGGCGCCGAGTCCGACCTCGAACGGATTGTTGTCCGAACGCAGATCCGTGGCCCAGGCCAGGTACTGCTTCTCCAGCCGCAACGATTCCACCGCCCGGTAGCCGACGTCGCGGATACCGTACGGCGTGCCGGACTCCACCAGCTTGTCGTAGAGGTCGGCGACGTACTCGCTTGCCACGTGGAATTCCCAGCCCAGTTCTCCGACATAGGTGGTGCGCAACGCCAGCACCGGCGCCCACCCGAGGCTGGTCTGCCTGGCGGTCAGGTACGGGAAACCCGCGGCAGAGAAGTCGTCGGCACTGAGCGCGGCCACCACATCGCGGGCGCGTGGCCCGCACACATTGAGCACCCCGTAGGCGGAGGTGACGTCGCCGACCACCACAGAACCGTCCGTGGGTGCGTGCTGCAAGAGGAAAGTGATGTCGTGGCGCCCGAATCCGCTTCCGGTGACCAGGTAGAACCGCTCGGGCGCGAGCCGGGTGATCGTGACATCGGCCTCGATCCCGCCCCGCGCATTGAGCAGTTGGGTATAGGTGACCTTGCCGACGGCAGTGTCCATATCAGCGCCGGCAATCCGCTGCAGAAGGCCCAGCACGCCCGGTCCGCTGATCTCGAATTTGGAGAACGAGCTCTGATCGACGATGCCGACGCCGCTGCGAACCGCCCGATGTTCGGCGGCGACAAACTCCCAGGCGTTGCTACGACCGAAGGTCGGAACCTCTTCGGGATCAACAGTTCCCGGTTGGAACCACATCGGGCGTTCGTAGCCGAACCTCGCCCCGAAAACGGCGCCCCGACCGCGGAGCCGGTCGTGGACCGCGCTGCGACGCTGGCCGCGCGGTGGGTTGGCAGGCCGATTGGGGAAGTTGATCGCGTAGTAGTGCCCGTAGGCCTGTACGGCAGCCAGGTCCAGCACGGCGGGCACATTGTGCGGCGTGCCGAACCGGCGTACGTCGAAGGGCCACAGATCCAATCCCGGGTCGCCGTCGACGATCCAGTTTGCCATCGCATCTCCGGCGCCGCCGGCCGCGGCGATGCCCGCCGAGAAGCCGCAACAGTGGAACAGGTTGTCGATGTCCTCGGTCAGGCCCATCAACGGTTCGGCATCCGGCGAGAACGGGATCGGACCGTTGACCCAGGTCCGAATTCCCATGTCCCCGAACGCCGATATCCGGTTTGCCGCCCCTTCGGCCAGGACCTCGAAACGGTCCTGATCGGGCGCGAACAGTTCCGGTCCGAGATCACGCGGAATCGTCCGCCAGCACGCCTTGGTGCCCTGCTCCCAGCCGCCGACCACCAGCGCTCCGGCTTCGGGTTTCAGATAGAAGCGGGCGTCGGGATCACGGAATGTGGGCAGGTCGGCAGGCAAGTCGGCAACCTGCTCGGTGACGACGTACTGGTGCTCGACGGCATTGACGGCGACATTCACCCCAGCCAGTCCCGCGGTTTCCGCACCCCACATCCCGGTGGCGTTGACGACAACATCGCACTCGAGACGACCGCGCTCGGTCAGCACCGCAGTGATGCGCCTGCCCCGGCTTTCGATGCCATCGACACGGCACTGCTGCACAATCCGGACACCGGCGGCCCTGGCGCCGGCGGCAAACGAGAACGTCAACTGACTGGGATCGACATAGCCATCGGTCGGCGTCCAGGTGGCGCCATGGACTCCATCGGTGTCGAGCAGCGGGAAGATCCGCTTGGCCTCGGCAGCGTCCACGAGGTGGATGTCGAATCCGAAGCTCTTGCCTTGGGTGTAGACCCGCTGCAGTTCCTCCCAGCGTTGTGGGCTCGACGCCACCCGCAGTCCGCCGACAGCGTGCCACCCGGTGGCGTATCCGGTGACGTTCTCCAGCGTCCGGTACGTCTGGACACTCTTCTGCATCAGCCGGGTCAGGCTCGAGCTGGTGCGCAGCTGACCGACGAGACCGGCAGCGTGCCAAGTACTTCCCTCGGTCAGGTTACGACGTTCGAGAAGGGTGACGTCGGTCTTGCCGCGGCGGGCCAAGTGATAGGCGACGCTGACACCGACAACCCCGCCACCGATGATGACGATCTCGCTTCGCTCCGGAAACGCCATGAACCAAAAGACTAGACCATTGACCAGGAGGGTGCACGGTGGTTGACGCGGGCCGCCGAGGTCGGCCACATCTCATCGGCGCGCCGGCGTCAGGAGCTTGCAGGATAGGTGTCGACACGACTTTCGGAGTCGATGTCCACACGGGACTTGATCCGGATCCGGCTCCGGTCGGAGCGATGGTAGTCACGTGAAAACTCTACCGGCACACCACTTTCGGTGAATGACGTGCGGGTGATCAACAACAGCGGGAAGCCGGGTTCGACCTGCAGTATTTCGGCGTGCCGCTCCCCCGCCTGGGTCGCCTCGATGTGCTCGTCGGCAGAGTACGGCGGCGAACCGTACTCCCGCATCAGGGCATACAGCGATCCGGTGAGCGTCGCCGAGAGCAGCCCCGGGAACACCGCTGCGGGAAAGTAGGTCTCTTCCAGCACAATCGGCTCACCATTGGCAGAGCGGGCGCGCAGTACCTCGTGCACCTGAGCTCCACGCTTGAGCCCCAGCCGCTGACGAACATCCGCGGCAGCCCGCCGGGTGGTTGCGCGCAACACGTGCGCACCGGCCTCGACCTGGATCCGGCGCATCTGCTCGGTGAAGCCCGGCAACCCGGCGTGGTCGAATTCGAATCGGGGTGTGGCGACGAAGTTGCCGCCGAACCGGCCGCGCCGGCGGTCGATGAGTCCCTTGGCCTCGATCGAGCTCAGCGCCTGGCGCAGCGTCATCCGACTGACTCCGAGCGCGTGCGCGATCTCCAGCTCGGACGGCAGCTTGTCGCCGGGCAGCAATATCCGCGAGACGATCAGACGTTCCAGCCAATACCCGATTCGCATGTGCGCCGGCAGCTCACCGGCACCGGCCAGGTCCGGTCGGACAGCAAGCACCGGGTCGTCCATGGTCAGCGCGCGCACACCGGCAGTTTAGTTCTCCTGCTCGGTTCACCCGTGATTCCGTTCGGCCGTCCCCTCGAGCACCGGAAATTAAGGCGAAACGCTACGAAATCAGTCGTATCGAACACGAATTGCCACTGAAGTCGCGCCGCCAGATCACGTCTACATCCGATATACGCGGTTTACATGGACTTTATGAGGGTTTGACGGACAACTTGTACCAAGTGCGGAATCCGCAGTAGCCTTAGATCCTCAGGTTCAGCGCAACAGCCTGTTATCCAACTTGCAGCGGCCAGATGCAGTGGTGACGCCGCATATTTGCTCGAGAATAGTCAATCAGTAGGGGGCGCAATGCCCAGTCCGGGCACCATACGGCTGTACCGACCAGACCCCGCGTCGGCAGTCGAGTCGGTTCATCACGGCCGAGCAACATTCGGGGTCCACCGCCGAAATGCACTGCGCACCGAGATCACCGTGGCCGGTGACATCGACGCATTCAACGGGCGAGCCCTCGGCAGCTACGCCGAGCGCCACACCGGCACGTCCAAACAGATGATCCTCGACCTGCGGGCAGTCGACTTCTTCGGCAGCCAGGGTTTCACCGCGCTGTACTTCATCAGCGTGCACTGCAGCCGCAGCGATGTGGATTGGATGGTGCTCGGCAGCCCGCCGGTGCACCGGCTGCTGTCCATCTGCGATCCGGACAGCGAACTGCCGCTGGCGGCCGATTACGAAGCCGCCACCGCACGACTCAACCAATTGGCCCGTCACCGCCTACACACCATCTCGGCCGGCTGACCAGTACCTCACCGCAGGAAAGGCCGGGCTGCCCCCAAAGGGCAACCCGGCCTTTCCGTATTGGCCGTCGGCGCTGTCAGCCCGACAGCGACTCACGAAGGGTCTTGGGGCGCATGTCAGTCCAGTTCGTCTCGATATAGGCCAGGCAGTCCAGCCGGCCGGCCTGACCGAACACCACCTTCCAGCCGGGCGGGACATCGGCGAATACCGGCCACAAGCTGTGCTGCTCCTCGTGGTTGGTCAGCACGTAGAACGTGCCGTTGTCGTCATCGAAGGGGTTGGTGCTCATGGGCGCTCCTCGTGGCGTTGCGGTCGGACTCGAACCCCAGATCCGCACCGAGAATTCGGTCGGACAACAGGCCGAGGCAGCTCAGATTCGGGAATCCCGGCCCCTGGGTGAGCCCGGACAGGTTGGGTAGGAACAGTTTCGGGGCCACGTCGGCCACACTGAGGTCGTAGCCGATGGACTCCTGGAGACGCTCGCCGGTCAACGGACCACCCAGCCCCAGCTCCAGCAGGTCCAGAGTCTCCTGGCTGAACAGCTCGGTGAACCACAGCGCGTCGGCTCCCGAACCGTCGATCACCAGGTCGAATCCGTGCACGGTCTCGACATGCTCACCGCCCCGGTTACTCGACAGCGTGAGCCTGATCTGACCATCCCGACCCACTGCATGGGCGACGCGGCCGCGCAGGTGCCGAATCCGGTCATCGGCCAGCAGTGCATCCTGCACGCGCGCCGAGAAGACCCCACGATCGGTCCGGGCCATCGCATCGCGCCGCTCCTCCAGCGTCAGCTGCGTCCAGCCGGTCGGATTGGAGAACAGCGCGTTCTCGAAGTAACTCTCGCCGCGGGTGAACAGCGTGACTTGCGGGGAGATCACCGTGACCGACGAAACCCGGTGCCGGAAAAGCTCATTGAGCATCGACGCCGCAGTCTCGCCGCCACCGATGACTGCCACCCGCTCCGCGGTGATCCGATCGTGTTCGGCGGCGCGATGCCAGAACTGTGCGATCGACATCACCCGGGGGTTCCCGGGCAGCACCGACTTCTCGGCCTGTCCGGGGCCGGTCACCATCACCGCATCCGCATGCACGGTGGTCTCCCGGGTGTGCAGCGCCCACCGCCGCCCGGCCGGGGTGTCACGCACCGCCAGCGACTCCACCTGCCCGTGGACGACGGTCATCCCGACCGCGTCGGCCACCCAACGCAGGTACTGGCTCCACCTCCGGTGTGTCGGTGCCGGTCGGCCGCGGTCGATCCACTCGGCAAAGCCACCGGTGTCGATCAGGTAGGACTGCCAGCTGTGCCGGATCATCCGTTTGTCGAGTTCAGCGTTACGCCGCGGCACCAGTGCCGAACGGTACGGAAAGCCGACGTCTTTCTCCGGGCTGGTGCCCAGCCGGTGCTCACCGTCGGTCCAGCCGCCGCTGGCCTGCCAGTTCGCGGCGACGGCGGTGCGCTCCACGGCCACCACGTCGGGGGCATCGATACCCATTGCACGCAGTTCGGCCGCCTTGGCGGCCACCGCGACTGCCTTGACTCCGGCGCCGATGATGGCGAGTGTGCCCGTCACAGTGCATCTCCGAGGGTTGTGATGGCCTTCTGCCACAGAACGGACAGCTGGTCGATGTCGGCTTCGGAAGACAGCTGATCGCTCCACCGCCAGCTGGTCAGTAGGTGCGGACCCGCGTCGGTGGGTGTCACCACGGCGATGATGTCGAAGGTGTACCGAAGCGGCAGATCAGGTTCCGACGAGGTGGGGAGTTGTTGATTCAGAGCCGGATCCGTGATCAGCGACCATGGTGCGCCCGGCTGGCCCGCTCCATGGGCGCTCAGATCGAGACGGCCCATGTAGTTGAACTCGACCTGCGGCTGCGGCGCGGCGAGCAGTGCCGGTTCACGGCGCTGATGGCGCAGCAACCCGTAATCCAGACCGCGGTTGGGCACCGCGGCGACCGTCTCGGACACCGACGAGATCAGGGTGTGTGCCCGGGAAGGGTTGCCGCGGACGGCCTCGATGTCGAACCGATGATCGATGCCCAGCCGTACCGGGAACACGGAGGTGAACCATCCGACTGTCGCCGAGGTGTCGACATTGTCGTGCGGCCCACCGATGAGGGGGTCCTCACGCCCGTGCCCTTCCAGGGCGACGAGGGTACCGCCGTCGGCGGGTTGACCGCGGGTGGCCCGCCACGTTGTCAGAGTCACCGTCAGGGCGGCCAACAGGAAATCGCGGACTTCGATACCCGCTTTGTCGAGTTTGTCCAGCAGCGAACGGGTTTCGGCCACCTCGGTCAGCACATTGTGCTGACGCAGCGAGGCCCAGGTGTCGCGGTCCGGGTCGGCCGGCCGGCTGCCCAGTTGCGGGTCCGGCCCCGTCAGCACGTCGAGCCAGTACTGCTGTTGGGAAGCCACCTCCTCGGTGGTGCTGCGTTCGGCCAGTAACCGGCCGAACTCCCGATAGGTGGTGTACTCAGCCTCCAACGCGGGTGTCTCAGCGGTGTCCAACTGAGTGGCCAGTTGCGCCAGATCGGCCAGGATCACATACCAGGACACCACGTCGGTGGCCAGATGGTGCACACACAGCAACAGACTGGGATGTGGGCCGGCAAAACTCACCGCCGACACCATGCGCCCAGCGCCGGGGTCGATCCGGTCCAGTGCGGCGACGGCATGGTCCGCCAGCGCCTCCGATGCCGGTACCCCGAGGTGCTGCAGCACCTCATCGGCCTTGACTGCCCCGGGTGCTCGGGTGACCAGCCGATACCCGTCACCGTCGGCCTGCAGCACCGACCGCAGCATGTCGTGGCGGTCGAGCAGTGCCTGCAGCACCTGCTCCAATCGGTCGGCGGGCAGCCCGGCGGGCAACGCGACCAACAGGTTCTGGGTGAACCGCCGGAACCCACCCGCCTCGAGCATCCAGGACACGACGGGTGCCGGGACCACCTCACCGAAGCGGTTGTCGTCGACGACGGCCGGGTGCAACGTTCCCGATCCGCCGTCGATCGCCGCGGCCAGCTCACGGATGTTGGTGCATTCCAGCATCAACCGGGCCCGCAGCTCGATCCCCCGGCCACGAGCTGCCTGCACCAACGACAGCGCCGCAATACTGTCCAGGCCCATGTCCAAGAATTCGGTGGTGACATCCACCCGCGGGGTCTCCAACACCTCGGCGAGCAGCGCCGCCAGCGCCGACTCGGTGTCGGTCTCCGGTTCACTGGACGACGACCCACCGAGATCAACTGCAGGCAAGGCAGATTCGTCGATTTTGCCGTTGCCGGTCAGCGGGAGCTCATCGATGCGCACGATGTGTTGGGGAACCATGTACCGCGGCAGCCGGGCGAGCAGCCGGGACCGCAGGTCAGGCACCGAACCGTCGGGTGCCACCACATAGGCGGTCAGCCGGTGCCCGCTGCTGTGGCGGCGGACCACGATGTGGGCATGGCGCACCCCGGGATGCTGGAGCAGCACCGCGGCGATCTCACCGGGTTCGACCCGGAAGCCGCGGATCTTCACCTGATCGTCGGAGCGCCCCAGGAACAGCAGTCCGCCATCGGGTCCACGGCGCACCACATCCCCGGTGCGGTACATCCGCCGGCCGGGCAGCACGGGGTCGGCGACGAACCGGCTCGCGGTGTCACCCGGGCGTCCCAGATAGCCGCGTGCCAGCTGATCCCCGGACAGATACAGCTCACCGGCCACTCCGTCGGGCACCGGGCGCAGCCAGGAATCCAGAACGTGTACGACGGTGGCGGCGGTCGGACCTCCGATCGACGGGGCCGGATGCTGATCGATCGCGGCGACCACGGCTTCGACCGTCGTCTCGGTGGGCCCGTAACAGTTGAACGCCGTCATGCCGGTGCGACGACATTCGTCGCGGATCTGCCGCCATGCCGGGATTCCCACGGCCTCACCGCCGAGCGCCAGCACCGCCAACGGAACCTCCGTCAGCAACCCGAAGCTCTTGAGCTGCTCGAACATCGACGGTGTGGTGTCGATCATGTCGAGACCGAACCTGTTGATGATCTCGACCAGCGCTTCGGCGTCGCGCTGCGACTCGTCACCGACGATGTGCACGGTGTGCCCGTCGAGCAGCGCGGCCAGCGGCTGCCAAGCCGCGTCGAAGGTGAAGGACCAGGCATGCGCAATCCGCAGCGACCGGCCCAATCGTGCGGCCGCCGGAGCCAACACGTGCTGGGCGTGGTCGGCGGCATAGGCCAGCACCGCCCGGTGGGTACCGATGACCCCTTTGGGGCGGCCCGTGGTGCCCGAGGTGAACACCACGTAGGCGGCCTGATCCGGGGTGACGGCAGGGGGCATGAACTCGGCTGCCGAGTCGGCCAGTTCACCGTATGTGGAGGCGTCGATGACAACGGCAGGTGCGACCTGTCCCAGAATGTCGGCGATGCGTTCACCGGGCATGGCGGGGTCCAGCGGGACGATCACCGCCCCGGCTTTGAGCACGGCGAACATCGCCACCACGTATTCGGGGCCGCGAGGCAGGGTGATCGCCACCGGGGTCTCGGGGCGCACCCCGCGGGCGGTCAGTGCCGCAGCCACCCGGTCCGCCGCGGTGTTCAGCCCGCGGTAGGTCATGGCCCCGTCCCGCCAGGTGAGGGCGGTCGAATCTGGTTGCCTGGACACAATTTCGACGAACCGGGTGTGAACACCGCCGGTTGGTTCCGGCAGTTCCGGGACACACACCGGTGGTGTGTCGCTCGCGGTGAGGATGCTGATGTCACGCAGCGGCCGGTCCCAGCCGGTGACGAGTCGCTGCGCTGTGGTGAGCAGCCGCCGGCCCAGGTCCTCGGGGCGCATCGGCCCGAGCGCCCCCTCGAGCACCTCGACAAAAACGGTCAGGTCGCCGTCGGTCAGGTGGGCGGCGATCGTGACCGGGAAGTGTGACAGGCTCTCCATCGCCGCCGGCCGGAAAGTGGCTCCGTTTGCGGTGAATTCGCCGGCGCCGACGATACCGCCGGGCGGAAAGTTCTCGTACACCAACAGTGTGTCGAAGAGCTCGCCGACATCGGCGAGCGCCCGCAGCTCGGAGTGCCCGAAGTAGCTGTGGTCCCGCAGGGCTGCGGCTTCGCCCTGCAGGGCCAGCATCTGGGTGCCGACGGGAGCGGCCGGATCCAGGCGGACCCGCAGCGGCACCGTGTTGATGAACAGGCCCACCATCGCCTCGACTCCGGCGAGTTCGGCCGGCCGCCCGGAAACGGTCACCCCGAAGGTGACGTCGCCGCGGTCGGTCATCCCGGACAGAACTGTCGCCCAAGCCATCTGGATGACGGTGTTGACGGTGACACCGCACGCCCGGGCGGCTTCCGCCAGCGTCGAGGTGGCTTCCCTTCCGAGCCTGATCTCGGTGTGGTCGGGCCGACCGTGCTGCGGTTCGGTGGTGGTCAGCGCCGGGCTCAGCAGTGTCGGCCCGTCGATTCCCCCGAGATGCTGCCGCCACAGCGCCCGGCCGGCCTCGGGATCCCGGGCGGCCAGCCAACCGATGTAGTCCCGGTACGGGCGCGGTGCCGGCGGCAACATCCCGATATCGCCGTGACCGCGGTACAGCGTGATCAGTTCACCGATGAACAGTGGCAGCGACCACCCGTCGATGACGATGTGGTGGGCGGTGACCACCATTCGCCAATGGGAGTTCGGTACCTCGATCAGCAAGAACCGGATCAGCGGACCGGCCGCCAGCGTGAACGGCCGCACCCGCTCCGCCGACTCCAGTGCCTCGACCTCGTCGGCTTGTGCCGTGACCTGTTGCCACCGCAACTCGACGTGCGCCGGCACCACCTGGACGGGCCGGGACAGGTTGCCGTGGAAGAAGCTCACCCGCAGGTTCGGGTGACGCACCAGCATCGCCTCGGTGCAGTCTCGGAGTAACCGAACATCGAGAGCGCCGGTGATATGCGCAGACATCGTGATGGTGTACGGGTCGGTGCCGTCCGCGCTCAACGCCGCCAACGAGTAGAGCCCCAGTTGCAGAGGGCTCAGAGCCATCACGTCTTCGATGGAACCGCGGCCGGAGTCAGAGATGGTCACTGCCCCGACCAAGACGAGGTGAGCTCGGCCAGCTCGTCGGCCGACAAGCCGGAAGTACTCATCGGCGCGTGGTGCAGGTCCTCGGGCTCTGCTGCGGCAGCGGCACCCTCGTCGACGGCCGTGGCCAGGTCGGCGAGCACCGGGTGTTCGAAAACCATCCTGGCGGTCAGGGTCATTCCGGTTTCCCTGGCGCGGGAGGCCATCTGCACCGCGCGGATACTGTCGCCACCGAGGGTGAAGAAATCGTCGTGGCGGCTGATGTCGTGGTCGATGTCCAGGAGTTCCCCGAGTAGCTCGGCGAGCGCACGTTCGGTGTCGGTGCGCGGTGGCTCGGGGGCGACGGTCGGTGGCGCGGCAGCTTCGTCAACCGGGACGCCGAGGTTGCCGACGAGCTCCAATCGGCCCTCTGGCGTCCATCGGCCGCGGTCACCGGTGCGGTAGAGCTGCGAGTTGTGCTGTTCGTCAAACGGATTGGCAATCAAACGCAGGGCTGCCTGCTCCGAACTCAGCTGCGCCCGTCCCAGCGGACCACCGACGTAGATGTCGCCGACGGCGCCCACCGGTGCCGGCTTCAGATCATCGTCGAGCACGTACACGGTACCCTCGCTGAACTCGTCGACGATGCGGCGCTTCTCGTCGGCGCTGGTGAGCTCGATGTCGGCCAGAGTGCGGTCGGGGTGGTCGGCAAAGGCGTCGAGCACCTGGCCCAGCCAGCCTGCCAGCCGTTGCACCGTGTCGCGCCTATACAACTCGGGCCGGTAGATGATGTGGCCGGCATAACCCTCGGTGGTGGAACCGGGGGTGGCGTAGAAATTCAGCGACAGGTCGGCCTGGGTGAGATCAAACGGTGGCTCCAGCGCGGTGAAGGTGGTGTCGCCGTCATCTCCGCTGTCGATCACCCGACCTTCGGGTAGCTGCTCACGTACGTGCACCACCACCTGGAACACCGGGTTTCGCGCCAGCGATCGCGACGGGCGTACCGCGTCCACCACATGATCGAACGGCAGATCCTGATGCGCGTACGCGGCCAGCGCCATCTCCCGGGCCCTGGTCAGCACTTCACGCACGGTGGGGTTGCCGCCAAGGTCGTTGCGCATCACCACGAAGTTGACGAAGAAGCCGATCAGCTGGTCCAGTTCGGGTTCGGTGCGACCGGCGACCGGCGTGCCGATCGCGATGTCGCGCCCTCCACCTGCCTTGTACAGCACCACCGCAACGGCGGCCTGCAACACCATGAACTCGGTGACGCCGAGCTCTCGGCTCACCGCCGTGAGCTTTTCCCTGGTGGCACCGGCGATGTTGATCTCCACCGAGTCCCCGGCCCCACTGGGCACTGCCGGGCGCTTGAAGTCGTGGTGCAAACCGGTTTCCTCGGGCAGCCCCGCGAGCTGCGCGGTCCAGTACTCCCGCTGTGGAGCCAACACCTCAGCGTCGTCTCCGAACAACTCTGCCTGCCACGCACCGTAATCGGCGTACTGCACCGGTAGCGGAGCCCACACCGGAGATGCACCGGCCCGGCGGGCCCGGTAGGCGGTCAGCAGATCGGTGAACAGCACCGAAGCCGACCAGTGATCGCCGGCGATATGGTGCATCACCAGGGAGAGCACCTGTTTACCCGGGATGGTCAGTACTGCCGCCCGCAGCGGCAGATCTGTTTCCAGATCGATGATCTGTTTGCGTTCCCGGTCCAGTTCGTCGCTCACCCAGGACGCATCGGGACCCGTTGCCCGGCGGACCTCGATCTCGGCATGTGCTGCGATGATCTGGTAGGGCACACCGTCGATCTCGCGGTAGGTGGTGCGCAGAATCTCGTGCCGGTTCACCACGTCGCCGATGGCCGCCACCAATGCGTCCGCATCGACCGGGCCGACGAGTTCAGCGGCAAATGGGATGTTGTTGATCGGGCTGGGGCCCTCGAGCTGGTAGCCGAACCAGCTGCGCAGCTGGGAGGCCGACAAGGCGGTCGGCCCCTCGTGCGGGGTGGCGACGAGTCTGGGCCTGCCGGAGGTCGATCCACCGGCAACCGCGATATCGATGTGCTCCGCCAGGGCGGACACGGTGGCCAGTTCGAAGATCTCGCGGACACCCACCTCCACCCGGAACTGGCTGCGCACCGCGGCGACCAGTTTGGTGGCCAGCAACGAATGTCCGCCGAGATCGAAGAAGGAATCGTCGGCACCGACCCGGTCGCTGCCCAGCAGTTCCCCGAACAACCGGGCAAGTCGACGTTCGGTGTCGGTGGCCGGTTCCCGGAACTCGGTGGCAGGCAGTATCTCGGGTTCCGGTAGTGCCCGGCGGTCGATCTTGCCGTGTGCGGTGATCGGGATCTCGTCGAGCACAACGTATCCGGCGGGCACCATGTACTCCGGTAGCGCAGCGGACACCCGGGCCCGGATCCGGTCGACGTCAACCGAATCCGGATGCTGACCGCCGGCCGGGGTCAGATAGCCGACCAGGCTCTTACCGAGCTGCGGCAGGTCGCTGACAACAACAACGGCCTGCCCGACGGTGGGTTCGACGGAGATCGCCGCGGCGACGTCACCGAGTTCGATGCGGAACCCGCGGATCTTGACCTGTTCGTCGGCGCGACCGACAAACTCGATATCGCCGTCGGCATTTCGGCGTGCCAGGTCCCCGGACCGGTACATCCGGGCGCCCGGGGTGAACGGGTCGGCGATGAATCGCTCCGCCGTCAACCCGGGGCGCCGGTGATAGCCGTGCGCGACATGGGTTCCACCGATGTAGATCTCGCCGATCACTCCCACCGGGACCGGCTGCAGCGCATCGTCGAGGATGTGGAGCGCAGTGTTGATCTTGGGTCTGCCGATCGGCACGATCCGGGTGCCCTGTTTGCCTTCGACCTTGAAACGGCTGGCATTCACCACGGTTTCGGTGGGTCCGTAGAAGTTGTGCAGCAAGGCATCGAAGGTGGCGTGGAACTTGTCGGCCACTTCACCGGGGAGCGGCTCGCCGCCGATCGGAACCCGTTGCAGGGTGCGCCATTCGTTGACACCGGGAAGCGACAGGAACAGCCCGAGCAGCGACGGCACGAAGTGCATTGCAGTGATGCCTTCGTTGCGCAGCAGATCGGTGAGGTAGCCGATGTCGCGCAAGCCGTCGGGCTTGTGGATCACCAGGCGCGAGCCCATCGCCAGGGTGCCGAACACCTCGGCGATCGACACGTCGAAGCTGGGTGAGGCCACCTGCAACAACCGGTCGTTCTCGCCGGCGTGGTACTCGCCCTGGAACCACACGAAGTACTCCGCGATGGGCCGGTGCGGTACCGGCACCCCCTTGGGCAGACCTGTGGATCCAGAGGTGTAGATCAGGTAGGCGGTGTTGTCCGGGCCCACCGGGCGCACCCGGTCGACGTCGGTCGGATTGTCGGTGCGGTAGGCATCCAGATCTGACAGCGCCTCGCGCAGCACGATTTTGGCATCGCAGTCACCGAGAATGAACGACAGCCGATCCTCGGGGTACGTGGGGTCCACCGGCAGGTACACCGCACCGGATTTGGCCACTCCCAGGGCGGTGATCACCAGTTCCGGTGACTTGTCGAGCAGTACCGCCACCCGATCCTCGGCGCCGATCCCCCGCTCGATCAGCCAGTGCGCCACCCGGTTGGCGGCCGCGTTGAGCTCGCTGAAGCTGTAGTGACGGCCCTCGTAGACCATCGCCACGTTGTCCGGGGTGCGGGCGACTTGCGCCTCCACCAGCTCGGCCAAGGTGCGGGCCGGCGTGGAGAACTCCTCACCGTAGGAGACCTCCCGCAGCCAGGCCGCCTCGCCGGGCGCCAGATACGTCACCCGTGACAGCTGGGTGTCCGGTGCTGCCAGCACTCCCTCCAGCAGGACGGCGAAGTGGTCGAGCATCTGCTTGGCCAACGCGGAATCGATGATCTCGACCAGGTGCTCGACCTCGACAGTGATGTTGGTGCTGTCGAACTCGACCATGAAACCCAGTGGCAGCTGGGTGAGATGGGCACGCAGTTCGGCCCGTTCGCAGCGCACCCCTGGCGGGGTGAATCCGAAGCGGTCGGGGCCACGGAAACCGAAGCTGACCCGCGTCATCCGTTCCGCGCCGTGCCGGCGGTCGGGGTTGAGTTCACGCACCATGCGGTCCAGCCCGACACGCTGATGCGCAAACGCGCCCAGCGCCGTCTCGCCGGTCCGGGACAGCAGTTCCCGGAACGTCATCGACGCGGCCGGTCGCAGGCGCATCGCCACCGTGTTGCCGTAGTAGCCGATGACATGTTCGGTGGCCGCGTCCCGGTTGAGCACCGGGGTGACCACCAGGAAGTCGTCGGCATGGGTGTAGCGATGCATCAGCGCACCGAACGCCGACAGCAGCACCGTGTACGGCGTGGCTCCGCTGGTGCGGGCCAGCTCGGCGACCTTCGCCGCGGTGTCTCCGGTGAGTCGCACCACGCTGCGCGACGAGCGCCAGCTGGTCGGCACCGCGGAGCCGGTGGCGCCCGGCAGCTCCAGTGGCTCGGGAAGATCCGCCATCACCTCACGCCAGTACCGGGCGTCGGCCTCGGCGGCGGCGCTGTCATCGCGGACCAGGACCGGGGGCTCGACCCCGAGGTCTGCACCGCAATAGGCACTGGTGAGGTCGGCGAAGAACACCTCCCAGGAGCCGTCGTCCCAGGCAATGTGGTGCGCCACCAGCAACATCACCAGCTCGTCAGCGGCGGTGCGCACCACCGTGATCCGCAGCGGCGAATCGGTGTTCAGGTCGAACGGTGCCGCGAACTCCCGCTGGGCCAGGACCTCGAGCCGCAGCCTGCGCGCATGCTCGGACAGTTCGGAGAGGTCGTGCTGGGCCCAGCCCGGCCGCAGATCCGCATGCACAGAAGCGTGTGGCTCGCCGTTGACGTCGGGGCTGTAGGTGGTGCGTAACACGCTGTGCCGCTGCGCAACCGCATCGACGGCGGCCTGTAACCGGGATACCTCGACGTCACCGGAGATCCGATAGGACAGGCACACATTGAGCAGCGCACCGCTGGGGTCCGCGGCGTGGACAAACCACATCCGCAGCTGCCCCTCGGACAGACCGGTCGAGCCGGCGGTCACCGCGGCAGCGCTGGGCTCGGCCTGCAGCCCGAGTTCGGCGACCTTGCGCCGCAGCAATGTCAACCGCTGATCCGGAGTGGATGCGCCGAGGCGGATATCAGTCACGCAGCAGTTCACTTTCTTTGGGCTCGAAGGCCGCGATCAGTTCGAGAACCGTGATCCCTCCGAGCAGTGTCGCCAACGGCAGTGTGGCACCGGTGACGCGCTTGATCCGTTTACGCAGCTCGAGGGCGAGCAGCGAGTCCATTCCGAGATCGAACAGCGTTGCCGTGGAGTCGAGAGCCCGGTCGGTGAGGTTCAGGACGGCAACCAGCTCGGCTTGAACCGCCGCTGCCGCGCCGGCCGAGCCGTCGGTCTCGGCGGCCGGCACCGACTCCGGGGCCTCCTGGCTACCGAAGAACGCCCGCAGCCGATCCAGGTCGGCGGTCAACACCAAGGGATCCACCAGGTGATCACGCAAGCCCGCGCGGACAGCCGGCAACTCAGCCATCGGCCGCAACCCCGACCGTTGTACCCGGGAGATCTCCGAGGCATCGATGATGTCACTGCCGTGCCACAGTCCCCACCGCACCGAGACACAGCGCCGTCCCCGGGCTCGCAACTGGGCCGCCATCACATCGAGCATGCGGTTGGCGGCCGCGTAGCCGGCTGCGCCCTTGCCGCCCCAGACGCCGATCACCGACGAGCACAACACCATTCGGGCATCGTCGCGAAGTGGCCATTCCTCGGCCAGGTGGGCGAGTCCGGTCAGTTTGGCCGCCGACATCGATTCGAGGTCGGCACCCGTCAGCTGGTCGCGGGTGGCAAACTGCGCCGTGCCGGCCGCGTGGATCACCAGTGACGCACCGGCCCCGCCATGCTCGGCCGCGGCGGCGGCCACGGCGGCCCGGTCGGTGATATCACACACCGGCGCAAGCACTTCCACTCCCGGCGGGCAGGCTCGGACGATGTCGACAACCCCCGGTGCGGCCGGCCCGCTCCGGCTGAGCAGCACGATGCGGCGGGCCCCCTGTTCGATCAGGTGGCGGGCAAAATGCAACGCGATGGCTCCGGAGCCGCCGGTGATGACCACATTGTCGAGCTGCCCGGACGTCGGCTGCCCCGCCGGCGCCGCCGGCGGGTTCTCGTCCAGTTCGCGCCGCAGCAGTGTCCCGTCGCGCACCGCCAGCGCACCGCCACCGGAGCGCAGCGCGTCCACAACATGCGCCGCCTCGGCGGACTCCCAGGACGGGAGATCAAGGTGTCCGAAGGTGTGATCGGGGAATTCGAATCCGAGGCTGCGATGCATGGCGGCCAGCGCCGCCTGGGCGGGTTTGGGCGCCGGCTCGTCGATGCGGACCTGCTCGGCGCCGGCCGTCACCAGCCATACCTCACGACAGTTCGGCGGGAGTGACTCCACGTAGTCCAGCAGACCGGTGTCGATCCGTCCGGCCAGTTCGGCCGCCGCACCCGGTGCGTCGGTGCCGTCGAGTGCCGGGGCCAGCACCACCACGGCCTCTGCGGCGTCAGCGGCGACCACGTCCGGTTTTGCCTCGACTGCAGCACGCAGCGCCGCGACCAGTTCCGCACCGGCTCCGAGATCGATGATGGCGACGCGTTTCGGAGCGGTCCCGGCTGGTATCGGTGAGCCCACCCGGCTCCACTTCTCGGCAGCGACGGTGACCGCGGGCACCGGCGGCAGCGGTGTCGGCGCGGCCCAGAAGAAATCCGTTCGCATCGGCGCATTCGGGAAGCCGTCCAGCAGTGTGGCGCCGGTGGCGTCGAGGTGGTCGGTCCAGCGGAAGCCCGGGTCCGCCAGCGCCGCAGTGGCGATGGCGGCCGAGAGCTCATCGATCGGCGGCCGGTCCCGGTGGCCGGAGCCCACCAGGACCGCGGGGCCGTCCGGGGTGCGCTCGAGCAGATCCTCGAGCGCAAACAGCAGCGCCGGGTGCGCGGACAGCTCGACAAATGCCGTCGCACCGCAGTGCAGTGCCGTCCGGATGGCCTGGTCGAAGCGCACCGTGTTGCGCAGGTTGCCGTACCAGTACTCGAGAAAATCGGTATCGGCAGGCACCACCGTGCCCGTCGCCGAGCCGATGAATTGTGCTGCGGTATCGGCGAATCGGGCAGCCGGCAGCCGGCGGAGCAGGTCATTACGCAGTGGTTCCAGCGCGCTGGTGTGCGCGGGGAAATCGACGTCGATGTGCCGGGCGAACTGGCCCCGCGCCTCGGTGGCAGCCACCAGCTCGGTCACGGCGTCGCGATCACCGGAGACCACAACCGACGATCCGGCGTTGACCACCGACAACTCCAGCCACCCGGAAGAACTGTCGATGGATTGACGCGCCACGTCGGCGGCCACACCGAGCACGGCCATGCCGTATCGACCGGAGAGCCCGTCCACCACACCGGCACGGGCAACCACCACCGCCGCCGCCACCGAACCGGTGATGGCGCCGGCCAGATACGCGGCGGCCACCTCACCCAGGCTGTGTCCGACGGTGAGATCGGGTGTCACTCCGCAGGACCGCCACACCGCCGCCAGCGAGACCGCGTGGACAAACTGAGCGCCCTGGATCTCGGTCTGCGAGTACCGTGCCGCCTCGGCGTCGCCGAGCAGGTAGCCCAGCGGCGACACCGCCCCGGCAGCCCGGAATGCCGCATCGAACGTGTCGGCTTCAGCGCGGTACACCGCAAGCCGGCGGTAGGCGTCGGCACCCATGCCCGGCCATTGATTGCCCTGTCCCGGAAGGACAAACGCCAGGCGCGGCGCGGCAGCCTCCGACGAGCGCGCCACCAGCGGATGGTCCTCGCCGGCGGCCACTGCGGTCAATCCGGTGATCAGCTCGCTGCGGTCGGCGGCTCGCACCACGGCACGGTGGCGGCGGATCCGTCTGGTGCGCAACAGATGTGCCGCCACGTCGGCAACGGCTACGCCGGGGTGCGCGGTCAGGTACCGCAGGATCGCGGCGGCGTCAGCGGCCACCAGCTCGGCGGCGTGCGTGGAGAGCACCACCGGCACCCGCTGGTCGGGGAACGACACGAGTGGGCTCATTCAGGCATCGCCACCACTGCGTGTGCGTTGGTGCCGCTCATCCCGAAAGCGGATACCGCGGCGATCCGGTGTCCGTCGACGGCGGCCCACGGGGTGAGTTTCTCTGCAAGGCGCAGACCCTGTGTTTCCCAATCGATCTCCCGACTGGGCTCATCGACGTGCAGCGTGGGCGGAATCGTGGCCCGCTGCGCCGAAACCAGCACCTTCGCCAGTCCCAGCGCACCCGCCGCGGCTTGAGAGTGTCCGACATTCGATTTCACCGAACCGAGCAGTGGGCCACCGCGTGGCGTTCCGGCACCGTAGGTCTCGGCCAGCGAGTTGAGTTCGGTGCGGTCTCCCAGCGAGGTGCCGGTACCGTGGCCCTCGACCATGCCGACGTCGCCGACTCGCACCCCGGACTGGTCGATGGCGCGCCGGAACAGCCGGGCTTGCGCAGCCCCGCTGGGGGCAGTGAGCCCGGTGGTGCGGCCGTCCTGATTGACGCAGCTGGAGCGGATCTCGGCGAGGATCCGCCGGCCGGCACGCACCGCCTGAGAGCGCTTCTGTAGCAGGAACATCGCGGCGCCTTCGGCCCATACCGTGCCGGTGGCGTGGGCGCTGTACGGGCGGCAGCGGCCGTCGTCGGACAGCGCGTGCTGTTTGGCGAACTCCACAAAAAAGCCCGGAGACCCCATCACGCAGACTCCCCCGGCCAGCGCCAGATCGCAGTCACCCGAACGCACCGCCGTGACCGCGGAGTGCAAGGCCACCAGCGCCGAGGCGCAGGATGAGTCGATGGTCAGTGCCGGGCCCGCAAGATCCAAGGTGTAAGCGATCCGGCCGGAGATCACCCCGAGTGCGGTACCGGTGATCAGGTGTCCGGTGTGATCGGTGAACTCGGCCAGATCGGTGCCGAAACCGGTGACCGAGGCACCGATGTAACAGCCCACGTCGTGTCCGGCCAAGTCGTCGGGATTGATACCGGCGTTCTCGATGGTGCGCCACGCGATCCGCAGCGCCACCCGCTGCTGTGGATCCATGGCGACCGCCTCGCGCGGCGAGATACCGAAGAACTCGGGATCGAATGCTGCTGCACCGGTGAGGAATCCGCCCAGATCGTGGATTCGCTTGAACCCGTCGCGCTGGGCTCCGTCGATGATCTCCCGAATCGGCCAGCCACGGTCGGTCGGGAACGGCCCCAGTGCTTCACGCTGCTCCGCCAGCAGTGACCAGTAGGTGTCGGCGGAGTCCACGCCACCGGGCGCCTCGAGCGCCATTCCGACGATCACCACCGGATCGGGGTGTGTCCCGGAGTCCGTCATGCACTCACCAGCTCGGCGACGACGTCGACGTGGTCGTTGATGTAGAAGTGACCCCCATCGAGGAATGTCGAGGTGAACACCGCGTCGGTGTGCAGCTCCCAGCGTTGCAGCAGAGCCGGCTCGACGCGGTGATCGGTGGTACCGCCGATGGCGTGGATGTCGGCGCGGATGCGCACGTGCGCCGGGCAGTGGTAGCGATTGAACGCCCGGTAGTCCGCCCGAACGGCGGGAAGCAGCAGTTGGACAAATTCCTCGTCCTCGAGCAGCCGAGGATCGGTGCCACCCAGATCGACGATGTCCGCCAGCAGTTCGTGATCGGCGGTCGGGACCCGGGGCGATCCGGCGACGGTCGACGGCGCCTGCCCCGCCGAGGCCCACAGTTGCTCGACTTCGACGCCCCGGCTCTCCGCGAGGCGGGCGAACTCGAACGCCACGATGGCACCCATGCAGTGGCCGAGCAGCCGCAGCGGCCCGACCCGAGCCCAATCGGCAGCGTCGAACAGCTCGGCCGCCATCTCTTCGATGGTGTCCAGCGCCGGGTCTGCCAGCCGGTCGGCACGCTGCGGGTACTGCACGATGTAGGTGTCGGGCCCGGCGGCGCTCACTGCCGTCGCCAATCCGCGGTAGGCCGCCGCCGCGCCGCCGGCGTGCGGGAACAGCACCACCGCCGCCTTACCCGCCGCGGCACTGCCCGAGAACCGTTTGATCCACGGTTGGATCTCGGTCTGCTCTGTCATGGTGTCATCACTGTGCGGAGGTGGAGTCGAGCGCCGAGAGCACGTCGGCGTCTTTCATCGTGACGACTTCGAGGTAGAGCTCGGCAACGGCTTCCAAGCGGTCGCTGCCGCCCTCGTGGTCGACCAGCAGTCGGGCCAGCTTGCCCACCTCACGTGCCGCGAAGATGTCCGACACCGCGACGTGCGGGGCATCGAGCCATTCCCGGATCCGGGCAACTGTTTGTGTCGCGAGCACCGAATCGCCACCGAGAGAGAAGAAGTCGTCATCGATCCCGATTTCGGGGCCGTTGCTGTCGCGCCGCAGGATCCCGGACACGATGTGTGTCAGCGCGCGTTCCAGGCTGGTCGACGGCGCGTTGAAGGTGCCGGTCTCCGACGTGGTGTGCGCCGGCTCCCCCTCGAGCAGGGCCGCGACCGCCCGGCGGTCGATCTTGCCGCCGACGGTGAACGGGATGGCGTCGACCACCACGATCTTGGCCGGAATCATGTGCGGCGGAACCAGCCCGGCCATCGCGACGGTCAGCGCGGCCACGTCCAACGCGGGATCGGTGACCCGCACCACCGCGGCCAGCTGCTGTTGCCCGGTGCGGCCTCCCGGCACCGGCAGCACCGCGGCCACGGCTCCGTCGACGCCGTCGATCCGGTTGAAGGACCCTTCCACCTCGCCCAGCTCGATGCGGTAACCGCTGACCTTGACACGGTGGTCCACCCGGCCCACGAAGTCCAGCACGCCACCGGGGAGGTAGCGCACCAGGTCACCGGTGCGGTACCAGGTTCGTCCGGCGTGGGTGACAAAACGGTCGGCAGTCAGATCGGGCCGGCCACGGTAACCGTCGGCGATACCCCGGCCGCCCACCCAGAACTCACCGGGAACCCAGTCCGGGCAATCACTTCCGTCGGCAGCCACCACCCGGCAGAGATTGTTCGGAAACGGCGCCCCCAGCGGGACGGCTGCCCACTGGGCGGGCAGCTCGCCGGGCTCACAGATCGTCGCGTGGGTCGCGGTCTCGGTGGCCCCACCGAGACCGGCAGCGCGAACGTCGGGCGCCTCGGCGCGCAGTGCCCGGATCATCTCCGGCCGCACCCAGTCACCGCCGGTGGGCACCACCCGGATCGAGCTGAGCCTGCCCTGTCCGATCTGAACCAGCATCTCCAGCCAGCCCGGCAGGAAATTCAACACGGTGATGCCGTACTCGTCGATCATCTGCACCCAGGCATCGGGGTTGCGCCGGTCCTCTTCGTCGACGACAACGATCGATCCACCGGCCCGCAACATGCCGAAGATGTCGAGGACCGACATATCGCATTCCAGCGTCGACAGGAACAGGACACGATCAGCCGGCCCGATCTCGAAGTGGCCGTTGAGGAATTCGATGGTGTTCATCGCACCGGCGTGGCGCATCTCGACACCCTTGGGGTCTCCGGTGGACCCCGAGGTGAACAGGATGTAGGCAAGTTCATTCGGGTCGACCCGGACCGGTTCGGTCTCAGCTGCCAGCGCCAGACCCCCGACGACGGCATCGGCGACCAGCAGCACCGGCCTGGATGACGACTCCAGTATCGGATCAATGGTGCTGCCGCACACCAACACCGAGTGAACACCCGCGGTATCGAGGATCCGGCGCGCCCGGTCCGACGGCTGGTCGACACCGATCGGAAGGTAGACCGCACCGGCGGCACTGATGGCCAGCAGAGCCGGAATCTGTTCGGCGGTCTTGGGTCCCATCACCGCCACGACATCGCCCGGGCAGACGCCGTGTTGCCGCAGAGAGGCGGTGACCGCCAGCACCTGATCACGCAACTGGCCGTAGCTGAAGTCGCCGAGACTGCTGAACACTGCCGGCGCATCCGGTGTTTCGGCGGCAACACGGAAGAACCCGTCGTGCAGGGCGTCTCCGCTGGACTCGGCGGTGCGACTGTTGAGTGCGTCCCGGACGCGCTGCTGGTCCTGCGGTACCGCCGGCGGATCCGGCAGGTCCCAGCCGGAGTCGTCGGTGGCGAGCCGGTTGATCTCGGCGAGGTGGTAGGCGAACATCGCGTCGATCACACCGGGGCGGAAGGCCTCCTCGCGGACGTCCCAGTTCAGCAGCAGGCCGCCGTCGAACGGGGTGATCTGGGCGTCGAGCAGCACCTGCGGGCCCTGCGAGATGTGCCAGACCGGCGTCCCGAACTGCTCGGTGACGTCACCGGCAAAGAGGTCGCCCAGTCCGAGCGCGCTGGTGAACACAAACGGGGCCAGCACTTGGGTGCCGTGGTGGCGGGTGAGATCGCGCAGCACCGACAACCCCGAGTAGCTGGAGTGCCGTGCCGTGGTGTGCAGCGTGTCCTGCACCACCTGGGCGCGCTCGGCTGCTGTCGTGGTGCCGGTCAGGTCGATGTCGAGCATCAGCGACGTCGTGAAATCGCCCACCAGTTTGTCGACGTCGGCGTGGAACGGCTCGCGCCCGAACATCGGCAGATTGAGCAGGAACCGTGAATGGGTGGACCAGCGGCGCAGCACTCCTGCGTAGGAAGCTGCGATGGCCATCGCCGGGGTGATACCGCGCCGCTGGGCGGCAGCAAACAGTGAATCCTTTGCCGCGCTGTCGAAGAAATGGTGGCGGCGGGTGTTCCGCCTCGGGTTGGCCTGCTCCGACAGCGGCACCAGTGGCGGAGCCGGCGGTTCGGGCAGATCGGGAATGCGCTCCGCCCACCACCTCCGGTCCTCGTCGGTGGGCTGCGGGTTGGCGGCGGTGAAGGCGGCCCGGTACTGGCGATAGGTGTAGCCGAGCTCGGGCAGCTGTTCACCCTTGTAGAGCACAGCCAGATCGGCCATGAAATTGCGGTAGCTCACCGCGTCGGCGGCCTGCATGTCGAGGTCGACGTGGACGCGGGTACGCCCCTGCGGCAACAGGGTGAGGGCGAGTTCGAGTACCTCGCCCTCGAGGATCTGGTGGCTCTTCCGGTCGCGGATGAGCTCGAGTTGTGCACCGGCGGCGGCCTCGTCGAGGTGACGCAGATCGGTGATCTTCGGTTCGAGCACCCGGTCACTGATCCGCTGGGTGCCGTCGGGCAGGATCTGCACACGCAACATCGGATGCCGCGCCGAGAGCGCGGCGGCGGCGGTCCGCAGCCGGCTGGGATCGACGCCGTGGCCGTCGAACTCGACGTACAGGTGGGCCGCGACTCCGCCGAGTTCCTGTTCGGTGTTGCGCCCCACCCACAGTGCGTGCTGGATCGGCGCCAACGGAAACGGCTCGTTCGGGTCTGCGGTGTCCACGCCGGAAACCGCGGCCGCCACCGGCTGATCGGCGGGCGCACCACGTTCGCTGACGAGATCGATCCACGCGGCTACCGTCGGCGCCTCGGCGAGGGCGGCGAAGCCGATGTTGATTCCCTGCTTCCGCCAGCGCCCGGACAGCGCCATCATGCGGATGGAATCGAGTCCGGACGCGATCAGATCAGCCTGTGGATCGAGGGCTTCCGGGCTCACGCCGAGCAGCTCGGCGACCTCGGCGCGAACGGTGCCTGCAGTCGTCGCAGCAACACTCACTGCCCATCACCTCCGCATTAGTAAAGGCTGCCCTAACTTTGAGGAGGCTACCTTATATTTGGTTGACCGAACACTGCTACCCAGAGGGACCACACTCAGTGACCAGCACGGGATTCGACCGTCAGCAGCCCGATGACCAGCACCATTACCAGGACCTGCTGCGGGGCTTTGTGCCGTTCCCGGCTGACCGGGCCGCGGCGTACCGGCAGGCGGGCTTGTGGACCGGCGATCCGCTGGACTCGATCCTGCGCGACGGCGCCAAACGGTGGCCGCAGCGCGCTGCGATCGTGGACTCCCAGCGAACTTATACATTCGCCGAACTCGATGCCGCCGCGGACCGGGTCGCCGGTTGGCTGGTTGCGCACGGCGTTCTGCCCGGCGACCGGATGCTGCTCCAATTCCCCAACACTTGCCAGTTCGCCGTCGCCCTGTTCGGGCTGCTCCGGGCCGGGGTCGTTCCCGTCATGTGCCTGCCCGGCCACCGCGCCGCAGAGCTGGGCCATTTCGCCGCGGTCAGCGGGGCGGTCGGGTTGCTGGTCCCCGGCAGCACCGGCCAGTTCGATTTCTGCGCGATGGCGGCCCAGTTGGCCGCCGAGCAACCGAACCTGCAACACGTGATCGTCGACGGCCCGGCCGGCGAGCACACCCCATGGTCCGCACTGACCGAGTACAGCGGGCCACCCGCCCCGCCACGGGTCTCCGTGGATCCGTCCTACCCGGCCCTGCTGTTGGTCTCCGGGGGTACCACCGGCCTGCCCAAGCTCATCGCCCGCACCCACGACGACTACGTCTACAACGCCCGTGCCTGCGCGCAGGCCTGCGAGATGACCGAACAGGACACCTACCTGGTGGTGTTGCCGGCCGGGCACAACTTTCCGTTGGCCTGCCCCGGATTGCTGGGCGCCATGACCGTGGGCGCCAAGACGGTCTTCACCACCGATCCCAGCCCGGAGGCGGCGTTTGCGCTCATCGACCAGCACAACGTCACCGTGACGGGCCTGGTCAACGCACTGGCCAAAGTATGGACCCAGGCTTGTGAATGGGAACCGGTGCTGCCCACCTCACTGCGGTGGGTTCAGGTGGGTGGCTCCCGGATGTCGCCGGAGGAAGCGCAGTACATCCTCGACGGCCTCAGTCCGGGTTTGTCGCAGATCTTCGGGATGGCCGAGGGCCTGCTGAACTTCACCCGCGTCGGCGATCCTCGCGACGTGGTGCTGCACACCCAGGGCCGGCCGATGACGCCGCTGGACGAGATGCGAGTGGTCGACGAGTTCGGTGACGAGGTGCCCGCCGGTGCAGAAGGCGAGCTACTGGTCCGCGGGCCGTACACGCTCAACGGGTACTACCGCGCCGAGGATGCCAACGCCCGGTCCTTCACCCCGGACGGTTTCTACCGCTCCGGGGACCGGGTGCGATTGTTCGGCGAGGGCGCGCGAGCCGGCTACGTCGAGGTGGTCGGCCGCATCAAGGACGTCATCCACCGTGGTGGCGAAACCGTCTCGGCCACCGACCTCGAAGACCATCTGCACACCCATCCGAAGATCGTGTTCGCCGCCGCGGTGCCGTTGCCGGACGAATACCTCAGCGAGAAGATCTGTGCGGCAGTGGTTTTCAGCGGAGCACCAATCACCCTGGCGGAGCTCAACGCCTACCTGGACCAACGGGGAGTCTCGGCACACTCCCGGCCGGACGTCCTGGTGGCGCTGCCGTCACTGCCGAAAACCGCTGTGGGCAAGGTCGACAAGCCGAAACTCATCGAGCAGCTGCTGGCCTGAGTTCGGGGTGGTCGAGCATCTCGACGATGTGCGCGGTCACCGCCGCCGCCGTCGGATGCTCCCACAACAGCGTCGGCGGCAGCGCCAGCCCGGTCTGCTTCTCCAACTGTCGACGGACGGCGACGGTCATGATCGAGTCGACACCGATCTCGGCCAGCGGCAGTCGCGGGTCCACCCCGTCGGCGGGCAGCCCCAGCTCACCGGCCACGGCAGCAAGTACCTGCTGCGCCGCCCAGACTGCGGGGTCGGCGTCCCCGGGGCCGACCTGCCCGACGGAGGCCGGCTCGGATTCCGTTGTCGGCGACGGCGCTGACGCCGCCAGCATGGGCACCTTCGCCGCAGCCGGTAACACCGGAAGCACCACGACGTGTGCCCGATCCGCGCGAAGTGCGGCATCCAATGCCCGCAACGCGTCGTCGGCGGTCACGGTGTCCATCCCCAGAGCTTCCAACTGGGCCGCGACGAATGCCGATGCCGAACCCATCCCCAGACCCCGCCACGCGGTCCACGCGACGCTGATCGTCCGGTCGCCGAGATTACGCCGATGCTGGGCAAACGCGTCGAGATAGGCGTTGGCACATCCGTAGGCTCCTTGACCGGGAAATCCCGCCAGGTAGCCGCACGACGAGAAGAGCACCAGCCAGTCCAACTGCCCCGGCGGGAACACCTGGTGCAGGGTCTCGGCCCCCGCCGCCTTGGGCCGCATGGTCGCACTGATATCCGCTGCGGTGGTGTCGACCAGGAGTGCGCCGGCTTCGACACCGGCAGCGTGAATCACGCCCCGTACCGCAGGCAGCTCCCGGAGCACCTCCCGCAACGCCGCGGCGGCCCCCGGAGCGCCGATGTCGACTGCGGCGACCCGTACCGTGACCCCACGTGCCTCGAGCCCGGAGATCATCGCGACGGCGTCGTTGTCGGGCAGGCTCCCCCATACCAAACGCTCGGGAACACCGGAGCGCGACAGCAGGACCAGCCGGCGCGCTCCGAGATCGGCCAGATGATGCGCCAGGCGCAACCCGAGCGCCCCGGTACCGCCGGTGATCACGTAGGTGCCACCCGGTGCGCAACTCAACGGGGCACCGACACCCGCTGCCGCGGGCTCCAGCCGCGCAGTCAGCGCCACCCCGTCACGCAGCACCACCACACCGTTGCCGGCCAAGGAAACCAAGGCTCCCAACGGGATTCGCGAGTCGTCCAGATCGAGCACGCCTCCCCACAGCCGAGGCTGCTCAGCGGCGGCCACCCTGGCCAGACCCCACAGCGCGGCGTGGCCCACGTTGTCACCCTCGTGAACCCGCCGGGTCAGCACCCACAGGCGGGCCTGGCTGCCCATGACATGCATCGCGGTCAGCGTCCGTCGCACCACATCGACCGAGGCCTCCGCGGTGTCATCGATCCGGGGCGTCACCAACACCATCGCGTCGCGCGTCAGGTCGGCGGGTAGTTGACCCGGCTCGTCGAACACCCGGTGGTTCACCTGGGCCGCCTCGAGCTGCGCGACCACGCCGGCCACCGTGTCGGGGTCGGCACCCACCACAGCCACCTCGGAGGGTCGGGCATCGATATCGAATTCCGTCGGGTGCCAGACCAGGTCATGCAGGATCCGGGTGGTGTCGGTACCCGCCGGGTTCTCGAGCTCGTCGAATCCCATGCCCTCCAACGCCGCCAGGACGCTGCCGGTCGCATCGCTGATCGTGACATCGGTGATGGTGGTGCCCGGCCGGCGCCGGACGTGGATCGTCGCGACCGCCGGAGCGTGCCCTGGTATCCGCACCCACTCGATGTGGGCCGGCATCCGGAGTCGCCGGGGGCCGTCGAACACCGTCGAGGCCACCGAGGTGGCCGCATCGAGCAGACCTGCCCAGCTGGACGGCACCGAACCGTCCGCCTCGGCGCAGACGCGGGCCAGGAGCTCACCTTCCCCGCGACGCAGGTCCGTGACAGCCCAGTCGAAACCCATTGCCGCGACCCCGAGGCCGGCCAGCGTGTACACCACATGGTTGGGCGGCAACGACTCCGGACATTTCGGCGGGACCGCCACGAGCACACCGGGGTCCCGCGCAACACTGGTGGCGGTGGTGTGGGTGAGCCAGCCACCGTCGTCGTCGGTGTCGTCGAGCAGCCTGGTGGCCAGACTCAGTGCGCCGTCGGCCAGCACCACCTGAACGTCGCGGGCCCGGCCGGGGGCGACGGGTGTCCGCAGCCGCACCTCTGCGAGGTCGGTTCCCGCGGCCGTCAGGAAGGTGTTCAGAAGCACTGCGGCAGGGATGATCTCGGTGCCCTGCACCGGGTGGTCTCCCGGGTAGGGCCGGGAGCTCATGTCGAGCCGGGTCTGCCAGACCCGGGCCGGGGCTGCACCCGTCACCTCCATCCGCCCACCGAGCAGGGTGTGGCTGTGGACGTCGTGTACACCTCGGCCACCTGGCGGCGGCGTCGGGGTGCGCCAGAAATCCCGGTGCTGCCATTGGGTTCCGGGAAGATCGGGGGCCCAGGCCCGCGCCGGTACGGCGACCGGGGCGCCGTGGCAGTGGAGCGCGCCGACGGCGGTGGCGATGGCCCGGCGCTGCGGCTGATCCCGGCGCAGCACCGGAATCACGGCGGACTCGTCGATCCCGAGTTGGGTCAGCGTCTCCACGGCGGAGTGCAACACGACCGGATGAGCGGACACCTCCAGGAACAACCGGTGACCGTCCTCGGCGGCCGCGGTCACGGCCTCGGCGAACCGGACCCGGCCACGCAGATTGTGCACCCAGTAGTCAGGATTGCGGGGCGCCGCCGAACGCGGGTCGGTCAGTGCCGTCGTGTACAGCGGCACCACCGCCTCCCGGGACGCCGGCAATCCGCCGGTGAGACGGGCGAGTTCGCCCGTCAGCGCATCCATCGCCGGGCTGTGGAAGGCGACGTCGGTGGCGACCCGGCGGACCATCACGTCCTGCTCGGTCAGCAGTGCGCACACCTCGTCGACCGCGGCAACGCGACCGGAGATCACCGTCGACTCCGGGGAGGAACTGATCGCGGCCACCACGTCGGCGCGGCCCCGCAATTGCCGCTCGGCGTCGTCGAACGGCAGTCGCACCAGTGCCATTGCGCCGTCGCCCATCACCGACCGAAATCCCCGGGCCCGGTAGCAGGCAACGTGGGCCCCGTCGTCGAGGGACAGCACACCGGATGCCACGCAGGCCGCCACCTCACCCACCGAATGGCCGATCACCGCCGCCGGCTGTAGCCCACGCTCACGCAGCACCGCGGCCAGACCGACCTGCATCGCAAACGTCAGCGCCTGCACCCGGTCGGTCCCGCCGAGGGCACCGGTGGCCAACGCTTCCCGCGGCGAGAAGCCGAGTTCGGCACGGAACACCGGCTCGAGAGCGTCGATCACCTCCGCGAACCGCGGCTCGGCCACGAGCAACTCCGAACCCATTCCCGCCCAGTGCGATCCGTGACCGGAGAACACCCAGACCGCCCCGGCTTCGGCGTTCGGGACCACCGTTGCCGACACCACCCGGGCGTCTCGGCGGCCGGCCACCAGCGCTTCGAGTCCGGCCAGCAGATCCTCGGAGGTGTCCGCGACCACCGCCGCCCGGCTGGTCTCGTGGGAGCGGCGCGTCCACAGGGTCGAGGCCACCTGGCCGAGAGGACGATCGATGGCGCGCAGCTGCCCGGCCAATGCCTCGGCCTGTCGCGCCAACCGCTCAGCAGAGCGCGCCGATACCGGGATGACATGCGGGGCAACGGCTTCATTGTCGGGAAGCGCCGTCGACGGCGCCTCTTCGAGCAGCAGATGCGCGATGGTTCCGCCGTATCCGTAGCTGCACACCGCGGCACGGCGCGGGCTCTCCGATCGCACCCAGGGTTCGGCAACCGTCGGCACCCGCAGCCCGCTGGCGGCCCAGTCCACGGCCGGGGCGAGGTTGCGGACCCCAGCAGTCGGGGGAATCACCTCATGATGCAGTGCCAGCACCGCCTTGATCAGCCCGACAACACCGGCGCCCCCCTCGAGGTGTCCGGTATTGGGCTTGACAGATCCTACGGCACAACGATTTTCGGAAGCACGTCCCGCGCCGTAGACCGAGGCGAGCGCGGCGACTTCCACCGGATCGCCGGTCGGGGTGCCGGTGCCGTGCGCCTCGATGAAGTCGACGCTGAGCGGCGGCACCTGCGCCACCTCACAGGCGCGGCGGAAGAGGTCCGCCTGGGCCGCACCGTTGGGCGACATGATGCCCACCGTCCGCCCGTCCTGGGCGACCGCGCCGCCGCGCACCACGGCGAGCACTCGGTCACCGTCGCGCTGGGCATCGGTGAGCCGTTTGAGCACCACCACCGCGGCGCCTTCGCCGCGACCGTATCCGTCGGCCGCCGCGTCGAAGGTCTTGCATCGTCCGTCCGGGGCGGTGGCGCCGGCGACATCGAGCACCCGGGTCAGGCCGGGGCCGATGAGGGCACTGACGCCGCCGGCCAGTGCCAGCGAGGTCTCCGCGGCGCGAAGCAGTTGGCAGGCCTGGTGAACGGCCACCAATGATGCCGCGCAGGCGGCGTCCAGGGCGACGCTGGGGCCGCGCAGGTCCAACAGGTGCGACACCCGGTTGGCCACGCCGCACAACGAGGTCCCGATCCCGGTCCATGCCTCGATGCCCGGCAGGTCCTCCATGAGCAGCTTGCCGTAGTCGTCGGAGTTGACACCCATCAGCACCGCGGTATCGCTGCCCGCCACCGAACGCGGCGGTACCCCGGCGTGTTCGAGTGCTTCCCAACATATTTCGACGGCCAGCCGCTGTTGCGGGTCCATCAGTTCGGCCTCGCGGGGCGACACCCCGAAGAATTCGGCGTCGAAACCCGCCAGATCATCGAGGAAGGTGCCCCAGCGGGTGGTTTCTCTCAGCACCGCGGCGTTACGCGGATCCCGCTGCAGGTAGGTCTCCCACCGCTGCGCGGGGATCTCGCGTACCGCACTGGCGCCGTCGAGCAGGAAATTCCAGAACTGCACGGGGGTGTGGACACTGCCGGCCAACCGGCAGCCGATCCCGATGACCGCGATCGGTTCGGGTGCGGGTTCGTTCGAGGTGTTCATGGCGTTGCGGGTCACGTCAGACGAAGCTCCGACGCCCCGCGGCAGTCTGGATAGGCTTGCCTAAGAAAACGCGCATGCGGCCAATATTCGCACACCCCGCGCTGTCACCGGGTGAGTACCCGACCGCAGGTTCGCTAGCTCGACATTTCCGCGGCCAGCGAGCCGAGCAGCGCCAGCGCATCGCGACTCGGCGAGCCCGGCTCGGCGTGATACACCACCAACCCCTGCCCCGGGCTCGACCGCACGTCGAAGGTTTGCATGGTCAGCGTCATCGCCCCGACCTCAGGATGACAGAACTGTTTGACGTGTGCCGACTTGCCGCGGGCGTCCTGGGTGGCCCAGAGTTCGCTGAACTCGGGGCTGGCCCCCAACAGCTCGGTGAGCACGGCCTGGATCCGAGGATCCCCGGGTGACTGCCCGTATCCGTGCCGGAACCCCGCCACGACATCGCGGGCCACCGCGTCCCACTCGGTGTAGAAACTGCGAGCCCCAGGCTCGGTGAACACCACATGCAGCAGGTTCTGCGAATGCGCCCACTGCCCGAACAGGGCGTCGGCGATGGTGTTCGAGGCCAGCACGTCATACGCCCGGTTGTAGACCAGCGCCGGATTGTCGGGCCACGCGCTCATCAGCTGCAGCAGCGCGGGGTCCACGCGAGCGCTGACAGCACCCCGCTGCCGCGGGCTCAGCCCGGCCAGCCGGAACAGATGATGGCGCCCGTCGTCGGGCAGCCGCAGCGCCACCGCGAGCGCGTCGACCACCGCCGGTGAGGGTCGTCGCTCCCGGCCCTGCTCCAGACGGGTGTAGTAATCCGCGCTGAGGCCGGCCAGCAGTGCCACCTCCTCACGACGCAACCCCGGTACCCGTCGCGCCCCGTGGCTGGGCAGGTCGACCGCGGCCGGGGTCACCTGGGCCCGGCGGGCCCGCAGAAAGTCCCCGAATTCTGTCGCCGTCACCACCGCAATGGTAGTGAGCCAGCGAGATTCCAGCCTGGGTGCGGCACACCCCGGAACACTGCGCCGTGGCACCCAACCCCGGCCGGCCCGACAGTGGTGAAGACCCATCCAGATGAGGAGAGATTCATGAACGAGCAGCACGTTGCCCTGGTCACCGGGGCGAGCAGCGGAATCGGCCGAGCCGTCGCACGCCGGTTGGCCGCCGACGGCATGATCGTCGTCGCGGCCGCCCGACGCAGCGACCGGCTGCGGGAGCTGGCCCGCGATGCCGATGGCGTGGTCGAACCGTGTGAGCTGGACGTGACCGACCGCGATGCGGTTCGTGGTGCGGTCGAGGACCTGGTCACCCGGCATGGCCGGCTCGACGTGCTGGTCGCCAATGCCGGGGTGATGCCGTTGTCACGCCTGGACGCCGGCTTGGTCGACGAGTGGGACCGGATGATCGACGTGAATGTCCGCGGCCTGCTGTACGGCATCACCGCGGCGCTGCCGCAGTTCACCCGGCAGGAGCGCGGTCATGTTGTCACCATCGCCTCGGTGGGTGCCCATGAGGTGGTGCCGACCGGCGCGGTCTATTGCGGTTCCAAGCACATGGCGTGGGCGATCACCGAAGGGCTGCGCCTGGAGTCGCCGCCGTGGCTGCGGGTGACAACGGTCTCCCCCGGTGTTGTCACCAGTGAACTGGCGGACACCATCAGTGATCCGGTGGCACGCCAGGCCATGGTCGACTACCGGCGCAACGCCATCGCACCCGAGGCCATCGCCGATGCTGTGGCCTATGCCGTCGGAACTCCGGCAGATGTCGATGTCAACGAGATCATCATCCGCCCGGCCGCTAGTAGGTGATCGGTCCACCAGGTTCCGCGGTGAAAACGTCCCGGAGAATTCCTCGGAGGGCGGCGATGCCTGGATCGTTGTCCACGCGGGCATGCCAGAAGAGTCGGACGTCGTAGGTCGGCACCGCAAGTGGTAGCTCGAAGAGGGTAATTGCCGAGTTGCGTGCGTGATATTCGGCCAGGCGGCGAGGGGCAACGGCGATGCAGTGACCGTTTTCGACGACGGGAAACAGCGAGCTGTAGTGCGACACGGTCAGGCGGATGCGCCGGGTGTACCCCAGGCGAGCCAACGCATCATCGACTTCGCGACCTCGCTGTGCGCTGATGCGGACATGCGCGTGGGGCAGATCGACGAACCGGTCGAGCGTCATGACGCTGTTGGCGGCGGGGCGGTGGGCGGCGATGACGCCGACGATGTCGTCGGTGAATGCGGGTTCTGAATTCCACGCCAATGGTTTTGTGGTGGGAATGCCCAAGTACAAATCGATTTCACCGGTGGCTAGGGCATCGGCAACGCTGATGCGGTCCAGCGCCATGACCTGGACGCTGGACCGGGGAGCCTCTTGTTGCAGCCGACGGTCGAGTTCTGGCAGTACGAGTGGACGGAGTTCAGGTATGTGCGACGTGCCGCCGGCCCGATCCGCAACGGTGGCCATGGCTGCAGACGATTCCCAGCGATCTCGATGAGCCACACACGATGCAAGCTGCCCTCGAAGGTGTCGATGCCGTCTTCCTCTTCAGCTTCGCGCACCCGGACGCTCTGCCGGGGCTTGTCGGGGAGATGCAAGCCGCTGGCGTCGAAAAGGTCGTCGTGCTGTCCACGATCGACACCACTGGTAGTGAGCCGTTCGTCGAGTACAACAAGCAGCGTCACCTCGCTGTAGAAAATGCGGTAATCGACGGCGGTTTCACAAGTGTCTGCCTGCGCCCCGGCGCATTCGCACGCAACGCAATCCGGTTCTGGGCCAGTCAGATTCGCGAACACTGTACTGTCGGGCTACCGTTCCCGGAGTCTCATCAGGCGCCCATAGCCGATGAGGACCTCGCCGCCGTCGCCGTGAACGCGCTCACCACCGAACAGCTTGACGGAGTCAAGATTGTCCTTACCGGACCGGACTCTTTGACGATGCGAGACCAAGTCGGACTCATCAGCCAGGCCATCGCAGAGGCAATCGACATCACCGTGCTTTCGGAATCGCAAGCCCGCGCCCTTTACGGGAAGGTGCTGCCGCCGAAATACCTCGACCTCCTGATGGGCCAATGGGCTTTCGAAACGACCGAGGAAGCCGTCGTCACGCCGGCGGTTCACGAAATCACTGGCCGTAAGCCCACCAGCTACCTCGATTGGGGCAATCAACCACCGCGACGCGTTCCTGTAGCCCCCACGATCTTCGTCAAGCGGCACTGACGAGCGAGCACCAGTGAGACCGGGACTGAGCCGTTTCCAATCGCCAGAAACGAGACACGCAGAGGTGGTTCCGCTCGGGATCGGCCAGCGCGGTGGACGGGATTACGCAGATCGGGCAGCCGAATCCGACTTGGCGAAGACCTGCTGGTGCGTCGGTCGGCAAACCCTCGGAGACATCGAGCCGCAGATGCAGCCGCCCTTGTTGTTGCGGTGGGTTCGGATTTCGGACGAACTCCAACCGGAGCCCTCCGTGGTGGTGGAGCGACGCGTACTCCGGATGCGTACGGACGAGTGGGTCGACAGCGGATCCACTGCATCGGTGACCACAGCAGCGATCGGGCCGGAACCGGAGTACTCGTCGCGCGGCTCGAGAACACAAAACTCGTTCCCCTCTGGATCAGCCAGCACAACCCATGGCACTGAAGTCTGCCCGATGTCCACCCGTTGGGCCCCGAGACCGCACGCGCACTCAACCAACGCCGCTTGGTGTTTCTCGGACTCCGACGCCACATCCAGGTGCTGCCGGTTCTTCTCACTTTTCAGTGCAGTTGACGGTAAGAACTCCAGGACACTGCTGTCATCAATCCCAACGACACTGCTGCTCGAACCGTTGACACCAGTCGAGAGGCCGCACCCGAGCAACTGCGCCCAGAAAAGGCTCAGCTGTTCCGGATCCAAAGACTGAACAACCACGGCAGCGCGTTCAGGGGCCACCTCATCGAAGGTAGTCGTGAGACAACATCTGATCGACCTCGTGGCGGTGACCGGTCGCATCACCCAACGACCGTGGCCAGGAACGCTAATCGTCAAGCAGTGAGCGCACGATGCCGTCGGCGAGCAGCCGGCCACGATCGGTGAGCACCAGACGGTCGGCCTCCGGCATCAGCAGCCCGTCGGCCACCACCGCGTCGACCCGCGCCAGCTCGCTCGGCGACAGTTCGGCGACCGGCAACCCGCTGCGCAGCCTGATGGCCAACAGCACGGCTTCGAGGTGCCGAGCGTCGTCGCCGAGCGCTTCGGACCCGGCGATCGGCAGCCGCCGCTGCTCCAATTGAGACGCATAAGCGTTGGGGTGCTTGACATTCCACAGCCGGGTGTCGCCGATGAAACCGTGGGCGCCGGGCCCGGCGCCCCCCCCCGGACCGCCCCCCC
>NZ_JBARXZ010000213.1:0-5072 GCF_049647605.1 Mycobacterium sp. | reverse complement strand
GGTGTCGGCGGCGTGGGCGGCGGAGGCGGGCATCCGGGAGCGGGCCTGACCAATTTCACGAGGCCCACCAGTGGGTTCGACCCGGCGGGGTCGGGTCGTGCCACGGGGCTCAAGCCCGGATTCCTGGATGCCGCCGAGATGCGCGGACCCACGACCGGCGGCATGGGAGGTTCGGGGATGCCGATGGCGCCCGGCATGCTGGCGCGGGGTCAGGGTGACGGTGACCGCGAGCGGGACGGAACCTACGCGCGGGTGGTGGTCGACGGTGACCCGCAACAGCGGACCTGATGCGGCACCGGGGGACTCCAGTTAATCAAGTGGCTGGTGTTTCGAGATGCATACAAAGTTTGCTGATTGGTGAAGTGACAGAAGTCGTGGAAGTCCTACACTCGATCTGAGACCCCTGCTCGGGGGACCTGACAGCAAGGGAGAAGCAAATGTCGGAGGGGCAGATTCTCGTTACCAGCGAGACACTTCGCACGGTTTCCAACTCGATCACCAGCGCGCTCGAGAACGCGCGTGCCATCGCCTCGCAGTACCTGGCTGAGCACGAGAACATCATGAATGCGGGCTGGGCCGGCTCTGGCGCAGGTGCATCCATGAACACCTCGGTCCAGATCGAGCACGATCTCGCCCAGGCCAACGAGGCCGGCATGCGACTCAGCCACGGTCTCGTCACCTCCGCCGACATGATGGACCAGCATGAAGCCGACGCGGCCCAGACGTTCAACGGATTCGCCGGAAACCTCAGCGGTTCTTAGACATTCAACCCATTGACCACAGGAGACCACCATGACTGACCGTATCCTCTACGACCACGGCACCGTGAGCGCACTGTCGTCCACCGTCGGCAACCAGGCGTCGACACTGCAGTCCATTCACGACGACATCAAGAACCAGACCGATGCGATCGCCGAGTTCTTCCAGGGCCAGGCGGCCACCTCGTTTCGTGAGCAGCAACTGCTCATGCTCAACGGTTTCCAGGGTCTCATCGAGGTCATGCTGAAGCACGGGCACACCATCGAAGAGGTGCGCTCAGCAGCCAATGCGGTCGATGTGAGCGCGGCCAACCTCTTCGGTTAGGTCACCGGACCCGACTTCCATCTGTCTATTTGTCATCAGTGGGGCGCACGTGGGAGTGCGCCCCACTGCTCGCCGGGGGAAACCATGTTGACCACCACGCTCGACGGCCTGTGGGTGCTGCAGGTCCTGACCGGGATCGAAGTCGTCGCCCCGGAACTGGGGCTGCGACCGGTACTGCCGAGCGTCGAGACCAAAGATGTTGCGTTGCAACATCCGATGGCCGATGAGCTGAAGGCTGCGGGAGTGATCGACGAGCACGGAGCCGTGGATCCCGCGGTGGTGGAGTGGTTGACGGTGTTGTCGCGTCGTGATGTCGCGTTGTTGATCCAGGCGATCAGACCCGGTATAGGCGAGACACCCGCAGTTCCGGCTCAGGTGACGTTGGCGCGGTTCGCGCACTGGTGGGTTGCCTTGGAACGCAGCGATACCGTGGTGCGGCTCAGTGGCGCCGGAACCTCGAGTTCGGAAGGTGCTGCCAGCCAGGTCGTCGGCAGTCAGTTGGAGCGGCTCTGCGGAACTGCTTCCCCCGCGAAGCTGCGGCCGGTCACTGTTCCGGCGGACGACATCGTCAGCGACGTCAAGGATCACGACAGCCTACGCCGGTACCTGTTGGCCAATGTGGACCTGGATTCCGATCAACTGCACATCCTGATGGCCGCCGCGGATCCAACCCGCTCCGCGCAAGCCACCATCGTCGCGCTCCAATCCGGCGTGGACTCCGGTTCGGAGACCCGCGTGTTCGTGGAGAAGTCGGTGGTGGTGGTGATCGACACCCCGGAGGGGCGGGTGGTGGCCGAACACTTCCAGCGCGACCGCAAGAACTGGATGATCATGGCGCCCGGAACCTTGTCCAATATCACCGCCGCTGTCAATGAAATGGTGCGACGACTACCCGCCGCGCAGGAATGGCATTCTTACCGGAAAGTGGTGTGACCGATGGCTGATTTCTGCGCGTTAGGGCCAAATTCGTGACAAATCCGTGGAACGACCCGGGTAGGGCCTCCGAACAGCGCGGTCAGCCGCAGCGGGAAATGTCGGGTCCCGGTCTCGACTATCAGGATTCCGTCTCGCAGACCCTTCGAATTTCGGATATGGTCGCGCCGCGGAAAATACCGCCGGGCTCAGGTTGGCGCAAATTCATCTACCGGATGACCTTTCAGAGCCTCAATCTGGGGGAATCGCCGCGGGAGCGTCATTACCGGGAGTTGAAGGACCGGATCCGGCGCCATATCCGCAAGCAGTACGTGATCGCGGTGATCTCGGGCAAGGGCGGCGTGGGTAAGACGACCATGACCGCCTCGATCGGTGCGGTGTTCCGTGAATGCCGACCGGAGAACGTGGTGGCGATCGACGCCGCACCGGGTTTCGGCACGCTGGCGGGCCGGATCGACGAAGCCCCGCCCGGCGACTATTCGGCGGTACTCAACGACACCGATGTCCAGGGTTACGCCGATATCCGAGAGCACCTGGGCCAGAACGCACTCGGACTGGACGTACTGGCCGGCAACCGGGCCTCGGACCAGCCCCGGCCGTTGGTGCCGTCGATGTTCACCGGGGTGCTGTCCCGGTTGCGCCGCACCCACAACGTGATCCTGGTGGACACCTCGGACGATTTGGAACACCCGGTGATGAAGGCGGTGTACGACGCCGCGGACACGGTCGTGTTCGTCTCCGGGTTGACCGCCGACACCTCGCTGCCGGTGACCAGGTCGATCGACCTGTTGCGCGCGATGGGCTACCACGAACTGGTGTCCCGCAGCCTGGTGATCATCAACGACAGCCGCAACAAGTACGACAAAGACGCGCTCGTCTACCTGACGGAGCGATTCCGGCAATCCGGCGCCAGTGTCGAGTTCATGCCTTTTGACCCGCATCTGGCCAAAGGCGGCATCATCGACACACAGCATGAGCTCGACAAGAAAACCCGGCTGCGGTTGTTCGAGATCACTGCGGCTCTGGCGGACAAGTACACGCCGGACGCCGATAGGCCGCAGTAATGGCGAAGGTCACCTTTCCGGCCCGGTGCACGGTTGCCGTTGTCTGTGGTGAGCATCTGGTCTCCCAGGTCTATCCAGCTTCGGTACCCATCGAAATCTTCATTGACGACATCGTCGAACTGCTCAACGAGGAGCTGCGCCGCCGCGGGCTGCCCGGACTGGAGTCGAGTGTCGGATACGAACTGCAGCGGGCCAACGGCACCCGTCTCGACGTCACCAAGACTCTCGACGACCTCGGGGTCGAGGACGGCGCCACGCTTGTTCTGGTGCCCGCCGTCGACGGGGATTCGTTCGAACCGCAATACGAGTCACTGTCAACAGGTTTGGCGCGGGTCGGCAAGAAACTGTTTGCACCGGTGACCGCGGAGACCGCCACGCATGTGGCGCTGGCCATCCTGGGGATGGTCAGTGTGGCGATCCTGACCGCCGCGCTGCGCAACCGCCTGGTGACCGATGCGCTCGCGGCCACCATCGTCACCGGAGTGCTGGGCATTCTCACCCTCGGCGGCGCGGGCGCGGTCGCGCGATGGTGGCCGGCGCGGGTCGACCTCGTCGCCGGATTCGGGTGGCTGGCGATACCGCTGCTGGCGGTGAGCGCGGGGAGCGCGGCACCAGGAGAGTTGGGTGCGGCGCACCTGTTCATCGCAGGTCTCACGGTGACGGTCCTGACCTGCGGTCTGATCGCTTTGACGGCCAGACACCTCACCGCCGCCGCGGCGATCATCACGCTGTGCACATTGGGCGGTGCCGTCGCCCTGGCCCGCATGTGGCGGCCGGTCCCGGCTCAGTGGCTGGGGATGTCCACACTCGTCGCGTTGTTGCTGCTGCTGACCCTGGCGCCGACGTTTGCGCTCTGGGCTGCCCGGATCCGCCCGCCTCATTTCGGCTCCATCACCGGACGGGATCTCTTCCGCCGCAGCGATGGACTCCCTGTCGACGCGGTGGCGCCGGTGGACGAGGACGCCGACGAGGACCCCGCCGAACCCAATCCGGACAACACCCCGAGGGGTGCGGAGATCGCCGCGGGGGCCAAACGAGCAAACAGCGTGCTGACCGGAATCTGTATCGGAGCCGCTATCGCGTTGCCGGCCGCGGTCTGGGCCACCCTCATGCCGGGCCGGGACAAGTCAACTGCCGCCGCGATTCTCGCGGGCCTGCTGGTGCTGATCTTCATCAGCAGGGCGCGGACGTTTGCCGACAAACGACATGCGGTGGCACTGGTGTGCGGCGCCGCCGCGGCCGTGTGTCTCGGAGTGACCAAGTACGTCCTGGCCAGTCCGGCGGACTCGGGCGCCGCGGTGCTGTGGGGGGCATTGGCGCTCGCGGCGTTCGGGTTCGCCGGGCTGCTCGCCGCGCTCCTGGTCCCCGTCACCCGATTCACGCCACTGGTTCGGATGCTCACCGAATGGCTGGAGCTGCTGGCCATCGTTGCCGCGCTTCCGTTGGCCGCATGGATCGGCGGCCTGTTCACCTGGGTGCGGATGCGATGACCGTCAGCCGGATGTGCCGGGTCGCCTCGGCTGTCACCGCCGTGTTGCTGGTCGGAGTATGCACTAATCTGCCGGTAGCACAGTCCATTCCACCACCCAGGGTGGACCCGGCCATGGTGCCGCCGAACGGGGAACCCGGCCCGGAGCGGCCGATGCGGCAGAGCAACATGTGTGCGCAGACCATGACGGTGGCAGAGCCCAGCGTCACCGTGACCGCCCCCGGATTCACCATGCTCAACATCAGCAAAGCCTGGGAGTACTCGACGGGCAACGGTGTTCCGGTCGCGGTGATCGATACCGGCGTCAACCCCAACCCGCGGCTGCCGGTGGTACCGGGCGGTGACTACATCATGGGCGGTGACGGCCTGATGGACTGCGACGCCCACGGCACCATCATCGCGTCGCTCATCAGCGCTGCCCCACGCGGAACACCGATGCCCGCACCGATGCCGCCGCGGCGGGCCTTTCCCTCGCCGGCGGCCCCGCCCCCGGTCACCTCGGC
>NZ_JBARXZ010000212.1:0-6438 GCF_049647605.1 Mycobacterium sp. | reverse complement strand
GTCACCCTCGGACTCACCTATCGGATCTTCGGTGAGATCGCCGAACCACCCGACGGCGTGCAAGACCCCGCGCTACCGCCAGGCATCAAGGTCAAAGATCTGCTCCGGCACCGGCTACGCATCACCGCCGCTGAAGTGACCCGCCGGATGAAACTGGCCGCCCGGATCCGGCCGCGGCCGTCGCTGACCGGCCCGCCCCGGCCCCCCGAACTCGAAGCGCTGGCCGCCGCCGTGGAAGACGGCGCCCTCGGCGAGGACCACATCCAAAAAGTACAAAAAGCCCTCGACGCGCTACCGAACTGTGTGTCACCCGACGATATGGCACGAGCCGAAGCTGATCTGGTCCGGCATGCCCGGACCCAAGATTCAGCATTTGTCACCCAGATCGGTCACACCCTCAGCGATGTCTACAACCCCGACGGCATCTTCGACGACGCCGACCGCACCGCATCCAGTTACCTGACCCTGCACAAACAGGGCCCCGACGGCATGAGCAAGATCACCGGCAACCTCACCCCCGAAGCACGCGCCCACCTCGAAGCCATCGGCGCCGCAGTGCGTCCCGGTCACCACCTACCCGGGGCCGGACACACCGTCGTCGACGCCGCCACCGACACCCGCACCCCCGGCCAACGCCTCCACGACGCACTCAATTGGGGACTTCGCACCGCACTGGAATCCGGCAACCTCGGCACCCACCGCGGCATCCCCGTCACCGTCATCGCCACCACCACCGTCGCCGAACTCGAACAAGCCGCCCACGCATCCCTGGACCCGAACCTGCCGATGCCCAAACCCGCCCGCACCGGCAGCGGAGCCCGCCTACCCATGCGCGACCTCATCAGAATGGCCGCCGACGCGATCCACTACCTCGCCGTCTTCGAAGACCACTTCCGACCGGCCGCTCTACCTCGGCCGATCACGACGCACCGCCAGCACCGACCAACGCATCCTCTGCTACGCCCGCGACCGCGGCTGCACCGCCCCCAACTGCACCACCCCCGGCGACCAGTGCGAAGTCCACCACACCCCCGACTGGAACACCGGCGCCCCCACCAACGCCGACCAACTCCACTTCAGCTGCGGCCCCCACCACCGCGGCGCCACCAACGCCACCTACCACACCGAAATCACCAAAACCGGCCGCCTCGCCTGGACCGACAACACCGAAGCACCCCGAACCAACCAGTTCCACCACCCCGAAGAACTACTCGGCAACCACGACGAAGACGACCCCTGAGCTGCTGATGCAAAAAGAGAAACGCCGCCGGATGGTGACTACCATCCGGCGGCGTAACGAGCTCAGGGTCGGTCTAGCCGTATTTGATCTGCAGCCCAACGCCGATGATCGAGACCAGCCAAATGCCGGTCACAAAAAGCGTGAGCCGGTCCAGGTTCTTCTCCACCACGGTCGAGCCGGACAGGCTGGACTGCACGCCACCGCCGAACAGTGTCGAGAGGCCGCCGCCCTTGGCGCGGTGCAGCAGTACCAGAAGCACCACCAGCATGCTGGTGACGATCAGGACAATCTGCAGAGCCAATTCCATGGTGGACACCTTACATCGTGGGGATTTAGGCGTGAAAACGACCGGTCAGCAGAGGAACCACGCCCGCGGCCACATCACAACGCCGCGTCTCGAACCCTGCCTACGGCAAAAGTGCACTACCTACGGCAGGGGTCCGCCCGCGGCCACAACACCACGCCACGTCTCGAACCCTGCCTACGGCAAAAGTGCACTACCTACGGCAGGGGTCCGCCCGCGGCGATCGCCGACAGGGTGGCGAACTGCTCGCCATCCAAAGACGCACCACCGACCAGCGCACCGTCGACGTCGGACTGGCCGACAATTTCACCGACGTTCTTGGCATTGACCGAGCCGCCGTAAAGCACCCGCACCGAGTCGGCGACCGCTTTGTTCGCCAGTTCGGCCAACTCGGCCCGGATCGCCGCGCAGACTTCCTGCGCGTCGGCGGCGCTGGCCACCCGACCCGTGCCGATCGCCCACACCGGTTCGTAGGCGATGACCACCGAAGCGATCTGTTCGCCGGACAGCCCGGCCAACGATCCCTTCAGCTGGGCCACGTTGTACTCGACCTGGTTACCGGCCTCACGGACCTCGAGTCCCTCACCGATGCAGACGATCGGAGTGAGCCCGTGCTTGAGTGCGGCCGCCGCCTTGGCAGCGACCAGAGCGTCGTCCTCGTGGTGGTAGGTGCGACGCTCCGAATGCCCGACGACCACAAAGGTGCAGCCCAGCTTGGCAAGGAACGCGCCGCTGATCTCACCGGTGTAGGCACCCGAGTCGTGCTGCGAGAGGTCCTGACCGCCGTAGGTCAGGCGCAGCTTGTCACCGTCCACGAGCGTCTGGACGCTGCGCAGATCGGTGAACGGCGGGATGACCGTCACATCGACTTTGTCGAAGTACTTGTCCGGCAACGAGAATGCGATCTTCTGCACCAGGGCGATGGCCTCGAAGTGGTTGAGGTTCATCTTCCAGTTGCCGGCGATGAGCGGCTTACGCGCCACAGGTTCTCCTAGGTCTCGAGGACGGAAATGCCGGGCAGTTCTTTGCCCTCAAGGTATTCCAGCGAGGCGCCGCCGCCGGTGGAAATGTGCGAGAAGCCGTCTTCGGGCAGCCCGAGCTGGCGTACTGCGGCGGCGGAATCGCCACCGCCGACAACGCTGAACGCTCCCTTGCTGGTTGCCGCGATGATGGCCTCGGCCACGCCCTTGGTGCCCGCGGCGAATGCGGGGAACTCGAACACACCCATCGGGCCGTTCCAGAACACCGTCTTGGCGTTGGACAGCAGAGCGGCGAAGCGCTTGACCGACTCGGGGCCGATGTCCAGACCCATCTTGCCGTCTGGGATCTGACCGCTGGCCACGGTGTCATGCGGTGAATCCGCGGCGAACTTCTCAGCCACCACGATGTCCACCGGAAGGTGGATGACGTCGCCGTAGTCTTCCAGCAGCTTCTTGCAGGTCTCGATCATCTCGACCTGACACAGCGAATCGCCCACTGAAACACCTTGTGCAGCAAGGAATGTGTAACACATGCCGCCGCCGATGATGATGCTGTCGGCTTTGCCGGCCAGGTTCTCGATGACCGCGAGCTTGTCGGAGACCTTCGAGCCGCCGAGCACCACGGCATACGGGCGCTCACTCGAGCTGGTCAACTGCGCCAACACGTCGACCTCGGTGGCCACCAGGCCGCCGGCGTAGGCGGGCAGCACGGTGGCGATGTCGTACACCGACGCCTGCTTGCGGTGCACCACCCCGAAGCCGTCGCTGACAAAGGCCGCCTCGCGACCGCCCGGGTCGTCCACCAGCTCGGCCAGCGCCTTGGCCAGCGCCAGTCGCTCGCCGTCGTCCTTGCTGGTCTCCCGCGGATCGAAGCGGATGTTCTCCAGCAACAGCACGTCACCGTCGGTCAGGCCTTCGGCGCGGGCCAGCGCGTCGGTACCCACCACGTCGCCGGCCAGCACCACGTGCCGGCCCAGCTGTTCGCTGAGTGCGGCAGCCACCGGAGCCAACGAGAACTTGGGATCCGGTTCGCCTTTCGGCCGGCCGAGGTGTGCGGCCACGATGACCTTGGCACCGGCGTCCGACAGCGCCTTGATCGTCGGCACCGAGGCGATGATGCGGCCCGGGTCGGTGATCTTCCCCTCGTCGAGGGGGACGTTGAGGTCGGAGCGCACCAGCACACCCCGACCCTCAACCCCTTCGGCGAGCAGGTCAGACAGAGATTTGATCGCCATGACCGCGAGTTACAGCGACTTGCCGACCAAGCCGACCAGGTCGACCAGGCGGTTCGAGTAGCCCCACTCGTTGTCGTACCAGGAGACGACCTTGGCCTGGTTGTCGATCACCTTGGTCAGACCCGAGTCGAACAGCGAGCTGTGCGGGTCGGTCACGATGTCGCTGGAGACGATCGGTGCGTCGTAGTACTTGAGGATGCCCTTGAGCGGTCCGTCGGCGGCGGCCTTGAACGCGGCGTTGATCTCGTCGGCGGTCGCCGACTTGCGCAGCTCAGCGGTCAGGTCGGTGACCGAACCCGTGGGGATCGGCACCCGCAGGGCGTACCCATCGAGCTTGCCCTTCAGCTCGGGCAGCACCAGGCCGATGGCCTTGGCGGCACCCGTCGAGGTGGGCACGATGTTGATCGCGGCGGCGCGGGCGCGGCGCAGGTCGCTGTGCGGCCCGTCCTGCAGGTTCTGATCCTGCGTGTAGGCGTGGATGGTGGTCATCAGGCCCTTGACGATGCCGAACTCGTCGTTGAGGACCTTGGCCAGCGGCCCGAGGCAGTTCGTGGTGCACGACGCGTTGGAGATGATGTTCTGGCTGCCGTCGTACTTGTCGTCGTTGACGCCGAGCACGATGGTGATGTCCTCGTCGCTCGCGGGCGCCGAGATGATGACCTTCTTGGCGCCGGCGTCCAGGTGGCCCTGCGCCTTGTCACGCTTGGTGAAGATGCCGGTCGATTCGACGACGACGTCGACACCGAGGTCACCCCACGGCAGCGCCGCCGGACCCTCTTTGACCGAGAGCGCCTTGATCTTGTGGTCGCCGACGACGATGGTGTCCTCGCCCTCGAGGCTCACCTCGGCGTCGAGGCGACCGAGAATCGAGTCGAACTTCAGCAGGTGTGCGAGCGTGGCATTCGAGGTCAGGTCGTTGACGGCCACGATCTCGATGTCCGCGCTGTTGCCTGCGGCCTTCTGCGCCGCGAGGGCCCGGTAGAAGTTGCGTCCGATACGGCCGAAGCCATTCACGCCTACCCGGATGGTCACTTGTTTCTCCCTAGGTCCGCTTCGTGCAGTGCTCGGCAGTCAGCCTAATGGTGCGCGTCCAGCGCTGTGCGGGTTGGTCCCGTGCAGAGCCCGGCTGGGACGCGCGAATTTTTGACGCTGTTGAAAGTGATCTCTTCAGTAAAGCCGGGTATGTGACCCTCGTGATTGTCGCGCGAGTGGAAATCTCCAACCCGGACAAGGAACTGTTCGGCTCCCCGGACGGCTTTGCCCTGACCAAGCTCGGATTGGCCAAGTACTACCAATCGGTGGCTTCGACGATGTTGCCGTACTTGGCGGATCGGCCGATCAGCATGCAGCGCTTTCCCGATGGGATCGGCGAGGCGGGGTTCTATGAGAAGAAGGCGCCCGCCCACTTCCCCCGATGGGTGGACACCGTCAAAGTCGAAACCGCCGACAACATGCAGTCTCAAGTGGTGATCAGCGACCAACGCTCCCTGGTGTACCTGGCCGACCAGGGCTGCATCACCCCGCATGCCTGGCTCAGCAGGGCCAAGGCCCTCGATCGTCCGGACCAGTTGATGTTCGATCTGGACCCCTCGGTCGACGACGACGTCGACAAGGTGCAAACCGCCACCAGCATGACGGGCGAAATCCTCGACGAACTGGGGCTGACATCGTTTGTCAAGACCACCGGTTCCCGGGGCTATCACGTGGTGGTCCCGCTGCGTCAACGTGAGTCATTCAATGAGACAAGACAATTTGCTTCCGAGGTTGCCGACGTTCTGGTGGGCCGCGCCCCCGACCTGTTGACCACCGAGCACCGCAAGGACGATCGCGGCGACAAGGTCTACATCGATGTGGCCCGCAACGGGTACGGCCAGACGGCGGTGCCCCCGTACGCGGTACGTCCGTTGCCCGGTGCACCGGTGGCCGCGCCCATCGAATGGTATGAGGTCGCCGGGGTGTCCCCCGGCGAATTCACCGTCGAGAACATCGGCAACCGGCTGTCGCGCCGGGGTGACGCGTGGCACGGCATGCGGCGCCGCGCGCACGGCCTGGACCGGGCCAGGGACAAACTGACCCGGTTGCGCTGAGCCTGCTCAGCGCGCAACCTCAGATCAGGTGTCCTCGAGAGATCAGGTGTCCTCGAGCAGATCGGGCGTCACCGCGGATTCGGTGTCAGGGATCCCATCCTGCTTGGCCTTGCGGTCCGCCATCGACAGAAGTCGCCGAATACGGCCTGCCACAGCGTCTTTTGTCATCGGTGGATCAGCAAGTCGGCCGAGCTCTTCCAGGGAAGCCTGCCGATGCTCCACCCGCAGCTTGCCCGCCGTCGCCAGATGTCCGGGCACCGTGTCGCCCAGAATGGCCAGTGCCCGCTCCACCCGGGCCGCGGCTGCCACGGCCGCGCGCGCTGACCGTCGCAGGTTGGCGTCATCGAAGTTGGCCAGCCGGTTGGCCGTTGCCCGCACCTCACGGCGCATCCGGCGTTCTTCCCACGTCAGCCTGGTGTCCTGTGCGCCCATCCGGGTCAGCAAGGCGCCGATGGCTTCGCCGTCGCGCACCACCACCCGGTCAGCCCCACGCACTTCGCGGGCTTTGGCGTTCACCCCGAGGCGCCGTGCGGCGCCCACCAGCGCCAGGGCTGCTTCGGGTCCCGGGCAGCTGACCTCGAGCGCCGAGGAC
>NZ_JBARXZ010000211.1:0-18305 GCF_049647605.1 Mycobacterium sp. | reverse complement strand
GCGCACGGGGTCCGCGGCTTGGCCCCGCGTGCGTGTCAACACCATCGACATGGCACCTCCGGTTCACTGTTCGGACCACGGGTTCACTGAATGATATGATAAGCCTTCACGGGCCATGTGTCGATGGTGTTTCGTAAATATCGCGATCATGAAAACGATGTACGGTGCGGCTTTTCCGGGCCGGCTGTCGGTGGCAGGCTGGCATGACTGACGTGTGGGTGGCTCAGCGCGCTGCTTGTCGCGCAGCAGCACCTCGAGCCGGTTTGTGGCATCGCGAAGGCTGTTCACCTCGGCGGTATCGCGGCCGTGAAAAGCGATGTGCGGTGCGGCTTTCCGCGCCGGCTGTGGTTGAGGTCCGTATTACGTGCGCGGTGCCTCAGCGAGCTGCTTGTCGCGCAGCAGCACCTCGAGCCGGTTTGCGGCATTGCGAAGGATGCTCACCGTGGCGTCGACGGGCACTTCGTTCATGCGGAACGTGGGTCCCGAAACCCAGACTGCAAACGATGCGGCGTTGTCGGGGCGCACGGGCACGGCAATCGCCGTCAGGCCGATCTCGAGCTCATCGCGGCAGACAGCAAATCCGTTGGCCAGCACGGTGTCGAGCTCTGTCTCGAAGGCAGCTGCATCGGCGAACGGGAGCTTGGGTTGCGTATCCGCTTCTGCCTCGAACAGTGCTCGAGCTACGTCCCGGTCGCCGTGTGCCAGCATGACCCGCCCGGTGGAGGTGCGCACAGCGCTGAGACGCCGCGGTACGTCTTTTGGAGTGTGGCCGATCTGGTGTGGTCCCCGCATTTCGCGCAGCACGAGCGCCGCATGCTGGTCGAGGCGATCGAGACCGCAGGTCTCCTGCACCTCGGCGGCCACCTCGCGCAGGATCGCATCGATGACCTCCGACACGCGCGCCGCTGACCGTTGACCGGCAACCATCAGAAAGAGGTCAAGTGAGACACGGAACTGTCTGGTCGTTGCGTCCGCTTCGAGCCATCCCTCTTCCTCGAGGACGTTGAGGATGCGGAAGCAGGTGGCCTTCGAGATACCGGTCTCGCGTGCCACCTCCGACAGGCCGATGCCGCCCTCGCGCGCTGCAACCGCGCGGACGATGCGCACGGTCTTCTGGACAAGTCCTGCGTCCTTTGTCACGGTCATGGCGCAATCCTCAGCTGATCGCGCGGGCGACGCGCTCGATTGTGGCAAGCTTGTTGGCGCCCAACGGGTTGAGCACCGTCACTCGGATGCCGGCGTGGTGGAACTCTTCGAGTTTCGCGACGACGTCGCCCGTCGAGCCCGCCGCACACACCCGGTGCACAGCCTCATCGGGCACCAGCCGCATGGCACGCTCGATGTCCGCCGGCGTCGCGGGCCAACCGGCGACCTGCTGGATCTGCTCGACGATTTCGGGCTCGACGCCGGCGTGTTCGGCGATGTGCGGCTGCTGGGCCAGATACATGGTGAGGAAGTTCCTGCATGCGTCGATCGCGCGGTCTGGGTGCTCGTCGTCGACGGCGCATGCGATGACCTGCGTGAGGTCGATCGATGTCGCGCCATCGGTACGGCGCGAGATGCCGCGGTTGATGTGCTCGGAAGCAAAGCCGACATAAGAGACCGGCAGTAGGAAGTCGAGGTAAACACCGTCCATGATCTCGCCGGCGAGTTCCAGCATTCGCGGGCCGACGGCACCTGCGTAGATCGGAATGTCGACAGCGGCGTTCTCCGCGTACATCCGGTCGAAGCGCACCCCGTCCATGTTCACGAACTCGCCGGCGATCGACACCTCCTCGTTGCCGAACAACCGTTGCAACACGTCGACGTACTCGCGCATCGCGGTGACGGGCTTCCGCAGCGGCGTACCGACTTTCGACGCCAGCGGCTCCCACCATGCGCCGATGCCGCAGACGATGCGCCCGGGCGCGATCTCGTCGAGAGTCTTGAAGCTCACCGCCATCAGCGCCGCGTTGCGCGACTTGTTGTTGACGACACCGGAGCCGATGCGCACTGTCGATGTGCGGTGCGCCACCAGCGCCATGATCGTCAGCGCGTCGCGTGTCAATCGACCCTCCGCGACCCACAACGAATCGAACCCGTAGCGCTCGGCCATATCGGCGGCGGCAAGGGTTTCCTCGAGGGTGAACCGCTCGCCGAGATGGATTCCGAGCTGTGGCGTCATCGTGCCTCGTTTCTTGAGTCAGGTGGTCGGGTTGAGGGTGCGGGGCAGGTACTGGCCGCGGCCGACGAGTTCGCCAACCGGTTCGCCGTGTTCTGCGACGAGGGTGCCGCGCAGCCACACGGCGCGCGGGACGCCGCGAACCTGCATGCCCTCGTAAACGCAGTAATCGGCGCGGCTGTGCAGCGAATCGGCGTTCAGGGTGCGCGTCGCGGCGGGATCCCAGATGACGATGTCCGCGTCGTTGCCGACCACCAGCGAGCCCTTTCGGTCGAGACGGAATCGGCGGGCAGGCTCGGTGGCGGTGAGGTCGACGAAGCGGCAGATGTCGAAGCGGCCGCGCCGGACGCCGTGCTCGTGCATCACCATGAGTCGCTCCTCAACACCGGGCACGCCGTTGGGTACGCGGGTGAAGTCGTCATGCACCACCTTCTGGGGCATCAGGTCTTCCGGCTGTGACAGTGTGAAGGCGGCGTGATCGGTGCCGATGGTGTGCAATACGCCCAGTTCGATACCGCGCCAGAGTGACTCCTGGTTGCTCGCCTCGCGGATGGGAGGCGAGCAGACGTGGCCCGCCGCGATGGCGCCGGTGACGTGCGGAGCGTCGGCCGACGCCGCGAGGTACTGCGGGCACGTTTCGGCGCCCACGCGTATGCCCTCGTTGCGCAGGCGCACAAGGACATCGACCGCCGCTCCCGCCGAGACGTGTACGACGAAGAGCTCGCTGTTCGCCTGCTGCGCGAGCGCCGCGGCTCGTTGGATCGCCTCGGCCTCGGCCGCCGCGGGGTGCCCGTGCACGTGCTCGGTGGGGTCGACACGACCGGCGGCGACCAGCCCGGCGATGGCGTCGGCCACCATGTGGCCGTTCTCGGCGTGCACCATTGGCAACACGCCGAGCTCAGAGGCGGCTCGGAACGTGGCAAGTAAGACGTCGTCGCCCACCATGGATCCCGGATACGCCATGAACAGCTTCCAGCTGGCGGCGCCTTCCTCTGTGGCGAGCCGGCGCAACTGCGGGATCGAGTCATCGGTTGCGGCGGTGGCCGGCACGATCGGGTGGAGACCGAAGTCGGTTGCGATGGACTGCTCGGCGCGGTCGCGGCGACGGAGGAAGGCGTCGCGGATTCCGATGTCTGCCGGCGCGCGCACGAAGTCGATGACGGATGTCGTGCCGCCGCAGAGTGCAGCGATCGATCCCGACGTGAAATCGTCGGCCGTGCGTGTCGCACCGCTGGCGACCATGTGTTCGAAGTGTGTGTGCGTGTCGATGCCGCCCGGTAGGAGCATGCAGCCTGTTGCGTCAACGACAGTCGCGCCCGGTGCGTCGAGTGACTCGCCGATGACGGCGATCCGTTCGCCCTTCACCAGTAGATCTGCGCGGACCTGCGACGACGCGCCTACGATCGTTCCGCCACGAAAGAGGGTCTCTGTCATCTCGTCCATTTCATTCAGTGGACCGTCGGTTCACTGAGTGTATCGCATTGCGTTGTTCGGAACGCATCACCAGGACCGATTTCACGGCCAGCTTCACGACGAGCCCGTCGACGGACAGGCCGCGCCAAACATTTGGACTGGAAATCACCCGCAGAAGCACTCGTTGCACAGACCGCTTGAAACCGCCCTGAAGGGCGGTGACGATGCCCGCACGAATCGACATCCAGGCAGTGGGTTCGGTCGCGTTCAGTGAAGAATGCGGAGGTGGATACAGCGTCGGCGCCGGCGGTGGATGGCGGCCATGGCTGTCGGCACTGACGGGGCGGCGCTGGTGGTCCTCGGTGCTCTGTTCTTCTCGCCCGATGCGGGACCGGATCCGGTATCGCAGAACTCTATGGACGGCTTCTGACGGCAGCTACGGCCTCTGGCTTCATTCTCCCGGGATCAGGCACGTCGGCACTCCGGCATTCCGCTGCGGGCGTGCGCGAGGAGCGGGAGACATTGCGGGAGCAGCTATTCCCCGTAGGGAGCTCTCCCGGCTGATCGATGTGGAGCCGGTCGAATGCTGGGCAACTGAAGCGGCGGTGCGCGTCTCCTCAGGTGGCGCGCACCGCCGGCGGGAGCAGGCGTGAGGCCAGCAGGTCACCCCACACGTCGAGCGCTTCGGCTTGATGCGCTGTCGGCCCGGGACGTCCGCCCACCAGGGCTACCAACGCCGCCGCCAGCGCGCCTACACCCACTCCCGTGCGGCGCACTGCGGCCACCAGCTCCTCGAACGCCTCTCGCTCCGAATGGCCCTGCAGAGCGACCAGGACACCGATCGCGATGTCGATCACCCGGCGCGAGTTGTTGTCGTCGTACACCATGGTTGCTCCCTTCAGACCTTCAAACTCATCGTCGGGCGAAGGGCGCACCGGCGGAAGACATCTGCGCACGGTGATGCGGACTCGTGGCTCAGGAAGTCCCTTCGGCGATGCGGCGGACCGCACGGATGAAGACGTCGATCTCGTCGAAGGTGTTGTAGAACGCGAACGACGGGCGCACGGTGGCCTCCAGGCCGAGACGACGCAAGATCGGTTGCGCGCAGTGATGCCCGGCGCGGACCGCGATGCCTTCACTGTTCAACGCTTTACCGACTTCGAGCGGCTCGTGGCCGGCCAGTACAAACGACAACACGCTGGCCTTCTCCTGGGCGGTCCCGACAAGTCGGACGCCGGGGATATCGGCCAACAGGGGAGTGGCGTACTCCAGCAGCGCATGCTCGTGCGCCGCGATGCGTTCGATGCCCACCCGTTCGACGTAGCGCAGCGCCTCGCCCAGGCCCACGGCGTCGGCGATGTTCCCGGTGCCGGCTTCGAACTTGTTCGGCAATCCTTGGTACAGCGACCGTTCCAGTGTCACGTCGGCGATCATGTTGCCGCCGCCCTGCCATGGCGGGGTTTCGTCGAACACCTCCTCGGTGCCGTAGAGCACCCCGATGCCGGTGGGGCCGAAGATCTTGTGACCGGAGAAGACGAAGAAGTCTGCGCCGAGCTTGCTGACGTCGATCGGGATGTGCGGAATGGACTGGGCACCGTCGATGAGCACCCGGGCGCCGTAGCGGTGCCCGAGTTCGACGATCTTGTCCACCGGGGTGACGGTGCCCAGTGCGTTGGAGACCTGGGTGGCGGCAACAAGTTTGGTACGTGGACCCAGCAGCGCCTCGAATTCGCTGAGCAGCAGGTTGCCCGCGTCATCGACGGGGGCAACCCGTAGCACCGCGCCGGTGCGTTGGGACAGCAATTGCCACGGAACGATATTGGCGTGGTGCTCCAGATGGGTGATGACAATCTCGTCGCCGGGTCCGAGGTGTTTGGTGCCCCAGGAGTAGGCCACCAGGTTGATCGCCTCGGTGGTCCCGCGAACGAAGACGATCTGCTCCGATTTGGCCGCTCCGATGAAGCGCCGCACGGTATCGCGGGCCTCTTCGTATGCGTCGGTGGCCCGGGCCGCCAACTCGTGTGCCGCCCGATGGATGTTCGAATTCTCGTGAGCGTAGAAGTACGCCAGCCGGTCGATCACCGCCTGCGGCTTCTGCGTGGTGGCCGCGTTGTCGAACCAGATCAGCGGTTTGCCGTTCACCGTCTCGCGCAGGATCGGGAAATCCGCCCGGATCGAGTTGACGTCGAAGATGTCGTGGTTGTCGTGGACTCGGGGGGTGGGTTGCCGGCCGAAGCCGCGGTGGTTCTCGTCGCCGTGGCCGGGAGGCGCGGCCAGGCCCAGGTCTGCCACCGACGGTGCCGACTGCGGCCATCCCGGGGTCGGGATCCGTGGTGCCGCAGGTGTTCTGGGTGTAGACCCGGCCAGCACTCCCGGAATGGTCGGCACGATCCCGGATGGGACTGCGAACTCGTTCAGGTCGCCCACTGCGTACGGATCCAGCACGCCGGCGCCGGTGTGGGCGGCTGAGGAGCCGGCGCCAGGGTTCGGGAGGTTGCCGCGAGGTGTCAATGGAACCGTTTGTGGCGGAACGGGCTCCGGTCCCGAGGAGGGCAATGTCGGTACCGGAGCAAAAACCGATGGCACCAATCCGGCCAGGGCCGTCGCCGAGGTGGCGGCAGTGACGTCGGGTACCGATCCCCGCGGCGCCACGGTGGTCGACTGCGGCGGAGAATCGGGACCGGGCCGGAAGCTGGCCGCGTACAACTGATTTGCCAGCGTCGCCAGTTCGGCGGCGCTTACCGGCAGCTCGCCCTCGGCGTCTACCGACTTGTACTCACTTGTACTCATGGAACTTGTCCACGGACACGCCATCGAGGACCGCGAGCGCGTCATCGGTCAGCACCGCCAGCGACGTGTACAACGTCACCAGGTACGACGCGATCGCTGACCGGTTGATGCCGGTGAACCGCACCGACAGTCCCGGCGCCTGTTCGCCTACCAATCCCGGTTGGAACAGGCCGACCACGCCTTGGCGTTCCTCGCCGGTGCGGATCAGGATGAACTTCGTTTTGCCGTCTTCGACCGGCACCTTGTCGCTGGGGATGATCGGGATGCCGCGCCAGGTGATGAAATTGCCGCCGAAGAGGTTGACCACCACCGGCGGCACGCCACGGCGTGTGGCTTCACGGCCGAACGCCGCCACACCGAGAGGGTGGGTGAGGATGAAACCCGGCGTCTTCCACACCTTGGTGATCAGCGAATCCAGGTCGTCGGGAGTCGGTGCGCCGCCGAGGGTTTGGATGGTCTGCTCGGGAGTGACCTGTGCCAGCAACCCGTATTCGGGGTTGTTGATCAGCTCGGATTCTTGGCGCTCCTTGATGGTTTCGATGGTCAACCGCAGCTGCTGGGTGATCTGGTCGTGCGGACTCGAATACAGGTCCGAGACGCGGGTGTGCACGTCGAGCAGTGTGGAAATCGTGCGCAGTGTGTATTCACGGGGGCTGGTCTGGTAATCGACGAAGGTCTCCGGCAGCGGCTCCTGCGAACCCACGCCTTCGTCGGCGTGGATCGTGACCTGATCGGGGTTGACGACTCGGTTGACGCGGTAGATACCCGCCTCGACCGGGACCCAGCTCAACACATGTAGCAGCCACCGTGGGGTGATCGTGGACAGTTGCGGGACGGTCTTGGTGGCATTGGCGAGCTGCCGGGCGGCGAGATCGCCGAGCGCCTGTGATTCGTTCTGAGCCGAAGTCATGTGCTTTCCTCCCGAGGGGTTGACGGGCCCATCATGAACGACACCGGGATCCGTTGCCCAGGGTTTGTGAGCATGCTGACCGGAAGGGGTGGGGCCTGGGGCCTTGCGGGATGCCGTATGTTAGGGACATGCACACCGCACAGCCGCGCCTGGTCTTCTCGCGCAGCCTTGTCGTGCGTTGTTGTTGTTGTTGATTCTGACGCCCTGAATTCCCTGCCGCTCCGGCATGCCCTTCGTTGGGCCGCCTGTTGAGCTGCATTGTTCCGAGCCCCCAGAGAGTCAACACTCATGGCTGTTGCCGTCGCATCATCGTTGTTCCCGGTCCGCACCCGCCCGGTTGTGACCGTTCGTCGGCGCGTCCGGCCGCGACCCGTCGTCGACGTCACCCGATTGACCCGCTATCGCGGCGGCACCTACTCACACACGGTGGACACGGTGGTGTTCTCCGACGGGACGTCGGCCCGCACCGACCTCATCCGGCTCAACCCCGGGGTGGAGGCGTACTCGCTGGACTTCTCCGGGGTGGCGCCGAGAACGCCCTCGAGGTATTCGGTGGCGACCTGGATGGCGGTACCGAATCTCCGGGCGCAGGCTCACGAAGCTGAAGTCGACTGGATTCTGCGTAACTCGTTTCCGCGCTTGACGATCAACGAGCTGAGCCGGCGGGTGCGGTCGGCCGGTCACCCGCTCGGGGTGGGAAACATCGCCGAGCATGAAGCCATCGCCGCCACCCAGGCCGCGATCTGGCACTTCACCAACGGGCTCGATCTCGACAATCGGCCGTTGAACCAACCGACCACGTTGCGCCACACCGGTGTACACGTCGTCGCCGAGTTCGAGAGCTCGCCGGAGTTGGGTGGTTATTCGGCTGACGTCATCGCCGACGTGCCGGTGACGATACGGCTGGAGAAGTCCGCCGACGGACAGGATTGGCGCCCCGTGGCGTCTTCGGAGCTGACGGTGTCGGCCGGGGTCGGCCGCGGCGCGAAGACACTCGGGGTCGGTGCCACCGTGTCGACTCGCCGGCCCGGCGAGGCCGATCGTGGCTACCGGTTCTATCGGCTGACGGCGACCGGTGGCGTGCTCGGTGAGGTCGGGTTTCGCCTTGCCGGCTCGGGGCGTTACCGCAATCCAGAGCGCACGGTGGCGCTGTACAACCACTTGCTGGACGGTGCCCGAGCTGCGCGTGCGGAAACGGTTGTGCCTCAGTTGGATTCGTCGCGAACCGAGGTGGATAACGGGTTGATCGGGCCGTTTCGGCTCGACGTCACGCATTCGGCGGCGCTGTCCGCCCCGCATGCTGATCTGGTGGACCACCGTGGCCGCCAGATCGAGGGTGCGCTCACCCCCGGGCAGGAGTTCTACCTTCGGCCCCGGGACGGCGCCACCGCAACTGTCGTGACGGTGACGGTGCCGGGTGCCGACGACGGGTACGGAGGTCGGGTGGTGACCGGCGTGGCCCGTGACGAGGCGTCACAGCAGTTCACCCCGCTGGCCCTGGCAGTGGCTGCGCAACTGGTCATCGATTTTGCCGTGCACTGGTCCTGACCACCACTTCCAATTTCCCGCGAGCGCGCGTGTCTGTACGCCGACACGCGAGGCCATGCGTACAAAGACGCGCGCTCGCGGGGGCGGACCTCAACCTCCCAGCGCCGAATCATCCTTGCGCAGAAGCTGTTCGACGTTGTCGCGGAGCACCTCCAGCGCGGCTACGTCGGCGTCGTCGTAGTCGCGGGCCCGATCGTCGAGTACACAGACCGTCCCGACGACGCCGCCGTCGGGACCATGCACCGCCAGCCCCAGATAGTTGTGCAGGCCGAACTCCACCTCGTCTTCGTTACCGGCAAAGGTCTGGTCGACGCGCGAATCCTTGACGAACAAGGCCGCATCGGTGTTGACCACGCGTTCGCAGTACAGCGGAACCCGACTGGGGTCGGTGCCGGCCTTGGCTCCCGCCGCTCCGACGGTGTAGTGCTTGGCGGCCGCGCCCGCTGTTGCCGCCACCACCATCGAGTCTGGCTCGGAACGCATCACCAGGACGGATTTCACGCCCAGCTTCTCGACGAGTCCGTCGAGGTCGGCGGACAGGTCGGTCAGCCCGGGTGTGGTGTCAGTGGCGGGTGTCGGCTCGTTGGTCATCAGCCGATGGTGCGGGGTGGCGGCCGATCGTGCAACGGTTGCGCTCACGACGAGCGCACGCCTTTGTACGCACGACGCGGCGTGTCTGCGTACAAACACGCGCGCTCGCGCTGAGGGGGAGACGGTTGGCTCACATGGGGGCGTTGGCGGGTTGGAAGGCGCCGGAGGCGTCGGCTTCCTCCTCGGCGCGGATCACGTGGACGACAGCGTTGATCAGCGCCAGATGGGTGAAGGCCTGCGGGAAGTTGCCCAGATGCCGGCCGGTGCGCGGCTCGATCTCCTCGGCGTACAGATGCAGAGGGCTGGCGAACGACAGCAGCCGTTCGCACAGATGCCGGGCCCGGTGGATCTCACCGATCTCGACCAGCGCCGACACCAACCAGAACGAGCAGATGGTGAAAGTGCCCTCCTCGCCGGAGAGCCCGTCGTCGGTCTCCTCGACGCGGTAGCGCAGCACCAGTCCGTCTTCGGTGAGCTCGTCGGCGATGGCCAGCACTGTTGCCCGGATCCGGGGATCGTCCGGGGGCAGGAACCGGGTCAGGACGGCCAGCAGCAGCGAGGCGTCCAGTGCGTCGTCGCCGTATCGCTGGGTCAGCACCCCACGGGAGTCGACACCGTGGGTCAGGATGTCGGCCTTGATCTCCTCGGCGATGGCCCGCCACTGCTGGGCGTAGCTCTTCTCGCCTTCGAGCTCGGCCAACTTCGACCCGCGGTCCAGCGCCACCCAGCACATGATCTTGCTGGAGGTGAAGTGCTGGGCTTCGCCGCGGACCTCCCAGATGCCGCGGTCGGGTTCCTTCCAGTGCTTGACGGCCTCTTCGACCTGCTCTTTGAGGACCGGCCACAAGGTCTCGGGAATCTGCTCGCGGGACTTGGTGTGCAGATACACCGAGTCCAGCATGGTTCCCCAGATGTCGTGTTGCATCTGGTCGTAGGCGCCGTTGCCGATCCGGACGGGTCGGGCGTTGTCGTAACCGGACAGGTGCAGCAGCTCGGCTTCCTCGAGACTGCGTTCGCCGCCGACGCCGTACATCACCTGCAGCGGATGCCGTTCACCGTTGTTGGCGCCGGACACGTCGGCGATGAAGGCGAAGAAGTCGTCGGCCTCGCGGTCCAGCCCCAGGGTGTAGAGCCCCCACAAGGCGAAGGTGGAGTCGCGGACCCACGCGTAGCGGTAATCCCAGTTGCGTTCGCCTTGCGGGGTCTCCGGCAGCGAGGTGGTGCTGGCGGCCAGCAGCGCACCGGTCGGGGAGTAGGTCAGCCCTTTCAGGGTCAGCGCGCTGCGCTGCAGGTAGGACCGCCACGGGTGGTCGGGGAAGTCGCCGATGTTGATCCATTGGCGCCAGCATTCGCTGGTCTTCCACATCTTGTCCGCGGCCTCCTCGAAGGACTGCGGCGCGGGATGCTTGGACCAACTGAGGGCGACGAACACGTTGTCGCCCTCGGTGAGGCGGGTCCGGGCCCGGGCCTCGTGCCCTTCCAGGCCGAGCCGCAGGTTTGTGGTCAGGCGCAGGGTGGGATGGGCGTCGGGGTTGCGGCCGGCGCGGGCGATCGCTTCGCCGTAGGCGGGTCCCGAATACTCCCACTTGGCGGGGTTGCGGTGATAGTCGAACGACGGTTCGCAGCTCATCACCAGTTCGACGGTGCCGCTGACGCAGCGCACCGTCCGAAGCAGGATGTGTTCGGCATCCCAGTCCATCGGGGTGCGGCGGTGCGTGCGTGACCGTGACTCGATGTCATGCCACGGACCCATCACCAGCGCCTCGCGGACGATCACCCAGCCGGTGTGCGTCTGCCAGGTGGTCTCCAGGATGAGGCTACCGGGCAGGTAGCGGCGCGCCGCGGGAACCGACACCCCGTAAGGGCCGAGCCGGAAATGCCCGGCGCCGCGATCCAGGATCGCGCCGAACACGCTGGGTGAATCGGGGCGCGGAACACACAGCCACTCGATGGACCCGGCCGAGGACACCAGGCAGGTGTTCTCGCAGTCGGACAGGAATCCGTAGTCGGCGATCGGCGGGAACGGATTGCGCAGCGCCGCCGCCGACGCGTACGGCACCGGGGCGGTCACGGTCAACGGTGGTTCGGAGTCAGATCGAACTCCGTCGGTGGCGCTGTCTCCGGTCTCGATGTCGAGCGTCATGCCGCCCATCATTGTGTGCCGACGCGCCTGCCGTCCACCCGTGGAGCTGCCGGGCGCGTCGTGGCCGTTGGTCAGCGCCGGGCGAAGGCCGGTGCGTGCTCCGGGAGCGGACCGATCGCCACTCCGTAAGCGGCGATGCGGGTCAGGACGGGGAAGCGGTTCGCCAGACGCAGGGTCCGCGGTGGCCCCCCATCGGCCGGACGGTTGGATGCCAGACCACGGGAGATGATGTTGTCGTGGACAAACCGTTGCACCCGCTGGATTAGTGCGGCCGGCAGCCAGCGCCGGGCCTGCACCAAGGCCAGATGCCGGCTGGACAGCGTCCCGGACTGCAGCGGCCCGGCCAGGATGCGCGCGGCGGCCACCGCGTCAGCGATTGCCAGGTTGATGCCGACGCCACCGACCGGTGACATCGCGTGCGCGGCGTCGCCGAGGAACAGGATGCCGTCGGCATACCATTTCCGGAGTCGATTCAATTGCACGTCAAGTAGTTTGACGTCGTCGAACGATTGCAGACTCCCCACCCGATCGGCCACCCAGGGGACCAGAGCGGTGACGCGCCGGCGCAGCGAGTCGATGCCTTCGGCCCGCAGCACGGCATCGGAGCCCTTCTTGATCAGATAGGCGATCTGGAAGTAGTCGCCACGATCGATCATCGCCACGGCCTGGCCGCGCTCGAACCGGCCGTTGAGTCCAGTGGGGTCGTCCTCGTGGCGTGGCAGCCGGAACCACCACACGTCCATCGGGGCGCCGAAACTGCGTGGCAGGAACCCGGTCGCGGTCCGCAGGGTCGACGCCCGCCCGTCGCAACCCACCGTCAGCGTCGCGCGCATCCGTTGGTCCCGGCCTGCGGCGTCGCGGTAGTGCACGCCGACCACCCGCCCGCCCTGGTACCACGGTCTGAGAACCTCGGTGTTGCGCAGCAGCCGGAAGGCCGGTTCGGTGGCCGCGGCGGTGGCCAGCATCTCCAGGAAGTCCCACTGTGGCACCAACGCGATGTGCTGATGAGTGCCCGGCAGATGTTGCAGGCTCAGCGACAGACTGCCGCCCGATACCACCACGTTCACCCGGTCGATCATCCGATGGGGTAGCGCGGCGAAGGTGGTGGCGAGCCCGAGTTCGTCGAGCAGGCGCAGCGTGCTGGCGTGCACGGTGTCACCGCGGAAGTCGCGGAGGAAGTCGGCGTGCTTCTCCATCACGGTCACGTTGATTCCGGCCCGGGCCAACAACAGGGCCAATGTCATGCCGGCCGGACCGCCGCCGGCGATCAGGCAGGTGGTGGAATCCTCACCGGTGTCCGCCGTGCCCACCCCTAGATCGTAGGGTGGTGGTGATGTCTGGCGTACTGAGTTGGTGGGACGGCGTGGAATTGTGGCTGACGGGCCGCGGCTTTGTGCTGCAGACCGTCGTGGTGATGCCCGTGGTTCTCACCCTCGCCTACGCGGTCGCGGTGGCGCTCGATGCGCTGGTGGGTAACGGCAGCCGGTTGTTGCATCGGTTCCGCGGCGATGGTGGTGGCCGGCGGTGAACGGTATGCCTCGATCCCGGGTGACGTTGATCCTCGTGCTTCTCATGATTTTTGTTGTCGTGATGTGGCTGGTGACCAGGTAGCAGCACGTTCTTGCGCTGTCGGTTGCGCAAGATTCTGCTACGCTTCCGCCCATGCGTTCGGCGACCAGCATCACGATGGGCCACTCCGTGCCCGGTGTTGCTGATGAATTCTTCGCCGCCGCAGTCGTGTGTTGTTGTCGCTGACTCCTGCCCGCTTGCGGTCTGGTGTTGGGTGACGAGCGTTTTCAGCGCACCGAACTTCTACATCTCCTCTCCGTGTGGCGGGAACACAACCTGCTGATTCCCACGGAAAGGTCTCTTCATGCAGAACCCCTTGTCGTCCGCGCGACGGTGGCGCGCTGCCACGGCGCTTGCCCTGGCCGCCACGCTCGTCTCCGCCTGCGGTGGCGGCGCGAGCGACGTCGCCGGTGACAGCGCTGGACCTGCAGCCGACACCACCTTGACCTTGGTGGCTTTTGCGGTGCCGGAACCGGGCTGGGCCAAGGTGACGCCGGGCTTTGCAGCCACTGAGGAGGGAAAAGGTATCGGGGTCACCGGGTCCTACGGTGCCTCCGGGGATCAGTCGCGGGCGGTCGAGGCCGGTAAGCCCGCCGACCTGGTGAACTTCTCCGTCGAACCCGACATCACGCGGCTGGTGAAGGCCGGTCTGGTCGACGAGGACTGGAATGCCGGTGAATACAAAGGACTTCCGTTCGGGTCTGTGGTGACTTTTGCTGTGCGGGAGGGCAATCCGAAGAATCTCCGCACCTGGGATGACCTGCTGCAGCCGGGTGTCGAGGTGATCACGCCCAGCCCGTTGAGCTCGGGAGCGGCCAAGTGGAATCTCCTGGCGCCCTACGCCTATGCCAGCAACGGTGGCCAGAACCCGCAGGCCGGCATCGATTTTGTCAACAAACTGGTCACCGAGCACGTGAAGCTGCGCCCTGGCTCCGGCCGAGAAGCCACCGATGTGTTCCAGAAGGGCAGCGGCGATGTGCTGCTGGCCTACGAGAACGAGGCGCTGAACTTCAACCTGGAGCACGTGAACCCGCCGCAGACCTTCAAGATCGAAAATCCCGTCGCGGTGGTCAACACCAGTAAGCACCTGGACAAGGCAAAGGAATTTGTCGACTACCAGTACACCGAGGATGCCCAGCGGCTGTGGGCACAAGCGGGCTTCCGTCCGTCCAACACCGAGGTGCTCGCCGAGTTCGCCGACAAGTTCCCGGCTCCGGAGAAGCTGTGGACGATCGCCGACCTGGGTGGCTGGAGCACCGTCGACCCTGAGCTGTTCGACAAGGACAACGGCACCATCACCAACATCTACAAGAAGGCCACCGGATGACCTCTGTCGTCGATCCGAATCCTGAGGCCAGTCGGCCTGAGCTGACGGAGGGCGGTGCCGCTGCGGGCCGCCGTCTGCGGGGGCACCGCGGTGCGGGCCTGCAGATCGGTGTCACGGTGCTGTGGCTGTCCCTGATCGTCCTGCTGCCGCTGGCGGCGATCCTGTGGACATCGGTCGGCGGTGGCCCGGCTGCATTCTGGGATGCGGTGACCTCTCCGTCGGCCATCGCCTCGTTCCGGGTGACTTTGGTCATCTCGACCATCGTGACGGTGGTCAACGTCGTGTTCGGCGTGCTGATCGCCTGGGTGCTGGTGCGTGACGAGTTCCCGTTCAAACGGGTGGTCGACGCGCTGATCGATCTGCCGTTTGCGCTGCCGACGATCGTGGCCAGCCTGGTCCTGCTGGCCCTCTACGGTCCGATGAGCCCGGTCGGGATCCACATCCAGCACACCGCGTGGGGTGTTGGCCTGGCGCTGGCGTTTGTCACGCTGCCGTTTGTGGTCCGTGCCGTGCAGCCGGTGCTGCTCGAACTGGACCGTGAGGTCGAGGAGGCGGCGGCGTCGTTGGGTGCCAGTAACGCCACGATCTTCAGTCGGGTGATCCTGCCCGCGCTGGCTCCGGCGTTGCTGTCCGGCGCCGGGCTGGCGTTCTCCCGGGCGATCGGCGAGTTCGGCTCGATCGTCTTGATCGGCGGCGCCATCCCCGGCAAGACCGAGGTGTCCTCGCAGTGGATCCGCACGCTCATCGAAAACGATGACCGGGTGGGGGCTGCGGCGATCTCGATCGTGCTGCTGCTCATCTCGTTTGTGGTGCTCTTCATCCTGCGTTTCTTCGGTGCCCGGGCGGCGAAGCGGGAAGCGGCGGCACGATGATCCTCTCGACGCCGACGCGGCTGATCCTGCGGATTGTCGCGTCCCTCTACATCTTTGCGTTGTTGGTGGTGCCGCTGGGGTCCATTTTGTGGCGCAGCTTCGGTGCCGGGCTGGGTGCGTTCTGGGATTCGATCACCACCCCGGCGGCCCAATCGGCGCTGTCGCTGTCGCTGCTGGTGGTCGCCATCGTCGTCCCGTTGAATGTGCTGTTCGGAGTACCGACCGCAATCGTGTTGGCGCGCAGAAAGTTCCGCGGCAAGAACGCTCTGCAGGCGGCGATCGACCTGCCGTTTGCGGTGTCACCGGTGGTGATCGGTGTCGCGTTGATCGTGTTGTGGGGCACGGCCGGGTTGTTCGGATTCGTGGAGAACAGTTGGGGCCTGAAGATCATCTTCGGCTTCCCCGGCATCGTGCTGGCCAGCCTGTTCGTCACCATTCCGTTTGTCATCCGCGAGGTGGAACCGGTTCTGCACGAGATCGGAACCGAGCAGGAGGAAGCGTCGGCCACCCTGGGGGCCACCTGGTGGCAGACGTTCTGGCGGATCACGCTGCCGTCGATCCGGTGGGGTCTGACCTACGGCGTGGTACTCACGGTCGCCCGGACCCTTGGAGAGTTCGGTGCGGTGCTGATGGTGGCATCGAACCTGCCCGGTCAGTCTCAGACGCTGACCCTGCTGGTTCATGACCGATACACCCGCGGTGACGATTATGGTGCCTACACCATCTCCACGGTGTTGATGGCGGTGGCGTTGATCGTGCTGGTGGCCCAGATCTTGTTCGATGCGCAACGTTCGCGCGTCAAGACTGATGACTGAGAAGGTGAACCGACTCCCATGACTTCCAACACAACCGACGCGATCGTGGTGAAAGGCGCCAACAAGCATTACGGCGACTTCGCTGCACTCGACAATGTCGACTTCACGGTGCCCAAGGGTTCGCTCACCTCGCTGCTGGGACCCAGTGGCTCGGGCAAGTCGACGCTGCTGCGGGCGATCGCCGGTCTGGACCAGCCCGACACCGGATCGATTGTGATCAACGGCCGCGATGTCACAAACGAGCCGCCACAGCGACGGGGTATCGGCTTCGTGTTCCAGCACTACGCCGCGTTCAAACACCTGACCGTGCGGGACAACGTGGCCTTCGGGCTCAAGATCCGCAAGCGTCCCAAGGATGAGGTCAAGCGCAAGGTCGACGAGCTGCTCGAGGTGGTCGGCCTGGCCGGGTTCCGGACGCGCTACCCGGCGCAGCTCTCCGGTGGGCAGCGCCAGCGGATGGCGCTGGCGCGGGCGCTGGCCATCGATCCCGAGGTGTTGCTGCTCGACGAGCCGTTCGGCGCGTTGGACGCCAAGGTCCGTGAGGATTTGCGGCTGTGGTTGCGCCGGTTGCACAACGAGGTGAACGTGACGACGGTGTTGGTCACCCATGACCAGGCCGAGGCCCTCGACGTCTCGGACCGGATCGCGGTGCTCAACAAGGGGCGCATCGAACAGGTCGGCACGCCCACCGAGGTGTACGACCAGCCCGAGAGCGAATTCGTGCTGGGATTCCTCGGTGCAGTCGCCTCGTTGCACGGCACGCTGGTGCGGCCTCACGATATCCGCGTCGGACGCAATCCGGAGATGGCGGTGGCCAGTTCGACCGTCGAAGGCGCGTACGTCAGCCCGGTCGTGAAGGCGACCATCGACCGGGTGGTCAAGCTGGGTTTTGAAGTCCGGGTCGAGTTGACCGACGACGAGACCCGCTCGCCGTTCACCGCGCAGATCACCCGTGGTGACTCCGAGGCCTTGGGCTTGCGCTCCGGTGACACGGTGTATGTCCGTGCCACCCGGGTGCCGCTGATCGCCGGCGAGGTGCAGTCCGGCACCCGGCCCATCGAGCAGAGCTCTCTCGCCTGATCTCCGGCCATACCGGACGGCGACCTATGATCGGCACGAGCCGTCATGGAAGGGGCTGCCGTTATGACTCGCTCGCGCCTGCGCACTGCTGTCGCGGTGGCGCTGTGCGCCACGGTGGTGGCGGCCTGCGGTGACGAGAACTCCGCCGCCAATGGCGCCGCCGAAGGCACCCGGCTCTATCTGGTCGCCTACTCCGTGGCGGAGCCGGGCTGGAGCGCGATCCTTCCGGCCTTCGCCGACACTCCGGCAGGCCGCAAGGTGGAGGTCCGGACGTCTTACGGTGCCTCCGGGAACAAGTCGCATGCGGTGGTCGACGGGCTGGTTGCCGATATCGTCAATTTCTCCGACGAGCCCGACGTCACTCGTCTGGTCAGTGCCGAAATGGTGCCTGCCGACTGGAATTCCGATGCGACCCGGGGAATCCCGTTCGGGTCGGTGGTCTCGCTGGTGGTCCGCCAAGGCAATCCCGAGAACATCCGCGGCTGGGATGACCTGCTTCGGCCGGGAGTGGAGGTGGTGACGCCGAACCCGCTGACCTCGGGCTCGGCGAAGTGGAACCTGTTGGCCCCGTATGCCGTCAAGAGCCACGGGGGCCAGGATCCGGACGCGGGCCTCGAGTATGTCGACCAGTTGCTGTCCGAGCATGTCCGGGTTTGGCCGGAGTCGGCGGCCGAGGCCGCCGACTTGTTCCTCGAGGGGACCGGTGACGTCCTGTTGAGCTACGAGAACGAAGCGATCCGCGTGCAGCGCGACGGGGATCCGATCGAGTACGTCAACCCGCTCGAGACTTTCAAGATCGAGAATCCGGTGGCGGTGCTGTCCAGCGGAACCCACGTCACGCAGGCGACCGCGCTGAAGAACTTCCTCTTCACCCCGCAGGGGCAACGGATCTGGGCGCAGGCGGGCTTTCGCCCGGTCGATCCTGCTGTCGCACAGGAGTTCTCCGGCCAGTTCCCCCCGGTGCCGAAGCTGTGGACGATCGACGACCTCGGCGGCTGGGAGGCTGTCGAGCCGGCCTTGTTCGACAAGGACCACGGGGCGATCACGACGATCTATCAGCGCGCGACGGGCTGATCCCCCGTGAGC
>NZ_JBARXZ010000210.1:0-4060 GCF_049647605.1 Mycobacterium sp. | reverse complement strand
ACCACGATCGCCGGGACACCGACCGGCCGCGCCGCCAGCACCGCCACCGCACCCGCGGCCACCGCCGTCGCCGCAAAGTCGTGCCCGTCGCTGCGGGCACCCGGCAACGCCAGGAAGAGGCCACCGGAAGTGACTGCCCGCGAATCGAACTCGACGGTCCCGGTCACTCGGGTCCGGGCGGCGTCGGCCGCACTGATGTCAGCCAGCCGGCCGCCGGTGATCTCGGCGATCTCGGCCAGCGTGAGCTCGATCATGAAACATTCCCCACAGCGTCGAGTGCCTTGGCCAGTTCGTCACGATCATCGAAGGGGCGGGTCTGCCCGCCGGCGGTCTGCCCCGACTCATGCCCCTTACCCGCGATCAACACCACATCACCAGGGCGCGCCCAACGGACCGCGTGGGCGATGGCCTCGGCCCGATCACCGATCTCGACCACCGTCGCCGGCCCCACCGCGGCCCCGGCCATGACCTCGGCACGGATTGCGGCGGGGTCTTCGTCACGCGGGTTGTCGTCGGTGACCACCACAAGATCGGCGAGCTCGGCGGCGCAGGCCCCCATGGGCGCGCGCTTGCCGGCGTCCCGGTTGCCGCCGGCCCCGAACACCACGGCCAGCCGGCCCGCCGGGTGCTGGTCGCGCAGCGTCTGCAGCACCGCCTCCAGCGCACCGGGCTTGTGGGCGTAGTCGACCACCGCCAGGAACTGCTGGCCGCGCTCGACGGGCTCCAGCCGTCCCGGCACCGTGGCCGCGCGCAGCCCGGCCACGGCCTGCTCGGGCGCCACCCCCACCGAGTCCAGAACAGCAAGGGCAACAAGACAGTTGGCGATGTTGTAGCCGCCGGGCAAGCGAATCCCGATGCGGTGATGCACCCCGGCCGGGTCGGCGACGGTGAACTCCTGGGCGCCGTCGAGATGATGGGTGATGTCGGAGACCGTCCAGTCCGCGGGCCCGGTGGCACTCACCGTCACCGCAGCGTCCGCCCGCTGCGCCATCGCCCGGCCGGCGTCGTCGTCGATACACACCACCGCGGTCCGGGCGTGAACCTCGGATTCCGGGTCGAACAGCCGGGCCTTGGCCTCGAAATAGTCCGCCATCGTCGGGTGGTAGTCGAGATGGTCGCGGGACAGGTTGGTGAAGCCGCCGACGGCAAAATGCACACCGTCGACCCGTCCCTGCGACAGCGCGTGGCTGGACACCTCCATCACCGCCGTATCGACACCGCGCTGCGCCATCAGCGCCAGCAATGCCTGCAGGGCGGGCGCCTCCGGAGTGGTCAAGGTGCTGGGCACGTCGATGCCGGCGATCCGGACCCCGACAGTGCCGATCAACCCCGGGATCCGGCCCGCGGCCCGCAACCCCGCTTCGATCAGATAGCTGGTGGTGGTCTTTCCCGACGTGCCGGTGACCCCGATGACCGACATCGTCTCCGACGGCCGGCCGTACACGTCGGCGGCCAACCGGCCCAGCACCGACCGGGGCGACGGATGCACCAGCACCGGGATCGCTCCGCCGGCAATAGCCACCCCCGCGGCATCGGTCAGCACCGCCACCGCACCGCGCGCCACCGCATCGGCGGTGAAGCGGGCGCCATGAGATTTTGTCCCGGGCAGCGCCGCGAACAGGTCACCGGGCCGGGCGTCCTGCGCATGCAGGGTGACTCCGTGTACCGCGACGTCCGGAATGCCGCCACCGGCAGCGGGCACCGCGCCCGCGGAGGCGGCCAGAGTGGCCAAGGACACGCCCGGGGTGGCGTCGGGCCGAAGCGCGCTGGACACCGTCTCCACCTCCATTCGCGCAGCAATTCCCACCGGCGCCACAGTTCTGGCGCCCTCGTATCTCAGGCACAGCGTTCCTGAGGGCTTAGACACCCTACCCAGGTCCCCCGGCGGACCTGAAGGCTGCGTCAGGTCTGGCGCAGCACCAGCGGCGGGCCCGGATCCGGCGACAGCGGCACGTTCTCCCGCTGCAGCAACCAGGCCGAGATGTTGTGGAACAACGGAGCTGCCGAGGAGCCCGCGGCACCGTCGGCGGCCCGGTGCGGCGCGTCCATCATGATGCCGACGACATAGCGCGGGTTGTCGACGGTGACCATCCCGGCGAAGGTGATCCAGTAGACGTCGCTGTAGTAGCAGCCACACGCCGGGTTGATCTGCTGGGCGGTGCCCGTCTTGCCTGCGAGTTGGTAGCCCTCCACCGCGCCTTGGGGCCCGGTGCCCTGCTGGATACCCATCGGGTCGCGTTGCACCACGGCACGGAACATGTTGCGCACTGTCTGGGCGGTCTGCGGGGACACCACCCGCACCCCCTCCGGCCGGGGCTCCTCGGTGACGGTGCCGTCGGCGGCGACGGTGGACTTGATGATCCGCGGCGGGATGCGCAAGCCGTCGTTGGCGATCGCCTGATACATCGCGGTCATCTGCAACAGGCTCATCGACAAACCCTGCCCGATCGGCAGGTTGGAGAACGAGCTGCCGGACCACTGATCGATGGGCGGCACCAGGCCGGCCGTCTCGCCGGGCAACCCCACCCCGGTGCGCTGACCGAGGCCGAACTTGGTGACCATCTCAGCGAACTTCTCGGGGCCGACGCGCTGCGCCAGCATCAGCGTCCCGACGTTGGACGACTTACCGAACACGCCGGTGGTGGTGTACGGCTCCACGCCGTGACTCCAGGCGTCACTGACCGTGATGCCACCCATGTTGATGGAACCGGGCACCTGGAGCACTTCGTCGGGGTGGGTCAGGCCCATCTCGATCGCGGTGGCCGCGGTGATGATCTTGTTCACCGAGCCCGGCTCGAACGGTGAGGACACCGACGGGTTGCCCAACTGGCGGTTGTCCTGGCGACCGATGTCCTGCGACGGGTCGAAGGTGTTGTCGTTGGCCATCGCCAGCACCTCGGCGGTCTTGGCGTCCAGCACCACCGCCGAGACGTTCTTGGCACCGGAGAGGTCCTTGGCCAGCTGCACCTGCTGCTGGACATAGAACTGGATGTCGTCGTCGATGGTCAGCTGCACCGTCGACCCGTCGACCGCGTCGTGGCGGTTCCGGTAGCTACCCGGGATCACCACACCGTCGGAGCCACGGTCGTAGGTCACCGAGCCGTCGGTACCGGCCAACACCGAGTCCATCGAATCCTCGAGCCCCAGCAGGCCGTGGCCGTCCCAGTCGATTCCGCCGACCATGTTGGCGGCCAGTGAGCCGCCCGGGTACTGGCGCAGATCCTGACGTTCGGATCCGACCTCGGGGAACTTGTCCATGATCGCGTTGGCGACCAACGGGTCCACCGCGCGGGCCAGATACACGAAGGTGTCGTCGCTGCGCAGCTTTCGCAGCACGGTGGCCACGTCGGGGCGACCCCCCAGCCGCGACGACACCTCATTGGCGATCTCCCGCAACCGCAGCTGCGGGTCCGGCGCTTCGGAGGACTTCTCCCTGGCCTCTTCGAGCTGCTTGCGGATGCGTACCGGCTGGAAGGTCAGTGCCCGCGCCTCGATGGTGAACGCCAGCTTGTCGAAATTGCGGTCGACGATCGAGCCGCGCATCGCCTGCTGGATGTCGGTGACCTTCAGCTGGCCGGCCGCTTCGGCGCGCAATCCGGCCGCCTGCGGTACCTGCAGGTTGAACAGCTGCGCGGCCGCGATCACGACCAGTAGACCGATCGCGATGTTGCCGGTCCGGCGCCGGAACGCAAACGACGCCGTGCGCCCGCCGTCGGTGCCGCCGACATCGCCTACATCGCTGGCCCGCCGGGTGCGGCGGGCCCGGGCGGAATGGCCCGGCGCAGACGTGGGTGTTGTCGTCGCCTTGCGTTTGGAGCGTTTTGGTGTGGATGCCTTGTCACCGCGGGTCACGCCGGGGCCTCCGGAGCGGGCAGCGGCTCGACGCCGGCGGGGTCGGCGACGGGTGCAGGCGCGGGCATCTCCACCGCAGGGTCGGAGACGGGCGGCAGGATCGCGGGATCACCCGCGGGCGGTGGAACCGGAACGGCCGCAACCGGACCGGGCAGCGGACCGGTGACGGGTCCGGCGGCCGGTCCGGTGACCAGCCCTCCGGCGAGCG
>NZ_JBARXZ010000209.1:0-4482 GCF_049647605.1 Mycobacterium sp. | reverse complement strand
GACGTGGTCCTGGAGGCGGCAGGCAACGACGCCGCGATTGCGACTGCGGTGGCCGCGGTCCGGCCCGGCGGCCGGGTCGCCCTCGGCGGGATCCCCGCCGAACCCACGTCGTCGTTCCCGGCCGCGGCAGCCCGGCGCAAAGGCATCACCTTTGCCATGGTGCGGCGGATGAACGACACCTATCCGCGGGCGCTGGCGCTCGCCAGTGGTGCCATCGACCTGGATCAGCTGGTCACCAGCCGCCATCCCCTTTCGGAGGTCTCCACCGCATTCACCGAAGCTGCCCAGCGCCACGGCGACAAAGTGGTGGTGGCGGTGTCGAAGAGCTGATCCTGCCGTTACGTGACGCGGATCCCCAGTTCAGCCAGCAAGTTACGGACGCGCTGTTCGATGTCGTCGCGGATCGTGCGCACCGTCTCGACCGACTGACCTGCGGGGTCGGGGAGCTCCCAGTTCTCATACCGCTTTCCCGGGTAAACCGGGCAGACGTCCGCGCATCCCATCGTCACGACCACATCAGCGGCGCGGACGATTTCATCGGTCCACGGCTTCGGGAACCCGCCGGTGATGTCGATGCCGACTTCGGCCATCGCCGCGATAGCAGCCAGGTTGATTTCATCGGCAGGTTCCGAGCCTCCCGACCAAGCGACGGCATGGTCGCCGGCGAAGTGATTGAAGTATCCCAGTGCCATCTGCGAGCGACCCGCGTTGTGCGTGCAGAGGAAGAGCACTGCGGGTTTGGTGTCACTCATCGCTGCCTGCTTTCGTGTGAGATTGCGTGCGGTTGGGCAAATCGCTTGCGCAGCAACAGCGATACATAGACAAGACCGACAAGCACGGGGACTTCGATGAGCGGGCCGACCACGCCGGCCAGCGCCTGCCCCGAGGTCGCGCCGTAGGTGGCGATAGCGACGGCGATGGCCAGTTCGAAGTTGTTGCCCGCGGCGGTGAACGCGAGCGTGGTCGTGCGCTGATAGCCCAGTCCCAGCACGGCACCGAGCAGGAAGCCGCCTCCCCACATCACCGCGAAGTAGATCAGCAGCGGGACGGCGATACGCACAACGTCGAACAGGCGACTGGCGATCTGGTCGCCTTGCAACGCGAACAGCACAACAATGGTGAACAGCAGGCCGTAGAGCGCCCAGGGCCCGATCTTGGGCAGGAAACGGCTTTCGTACCAGGGCCGGCCGTTGACCCGCTCACCCAGCCGTCGCGTCAGATAGCCCGCGAGCAACGGGATGCCCAGGAAGATGAGCACCGATTGGGCGATCTGCCAGGTCGATGCGCTGATGGTGGCGGTTTCGAGTCCCAGCCATCCGGGCAGCACCGAGAGGTAGAACCAGCCCAATACGGCGAACATGACAACCTGAAACAGCGAGTTGAGGGCGACCAGCACGGCGACCGCTTCCCGGTCGCCGCAGGCCAGGTCGTTCCAGATGATGACCATGGCGATGCAGCGTGCGAGTCCGACGATGATCAGCCCGGTGCGATACTCGGGCAGGTCCGGGAGCAGCAGCCAGGCCAACGCAAACATCAGCGCGGGGCCGATCATCCAGTTCAGCACAAGGGAACTCGCCATGAGCCTGCGATCACCGGTGACGGTATCGAGGCGGTCATATCGGACCTTGGCGAGCACCGGGTACATCATGATCAGCAAACCCAAAGCAATGGGAACCGAAATGCCCTGCACTTGAACGCTATTGAGTGCGGTGTTGAAGCCGGGGACCAGCCGGCCCAGCAATAGACCGGCGACCATGGCCAAGCCAATCCAGACGGGCAGGAACCGGTCGAGCGTCGCGAGTCTACTGACGACGACCGATCCACTACTCGTACTTGATTGCTGCGTCACGCTGTAACGGGCGCACTGTCAGCGGCACCGGTGCAACACGTCGTCGATTCATTGCCCTGGTTAGCCGGTTCAGTTAGGTTGGCGCCGAACGTCTCTGAGTCGGAGAGGACGGTGTAGACCTCCCATTTCTCGCCCGCCGGGCCGGTGACCCACACCTTGTCCTGCGTGGCGAAGCAACAGGTGGTGCCGATTTCCTCTTCGGTGAACATGCCTTCCTCAGTGAGGCGGGCGATTTCGGCGTGGACAGCCTGGCTGGATTCAACCTCCACGCCGAGGTGGTTGAGCGTTCCGCCGTGGCCGGGGTTCTCGATGAGGACCAGCTTCAACGGCGGTTCGGCGACGGCGAAGTTGGCGTAGCCCGGCTTCACCTTCGTCGGTGTGGTGTTGAAGAGCTTGGAGTAGAACGCGACGGCCTGGTCGAGGTCATCGACGTTGAGGGCGAGTTGGGCGCGGGACATGAGAGGCTCCTACCTTTGCGACTTATATCGAACTACCGGCAGCGCCGATCCTGCCACCTCTTCGACATTTGTCAATAAGGTGTGGCACCATGGGCCCATGCCCAAGCCGCTGCCCACCGTCGATGTGTCCGCCCCGGTGTGCTGCTCGCCGGTCGCTGCCGGTCCGGTCGATGACGCCGCCGCACTGGAGATTGCGTTGCGCCTCAAAGCGCTGGCCGACCCGGCTCGGGTCAAGTTGATGTCATTGCTGTTCAGCAGCAGCACCGGCGAAGAGTGCAGTCGCGACCTGGCGGCGGCGGTCGCGCTGTCCGAATCGACTGTCAGCCATCATCTGTCACAGTTGCGGCGGGCGGGCTTTGTCGAGTCCGAACGGCGCGGCATGAACGTCTATCACCGCGCCCGCCACGAGTCGCTTGTCGCCCTGTGTTCGGTCCTGGACCCGAATTGCTGTCGTTAGCCCCACTCCCCGAGTCGCCGTCGGCAGCGTGGTAGACCGCCGCGCGGCGAGACTTCGAGAACAGCCGGAAACAGGAGAGCCATATGCCCGGCCCGGCCTGGATCACCCTTGGCGCGCCCATCCTCGCAAGAATCCAAACCGGGGTGACGATCACGGAAAACCTGATCAACTACCCGATACGGAAACTGAAACAGGAAGGACCACACCGCTGATCACGAAGGTCATCACCGGAATCACCATCCCGGCCCTCGCCGCACTCATTCTCTGGCTCACCAACGCGCCTGCCTGGACCTGGGCGGCACTCGCCCTATTCGTCCTCATCGACGCCGGAATCATCGTCCGCGCCCACCGCATCGACAGCCGCCGATGAAACCCGCCATCATCGACGCCGACACCGGCCGCGAACTCTGGCGCACACAACAATGCGCCGACCACATCGGCGCCGCCGCTGTCACCTGGCGCGGCTACGTCAGCCGCCACAAAGCGCCCAGCCCCGTCGCCGAGCGCCCAGTTCCCAGCCGCTCGGCGACCTCATTTGCCGACAGATACCGCTTAGGCCGGGCGCTTCGATCGTGCGGACACGATCGCGGTGGCCAGCATGGCCGCAGCGAACGCCGCCCACGCTCCGGCTTGCGCATCCGCGAGCACAAGAGCTGCAGCGCCAAGCCCAAATATGGTCACGCTGACGGCGTCTTGTCTTTTCATGACTGCCAGTTCCTAATCTTCTTAGCGGATAAGCATCCCTGTCTCAGAGGCGCGATGCCCTCCTGCTCACACCCAGACTCCTGTAAGCGCAGTTCCCACGCGGTGCTGGTCATCGACTCCACCCCCGCGTAACCCGCCACCCGAGCTGCACTACAACGAGCACGCCATATGCGGCCCACAGTAGCCAGGGCAGGCCAATGGTGAGTGCGAGCGCGAGGAACACCACTCCGGTATTTGCAGTGGCCACCAGGTCGTAGTTGCGTCTCAGCAGGTCCATGCTGGGCATCCTCCCCCATAGGAGTGACATATCCCGGGAATGCAAGCATCTGGGCTGACATCCGCCGATCACCCGCCAATCGGAGTGGTTGTTTGCGGTACATCTCCGTGACCTCACGCATCAGGTAATGGGCCGCCTTAATCAGATACCGGATGCCGTTTGATCAGGCGCTCAGCTCGGAGCGACCTCACGAAGGCGAGAGCTTTCTCGACGCCGTGGCGAACGGCAGCCCAGCTGGTACCCGCTGTCCGGGGAGTACTTCCACGCCTGGCGGAACCCTCACCACCATCGCCGCCACGTCGACATGCTTGCGCTGCAGGGCCGCCACCTCCCCCCAACCGCATCCCGCTGGCCGCCATGAATTCGACCATCCGCTGGTTGCGCTCGTCGGTGCATCGCAGGAGCGTCCTGATTCGTCAGGTGCCAGTATCCGCATGTCGTGATCGTCTTCGCCATCCCCGCGAGGCAGTCGGATGCCGACGGCACACCGTCGACCCAAGCCGCAACTACTGGCGCAACCAACAGAAAAGCCCCGGCCGATGGCCGGGGCAATCTGTAACCGATGACGCGACTCAGGTGTAACCCGCGACTCTGAGGGGGACCCGTTTGGTGGTCCAGTTGATCTGTTCCCGTGTTGTTGGTCCACGGTTGTGAGAGTCGAGGGCAGAGTGATCATCAGGAGGTCACATGCCCCGTCAGTACTCGTCGTCGGTGCGCAGGCAAATCGTTGCCCGGC
>NZ_JBARXZ010000208.1:0-6672 GCF_049647605.1 Mycobacterium sp. | reverse complement strand
GCGTGTCAGCCCGAGTTTGTGTCTGCTCGCGGGAAAAAGGGGAGGCTCAGCGCAGCATGTTGATGACGGCGCTGAAGTCCTGGTCGGGGTGCTCGGCGTTGAAGTCGGCGTAGATCTGGGCGGCGTGGGTGCCCAGCGGCGCCGCGGAACCGGTGGAGGTGACGGCATCCATCGCCAGCCCGAGATCCTTGTGCATCAGCGCAGTCGCAAATCCGGGCTTGAAGTTGTTGTTGGCCGGTGACGCCGGAACTGGGCCGGGCACCGGGCAATTGGTGTGCACCGACCAGCAATTGCCGGTGGCGCCGGTGATCACATCGAACAACGACTGATCGGACAACCCCAACTTCTCGGCCAGCACAAACGCCTCACCGATGGCGATCTGCTGCACCGCCAGCACCATGTTGTTGCACAGTTTGGCGGCCTGGCCGGTGCCCGTCGCACCGCAGTGGATGACCTTGCCCGCCATCGGATCCAACACCGGGCGGGCCTTCTCGACGGCTTCGTCGGAGCCGCCCACCATGAATGCCAGCGTGCCGGCGGTGGCACCCTTGACGCCGCCGGAGACCGGTGCGTCGATCTGCAGCAGACCCTTCTCGGTGGCCTGTGCGTTGAGATCACGCGCGTCGGCCACCGAGATCGTGGAGGTGTCGATGAACAATGTGCCGGGTGCCGCGGCGGGAATGGCCTCGGCATAACAGGCCTTGACGACTCCACCGTTGGGCAGTGAGGTGATCACCACCTCGGCTCCGGCGACGGCCTCGGCGCCGCTGTCGAACACCTGGGCGCCCTTGGCTTCTGCGGCCTCCCGAAGGGCGGGCACCAGGTCGAATGCGCGGACCGTGTGCCCGGCCGCGACCAGGTTGGCGGCCATCGGTCCGCCCATGTTGCCCAAACCCAGGAATGCGATTGTCGTCATTGACAGGTGCCTTTCGAGAAGAGGTTTCAGACGGCGGCGCGGGCGCGGGCTGCTTCGGCCCGACCGATCACGACGCGCATGATTTCGTTGGTGCCTTCGAGGATCCGATGCACCCGCAGGTCGCGGACGATCTTCTCCAGACCGTACTCTGCGAGGTACCCGTAGCCGCCGTGCAGTTGCAATGCCTGATCGGCGACGCCGAAACAAGCGTCGGTGACGTAGAGCTTGGCCATCGCACACAGCTCGACCTTGTTCGCGGCGCCCGCATCCAGGGTGGATGCCGCCTGCCACAACAGCATTCGAGATGTCTGCAGCGCCGTGGCCATATCGGCCAGGGTGAAGCGGATGGTCGGTTCGTCGAGAAGGGAACCCCCGAAGGCCTCCCGATCCCGGACGTAGCCGGCCGCCTTCTCGTAGGCGGTCTGCGCGCCACCGAGCGAGCAGGCGGCAATGTTGATCCGACCGCCGTTGAGCCCGTTCATCGCGATCCCGAAGCCGGCGCCTTCACCGTCGGCGCCACCGAGCAAGGCGTCCGCCGGCACCCGGACACCTTCGAAGATCACCTGGGCGGTGGGCTGCGCATTCCAGCCCATCTTGATCTCCTCCGGGCCGAAAGTGAGTCCCGGGGTGCCCTTTTCGACGACAAACGCCGAGATTCCGCGCGGCCCTTCGCTGCCGGTACGGGCCATCACGACGTACACGTCCGAGGTTCCGGCGCCGGAGATGAACTGCTTGACCCCGGTCAGCACCCAGTCGTCGCCGTCGCGCACCGCCCGGGTCCGCAGCGCCGAGGCATCCGATCCCGCACCCGGTTCGGTGAGGCAGTACGACGCAATGGATTCCATGGACGCCAGCTTGGGCACCCAGTTCTTGCGCTGCTCCAGCGTGCCGTACGTGTCGATCATCCACGCGCACATGTTGTGGATGGACAGGAATGCCGCCACAGCCGGGTCGGCGGCGGCCAGCTGTTCAAAGATCCGCACTGCGTCGAGTCGGCGCAGCCCGCTGCCGCCGACATCCTCGCTGCAGTACACCGCAGCCATGCCGAGTTCGGCGGCTGCCCGCAGCTCCTCGACGGGGAAGTGTTTGGCAGCATCCCAATCCAGGGCATGCGGGGCAAGGCGTTTGGCGGCAAACGCGGCCGCCGTCTCGGTGATGACGCGCTCGTCGTCATCGAGTCCGAACAACTGCATGTTTTCCCGCCTAATTCATGGTCGGGATGACGAACTCGGCGCCATCCTTGATTCCGGACGGCCACCGCGACGTGACGGTCTTGACCTTGGTGTAGAACTGGATCGACGCGGGTCCATGCTGATTGAGATCGCCGAAGCCGGACCGCTTCCAGCCGCCGAAGCTGTGGTAGGCCACCGGAACCGGGATCGGCACGTTGACGCCCACCATGCCCACCTGAACCTTGGACACGAAGTCGCGGGCGGCGTCGCCGTCGCGGGTGAAGATCGCCACGCCATTGCCGTATTCGTGCTTCGAGGGCAATGCCAGGGCTTCGTCATAGCTCTCGGCGCGCACGATGCACAGCACCGGGCCGAAGATCTCATCGGTGTAGATCGACATGTCGCTGGTGACGTGATCGAACAGGGTGGGGCCGATGAAGTAGCCGCCCTGCAGGTTGTTGTCATCGAAGGTCAGGTCGTCGCTGGCGCGTTCCCGGCCGTCGACGACGATCTCGGCACCGGCCTCGACGCCCTGCCCGATGTAGTCACGGACCCGCTCGAGGGCGGCGCCGGTGACCAGCGGGCCGTAGTCGGCCTTGGGGTCGAGGCTGTGGCCGACGCGCAGGTTGATGATCCGTTCGACCAGCTTGTTGCGGAGGCGGTCGGCGGTCTCCTTGCCGACGGGGACCGCGACGCTGATCGCCATGCAGCGCTCACCGGCGCTGCCGTAGCCGGCGCCGATGAGGGCGTCGACGGCCTGGTCGAGGTCGGCGTCGGGAAGGATGATCATGTGGTTCTTGGCGCCACCGAAGCACTGGGAGCGCTTGCCGTTGGCGGCCGCGGTCTCGTAGATGTACTGCGCGATGTCGGAGCTGCCGACAAAGCCGACGGCCTTGATGTCGGGGTGGTGCAGGATGGCGTCGACGGCTTCCTTGTCGCCCTGGACCACCTGGAACACTCCGGCGGGCAGACCGGCTTCGAGGAACAGCTCCGCCAGGCGTAGCGGCACTGACGGGTCACGCTCCGAGGGCTTGAGGATGAAGGCGTTGCCGCAGGCCAGGGCCGGGCCGGCCTTCCACAGCGGGATCATTGCCGGGAAGTTGAACGGGGTGATCCCGGCGACCACGCCGAGCGGCTGGCGCAGCGAGTACACGTCGATGCCGGTGCCGGCGCCTTCGGTGTACTCACCCTTGAGCAGGTGGGGGATGCCGATCGAGAATTCGATGACCTCGATGCCGCGCTGGATGTCGCCGAGGGAGTCGGGGACGGTCTTGCCGTGCTCGAGGGACAGCATCTCGGCCAGCTCGTTGGCGTTGGCGTTGACGAGTTCGATGAACTTCATCATCACGCGGGCGCGGCGCTGCGGGTTCCAGGCCGCCCACTCTGCCTGTGCCTTGACCGCGATCTGTACGGCGGTGTCGACGTCGGCGGTCGACGCCAGCAGCACCTGGGCCTGCGCCTGGCCGGTGCTGGGGTTCAACACGTCCGCGGTGCGGGTGGAGCTCAGGGCGTCGCGCTTGCCATTGATGAAGTGCGGAATCTGTGTGGTCATCAGTTATCCCGGGATCGAGGGGTGGCGCGGGGCGGGCCCGCAGAGCTGGGGAGTAATTACTTGCATATCCTAGTAATTGTCGACGGTGAGCGCAAGGGTTTTTCCGTGACGGTCCCCGGCGCGCCCCGGGCCCGTATGGCACCGTGCGGCCCGGCCAGAGTTACTGTCGACATTGACAGTTAGGGAGTTCAGTCATGAGCGCAGAACCGCAGCCGCTGCAGGGCGGCTATCCGCGGCCCGACACTGTCGAGTTGGCCTACGAGGCCGTCGACCTCAACCGGGCCGTGCAGATGTACCGGTACTTCTACCGGTCGGTGTCCGGTGCCGCCCTCTTCGACGGCACCATCGCCGCGGGCGTCCGGGCCAACGAGGTCTTCGGCTACCTGGACACCGCACCACGCCACGTCGGATTCACCCTGAACTCCGACACGCCCTACGGGGCTGTGCTGTTGGACCTGCACGCCGGACCCATGGTGATCGAGGTGCCGGAGGGGGCCTTTGTCGGCACGGTCATCGACATCCATCAGCGTTGGATCCTGGACTTCGGCTTGCCCGGACCCGACGCCGGCGCCGGCGGTAAGCATCTGATCCTGCCGCCCGGATACGACGGCGACATCCCCGACGGTTACCACTGCGGCACTGCCGAGGCCTACCGCGTCATGGCGGCCGTGCGCTCAATTCCGGCCGACGGTGACGCGCCTGCGGCATTGGAGCGAGTCAAGACGGTCCGGGCGTACCCACTGCAGGCTCCGGACGGCTGGGCCGAACCGACCTGGGTGGACATGACCGACGGTTCTCAGGACACCACCCCGCTGGGCATCGAAACCAGCCTCGACTTCTGGAAGGTGTTGCACGGTATCGTCGAAGCCGAACCGGTGCTTGCCGACAGCCGGGCGCAGTACGGGGAACTGGCAGCGCTCGGGATCGCCAAAGATCAACCGTTCGAACCGGATACGCGCCTGACGGGGATCCTGGAACTGGCCGCGAAGACGGCCAATATGCAGATGCGCGTCGAATCCTTCGCAGACCGCACCCCGGCCCGCTTGGTCTGGGATGACCGGCAGTGGGAATGGGCCGCGCTGCGTTCGGAGAACGGCACCTTCGACACCGCTGACTACCGCGACACCTACGCGCTGGACAAGTGGTTCTTCCAGGCCATCGCCACCTCGCCGGCGATGTTTCGCCGCGACGCCGGTGCCGGGTCGCTGTATTGGCTGGCACTGGCCGACCGCACCGGGGCCTACCTGGACGGTGGCAACTCGTACACGTTGACGGTGCCGTTGCCGGTGCCGGTGCCCGCGAAGCTCTTCTGGTCGGTGACGGTGTACGACGCCAACACCCGAAGCCAGGTGCAGACCGATCAGGGCAGGGCGGCGCTGCGGTCGCTGTTCGAACTGACGGGGGCCGACGGGGACGAGGTGGTACTGCATTTCGGTCCACAAGAGCCCGAAGGCGCCGACGGCCGCTGGGTCAAGACGATCCCGGGACAGGGCTGGTTCGCGTACTTCCGCATCTACGGCCCGGACGGTCCGGCATTCGACGGTTCGTGGAAGCCGGGCGATCTGGAGCTGACCGCGCCCTGACCGGGCCCGCTAACCGGGCAGCCGGGTGCGCAACGCCTCGACGAACTGTGCCGTCGCCTCCCATGTGGGCAGGATCCCGGACTCGCGAACGTGTTCCAAAGATGGTGCATCGCGATCTCGGTCGGAGAGCACCAGTTGCGGACCGAACACCGTCGGCGGCCACTCGATCCCCAGCGCGGGGTCGGTCGCCGAGATGGTGTGCTCACGGTGCGGCGCGTACTCCGCGGAGCACAGGTACATCACTGTTGAATCATCTTGCAAGGCAAGGAAACCGTGAGCCAACCCCTCGGACAGGTACACCGAGCGGCGGTCCCGGTCATCGAGTAGTACCGCGTCCCACTGCCCGAAGGTGGGGGAGCCGACTCGGATGTCCACCACCACGTCGTACACCGACCCGCGCAGGCAGGTGACGTATTTGGCCTGGCTGGGCGGCAATTCGGCAAAATGCAGGCCGCGCAACGCCCCGGCCGAGGATACCGAGCAGTTGGCCTGTCGCAGGTCGAACCGATGTCCGACGGCAGCGCTGAACTCGCGGTCGGTGAACCACTCGAAGAACGCGCCCCGTCCGTCGTCGAAGACCTGCGGGGTGACTTCCCACGCGCCGGGTACCCGAAGTTCACGAAACTCCATGTCACTGACCACGTTTCTGATAAGTGGCCTCAACGCTGTCCTTCAGTGGGCCCCACCAGTTTTCGTTGGCGCGGTACCAGTCGATCGTGGCGCGCAGGGCATCCCGAAAGTTGAAGTGTCCGGGTTTCCACCCCAGGTCTGACATCGAAGACGGGTCGATCGCGTAGCGCAGGTCATGCCCGGCCCGATCGGTGACCTGATCGAAATCGGCGGGATCCCAGTCCATCAACGTCAGGATTTCCTGCAGGACAGCCAGATTGGAGCGTTCATTGTCGGCGCCGATGAGATACGTCCGCCCCGGATCTCCGGCGTCCAGGATGCGTCGCACCGCGTTGTTGTGATCGGCGACGTGAATCCAGTCCCGCACATTGGCGCCGGCGCCGTACAGTTTGGGTCGACGGCCGGTCAGGATGTTGGTGATCTGCCGGGGAATGAACTTCTCCACATGCTGGTACGGCCCGAAGTTGTTGGAGCAGTTCGAGATCGTGGCCCGTACCCCATAGGAACGCACCCACGCCCGCACCAGCATGTCCGAAGCGGCCTTGGTCGAGGAATACGGGCTCGACGGGTCGTAAGGCGTGGTTTCGGTGAACCGTTGCGGACTGCCCAACTCGAGGTCTCCGTACACCTCGTCGGTGGAGACGTGGTGCAACCGCACCCCGTGGCGGCGCACCGCCTCCAGCACGGTGAAGGTGCCGACGACGTTGGTCCGGACAAACGGCTGCGGGTCGACCAGCGAGTTGTCGACGTGCGTTTCCGCGGCGAAGTGCACCACCGCGTCCGATTCGGCGACCAAGCTGTCCACCAGATCGGCGTGGG
>NZ_JBARXZ010000207.1:0-25379 GCF_049647605.1 Mycobacterium sp. | reverse complement strand
GGTGAATCCCGCCCAGGGAACCCGAGTTTGCGTCTGCTCGCGGCGGTTCTACCGGGCTTTCCAGACCGGCTGACGCTTCTCGGCGAACGCCAGCGGCCCTTCCTTGGCATCCTCGCTGCGGAACACGCCCACCATTTCCTTCATGGTGCGCGTCCAGCCGTCCTTCTCGTCGGTGACCACCCCGGCATCGACCCCGTGGGCGACCCGCTTGCTGGCCTGCACCGCCAGCGGCGCATTCCCGGCGATCCGCTCGGCCAAGGCCAGCGCCGCCTCCACGACGGTGCCGTCGGGCACCACCTGATTAATCAGGCCCCACTTCAGCGCATCCTGCGCGCTCAGCGGTTCGCCGGTGAGGATCAGCTCCAGCCCGATCTTGCGCGGCAGTTGGTCGACGATCCGGAACACCCCGCCGGCTGCGGCGATGAGTCCCCGCTTGACCTCGGGCAGCCCGAACTTCGCCCGCTCCTCGGCCACCACCAGATCGCTGGCCAGCGCCAGCTCGGTGCCTCCACCGAGGGCCGTACCGTTGACCGCGGCGATCGTCGGCTTGTCGATGAAATGACTGACATAGCCGGCAAATCCGTATTCGGGATGCTCAGGATGAAAGAGGTTCTCCCGCCGGGAGATCGCCTTGAGATCAGCACCCGCGCAGAACGACTTGTCCCCGGCACCGGTCAGCACCACCACCCGCACCTCCGGGTCGGCTTGCGCCGCGGCCAGCGCATCCCCGACCGCGGTACTCACCGCGGCATTGACCGCGTTGCGGGCCTCCGGCCGATTGATCGTGATGATCAGGACGTTGCCCCGCCGTTCGGTGAGGGCACCCGGAGCATCCTGTGGCGCAACAAGATTGTCGGTCACAGCAGCTCGAGAATGGTCGCGTTCGCTTGGCCGCCACCTTCACACATGGTCTGCAGACCGTACTGAATTCCCTTGTCCCGCATGTGATACAGCATGGTCGTCATGATACGGGCGCCGGATCCGCCCAGCGGGTGTCCCAGTGCGATGGCGCCACCGTTGGGGTTGAGCCGCTTCTCGTCGGCACCGATGTCCTTGAGCCAGGCCAGCGGCACCGGCGCAAATGCCTCGTTGACCTCGAACACGCCGATGTCGTCGACCGACAATCCGGAACGCTTCAACGCCTTCTGTGTCGCCGGGATCGGTGCGGTCAGCATGATCACCGGATCGGCGCCGGCCAAGGTCGCGGTGTGCACCCGCGCTATCGGCTTGAGTCCCAACGACTTCGCCTTCTCCGCGGACATGAACAGCAGCGCTGCCGATCCGTCGGAGATCTGCGAAGAGTTGCCGGCGTGGATCACGCCGTCTTCTTTGAACGCGGGCTTGAGCTGCGCCATCTTCTCGATCGGGGTACCGCGACGGATCCCTTCGTCCTTGGTGATCGCGACGTCGTTGCCGTCGGCGTCCTTGGTCTTGATCGCCACGATCTGATCCTCGAACGCCCCGGCATCTTGGGCCGTCGCGGCCTTCCCGTGTGAGTCGAGGGAGAATTGGTCCAGCGTGGTGCGGTCGAAGCCCCACTGCTGCGCAATCATCTCCGCGCCGATGCCCTGGTTCGGATTCTGGCCGTACCGGCTGCGGAACGCATCCGGATAGGGGTGGCCGCCGCTGGCCAGCGAGGAGCCCATCGGGGTCCGCGACATCGATTCGACACCACCGGCGACCACCACGTCGTAGTGACCGGCCACCACGCCGGCGGCGGCGAAGTGCACCGACTGCTGGCTGGAGCCACACTGCCGGTCGATCGTCACCCCGGGCACCGTCTCGGGCCATCCGGCCGCCAGCACCGCGGTCCGGGCGATGTCGAGGGCCTGCTCACCGGCCTGCATCACACAACCCCAGATGACGTCTTCGACAAGGCCGGGGTCGACGCCGGCACGCGCGACGAGTCCGTTGAGAACCTGCGCCGACAACTCCGCCGGATGCACCCCCGACAGACCTCCGTTGCGCTTGCCGACGGGCGAGCGTACCGCCTCCACAATCACGGCTTCAGCCATGAACCTCTCCTCCCAGATCACCGTGCCAGTGACCAACTAAACAGTTGGTCGTCACCGTCGTTCTTAACACTTGCAGTGGGTACACCTGCGGGGCGGGTCGGAATTTCCCGAAGCCCACCCCGGGTTGCACCCGACGTTGCCCGTTCAGTGAAAGGACTCCTCATGACTCGGATCGCCGTCATCGGTGGCCACGGAAAAGTTGCCCTGCACTTGGCCCGCGCCCTGAGCGCCGACGGGCATCAGGTGACCTCCGTGTTCCGCAATCCCGACCACTCCGAGGAGGTCGCCGCCACCGGCGCCCAGCCGCTGGTCGCCGATATCGAGAGTCTCGGCACCGATTTGCTGGCCGACCTTTTGGCGGGTCACGACGCGGTGGTGTTCACCGCCGGTGCCGGTGGTGGCGATCCGGCGCGCACCTACGCCGTCGACCGGGATGCCGCGATCCGCGTCATCGACGCGGCCACGCAGGCAGCGGTGCCCCGTTTCGTGATGGTGTCCTACTTCGGCGCCGGCCCTGATCACGGTGTGCCCGAGGACAACTCGTTCTTCCCGTACGCCCAGGCCAAAGCCGCCGCCGACACCCATCTCCGAGCGAGCCGGCTGCAGTGGACCATCCTCGGGCCAGGCAGGCTGACCCTCGAAGCAGCCACCGGCCGGATCGCCCTGGACGTGGCCGGCGAGGTGTCCCGCGAGGACGTTGCGCTGGTGGCCGCCGCGACGTTGGCCGACGACTCCACGATCGGTCGCACCATCGAGTTCAACAGCGGCGACACCCCGATCGCCGAGGCCATCCATCGTTGAGGCTCAGTCGGAATCATTCGAGGTCACCTGCACCGGCACGGTGTCATCCCAGGGTTGGCGCGTCACCATATCGGCGACGTTGAGGTAGCCGCTCTCGAATTCACCGGTGGCGGCGTCGACGAGCCGGTACCGCTGGGTCTGCCGGTGAATGGGTTGAGCGTCGAGCATCACGATGCGCACCTCCCCCGGCTCGAAATGACAGCGACTCTGCAGCGCCGCGACCAGCTGCTCGTTGCTCATGTGCCCGTCACCGAAATTCCAGCCGATCGCCGTCGACACGATCCGCTCACCGTCGGTGACGGTGTAGTCATCCTCGTTCTGCCCGGCCATCGCCCGGTGAGCGAGCGTGAACAGTGCGCGACCGTGGGTGTTGAAGGAGCGGAACGCATATCCCATGTACATCGGGATCTGTGCGGCCTCTTTACTGCCGTAGAACTTCTCGAGCTGCGCCGCCGGCATGCTGGCGATCGCAGTGATACCGGCGGCGATCTTGGCGTCCGCCGCCGGCTTGATGCACCACAGCGAGGTGTCCCAGTTTCCGGCGTAGTAGCGCATGCCCGGCAGGAACGACACCTTGCGCGGGAACAGGTTCCCGATCACCACCGTGCCGGCGACAACCACGAACAACAGGATCGGCAGCGGACTGTCCATATCTGCCAGGCCGACATCGGCGTGCCCGACAAACAGCGCCACCACGCTGAACATCATGAAGACGTTCCACTCCAACGGAACCCCCATCGGGATCGACGACAAGATGCCGAAGTGGAAGCACAGCATGACAACTGCCGCGATGGCGGTCACCCAACCACCATGTGAGAAGAACAGCACCAACGGCACCAGACCTTCGATGGCGGTGGAGAAGTGCGCCAGGAACCGGGAGCGACGGCCGGGCCGCAGGTCATCGGGGAAATGCTCGAAGAACTTGCGTTTGATCGCCGGCGACCGGAACACCGGGTTGTTGCTCATCATCGTCGAGATGACAAACGGGAAATGCTTGTTCAGCTTGGAGGTGGCAGCACCGAGCCAGATCACCAGGCACACCAATTTGGCCGCGATGATCATGTCCACCACGCTGTAGCCGGCGAACAGGCAAGCCACAGCCAGCGAGCCGTACACCTCGCCGCGGGCGGCCAGGAAGATCACCTTGTCTCGGAGGCCGATCACCGCAAGTAACCCGAGCACCGCCCACAGCTGCCACTGCGGCAAGGTGCCCACCCCGGGCCCCACCCCGTCGGAGAACAGCGGGATCAGCAACGCCACCAGCAGCGCGGCGTAGACCGCGGCGTCGAACGGGGTGCGGTTGTCCCCCTTGGTCAGCGGGATCCGGTTCGGCCATGGTGGCAGCCGAATGGTGCCGGGCCGCAACCAGTACAGGGCCGAGCCCATCGGCGGGAAGAACCGATTGTTCAGCGGGCCGAAACCACAACCGAGGCCGACGACTTCGAACAGCATGGTGTAGAGCACAACCTTCTGGAAGACGATCGGCTCGTTGTACCACTGGGCGACATCAAAAAAACCGTCGATCCCCTTGGTCGTCAGTACCACCAGCCAGGCACCGAGGATGTAGGCCAGGATCTTGACCACATAGAACAGGTGCAACGCGACGGGTGTGCCGAAGCCGACTTCGGCCCAGTGCCGGGCCATCGGGACGATCTTCTGCGCGCGAGTGCCCTTGCTCCACTCCTCGAAATCGATCTGGGGAGTGTTCTGCTTCAGAAATCCCATACCGGTCAGACTAGAACGTGTTCTAACTCTTTTTTGGGAAGTTCAGGTGCCGGCCGTGAGCGGGGCTATCCCAGTGCGTGGTCCAGTCGGTCGACGTACTCGTCGATGTCGCCGGCAGACTCGGCGGCGTGCACACTCACCGTCACCGTCTCGCCGACACCGTTCACGCCGTGTACCAGCGACATCATCGGTGACAGTGCCGGGTAGCCGGAGGTGAACAGCACGGGTGCGGTACCGAATCGCAGGTCGGCGGCACCGCGATTGACGCTGGTGAGGACGGTGTGTCCGGTCACCTCGGGTGCGCGAGCAGTCTCGTCGAAGCGCCCCACACCCCATCGCAGCAGCGCCGCGGGCACCGCCTCCTGCGCGTGACGGGCGGCTACGGTCGCCGGATGCTGCCCTCGGACCCGTCCGGCGGACAGCTCCGCGGCGATCCGTTCGGCACGTTCGGCCACCGCCAGTTCCGGACGCAACGCCACGCCGATATTGCGGAAGTGGTTGTGCGCATGCCGGATACCGCTGTGTGCGATCGGCACTTCGGCGGCCAGCCGGGTGGTGTCCTGCCCGCGGTCCCCGAGAAATCCGGCCAGCGCTGTGGACACCGCGGCCAGCACCGAGACGGTGACGGTGGGCCCGCCCAGGGTGTCGCGGCCACGGATCAGGGTGGCCACCCGACGGGCCCCCGCAGGTGCGGAGTTTGCCAGGAGCGCCGGCCGCGGCGCCGGGGCGGCGACCAGCACACCGGCCTCGATGTCTTTCAGCAGCTGCCGATGTGTCCGCGCCGCGGCCACCGAACGTGCCAGCAGACTCCCCCGCGCCGGGCCGGCGATCGGCGTCACCGGCGCCGGCCGGCCGAACAGCCATCCCGCAAGGTCCGCGGAACGGGTCCCGTCAGCCAGCGCATGCGAGATCTGCAGCACCGCAACCGTTGCCGGGCCGATTGCCCCCGGAACCCCGACAACCGGAGTGAAGACGTGCAGCCGCCAGGCCGCCGCGGTGGGGTCCACCTGGTCATCGGCCAACGCCGTCACCCTGTTCAGGCAGCCTGCCCAGTCGCACCCCGCATGGATCACCAGCTGGGTGGCCGCCACCGATGCACGGACCCACGCGGGATACGCGGTGCGCCTGTCATCGAGGATCCGCAGCTGCAGGTCGTGGCACATCGATGCGCGACGGCGCAGCAGCTCCACGACCGGTTCGACGGGCGGTGCCCCGTCGAACGCGTACAGCAGGAACTGATCGTTGGGCACCTTCGCAGACAACCAGTACGTCTGGGCGTCGACGGCGGCCAGTCGAGACACCACCGGCGGTCAGCTTGCGGTCGCAGCGAATTCGATGATGAGGTCAGCGACCCTATCGGGACGCTCCAGCTGCAGGAAATGCCCGGCATCTGCGATCACCTCGGCCCGGCTACCGGCAGGCAGGATCCGCCGTACCCATTCGGTGTAGGCAGCCGAGGCGCAGCCGTCATCGCGGCCGTGCAGGTACAACACCGGTATCACCGGCGCCGACAGCCAATGCCGATGCAGCGCGGCAAACCGTTGCGGCGGAGCGGAGTTGCGTATCGTCGCCCGGTAGGGGCCCAGCGCGGCGCGCCAGCGGGGCGGGGCGCCGATCGCCGTGACGACGTGCGTCAGGTCCTCGGTGGCGTCGTAACCCGGCGACCACCGCCGCCACAGTCGCCGCGGCACCCACTGTCCGGAATGCTCCGGCAGCCAGGGCAATTGGAAGTACATGATGTACCAGCTGCGCAGCAGTTGGCGGGGCAGCAGCGCAGCCAGCCGCACCGGATGCGGCACCCGACGCAACGGGGTGAACGACGCCGACGGCGGCACCGACATGATGACCGCCTTGCCGAACGGGCGCTCCGGCATCGCACTCAGGCCGGTTGCCGCGATCGCGCCCCAGTCGTGCCCGATCAGCAGGTCGGCATCGGTCGCCCCCATCGCTTCCCGGACCTGGAGCGCGTCATCCATCAGGGCGCCGACGTGATAGCTGCCGTCGATGGGAAAACCCGACGGTGCGTACCCACGCATCATCGGAGCGACAACACGGTACCCGGCGGCCACCAACCGCGGTGCGACCTTCTCCCAGCCGAACGCGGTGTCAGGAAACCCGTGGAGACACAATGCGATCGGGCCGTCCCCGGCCCCCCAGGTCAGCGCTTTCAGCGTGACACCGGAGGCGGCGATCTCGACCCACTGCGGTTCTGCAGTCATCGAGAACTCAGACAGGTTCGAATTCGGAGATCAGCCAGCGATCCCCCACCAAGTCCATCGTCACCTGCACGCTGGACGTCGTCGATGTGGGTGCACCGGCCCCCACGACCACAGTCTGGTTCACGAACACCAGAACCACAGCTTTGTTCGGTTCCGCTGAAACCGAGGCCACCGCAGGAACATTCGCCACTGCCGAGATCTGCTTGTCCTTCGATCCCGGGATCACCACGTCGTCGATCAGCTGCCGGTAGGAGTCCCGGAACTCGCCGGTCAACAGCTCCTGCGCCGAGCCGAGATCCTGCTCTACGGTGTCCGGCTTGTAGGACAGCAGCCGGACGGTGGCGTCCTTGGCGACCTGCATCGAGGCTTCGCGCACGGCGTCGGCGTCACGCACCGAAGAATCCTGCCATTTCAGGTATCCCGCCGTGGCACCGAGCAGCAATGCCAACACCGGCAACACTGCAAACGCCAGCACTCGCACCCAGTCGGTGTCGGCCTTGGCGGTGACGGGCTCTTCGGTTGTTCCAGGCTCGGATTCGGCTTCACTGTCTTCCACGGCGACGGTAAGCTCGCCGGCTTCCGCAGCGACCGTCGGCTCGCTGTCCTCCGCAGAGACCGTCGGCTCGCTGCCCTCCGCGGCGGGCGTCGGCTCTTGAGGTTCGGCGGCGCCGAGAGTGGTCTCCTCGGCGGAGCTGTCAGTCTCGGCCGGCACCGTCTCGTCGACTTCGGGTGTCTTGTCCTCGTTGGTCACGGTACGAACTCCACGTTGGAAACCTTCACATCCTGCTCGACCTGCTTCACGGTGATACGCATCCGCCAAGCGCGTGGTTCTTGTTCCGGCGCACCGATGTTCGAGGTCGTCACCGTGATCGCGACGAGAACCTGCGCACCGCCCGGATCGTCGGATTCCAGTCCCGCCGAGGTGACCTCGCCGACCGACTTCGACTGCGCCTGATTCACCACATCGATGAAAGGTTGGGCACGCGCGGCGAAGTCGTCGTAGAACGTGTCGGTCGCCGAATCGAGGATGCGCTGAACATCGGCGTCCACCGTCGCCGAATCGATGGTGGTCAGGTTCAGCGCCGCCTGCCGGCCCACCTGCAGAAAGACCTGGCGTTGCTCAGCAGCCGCGCGCGAGTCCATGGCGCGGTATCCCAGCCAACCGACCGCAGCGCCCAGCGCCACCACCACAACCACCCCGATGATCAGGGCCAGCTTCACCGGCGACATCGACTCCGGCGCGGCCGCGGCGATGTTCGCGGTCTCCTCATCGAAGTCCACGACGTCACCATCGTCACTGCCGGCGGCGTCAGCGTCAGCGACCGTCTCAGTTGTGTCGGTGGTGTCTGATGGATCGGTCTCTCGAGGCGATTCCGTCGCACCCTCGGGGTCTGTCCGGTCCGTTGTGGACTCGGTCAGCTTCCCTTCGGGGGCAGCAGCATCGTCTGCCATGTTCGCTCCTCTGCGGCACCGCGGGCCAAATCGGCTTGCTTGTAGACATGCCCGTCTGGTCCAACGTACGTGCCGGTGGTTGGGTCGTATTCAGCGGCTGCGATCGGCGGCAACGCCGGAGCCGGCGGTGGCGCCGCAACCGCAGGTGGCAAACCGGGCGGAACATCGGGAATCGCTTGCCCCGAGTTGGTCGCGTTGGGATCGCCCTTCCAGTTGAAGCCTTCGTTGAGCGGCGCGTACACCTCGTCGCTCTCACACTCCCGCACGGTCGCCGCGCGTTTGCCGGGCACCGTTGTACAGGGCGTGTTGCGGACGCCGCGGACGTTGAACGCGGAGTCTTGCGGGATCCGGCAGTACAGATTGCCCGGGGCCCGGTCCGGTGCGTCCACCGCGGCGGGTGGGCGCTGCTGCTGGGCGGGCAGGAAGCCGGTGGTGCATGGCGGCGGCAGGTTGAGGTTCAGGTTGAAGCTCAGGTACGCGCCTTTGTAATCCTGCTTGGTGTGCCGGTTGGCCACACCGATGGCGGAGGTGACGGCGGTCCCTTGCGGCAGCAGAACCAGCAGCTGCTCGAGGTTCGGCTGATAGGTGATGGCCACTTCACCGACACTGACCAGGTTGGCCAGCAGCACCGGCAGGCTCGGCTGGAACCGGTCCAGCAGCGCACGCACCTCGTCGGCAGCCGGCGAACCCTCCACGATGACACCCCGCACCGCAGGGTCCTGATCACGGAGTTGGCCGCTGATGCTCGCCAGGTGCGACGCCCACGCCTGGATGGAGCCGCCGGTATCGGTCTGCGAGTCCAGTACGGGCTGGGACTGGTCGATCAACGTCGTCAGCTCGTCGAGGTTTGCCCGGCTGTCGATCGCCAGCGCGGTCGAGCCCTTGACGAACCTCGCGATATCCGGTCCCAACCCGCCGATCGCAATGTAGGCCTCATCGATCGCGGTCTTGAGGTTGTCTTGCGGAATCGCTTGCAGACCACGATTCGTCGCGTTCAGCAGCGTGTTGACATCGGTGGGCACCGACGTGCGATCCATCGGGATGACATCGCCGTCGGCCAGGTCGGGGCCGTCACCGCTACGGGGCAGCAGTTCGATGAACTGCTCACCCACCGCGGATTGACTGTGCACCTCGGCATCCAGATCGGCCGGAATCGGCTGATTCGAGCGCAACACCAAAGTGGCCGCGACACCGCGGTCCGTCAGCCGGACATCGTCGATGCGGCCGACCTCGGTGCCCCGGTAGGTGACGTTGCCGCGCTGATAGATGCCGCCGGCCTCCGGTAGCTCGATGGTGACGCGGTATTCGCCGGCGCCGAACAACATGGCGGGCAGGTTGATGAAGTTGAAGATCATCACCGCACCGGCGATCAACGAGACCAGGATGAATATCGCGAGCTGCGTCAGGATCTTTTTACTCAGATGCATGATTAGGGCCCCTGATCCCACCGGTAGGGAGCGATGAGCGGATTGGCGCGGGTGTACGGGCTCGGCAGCTGACCGATGGTGCGGCCCCATTGCAGTTCCAGCTCGGTCAGATCACCTTCCCAGCGCGTGCCGGTGAACATGCCGCTGTCGAGCCGACTCAGCGTCAGGTCGAACACCAGGCTGAGGTTGCCGTAATCGCCACGCATCCAGTTGTGCAGCGTCTCCTTGGGCCACGGGAATGTCGGGAGGAAGCTCAGCGAGCGGGTCAGCGCCGGACCGGCATCGGCCAGCGACTGCAGCACCGGACCGACGTCCTTGAGTTCCTGCACCAGGGCCTCGCGGGTCTGGTTCACCGAATCGGCGGCGAAGGCGCTGAACTTGCCCAGCTGCGCCAGTGCCTCGGTGAGCTGCTCGCGCTGGTCCTTGAGCACTTCCAGGGCATCGGGAATGGTGCGCAACGCCTGGTCGACAACGGGTTTCTGGTCGGCGAACTGCCCGACCAGATTGTCGAGGCTCTGCGCCGCGGCGATGATGTCGTCTTTCTGCTCGTTGTTGTACTGGATGAACAGATCCAACTGCTCGATCAGGGAACGCAGGTCACCTTCGCGGCCGGCGAAGGCCGTGCTCAACTCGTGGGTGATCTCCTGCACCTGCGCGATACCGCCGCCGTTGAGGATCAGCGACACCGCCGCCAGCGTCTGCTCCGTGGTCGGATACGCACCCGAGGCGGACAGCGGGATCACCGACCCCTCGGTCAACCGGCCTTCTGGCGCTTCGTCTTTCGGGGGCGCCAACTCGATGTGCAGCGAACCGAGCAGGCTGGTCTGACCGACCGTCGCCGTTGCGTTGGCGGGGAGTTCGACGTTGCCGTTGAGTGTCATCGTGACCAGGGCGTGCCAGTCCTGGCGTTCGATCTTGCTCACGTTGCCGACGGTGACATCGCCGACCCGCACCCGCGAGTTCTGCTCGATGTTGTCCACATCCGGCATCTGTGCGGTGATCGTGAACGCCCCCGGCCCGGTGCCTTCGGTGCCGGGCAACGGCAGCGAGTTCAGTCCCTGCCAGTTCCCGCAGCCGGTCAGCGTCATCGCCGCCGCTGCGGCGGCAACGCCCGCGGTGGCTCGCACTCCGAGGGGCCTCATCGGCCACCTCCCGGGACCATCAACCCTTGCAGACCATCGGCGGGATTGGTCGGAACCGCTTCGGCCGCCAACGGGGACGGCGCGACGACCGGTGCCGCTTCCGCGGGCAACGCGGGCCCGCCGGCCACCGGCGGTGCGGGTGGCGCGGGCGGGCGTGGCGGAATGTAGTCCGGCCGCATCCAGTCCTCGCTCCAGGTCACCTCGTTGGGGCGCGCCTGCGTGCCGACAAACAGGTTCTGGCCGATCGGCAGGAAGTTGTACTGCCGGTTCTTGATGATCGGCGCCAGATACTGCACACACAGCTTCGACGACTGCTCGGCGCCGAGCCGTGATGCCGCCTGGATGGCGCCACACAGGAACGAAATCGGGTTGGCGAAGTTGTTGATCGCCAACACGCTGGTGGCCGCACCTTGGGCGGGCTGATAGATGTTGATGTAGTTCTGCAAGGTGTTGGGCGCGACGTGCAGCACCTGTTCGACGTCATCGAGGTTGTCGTTGAGAATGCTTGTCACCGCAGCCAATTTGTCCGACGTGGTCCCCAGGGTCTCCCGGTTCTCGGCCACAAAGGTCTGCACCTCACCCACCGCGACATTGAGATCACGCACGGCGGAGGCGATCTCGTCGGGGTCATCGGCCAGCAAGCCGGTGACATCAGCCAGGTTCTGGTTCAGTTGCCGCATCAGGTTGGTGCTCTCCTGCAACGCGGCCACCAGGATCGACAGGTTTCGAACCGTCGAGAAGATGTCGGTGCTGTGATCGCCCAGCGCCGAAAACGCCTGCGACAGTTTGATGACGGTTTCCCGGATGTTGGCGCCCTGGCCACGCAGGTTGTCCGCGGCGGTGTTGATCGCCGATCCCAGCGTGCTGACACCTCCGGCTTCGGTGGGCTGCAGGGTCTCGGTCAACCGCTTCAGCTGTTCACGGAAGGAGTCGTACTCGACCGGCACCGCGGTGCGTTCCTGGGGAATGACGTCATCGGACTGCATCACCGGGCCGCCGGTGTAAACCGGGGTCAGCTGGATGGCACGCCCGGTGACCAGGGCCGGCGACAGGATCGCGGCCTTCGCGTCGGCAGGCACGTCGTGCTGGCTGTCGTACCAGAACGAGATCCTGACGCGCTCCGGTTCGGGTTGGATCTCGTCGATCTTGCCGACCGTCACCCCGAGGATCTTCACGTCGTCACCGACGAAGATGCCGTTGCTGTTGGCGAAGTAGCCGACCACGTGGGTCCGGTTGACCGGACCCCCCGGACGCAGCAGGACCGCCACACCGGCAACAAGAGTGAGCACCAGCACCGCAGCCACCCCGAGTTTGGTGTTGCGCGACAGCGTGTTACGAGCGGTTGTCACTGTCCACCTCCCGCGTTGGCGGGATCAGCCGGTCCCGGTGCCGGACCGAACGTCTGAGTCACCGGGGGAACCTGACCGGGGGCCGGGATGGCCACCGGGGCGACCGACGGCACCGGGGTCGACGCCACACCGGCAGGCGCGAGTGCGGGCGGGCCGGGCGGCGGTCCCCCGGGTGCCGGTGCCGGACCGGGGTCGCGGTACGGGTAGCAGCCGGTGGGCCCGGGCAGCGGGATTCCGGGCGGACCGCATCCCTGATCCCCCGGGTTACCGGTGATGGCGTCGGGCAGGTTCAACCTCGGGTCACCACCCTGGCCGGTGCGCGGGAACGGAATCGGCAGCGCCGGGGTGCCCTGCTGACCGATCTGCGGATCAACGCGATCGGTGGGCAGCAACACGTTCGGGTCGAGCCCGAGATCGGAGAACGCCGCGTCGATGAACGGCTGGGCGAACTGCCCCGGGATCAGGTTGCTGATGTAGGACTTGAAGAACGGGCCCGCAGACACGGATTCGCCGAGCGCCATGGCGTAGGTCGCCAGCATGTTGATGGACTGCGCCACCCGTTCCTTACGGTTTTCGATGGTGGCCAACACACCGTTCAGCTTGTCCAGCGCCGGCTTCATGGTGGACCGGTTCTCCGCGATGAATCCCACCAATTGCTGACTGACCGCCGAGACATTGTTGGAGATTTGATCCAATGCACTGCTCTGCGTTTGCAATTCGGCCAGCAGCGCATTGGTGTTGGCGATCAGGGACACTACTTGGTCGCTGCGCTCAGCCAGGACGGCGGTCGATTTGTTGGCATTGCCCAGCAGTTCACGCAGCTGGGCGTCACGTTCGTTGAGTGTTTCGGAGAACCGCGCCACCCCCTCGACGGCCAACCGGAGATCCGGCGGCGTCTGCGAGAAGGTCTCCGAGAGCACCCGCAGCGAATCCGAGAGCTGGTCGGTGTTGAGCCCGCTGATCGTGGTGGTCAAATCCCCCAACGCATCGGGCAATTCGTAGGGCGGGGTGGTGCGATCCACGGGGATCGGCCCGTCGAGCTGACCGTCTCCCCGGGGTGTGACCTCCAGGAACTTCGATCCCAGAAGGCTTTTGGTCTTGATGGCCGCCTCGGCACGATCACCGAGACGTACGCCGTCTTTGACATCGAAGGAGATACGCACCTGGGTGCCGTCGAGCTCGACTCCGGTCACCTGACCGACCTGCAGGCCCGAGACCTGCACGGGCGACCCACTGTCGATGCCACCGGTCTCGGCGAAGTACGCGGTGAAGCCCGTCGAGGAGTTGATCAGCGGCAGCTTCTTGTAGTTCAGCGCCAGCAGCACGATCGCCACGATGCCGACAATTCCGACCAGGCCTATGACAAAGGTATTGCGTTCAGCGAAAGGTTTCATCGCGGCGCGCACCTCCCCGTGCTCTGCCCGGCCACCTTGACGTACACCGGCTGGCCTCCCTTGCCGTTGAGCTTGAGCGCGACGTCGCACAGGTAGAAGCTGAAAAAGTCGCCGTACATACCCTGGCGGTTCAGGATCTGGTAGGCGTCGGGCAGGGTGTTGAGCAGATTGTCGAAGTAGTCGTGATCGGCCAGGACCACTCCGGCGGTGCGATCGGTTTCGGTGACCACCTTCACCAACGGCGGACGCGCCTCCGACAGCAGGGCGGTGATCGAGCCGGCGGCCTCATTCGTGTACGCCAAGCCGGTCGCTATCTCGTCCTTGCGTGCCGCCAGTCCCTGCACCAGCTCGGACAGTGCGGTCACCGCCTTGCCGAACTGATCGCTCTGTCCGGCAAGGGAACCCAGCACGGTGTTCAGATTGACGATCACGTCGCCGATGAGCTGGTCCCGGTCGGCAAGGGTGTTGGTCAGTGACGCCGTCTGCGACAAGAACGAACCGATGGTGGCACCTTGGCCCTGCAAGGCGCTGATCAGCTGCCCCGTCAACGCGTTCACCTGATCTGCGTTCAACGCCTGGAACAGCGGACGGAAACCGCCGATCAGGGCGTCGAGATCCAGCGCAGGTTCGGTCTGGGCCAGCGGGATCGTGCCGCCGGGGTTCAGTTTTCGGGTACCACCGGCGCCTTCGACGAGCTGCAGGTACCGGCCACCGATCAGATCGTCGTACCGGATGACCGCGCGGCTACCTTCGGTCAGCACCACCGAGTCGTGCGCGGTGAACTCCACCAGCACCGTGGAGTCGTCACGGATGCTGAGGTCCTGCACCTTCCCGACCTCGACCCCGGCAATACGCACAAAATCGTTGGCCTTCAGTCCGGTCACATTGGTGAATTCGGCCCGATAGGTCTGTTCCTTCTCGAAACGCATCTGACCGAACACCGCAAACAGCGAGAACATCCCCAGCAAGCAGACAACCAGGAAGATGCCCAAACGCCAGATGGCGCCTCCCAGGTTGTCTTTCACGGTTGCCTCGCTCGATTCTCGCTTGGTGTCACGGGGTGGTCAGGGATCAGGGGCCGGGCGCTGCCGGGTTGGGTATCGGCGTCGGCGGCAACGGTGTGGGCTGCTGACCGGGGTGATGCACGATGAACGGTTCCGAACCCGGGGTGGGCCCCGGTTCCCGTGCGTCCATCGGCGGCGGCGCAGGTGGCAGGTTGTTCCAGATCGGGGTTCCGTCCGGGTGGTACATCTGCGCACCGTACGGGTAGTCGCCCGGCTCGGGGATGACCTTCGGCGGGTTGCCCGCATTCGGTCCCGGCGCGGGTCCACCGAAGAGATTGCGCACGCTGGGCGGCTCCGGCACACCACGGGTGACCGGCAGGTAGTTGGCGTAACCCGGGAAACCGATGCCCGGATTCGGCCGGAGATCGACGCCGGTACCCCAACCGGTGTTGGTGACCAGGGCACGCACCGGCCAGTTCTGGTCCGGAATGGGCAGCGACCCGCAGCCGGGCTGTCCACCGGGGCCACCCTTGGCTCCGATGATCGGCAGATGGTCGGGGAACCGGTATTGGTCGTCGCCCAGCAGCGCGCCACCGTCGACGATGAAGGACTTCCCGTTACCGCCGGTGGCGTCGTAGGCGCCGTTGTCGAGCAGCCATTTCGCTCCGACCAGCATGCAGGTGTATTCGGGGTTGTACTTCATCAGCAGGTTGGTGGTGGGCTCCAGGCTGTTGATGCCCTTGATCAGGTTCTCCTGGTTGGGCGCCAGCAGAGCGATACCGCTGTTGGAGAGCCCAATCACGTTGAGCAGCAAGGCGTCCAGCGGCTTGGAATTCTCCACGATGGTGGTGCTGGTGGTGGACGCCGCGTTCAACGCGCTCAGGATGTCCTGCGCGGCACCGCTGTAGGCGTCGCTGAAGCCGGCCAGCGCCTGCCAGTCCTCACGGATGGTCTCGCTGCGCGGATTCAGGGCCAGCAGCACCTCGTTGAGTCCGGTGGTGGCTTCGCCGATCCGTTCACCCTGACCACGCACACCCTCGGCGAGTGCGGAGAGCACGGCGTTGAGTTTCATCGGATCCACCTGGTCGAGCACCCCGACCAGGTTCTGGAACACCGTGTTGACCTCGGTGGTGACATTGCGGGATTTGACCACCGCGCCGGAGGCAAGGCGGTCGGAGCTCGGGTTCTCGGGGTAGATCAGATCGACGAACTTGGCGCCGAAGACCGTGGTGGCTCTGATCTGCGCCTCGACGTTGGCGGGGATGTGCTGGATCTGGTCGGGGAAGAGCTCCAGACGCAACGACACCGCCACCGGATCGCCCGGGCCGCCGTGGATCGAGCTGACCCGCCCGACCTGGACTCCGCGAAGCTTGACCTTGCCGCCGGTCTCCATGACCAGACCGGCGCGGTCGGAAGTCAAGGTCACCGGGACATAGGTCTTGTAGGAGCCGGAGAACAACGCGGCGGTGCCGAACACCAGCGCGACGATGACCGCCAGCAAGATGGCCGTCCACCACCCCGGGTGCAGGCCGTGGCCCTTCTCCTTTTCCGCAAAATCCATGTCGACCCGCCCTATCCCGACAGGTTGAAGTTGCCGGACTGGCCGTAAACGGCCAGTGAGATCATCACGGTCACGAGGGCGGCGATGACAAGCGACGTGCGCACCGCGCGGCCGACCGCCTCGCCGACACCGGCCGGGCCGCCGGAAGCGGTGAAGCCGTAATAGGTGTGCACCAGCATGATCACCAGCGCCATCACGATGGCCTGCAGGAACGACCAGATGAGGTCGACGGGGTTCAGGAACGTCCGGAAGTAGTGGTCGTAGACGCCGCTGGACTGGCCGTAGATGACCGTGGTGCCCACTCGGGCAGCCAGGAACGACATCAGTACCGCAACGCAGTACAGCGGGATCACCACGACCACACCGGCGATCACCCGCGCCGACGCCAGATAGGCGATGGTGCGGATCCCGATGACCTCCAGGGCGTCGATCTCCTCGTTGATGCGCATGGCGCCCAGTTGGGCGGTGGCGCCGGCCCCGATGGTGGCGGCCATCCCCACGCCCGCGGTCAGCGGAGCGATCAGCCGTACGTTGAAAAATGCCGACGCGAAACCGGTCAACGCTTCGACACCGATCGTCGCGAACTGGTTGTAGCCCTGGACGGCCACGAGTGCGCCCGTCGACAACGTGAGGAATCCGACGATGGCGATGGTGCCACCGATGACCGCCAGCGCGCCGGCACCCAGGCCCATCTGTGCGATCAGCCGGACGATCTCGGTCTTGTAGTACAGGAAGGCATCCCAGATGCCTTTGAGCGTGTACCCGTAGAACTTGGTCTGCAGACCTATCCGGTTCCAGCTGTCGGCCCAGCTGTTGAGGGTGCGGCGCAGCCGCGGGTTGCTTCCGTGAACGGCCGTCATACGTTGGCCTCGACCCCGACCGCGGTGGCCAACACGTTGATGACAAACAGCGCGATGAAGGTGAACACCACCGTCTCGTTCACCGCGTTGCCGACACCGGCGGGACCACCACCGACAGAAATGCCCTTGTAGCAGGCGATCAGCCCTGCTGACAGCCCGAACAACGTCGCCTTGACCAAGCAGATGATCACGTCGGCGGGACCGGTGATCAGGGTCAGGCCTGCGATGAAAGCGCCCGGGGTGACGTGCTGGACAAACACCGAGAAGAAGAATCCGCCCGCGATACCGACGACCACCACCGTCGCCGACAGCATCAGGGCCACGATGGTCGCGGCGAGCACCCGGGGCACCACCAGCGCCTGGATGGGGTTGATGCCCATGACGCGCAGCGCGTCGAGCTCCTCACGGATGGTGCGTGCGCCCAGGTCGGCGCACATCGCGGTGGCGCCGGCACCGGCAACCACCAGCACGGTGACGATCGGGCCGATCTGGGTGACGGTGCCGATCGCGGCGCCGGTTCCGGAGAAGTCGGCGGCGCCGAACTCGACCAACAAGATGTTGAAGGTGAAGACCAGGAGCACGGTGAACGGGATCGACAGCATCAGGGTGGGCACGATCGACACCCGCGCGACGAACCACGTCTGCAGGATGAGCTCGCGCCAGGCAAACGGCGCCCGGAACATCGCGACGAAGGTGTCCAGCGTCATGGCAAAAAAGCCACCGACCGAACGCACCGGCTTGGCGATCACCTCAGGGGTGGCCATCAGGGCCCCCCTCCCGACTGATCCCCAATGAAAGCCGGACGTGCATCAAACGCATGAGCCGCTGATTCCCCTCCGACACAGAACCTCTTCCTGCGCTAAAACTGTGACTCATGACACAGACCGCCCGAGCAACCTACACCACGTTTTTCGCGTCTAGCAACACTTGACGTGACCTTGCAATACGGCCGCTACAACCTGTCCGCGACGCCTGCGATCTTCGCACACCGAGCGCACTGAGGTGCGCGCTCTGAGAGATCTTGATCACAAAGATGCACTTGGTCACTTGTCAGCAAATTTGCAGCCACCAATGCCGAAATCGTGCTTCTCCTGGCACCGGCGAGGGAAGTCGAAGGTCACGGTCACAGAACGCTATTTCGGTCTGCGCAATGGATTACACGATGCGGCGGTAACGTCCCCACACCGTCGGCGGCGGCAGCGCCGAAGGCATTTCCCCACGCCTGCGCCGGCAACCCTGGACGGGCGCGCCACAGCAACGCATTTCACCGTCGTCGCGGCACGGTGCCCACAGAGCCTCCACGGCAAGCGGGAGTGCCTGCCCGCCTTGGCTTCTTGGTTCGAGGGCCACGTACGACGCGACTTTCGGGCGGTGCCGCCGTCGCTGGGGGCTGCGCTCGATCCACACCCCGGCGCCGGAGACCACCCGTCGCGTCGTAACGTCGGAGTCCGGCAGCATCGAGAGGACGCCCGTGAGCACAGCGCAGACAGTCGAATTCCAAGGCGAAGGCGGTATCACCCTGGTCGCTGACCAGTGGAACCGGCAGGCTGCTGACACCACAGCGACGCCAACCATCTTGATGCTCCACGGCGGCGGCCAGAACCGGTACTCCTGGAAGAAGACCGGCCAGATCCTCGCCGACCGGGGATTCACCGTCGTTGCCGTCGACACCCGCGGTCACGGCGACTCCGACCGCTCCCCCGGCGCCGACTACGAGCTCGAAACCCTCACCGCTGACGTGCACGCGGTGATCGAGGCCATCGGCACACCCGTGGTGATCATCGGCGCCAGCATGGGCGGGCTGACCGGCATCCTGGCCGCACACGAAGCCGGCCCACAGCGGGTCGAAAAGCTGGTACTCGTCGATGTGGTGCCACGGTTCGAGAAAACCGGTAGCGCCCGCATCCGGGAATTCATGCTCAACCACATCCACGGGTTCGACTCGCTGGAAGCCGCCGCCGCGGCCGTCGCCGAATATCTGCCGCACCGGGTCAAACCGAGCAACCCGCAAGGCCTGGAAAAGAACCTGCGACACCGCGACGGGCGCTGGCATTGGCACTGGGATCCGGCGTTCCTGACCAAACCCGGCGATGACCCTTTTGAGCGCACCGAAAAACTCGAGGCAGCTGCCGAGGCGCTGGAAATCCCGCTACTGCTGATCCGCGGCCAACTCTCCGACGTCGTCAGCACCGAGGGCGTCAACGATTTCCTCCGGAAGGTGCCACACGCCGAGTTCGTCGAACTCTCCGGTGCCGGCCACACCGCCGCCGGCGACGACAACGACGCCTTCAGTGACGCGGTTGTCCAGTTCGTCACGCGCGCAGCACCCCGGCCCGAAGCCGGGTGAAACCGTCGGTTGACTCTCGGGCGCGCCCGGTTTCAAGAATTGTCGGCCTCGGCTTCGGCCAGCCGCTGGTGCAGCCGGGCCCGAATTTCGTTCGGTGTGTAGGCGTTCCGCCGCCGCTGATCTCGGGCGACGAGGACACCGCCGGCGGCGACGCCGACGACACCGGCCAGACCGATCCACTTCCAGACATTGCGCACCCCCACAGTGTGCCTAAGCTGCGGTGGTGAGCGCGAGCATCGGTAGCAACAGCGTGTCCCTGGACAAGGCCCTCGAAGTGACGCGCACCGGCGACATCTGGCTGTTCCGGGGCGCCTCCGGGCCGGACCGGGCCATCCAGACCCTGACCAATGCGCCGGTGAATCACGTCGGGATGACGGTCGCGATCGACGATCTGCCGCCGCTGATCTGGCATGCCGAATTGGGCGACAAACTCTTGGATCTGTGGACCGGCACCAACCACCGTGGAGTGCAGCTCAACGATCTGCGCGCCGCAGTCGAACAGTGGATGACCAAATACGATCAACGCTGTTGGCTGCGTCAGCTGACGCCGTATGCCACCCGCGAGCAGGAGGATGCCTTGCTGCGGGTGATCGCACGCATGAACGGCACCGCCTTCCCCACCACCGCCCGTCTGACGGGGCGATGGTTGCGCGGCCGGCTACCCACCGTCAGCGATTGGACCCGCGGACTTCCCTTTGTGCACAGCAGAGTTCGAGAATCGGCGAAACGCCGCAAGCAGGCCCGTCGAGTCAGCCTGCAGACTGCCTACTGCGCCGAGACCGTCGCCATCACCTACGAGGAGATGGGGCTGATCAACACCGAGAAGCGGGAGAACTTCTTCGACCCCGGCTCCTTCTGGAGTGGTGACGAGCTGCCGTTCATCCCGGGTTGCGAACTGGGCAAAGAGATTTCGGTACTGCCCTAGATTGTCAGGAGCATCAGGACCGCCACCGCTTAGGCTCTGCGCTATGACCGACGCCGTGGTGAGGCATCGTTACACCGAGATCGCCGACGACTACATCCAGCTGTTCGGCGCCGTCACCGACGTCGATCCCCGGGACCGCACATTCCTGCAGCGCCATCTCGGCTCCTGCGACGGCCCGGTGCTGGACGCCGGTTGCGGACCCGGCCACCTGACGGCGTACCTGAACAGCCTCGGCCTGACCGCACGGGGTATCGATCTGGTACCGCATTTCATCAGCAGTGCCCGCTCGAATTGGCCCACAATCGAATTCGAGGTCGGCTCGCTGCGCACCCTCGACGTCCCGGACCGATCATTGAGCGGCATCCTCGCCTGGTACTCGCTGATCCACTGTCAACCCGGCGACCTCGCAGAAGTCTTACAGGAGTTCCAGCGGGCGCTTACCCGCGGCGGCATACTCGTGGTGGGCTTTTTCGACGGCGGCGACGTCGAACCGTTCGACCACAAAGTGACCACCGCCTACCGCTGGCCGGTCGACAAGATGTCCCGGATGCTATCGACGGCCGGATTTGTCGAGCTGGATCGCCAACAGCGCGCCGGCACCGACCACACGCGGGCCCACGCCGCCCTTGCGGTCAGGGCCTAGCGGCTTACCGGTTGCACCGGCACGCACGCCGTTCCGTCAGGCGGTCGCGCAGCGAAGCATCGAATAGACCGTCGGCCCCTGATCGATCAGCGTCGTCGCGGTGACACGAAACCCTGAACGCTCATAGAGTCGCACGTTGCGTTCATCAGACGTTTCCAACGCGACGCCGGTATCACCTGAGTGGCATTGGTCGACGGCGGCCAGGCCGGCCGAAATCATCGCGCCGCCGAGCCCCGCACCCTGGCTGTCCGGGTGAACACCGAGGGTGGCCAGATTCCAGGCATTCTCGGGCTGGGCTGGGGTCGCCACTTGCGCGACGGCCGCCAGCCGTTGGCCGTGCAGCCTCGCCACCTGATCCTGAAACTCGGCAGTCGGTGCAGCCGCAGTGGGCGGCAACAGCGCAATGACGCCACGAAGGTTGTCGCTGACAAGCACAACACCCTGCTCGAGCGCATAACCCAGATACAGCCGTTGGAGCTGTTCCAGCCGGTCCCCGTAACCATCCTCCGGGATCGACCATCGCGTCCAGGCATACCTGTCGAAGGCCGCGGCAAGGGTGCGGGCAGCGGGATCCACGTCCGCGGCCACCGCAGCTCTGATGTCAACTGCCACGCTCATGCCTTTTCTCTCCTACCTATACATCGAACCGGAACTCCAACCGATTCCATCACCGATAAACATCACGACGGTGTCCGACGTGGATGACCCGAACAACCACCCGGTCGTCGAAAACCTGGTAGATGACCCGAAACTCGCCACGGCGGGCGGAGTATCGGCCCTCCATACGATCGCGAAGTGGCTTGCCCACGCAATGGGGATTCTCGGCGAGCGGACCTCGAATGAACTCCCAGCAGGCCACCGCCACTGCCTCGGGCAGCACATCGGTCAACGCCTTCTTCGCGGAGCTCGTCAACTCGACTCGGCAGGTCACCGAGGAAGTCGCCCTTTGGTGCGCATCTCCTCTGTCACCTCATCAAGGCTGTAAATCTGACCCCCCTCGGCCTCAGCCTCACGGACCTCGCTCATCAACTGTTGATCGCTGAGAATGTCGAGGGTTTCCATGATCGAGTCGTAGTCATCCGCACTCAGAATGACGACGGCCCGCCGCCCCTGGCGGGTGACCTCGATGCGCTGGTGGGTGCGCACCGCCTCATCTACGAGCTTCGAGAGGTTGGCCCGCACCTCCGCCAGCGGGAACGTCGTCATGTACAGAATTCTAGCGCACTACTTGCTGAAGCCGCTTTACCGTCAGACGTCGAAGCGGAACTCCACCGCATTGCGCCGCCGAACAACAATCATCGATCCGCTCGCCCGCCCCGCCTCTAGCCTGGGAGACGGCATCAAGAAACGCCATTGACACTCGAAGGGTTCACCATGACGCTCGTCAATCTCAGCAAACAGCACCCCGCCGCCTACAAGACCGTCGTGGCTTTGAGCAAGGAAGCCGACGATGCCGTTGAGCGGGCTGGACTCGACCCGCTGCTGGGCGAATTGGTGAAAATCCGTGTCTCCCAGCTCAATGGATGCGCATTCTGCCTCCGCATGCACACGCGTGACGCGATCGCCAAGGGCGAGTCGGCAGACCGGCTGGCCCTCGTTGCCGCCTGGTGGGAGTCGCAGTACTTCACCGAGCAGGAGCAGGCCGCACTTGCCCTCGCCGAGGACGTCACGCGCCTTCCAGTTCCCGAGCCCAGAAATTGGGACAACGGCTCACTGAACGACGAGCAGGTCTCTGCGCTCAGCTGGCTGGCAATCACCATGAATGCCTGGAATCGCATCGCCATCCGCAGCCACTATCCCGTCGCCCCTTAAGGGCTATCGCCTCATCCGTACGGATTACCCGACTTCCAACGTCGCGCGCACCGGCGTCGTATTTCGGGTCAAATCCAGCACCGGGCAGTGCGCCTCGACGGCCTCATGCAGCTCGCGGTAACGTTCCTCGGTTTCCGGCCCGGTCACCGTCACCATCACCCGGACCTCGCCGAAACCCGCCCGCACACCGTCGTCCAGCCCGAAGAAGCCACGGACGTCGAGGTCACCTTCGGCACGCGCGGAAATGTCGTCCACCGCGATATCGAGCTTCTCCGACCAGAACCGCCACGTCACGATATGGCAGGACAGCAGTGAGGCCAGGTAGAACTCGACCGGGTTCGGGGCCTTGTTCTCCCCACCCAACGCCGGCGGCTCGTCCACCTCAACGCGGTACTTCCCCAGCGTGACCGAGGAGGCCACCGCGCCATGCGCCTGCGCGGTTGCCCGGAACACCACCTTCGCATTGGCTTCGTTTGCCGTGACCGCATCGGCGGTGGCGGCGATTATCCCGGCGAGGTGCTTGGTCGATGTCTCCACAAGGAGGCGATAGTAACGACCGGCAAAGGGCATCATGACCGAGCGGGTGGCTTGAACCGCGATCCGGGCGCCTTCGGTCAGAGAACCTTCTTCACCACGCTCGACTTGAGCTGCATGCGACCGAAACCGGGGACGGTCGCATCGATGTCATGATCGCCGACACCGTCGGAGATGAGCCGAATTCCGCGGACCTTCGTTCCCACCTTGATCACACCGCCACCGCCACCTTTGACCTTGACGGTCTTCACGACGGTGACCGTGTCGCCGTCGGCGAGTGGGTTGCCCACGGCGTCTTTGATCTCGGCACCGGCCTCACGCGTCGCATCATCGTCGGACGACGGGCTTTCCGCAGACCACTCGTGACCACACATCGGGCACACCAGGAGTGCGCCCTGTTCATAGGTGAACGCCTCGCCACACTCGGGACACGGCGGCAGAACGTCAGACATTGAACCGGAACTCCACCACGTCGCCGTCGACCATCACGTAGTCCTTGCCCTCGATGCGGACCTTGCCCGCGGCCTTGGCGGCGGCCATCGACCCGGCCTCCCGCAGATCGGCGAACGACACGACTTCGGCCTTGATGAAGCCCTTCTCGAAGTCGGTGTGGATCACCCCGGCGGCCTTGGGCGCGGTGTCACCCTGGTGGATGGTCCACGCGCGGGCCTCCTTGGGCCCGGCCGTCAGATACGTCTGCAGCTTCAGCGTGTGGAACCCGGCACGGGCCAAGGCGTCGAGACCACGTTCGCTCTGCCCGATCGACTCCAGCAGTTCGGCGGCCGACTCCTCGTCGAGTTCTTGGAGCTCGGCTTCGATCTTGGCGTCGAGGAACACCGCGTCTGCGGGGGCGATCATCGCGCGCAGCTCAGCTTTGCGGGCGTCATCGGTGAGCACCGACTCGTCGGCGTTGAAGACGTACAGGAACGGCTTGGTGGTCATCAGGTTCAGTTCACGCAGCGGCGCGGGATCGACCCCGGCGGCGAACAGTGTCTTGCCGGAATCGAGCAGAGCCTGCGCTGCTACCGCGGCCTCGTGGATGGGCTTGCGTTCCTTGTTGTTGCGCGCTTCCTTCTCCAGCCGCGGCACCGCCTTCTCCAGCGTCTGCATGTCGGCGAGAATCAGCTCGGTCTCGATGACCTCGATATCGGAACCCGGATCCACCTTGCCGTCGACGTGAACCACGTCGTCGTCGGCGAACACCCGGACCACCTGACAGATGGCGTCACACTCACGGATGTTGGCCAGGAACTTGTTGCCCAGACCGGCCCCCTCGGAGGCGCCCTTGACGATTCCGGCGATGTCGACAAACGTGACTGTGGCCGGGACCTCTTTTTCCGACGAGAACACCTTGGCCAACTCGCCGAGCCGGGGATCCGGAAGCGGCACCACGCCCTCGTTGGGTTCGATGGTCGCGAACGGATAGTTGGCAGCCAGCACGTTGTTGCGTGTCAACGCGTTGAACAACGTCGACTTTCCGACGTTGGGCAGTCCTACGATTCCGAGGTTCAGGCTCACAGGACCCAGAGTCTAAGGCCCAACAAGCCGAAAACTGACCCCGCTGACGGTTCGCCGGTGTCGCGAAGCCGGTACGGTCGTCGTGTGTCAGTGCAGCGAGCGAGGTCGTACCCGCCGGCCAGCCATCGTTCGGCTCACCCGAACTTCCCTGGCGTGCCGTGGTGGGGCGCAATCGTCATCGCGGTGACCGCGACGATAGTCGGGTTTGCCTTCGACGCCGGATCCGGGAACAAAGAACTAACGGCGGTCTTCGGGGCGCTTTACTTCATCGGCTGTGTGGCGGCTGTCCTGGCGGTGCGCCAAGACAGTGTGTTCACCGCCGTCGTCCAGCCACCGCTGATCCTGTTCGTCGCGGTACCCGGGGCGTATTTCCTGTTCAATCAGTCCACCATCGACGGCATCAAAGACATCCTCATCAACTGCGGTTATCCGTTGATCGAGCGTTTTGTCCTGATGTTCACGACGTCAGTGGTGGTGCTGCTGATCGGCGCCGCTCGCTGGTATCTCGGGTCGCGGGCCGGTGCTGAAGACGGTACCGAGGAGAGCGCCGACGACACCGCCGCCGCGCAACCGCTGAGCGGGCTGCGCGCCAAGCTCTCGGCACTGATCAACGGCACCGACCCCGAGGACCTGGAAGACGCCGACGAGGGC
>NZ_JBARXZ010000206.1:0-18982 GCF_049647605.1 Mycobacterium sp. | reverse complement strand
GTACGGGGCCGACGCCGGACTGATCGACCATCGGAGCCGGGGCCGGCGGCGCCGGCAGCGTGGGCTCCGCCGTAGCGGTCCCGGCCAGGACGAGCATCCCGGCGATACCTGCGGCGGCACCACCCATGAGCACCCGAGCCGGGAGTTTGTCGAACATGGCCACGCGTTCCTCTCCAGCGTAGGTGGGGTGTCGTCGTGAGAATCACGCTCGCCAGCCCAGGTCAGGGGCCGACTGTATCCAGGGTTCGGCCGGCTTCTCCAGGGGTGCGGAGCAGCTGGAACCGAGCTGGGACCAACTACTGATGTGTCCGCAATGGAACCGAGACGAAGCCGTGACCGCCGCGGGGCGGGTGGCCGCTGTTTTTGGCCCCCGGTGCAGGCCTTATACCCTGTCTGCGTGACCGACTCCCCGACTCCTGCAGCCGACGCTGACACCCCTGCCTTCCGCTACTCGGCGGAGCTGGCCGGCCGGATCGAGCAGACCTGGCAGCTGAACTGGGAGCAGCGGGGCACCTTCCACGTGCCGAACCCGGTGGGGTCGCTGGCTCCGGCCGACGGTGCCGCGGTGCCGGCCGACAAGATGTTTGTCCAGGACATGTTCCCGTACCCGTCCGGTGACGGGCTGCATGTCGGTCACCCGCTGGGATACATCGCCACCGACGTCTACGCGCGGTACTACCGCATGCAGGGCCGCAACGTGCTGCACGCGCTGGGGTTCGACGCGTTCGGGTTGCCGGCCGAGCAGTACGCCGTGCAGACGGGTACTCATCCGCGGATCCGGACCGAGGCCAATATCGTCAACTTCCGCCGCCAGCTGGGTCGGTTGGGGTTGGGTCACGATTCGCGGAGGAGCTTCGCCACCACCGATGTCGACTTCTACAAGTGGACGCAGTGGATCTTCCTGCAGATCTTCAACGCCTGGTTCGATCCCGACGCCAACCGGGCCCGCCGAATCGATGAGCTGATCGCCGAATTTGATTCTGGCGCAAAAACACTCGATGACGGTCGGCAGTGGTCTGAGTTGTCGAAGGCGCAGCGCGCCGAGGTCGTCGACTCCTACCGGCTGGTCTACCACGCCGATTCGATGGTCAACTGGTGTCCCGGGCTGGGTACGGTGCTGGCCAACGAGGAAGTCACCTCTGACGGTCGCAGTGACCGCGGCAATTTCCCGGTGTTCCGGAAACGGCTGCGCCAGTGGATGATGCGGATCACCGCCTATTCGGATCGGTTGCTCGACGATCTCGACAACCTGGATTGGCCGGACAAGGTCAAGGCGATGCAGCGCAACTGGATCGGCCGTTCGGTGGGCGCATCGGTCGCCTTTGGCTCGGCCGCCGGCGACATCGGGGTGTTCACCACCCGGCCCGACACCTTGTTCGGCGCCACATATCTGGTGCTGGCGCCCGAACATGAGTTGGTGGACGCGCTGGTGGCCGAGGTCTGGCCGGCCGGTGTCGACGCCCGCTGGACCTACGGCGCCGCCGATCCCGCTGCCGGGGTGGCGGGCTACCGCGCGGCCATCGCGGCGAAGTCGGATCTGGAGCGCCAGGAGAACAAGGCCAAAACCGGGGTGTTCCTCGGGGCCTATGCCGTGAACCCGGTCAACGGCGCGCAGGTGCCGATCTTCATCGCCGACTATGTGCTGGCCGGTTACGGCACCGGCGCCATCATGGCGGTGCCCGGCGGCGACCAGCGGGACTGGGACTTTGCCACCGAGTTCGGCCTGCCGATCGTGGAAGTGGTTGCCGGCGGCGATATCTCGGAATCTGCGTACTCCGGAGACGGTGTGATGGTGAACTCCGGCTACCTCGACGGGATGGACGTGGCGTCGGCCAAGGAGGCTGTCACCGCCCGCCTGGAGGCCGACGGCCGCGGCCAGGGTCGCATCGAGTTCAAGCTACGGGACTGGCTTTTTGCCCGGCAGCGGTACTGGGGTGAGCCGTTCCCCATCGTCTACGACGCCGACGGTCGTGCGCATGCCGTACCGGAATCGTCGCTGCCGGTGGAACTTCCGGATATCCCGGACTATTCACCGGTGATGTTCGACCCCGAGGATGCGGACAGCGAACCGTCGCCGCCGTTGGCGAAGGCCACCGACTGGGTCAACATCGAACTGGACCTCGGTGACGGGCTGGCGCCGTACACCCGAGACACCAACGTGATGCCGCAGTGGGCCGGCAGCTCCTGGTACGAGCTGCGCTACACCGACCCGCACAACCCGGATGCATTGTGCGCCAAGGAGAACGAGGCGTACTGGATGGGTCCGCGGCCGGCCGAGCACGGTCCGGACGATCCCGGGGGAGTGGATCTCTACGTCGGCGGTGTGGAGCACGCCGTGCTGCACCTGCTGTATTCGCGCTTCTGGCACAAGGTGCTCTTCGACCTGGGTCATGTCTCCTCGAGCGAGCCGTACCGCAGATTGGTCAACCAGGGATACATCCAGGCCTTTGCCTACACCGACGCCCGGGGCTCCTATGTGCCCGCCGCCGAGGTGGTCGAGCGGGACGGCAAGTTCTTCTGGACGGGCCCGGACGGTCAGGAGCAAGCGGTCAACCAGGAGTTCGGCAAGATCGGCAAGAGCCTGAAGAACTCGGTCTCGCCGGACGAGATCTGTGACAACTATGGCGCGGACACCTTGCGGGTCTACGAGATGTCGATGGGTCCGTTGGAGGCGTCGCGACCGTGGGCGACCAAGGATGTTGTCGGCGCACACCGGTTCCTGCAGCGGGTGTGGCGACTGGTGGTGGACGAAGCGACGGGCGAGTCCAGGTTCAGCGATGACACGCTCGACGAGGCGACGTTGCGGATTCTGCACCGCACCATCGACGGGGTTTCCGACGACTACGCCCACCTGCGCAACAACACCGCGGCGGCCAAGTTGATCGAGTACACCAACTTCCTCACCAAGGCGGGAGTCACCGCCCGGGCCGCGCTGGAGCCGCTGGTGCTGATGACCGCCCCGTTGGCGCCGCACCTGGCCGAGGAGCTGTGGCTGCGTTTCGGCTTCGACACCTCGCTGGCTCACGGCCCCTTCCCGGTGGCCGACCCGAGCTATCTCGTCGACGACACCGTCGAGTACCCGGTGCAGGTCAACGGCAAGGTCCGCGGCCACATCACGGTGCCGGCCGCCGCGGACAAGGGCTCTGTCGAATCGCTGGCCCTCGCCGATGAGAAGGTGCAGGCGTTCCTGGCCGGCGCGGCACCCAAGAAGGTGATCGTGGTGCCGGGCCGGCTGGTCAACCTGGTGGTCTAGCGCGGTCTGAGCACTATTTCGTGCAGGTGCGCCTCGGGCGGGGTGGTGGCGGCCTGCGCGACGACGGCGGCGACGGTCTCCGGTCTCAGGAATGCTGACGGGTTGTAGTCGCCGCCGTCGTAGGCGACCAGGTCGCGCTGCATATCGGTGTCGATGCGGCCCGGGTGGATCGAGGTGACCCGGAGGGCGGGTTCGTCGGCGCGCAGCGAGTCGGCAAACGCGCGTAGCGCGAACTTGCTCGCCGAGTACGCCGCCATCCCCGTGGACACGTTGCGTCCCGAGCCGGAGTTGATGAAGATCACCCGCCCCGGTGCGGCGCGCAGTGCCGGCAGCAGCGCCAGTGTCAGGGCGACGGCCCCGATGACGTTGACCTCGAAGGTGGCCTGCCACTCTTCCACGCTGGATTCACCGACCCGGCCCGGGTACATCACGCCGGCATTGTGCACCAGCACGTCCAGTTCGGTGAGCACTTCGCTGCTGGCCTCGACGGAGGTGGGGTCGGTGAGGTCCAGCGGCCAGGTGGTCGCCCCGTGCTTGTCGGCGACGGCGTCCAGCTCCGCCGACGGCCGGCCGGCCAGCAACAGGGTGTGGGTGGGGGCGAGGGCGTCGGCGATGGCGGCCCCGAGGCCCCGGGAGGCGCCGGTGATGAGCGCGGTTGGCATGGGTCAAAACCCTAATGCAGGGACTCCGGCGAGCGGACCGGCGCTGCGGGTCGCAGAATGGTCGCGTGGCTCCCGATCCCAGTTTTGCGCCGACGCAGCTCGCGGCCCGCGCCGCCTATCTCCTGCGCGGCAATGACCTCGGGGTGATGACGACGGCTGCGCCGCTGCTCTATCCGCATATGTGGAGCTGGGATGCGGCGTTTGTGGCTGTCGGGCTGGCGCCGCTGTCGGTTGAACGTGCGGTGGTCGAACTCGACACCTTGTTGTCGGCCCAGTGGGGCAACGGCATGATCCCGCACATTGTTTTTGCCAACGGTGTCGACGGCTACTTCCCCGGTCCGGCGCGCTGGGCGTGTTCGGCGCTGACCGCCGACGCTCCGCGGCTGCGGCACACCTCGGGTATCACGCAGCCGCCCGTGCATGCGATCGCCGTGCAGCGGATCCTCGATCATGCGCGCGCCCGGGGTCGTTCCACCCGGGCGGTCGCCGAGGCATTCCTGGATCGGCGGTGGGGTGATCTGGTGCGCTGGCACCGCTGGCTGGCCGAGGCCCGCGACCAGGAACAGCACGGCCGGATCACGCTGTACCACGGCTGGGAGTCCGGCATGGACAATTCACCACGCTGGGATGGGGCGTACGCCAACGTCATTCCCGGTGTGGTTCCGGAGTATCAGCGTGAAGACAACAAGATCAACACCGACTCCACCCAACGGCCGTCGGACGATGAATATGACCGCTATCTGTGGCTGCTGGAAGAGATGAAAGCGGCCCGCTACGACGATGCCCTGCTCTCGAAGACGATGAGCTTTGCCGTCGAGGACGTCTTCGTCTCCGCGATCTTCTCGGTCGCCTGCACGGTCCTGGCCGAGATCGGCGAGGACTACAAGCGGCCGCATGCCGATGTTCGGGATCTGTACGCGTGGGCTGACCGGTTCCGTGCGGGTGTCATCGAGACGACGGACCAGAGAACCGGTGCGGCAAGGGATTACGACGTTCGCGAGGGGCGCTGGGTGGCCACCGAGACGGCAGCGCAGTTTGCTCCGCTGCTGTGCGGCGGATTGCCGCATGACAAGGAACGGGCGCTGCTGCGGTTGCTCGAAGGACCGCGGTTCTGTGGCCACCCCGACCTGAAGTATCCGTTGATTCCGTCGACGTCACCGGTTTCGCGTGACTTCCGGCCGCGGGAGTATTGGCGGGGTCCGGTGTGGCCGGTGCTGACGTGGCTGTTCTCGTGGTGCTTTGCTCGACGCGGATGGGCAGAGCGCTCGAATACGTTGCGCCGCGAGGGATTACGTCAAGCCAGCGATGGCACGTTCGCCGAGTACTACGAGCCGTTCACCGGGGAGCCGCTGGGGAGCATGCAGCAGTCGTGGACGGCGGCGGCGGTGCTGGATTGGCTCGGTTGATCAGGCTTTCTGGGTGGCCAGCTTTTCCAGCGGCTGCAGGGCGCGCTGGAGTGTGCCGAGTTCCTCGACGTCGAGGCCCTGCAGCAGTGCTGCCAGCGCCGCGCAGCGGTTGCTCAGCGCCTCGCGGTGTTCGGCGTGACCTTTCGGGGTGATCTCGACCAGTACGGCGCGCAGGTCCGATGGGTCGCGGGTGCGTTTCACGAGGTCCAGCTTCTCGAGCCGTCGAATCGCCACGGTGGTGGTGGGGGTTCGCACCTTCTCGTGGGTGGCGAGTTCGGTCATCCGCATCGGGCCTTGGTCGAGGAGCGTGACGAGGATGGACAGCTGGGCCAGTGTCAGATCGTCGGCCGGGGTGGCGGCGACCTTGTCTCCCCGGCGCAGGACGGTGAACAGCTTCGACAACGCGCGGTGCAGACCTTGGGCAAGGTCGTTCACGTCCGCTACGTCAGTGACGACGCCTTCGGTCTCCGTCATAGTTCGCTAGTCTAACCTGTCAGCGGCTGTCAATCTCCGGGAGCGAGGCAGATCCGGGAAAGCTACAGCACTTGTGACAGGAAGCGTTGGAGGCGATCGGTCTCGGCCGCCTCGAACAGCTGATCCGGCGGGCCGGCCTCGACCACGGCGCCGTGATCCATGAACACCACATTGTCGGCGGCTGACCGCGCAAACCCCATCTCATGAGTGACGACCACCATTGTCATCCCGTCGGCACCCAGGTCGGCGATCAGCGCGAGGATGCCCTTGACCAGTTCGGGGTCCAGCGCGGAGGTCGCCTCGTCGAAGAACATCACCTGAGGTGACATCGCGAGGGCCCGGGCGATGGCGACGCGCTGCTGCTGGCCGCCGGACAAGGTGGTGGGCCGCACTTCGGCTTTGTGCCGCAACCCGACCCGCTCGAGTTGGCCGAGCGCCAGCTCGCGGGCCGCTTCGGCGGACATCTTCTTGAGCTTGCGTGGCGCCAGTGTGACATTGTCGATCACACTGCGGTGCGGAAACAGGTTGAACTGCTGGAACACCATGCCGATTCGCTGGCGGAGGTGGTCGGGATCGTCGGCGAGTACCGATCGGCCGTCGAGCAGGATGTCACCGCGGTCGGGTTCGTAGAGCCGGTTGAGCGTGCGCAGCAAGGTCGACTTGCCCGACCCCGACGGGCCGATGACAGCTGTGGTGGTGCCCGCAGGCACTTCCATATCGACCCCGCGGAGCACCGCGTTGGGGCCGAAGGCAAGGTGAATATCCTTGGCCTGCAGGGCCACTGGTTCAGCGGACATCAGACTATCTCCGGAGCGGTCGTCGGGTTCAGGGGTTCTTCGGATGCCGGTCGACCGCGCCGCAGCCTGGCGTCGATGTAATTCACCAGGTGTGTCAGCGGAATCGTCAGTGCCAGGTAGAACAGCCCGGCCGCCACCAGCGGCGAGAGGCTTCCGGTCTGCGCGTTGAGATCTCGGCCCACCTGGAACAGTTCGCGCTGGCTGGCGATCAGGCCCAGGAAGTACACCAGCGAGGAGGCTTTCAGCAGTGAGATGAACTGGTTGACCAGGGCCGGCAGCACGCGCCGGATTCCTTGCGGAATCACCACCAGTTGCATCGACGACGAGTAACTGAACCCGAGGGCCCGAGAGGCTTCCATCTGGCCGGCTTCCACGGATTGAATGCCGGATCGCAGGATCTCCCCGACGTAGGCGGCGGCCATCAGACCCAGGGCGGCGATCCCGAGCGGGTAGGGGTTGTTGCCGGTGAGCCCGCCCACCACCGGGCCGAAGCCGAGCCCGATGATCAGGATGATCACCACTTCGGGCAGGCCTCGGAAGATATCGGTGTAAACCCTTGCCGGCCAGCGCAACCAACGTGTCCGCGAGATCCCGGCGACTGCCAGCGCGAGCCCGAGTACCAGACCGATCACGGCGGCGCTGACGGTCAGGATCAAGGTGTTGGGCAGCCCGGTCTTGAACAGGTCGGGGATGGCCTGCTTGTAGAGCTCCCAGGAGAAGAAGGCGTCACCGAGCTGGGACAGCGTCGATTTCGGTTCGGCCGCTGCCGGGGCCTGCTCACCCTGCTGGTGCGGGGCGGCGATCGCCGCGAAGTCCGGGAGCTGGGGCGCCGGCGCCGCTTTGGATCCCGGTTTCCATCCGGGCGGAACTGCCCGTGGTACCCAGTCGGCGTACAGCCGCGCCCAGGTACCGTCGGCGATCACCGCGTCCAGCCCGGAGTTCAGCGCGTCGATCAGTGGGCGGTTCCCGGAGGCGACGGCCCAGGCAACGAAGTTGTCCAGGCTGAAGGTGTTTTCGATGATCACGGCAGGATCGCCGGGACGCACAGTGCCGCTTGCCTGTTGGGAGGGCGCCACCCAGGCGTCGATCTGCTTGGTCCGCAGGCTCGCGTAGACGGTGTTGTAGTCGGGGAACTTCACCGGGTCCAGGCCGAGCGTGTCGACGACGTAGGCTTCTTGCACGGTGCCCTGCACGACGCCGATGCGCTGGCCGGGAGCCAGGTCGGAGAATCCGGTGATGGGTGACCCGGTGGGGACAACAAGCGAGAAGTAGCCGAAGTCGTAGCCATTGGTGAAACCCACGGTCTGGCGACGGGCATCGGTGGTGGTGATCGACGATGATCCGACATCGAAGCGTCCGGACGCGACTTGGGCGAGCAGGCCGGAGAAATCGGTGCCGACGAAGTTGATCCGCAACCCCAGTTTGTCGGCGACGGCGCGCAGCAACTCGTTGTCGAACCCGGTGAACTGGCCTGCGGCGTTGATGCAGATGCTCGGCGGTGCGTCCGAGAGTGTGCCGACGGTCAGGGTGCCGGGTGTGCCCAGACCCAGTGTTGTGACGTCGACGGTGTCCAACGGGATCACCGAGTCGGTGGTGTATTTGTCCTCGCCGCCGCCTGTGGCGGCGGCGAGGTTTGTCGGTAGCGCGCTTGCGGAGTTGACGCCCGGTGGGGCGCACTGGTCAGCCGCCGCTGCCGGTGGCGCCAGCGCCAGACCTGCCACGATCAGGATGGATGCGACGATGACCGTCAGCCGACCGGCATAGAACCTCACCGTGAGCAACCTAGCGCGTGGCCCCCACCCTGCGCGCGGTTCAGCTCAGCTGATTCCTCAGACGGCAAAAGCCGGCCGGCTCAGCACCCCTCGTCGTCGCAGCTCGTCGAGCATCACCCGCGCCATCAGCCGGCTGCGCTCGAGGTTGGCGCCGCGAGCCCCGTCGACATCATGGGTGCGGATGGCCTCGGTCTCCTGCTCGTACAGGGCCAGCAGCCCGTCGGAACTGCCGAGGTACACCCCCCAGAAGTCACGTGGGATGAAACTCTGCAGCGCCAGGATGCTGGCGCGCAGGCGCGGGCCCGCATATTCGCTGTAAATCGCCCTCCGGTATTCCCAGCCGGCGTCGTTGAACGAATGGTTGTTGAAGGCGCCTCGCAGCGCGGGCATCACCGCGTCGAGCCGGTCGATCACCCGGGACTCGGGGTCGGCGGCCGCTCGCGCCGAGACGATGGCGTTCAGCGTTCCGTAGATCTCGTGATATTCGTGAACCACGGACTCGTCGAATCGTTCGACGAAGGCCCCACGGTGATACCGCGTGCTCAGGATGCCGTCGTGCTCGAGCTGCACCACTGCCTCCTGGATCGGCACGCGACTCAGCCCGAGCGCATGGGCGATCTCGTTCCGGTCGATGCGATCACCGCTGCGTAGTTTCCCGGTGAGAATCAGGTTGACGACATGGCCGACGACCAGATCCTTTTCCTTCACCCCGTATTTTTTTGGCATTTCAACTCCCCCAGGTCAGCGCCGACAAGCGCGTACCCCTCTGATACTGCCGTTCCCGAAACGGCTCCGCCCCATATTTGCTGTATTTATCTTGCCGAGACTAATCGTCTCGTTTCTGACAGTGCACGTCAGGGGCGGGATGGGTCAGAAGTTCACAGGAAACTCATGGCCATTTGGCGGGTTCTGCCAGCTGATTCGGAGTCCAGATCGGGCCCGTTCGGTCAGCCGTTGGCACGCCGGTCGCGCCAGCCGACGAGTGCTTCGGCGGGGCTCAGGTCGTAGTCGGGACCGTTGACGCCGATGGTCAACAACGTCACGCCCAGCGCTGCGAGCGCATCCGCTTCGGCGAGCATGTTCTCGATACCGCCCTCCGGCACCCCGGCGGATCGTTCGATGGCCTCCGGCGTCCGGCCGACGGTGGCGCAATGCCTCCCCAGCACCTCGGCCTTGGCCGGGTAGGTGTCGCGGTCGGTGAACCCGTGCCAGATGTCGGCATGTTCGGCGACCAACCGCAGCGTCTTCTTCTCACCCTGACCGCCGATCAGGATGGGGATATGTCGCGTCGGCGCCGGGTTGAGCTTGTCGAGCCGGGTCCGGATCCGCGGCAGTGCGGTCGCCAGGTCGTCCAGCCGGCTACCGGCGGTGCCGAAGTCGTAGCCGTACTCGTCGTAGTCCTTCTGCTTCCACCCCGAGCCGATCCCGAGGATCAGCCGGCCGTCACTGATGTGGTCCACGGTGCGCGCCATGTCGGCGAGCAGGTCCGGGTTGCGGTAGGAGTTGCAGCTGACCAGTGCGCCGAACTCGATGCGTGAGGTCTGCTCGGCCCAGGCAGCCAGCATTGTCCAGCATTCGTAGTGTGCACCGTCGGGATCGCCGTAGAGCGGGTAGAAGTGATCCCAGTTGAAGGCGATGTCGACGCCGATGTCCTCACATCGCCGTACGGCGTCCCGGAGGTGGCGGTACTCGGGGGAGTGTTGCGGCTGGAGTTGCACACCGATGCGCAGGGGTTGGGCCATGACACCCAAACTAGCCGCGTGGCAACGGGTACCCGCGGTCACACGCCGATGTCACCGCCGTCCCGCCACACCGCCACCACCGACGGCTTGGCGGGGGAGTCGCCGCCGTCGGGCCAGTGGGAGAGCGGGTTGTCGATGCTGTGATCATCACCTTCACCGGGGTGTTGCACGGCCACGAGCACCAGATCGTCGCGTACCACTGGCCCGCATGTCTCCGCGCCGATCGGCACCGTGAGGAACAGTTTCGTCTCGCCTCGGCTGGCGCCGTCGAGGGCCACTGCGTACAACCCGTCGTTGAAGTCCAGCGCGCGGGTGCTGTCGGTGGATATCCACAGGTTGCCGTGGGTGTCGAAGGTGACGTTGTCCGGGCAGGTGATGGGGCTCACGGCGGTCTTGTCGAATCCGGCGAAGTAGGTGTCGGCGGCGGCGGGGTCGCCGCAGACCAGCAGCAGTTCCCAGGTGAAGTCGGTGCCTGCGTGGTCGTCGGTGATCTCGAGCACCTGGCCGTTTTTGTTGTTGTGGCGCGGATTGGCGGCATCGGGCAGTGGTTTGCCGTCGGCGCCGCGGTCTTTGTTGTTGGTCAGGGCGACGTAGACCTTGCCGGTGACCGGGTTGGTCTCGAAATCCTCCGGACGGTCCATCTTGGTTGCGCCCGCACGGTCGCCGGCGAATCGGGTGAACACCGAAACCTCTTGCGGGGTGAGCCCGGAGACCAGCGATTCGGCCGTACCGTCGGGACCGGAACGCAGCAGCGGTACCCAGGTCCCGGTGCCGTTGAACTTGCCCGACGACGGCAGCGTGCCGGACCCGTCGATCTCCTCGGGCGGGATGTCACTGGACAGCTTGGCGACGTACAGCGTGCCTTCGTCGAGGATCGTCATGTTCGCCGCGATTGCCGCCGGATCATTACCCGGCTGAACCTTTTTCGAGGAGACGAACTTGTACATGTAGTCGAAGCGCTCGTCGTCGCCGGAGTAGGCGACCACGGTTCCGTCGTCGGTGACGTGAATGGTGGCGCCCTCGTGCTTGAAGCGGCCCAGGGCGGTGTGCTTCACCGGTGTCGATTCCGGATCCCACGGATTGACTTCGACGATATAGCCGAATCGGTTGGCCTCGTTGGCGGTTGCGGCCAGATCGAAGCGTGGGTCGAAACGTTCCCACTTGCGCTCGCTGGGTTCCCAGGCGATGCCGTAGCGGTCCATCTGGTCGGCGGCGGTGGGAGCGGGCTCGGGCGCCCCATCGGGGACCCCGAAGTACTGGTTGAAATTCTCCTCCCCGGACAGGACGGTGCCCCACGGGGTGAGCCCACCGGCACAGTTGTTCAGGGTGCCGGCAACGGTGCGACCGGTCGGATCGGCTGCGGTGCGGACAAATTCGGTGCCGGCAGCGGGCCCGGTGAGGGTCATCGGGGTGTCCGCGGTGATGCGCCGGTTGTAGCGGCCCATCACCGGCACCAAGGCCCCATCCTGGCGTTCCACCTCGACGACCGTCATGCCGTGAGCCGCGATGCCGACATCGAACTGATCGCGGGTGGGATTGTCCTCGTCATAGCCGGGGAACATGTAGATCTCGGTGGTGTACTCGTGGTTGACCACCATCAGGTACCGGCTGTCCTGGCCGGGGATCGGCAGCAGTTCGGTGAAATCGTTGTTGTAGCCGAACTGTTGGCGCTGGGCGGCACCGGTCTGGGCGGCCACGTCGAACGTCGGTGCTTGGGGCAGTACTGGGTCGCCCCAGCGGATCACCACCTGCTGCCGGTAGCCGTCGGGGACCACGACAGCGTCTTCGCTGTTGGGGGCGATCGAGTCGAATCGCATTCCGGCCGGTGATTCCGGCGGAGCCGCATTCGCTGAACCGCCCTCGGAAGAGGTTGCACTGGTGGGTGTTTCGCCGCTGGCGCAGGCCGCAAGTGCGGATCCGGCGCCTACCGCCAACACGGTGACACCGCCGGCTCGCAACATCGAGCGCCGCGTCATCACCTGGCGTACGACGTCACCGAAGTATTCGTTGTCGCTGGTGTTGGGAACGGGGTGGGCACACGCGTCGCCGCATTTGTAGCGGCAGGTGACACGTTGCCGCGAGGACTTCCCGTTGTGGTTGACAAACAAATTCAACGGCACGAGCGCCATGAATACGGTTCCTTCCGGCCGGATTCACCGGCCGGGGCTGGCGACCGGGACCCGCCGAAACTACGGGAGCCGAGCGAGCAGCTGTCGATCAACTGGTTAACAGCCGGCAACAAAATGGTGTGGCCGGGCGGTTGGAGGCCGAAACCGCTAGGGGAGTAGGCGGCGCAGGATCTCGATCAGCAGGTGGGGCTGGTCGCTTTGAACCGAGTGACCGGAGTCGGCGACCATGATGGTGCGCTGGAAGCCGGGCGCGTCCTGGGCGAATTGCTCGGCGTCGGCGTCGTTGACAAAGTGTGAGTTCGCGCCACGGACCAGGGTTGTCGGCATGGTGATGGCGGGGACGTCGTCCCAGAGTCCTTCGAAGCCGTCACCGTTGCGGAACGAGTCGTAGCGCCAGGTCCAGGTACCGTCGTCGAGGCGCTTGGAGTTGTGGAACACGCCGCGCCGCAAGGATTTACGGTCACGGTGTGGCGCTGCGGCCACTGTGATGTCGAGCATGGCGGCGAAGCTGGGGAAGGTGCGGTCGCCCTGAACCAGGGCGACGGTGCCCTTTTGGGCGTCGGTCATCTCGGTGTGGCGGGCGGGGGCCGACGGGGTGACGTCGACGAGTACCAGCTCAGGTACCAGGTCGGCGGCGGTGGCCGCGATGCGCAGTGCGGTGAGTCCGCCCAGTGACATGCCCACCACCAGGGTGGGGGAGGGGGCGTGTTCGCGCAGCACCGGGATCAGTGTTTCGGCGCTGCGTTTGGGTCCGTAGTCGCCGTCCTCGCGCCAGGCCGAGCGGCCGTGGCCGGGAAGGTCGACGGCCAGAGCGGGTGCGCCGAGGCCGAGGATGACGGTGTCCCAGGTGTGCGCGTTCTGTCCACCGCCGTGCAGGAACAGCACTCGCGGGGGTTCGGCGCCGAACTTCAGCGCGCTGATGGCGCCGGTGTCGATGCGCTGGACCGGTGGCAGCGGGCTGTCGATGCCTGCCTGCTCGGCGTTCTCGGGAAGCAGGGCAAATTCGTCCAGCGACGGCAGGTCGTCATCGGTGATGTTGCCGTCAGAGATGTTGGGGTGCGCCACCTACTTGTTATATACGTTGAGATTGTGTCCACACGGGAAAAGAGCGCTCAAGGCTCCACGGTGGACACAATCTCAACGACAGGTGTTCAGCCCTCGATGTAGGTTTCGAGCTGCGCGCGGGCCACATCGTCGGGCAGCTGCTTCGGCGGGCTCTTCATCAGGTAGGCCGAGGCTGCTTCGACGGGGCCACCGATGCCGCGGTCCATGGCGATCTTGGCGGCACGCACCGCGTCGATGATGACGCCGGCGGAGTTCGGCGAGTCCCACACCTCGAGCTTGTACTCCAGGTTCAGCGGCACGTCACCGAAGGCGCGGCCTTCCAGGCGTACGTAGGCCCACTTGCGATCGTCGAGCCAGCCGACGTGGTCGGACGGGCCGATGTGGACGTCCTTGGTGTTGAACTCACGCTGCAGGTTGGAGGTGACGGCCTGGGTCTTGGAGATCTTCTTCGACTCCAGCCGGGTGCGCTCCAGCATGTTCAGGAAGTCCATGTTGCCGCCGACGTTGAGCTGCATGGTGCGGTCCAGCTGCACACCGCGGTCTTCGAACAGCTTGGCCATCACGCGGTGGGTGATGGTGGCACCGACCTGGCTCTTGATGTCGTCGCCGACGATCGGCACACCGGCGTCGGCGAACTTCTTGGCCCACACCGGGTCAGAGGCGATGAAGACGGGAAGGGCGTTGACAAAGGCCACGCCGGCGTCGATGGCGCACTGGGCGTAGAACTTGTCGGCCTCTTCGGAGCCGACGGGCAGGTACGACACCAGGACGTCCACCTCGGCGTCCTTGAGTGCCTTCACCACGTCGACGGCCTCGATGTCGGAGATCTCGATGGTCTCGGCGTAGTACTTGCCGATGCCGTCGAGGGTGGGGCCGCGCTGGACCGTGACGTTGGTGGGCGGAACGTCGGCGATCTTGATGGTGTTGTTCTCCGAGGCGAAGATGGCCTCGGACAGGTCGAAGCCGACCTTCTTGGCGTCCACGTCGAACGCGGCGACGAACTTGACGTCCCGGACGTGGTAGCGGCCGAACTTCACATGCATCAGGCCGGGAACGGTGGAGTTCTCATCGGCGTCCTTGTAGTACTGCACACCTTGGACCAATGAGGACGCACAGTTGCCGACGCCGACGATGGCGACCCGGATGTCCTGTTCAGTCATGGACGTTTCCCTTCAATCCGTACTTCGAAATCTTGTTTGACGTGTTTGTCAAGGTTGATCGGTGAGACCTTGTGTCCCACGTTCGGTGGCGATCAGCTCGTTGAGCCACTTCACCTCGCGTTCGCTGGACTCCAGCCCGAGCTCGTGCAGCTGGCGGGTGTACCGATCGAACGAACTGCTGGCCCGCGTGACGGCTTCACGTAGGCCTTCGCGGCGCTCTTCCACCTGGCGACGGCGCCCCTCCAGAATCCGCATCCTGGCTTCGGCCGGGGTGCGGTTGAAGAAGGCCAGGTGCACACCGAAGCCGTCGTCGGTGTAGTTCTGCGGGCCGGTGTCGGCGACGAGTTCGGTGAACCGCTGCCGTCCGGCGTCGGTGAGCTGGTAGACGCGGCGAGCCCGTCGCACCTTGATGGTTCCCTCCGGAGCCGCATCCTCGACGATGAGCCCGTCGGTCTGCATCCGGCGCAGCGCCGGGTACAGCGAACCGTAGGAGAAGGCGCGGAAAGCGCCCAGGAGTCCGGTGAGCCGCTTACGTAGCTCATAGCCGTGCATGGGTGATTCCTGCAGGAGTCCGAGAATGGCCAGCTCCAACACCTCCGATCACCTCCTTGCTCGACCGTTACGGCGGTTCGACACCTCGCGAAATAGTATCGCGCCGATATATACACCGCTACATCGGGACGACCACTCGATGACCTCAACTGACGCCCAAACGCACGTTTGGGCGCAAAACGGCAGGAAGAAACCGCCAAAACGTCGATCTCGGCGTGAGGCGCGCCCAGCGAGGGGCCAGGCGCCCAGCGACTAAGGCCGGGCCGGCGCGATCCGCTTGATCGTCAGATCGCCGTTGAGGTCGATGTAGCCGCTGTTACCGAACTGCGGGGACACGTAGACGCTGATCTCGATCGCCTCGGGCGGGGCCGTCATATCGCCGTTGGGCTCGATGTTGACGTGGATGGACTTGACCTCGCCCGGATCGATCCCCACCGTCTCCGGCGCGCCGCGGATGATCCCGACCAGCGCCGGCACATCGAACGCTCCGAGGTCGACCACCCGGGCGTCGGAGCTCGTCGATGTCTCGCTCGGGTCACCCCAGCCACCGCGATAGGAGTAGCGCAGGGTCCGCCGCGGCTCGGCGGGGTCCGGGCGCTCCAACGAGGCGTAGTCGGAGAAGATCGTGAGGTCGTATCCGGCGGTGTCGCCGAACTTCTGCCGCATCTGTTCGAACAGGCCGGTCAGCCCGCCGAGCGAGTGCAATTGCCGGGGCGGGGTCAGCACCGTGGCCGGGATGCCGTCGGCCTTGGCGCCCGGGTCGCTCTCGAAGCTCAGCGGCGAGCTGGTGTTGCCGTACAACCCCCAGCCGATACCGATGCCGAGCAGCACCAACACCGCGCCGACGGCGACGCGCAGACCCCAGCCGAGACCGGGGCCGGGACCAGGCCCGGAGGGCGGTTTCTTCAGGTCGGGCAGCTTGACCGGAGCATTGTCGTTCTGCAGATCGGCGACCAGCACGGCGAGTTCGCCCAGGGTTGCCGCCGCCGTTGCCGCGGCCACCCGCTGCCGGTGTTCTTCCATCGACAGTTGGCCGTCGGCGAGGGCGCTGTCGAGGACCGCGCAAGTGTTGTTGCGGTCGATGTCCTTGGCCCGGGTACCTGCTGATTGCCGCGTCACCACGCGATGATCGTAAGAGCTCGACGCAGGGCGTGACGGGGTGATCGTCGACCGGTGCTCATATCACCGACGTACTCTTGTTTCGTGCGACTGCAGCGACAAGTGGTGGACTATGCGCTTCGGCGGCGTTCTCTGCTGGCCGAGGTGTATTCCGGTCGCACAGGTGTCACCGAGGTCTGTGACGCCAACCCCTACCTGCTGCGGGCCGCGAAGTTTCACGGGAAACCCAGTTCGGTGATGTGCCCGATATGCCGAAAGGAACAGTTGACATTGGTGTCCTGGGTCTTCGGCGATCATCTGGGCCCGGTGTCAGGCTCGGCGCGTACCGCCGAGGAGCTGGTGCTGTTGGCCACCAAGTTCGATGAGTTTTCCGTACACGTGGTGGAGGTTTGCCGCACTTGCAGTTGGAATCATCTGGTCAAGTCGTATGTGTTGGGCGCGCCGAAGTCTCCGAAGGCGCCCCGCACTCGAGCAGCGCGCAAGGGCGCGCGGACAGCCAGTGAATAGCCCGGGACCACACGACCGTCCAGCTTCTGATAACCAGCCAGGGTCAGCAGGACGGCATGAGCGGGAGACAACCCGACTGCCCTCGAACCAGCCTCAGAACCCGCCGCGGCGTCGCGCCGCGGTGCCGCCGGATATGCGGCCGACGTCGATCATCCCGCCGGTCCGCGACTCGACCCCGGATCCGCGTCTGCGGGATCCGATCGACGTGGTCAAAGCAGCATTGGACGGCACGCCGCCGCCCCCTCCGCCACCGGCCGGTCGTACCGGCGGTCCGGCCGGCGGCGGTGGCGACAAGCCCCCGCGCAAGCCGTCGCAGATCAACTGGAAATGGGTGCGCCGCAGTCTCTACGCGTGCGCTGCCGTTCTGATCCTGCTGCCGTTGGTCACTTTCGGTATGGCCTATTTCATCGTGGAAGTGCCTAAACCGGGTGATATTCGCACCAACCAGGTGTCGACGATCCTGGCCAGCGACGGCTCGGAGCTCGCCCGCATCGTTCCGCCGGAAGGTAACCGGGTCGACGTCAACATCGACCAGATCCCGGTGCATGTCCGGGACGCGGTGCTGGCCGCCGAGGACCGCGACTTCTACTCCAACCCGGGCTTCTCGTTCACCGGGTTCCTGCGCGCCACCAAGAACAACCTGTTCGGCGGCGATCTGCAGGGCGGTTCGACGATCACGCAGCAGTACGTCAAGAACGCTTTGGTCGGCGACGCCCGCTCCGGTGTGGGAGGGCTGATCCGCAAAGCCAAAGAGCTGGTGATCTCGACCAAGATGTCCAGCGAATGGTCCAAAGACCAGGTGTTGCAGTCGTATCTGAACATCATCTACTTCGGCCGCGGCGCCTACGGCGTGGCGGCGGCCTCTCAGGCCTACTTCGCCAAACCGGTGGATCAGCTGACCGTGGCCGAGGGCGCGCTGTTGGCGGCGCTGATCCAGCGGCCGTCCGGGCTGGACCCGGCCATCGATCTCGAGGGCGCGACGGACCGCTGGAACTGGGTGCTCGACGGCATGGTCGAGATCGGGGCGTTGTCACCGCAGGATCGGGCCGAGCAGGTGTTCCCCCCGACGATCCCGCCGGATCAGGCCAGTACCGCCAACCAGACCACCGGGCCCAACGGGCTGATCGAGCGCCAGGTGATCGCCGAGCTGTTGGATCTGTTCGACATCGACGAACAGCAGCTCAACACCGAGGGCTTGCAGGTCACCACCACCATCGACCCGAAGGCGCAGTCCGCCGCCGAAGCGGCGGTCACCGAGACCCTCGATGGTCAGGAGCCCGACATGCGCGCGGCGGTGGTGTCGGTGGACCCGAAGACCGGCGCGGTGAAGGCCTACTACGGCGGATCAGATGCCAACGGGTTCGATTTTGCGCAGGCCGGCTTGCCCACCGGTTCGTCGTTCAAGGTGTTTGCGCTGGTCGCTGCCCTGGAACAGGGCAAGGGTCTGGGTTACCAGGTGGATTCGTCGCCGCTGACGGTCAACGGCATCGACATCAGCAACGTCGAGGGCGGCAGCTGCGGCACCTGCAACATCGCCGAGGCGTTGAAGCGGTCGCTGAACACCAGCTACTACCGGCTGATGTTGGAGCTCAACAACGGCCCCGCCGATGTTGCCGATGCCGCGCATCGGGCGGGTATCGCCGAGAGCATCCCGGGTGTCGAGCACACCCTGTCGGAGGACGGCCAGGGCGGTCCGCCCAACAACGGCGTGGTGCTCGGGCAGTACCAGTCCCGGGTGCTCGATATGGCTTCGGCGTACGCCACGCTGGCCGACTCGGGTGTCTACCACCGGCCGCATTTTGTGCAGAAGGTGGTCAATGCGCAGGGGCAGGTGTTGTTCGACGCCGACAGCGAGGACACCGAGGGTGAGCAGCGCATCGAGAAGGCGGTCGCCGACAACGTGACTGCCGCGATGCAGCCGATCGCCGGCTACTCGAACGGCCACAACCTGGCCGGCGGCCGGGCGTCTGCGGCCAAGACGGGCACCAATCAGCTCGGTGACACCGGTGCCAACCGGGACGCGTGGATGGTCGGCTACACCCCGTCGTTGTCGACGGCGGTGTGGGTGGGCACCACGGGCGGCGACAAGCCGCTGGTGAACCAGTGGGGTTCCCCGGTGTACGGGTCGGGTCTGCCGTCGGACATCTGGAAAGAGACGATGGACGGTGCGCTGCAGGGCACCGATACCGAGACGTTCCCGAAGCCGACGGAGATCGGTGGTTACGCCGGCGTTCCTGCCGCCCCGCCGCCGCGTCCGACGCCCACCGCGCCGCCGACGCCGGAGCCGGGCACCGTCATCCAGCCGAGTATCGAGATCGCGCCGGGCATCACGATTCCGCTGGGG
>NZ_JBARXZ010000205.1:0-12931 GCF_049647605.1 Mycobacterium sp. | reverse complement strand
GGTTGTCGCCGTGCCGCCGGCGCCACCGTCACCGCCGGTCGCGTTGCCGTTCAACGAGCTCGCGAAGCCGCCCGCCCCGCCTTTGCCGCCGTTTCCGAGCAGGCCGCTGCTCCCGCCGGCCCCGCCGGCGGCCCCGGTGGCATCCGCCTCGTTCACCTCGGTGGTGGGGTCGTCATCAAGGGTGTTCTGGTCGTAGCCACCTTCACCGCCCTCACCGCCACTGCCGAAGAAGAATCCGCCGTTGCCGCCTCTGCCGCCGGCGAACGCGTCGGACACCTTGACGCCGTCCTCGTAGATGGCATCACCGCCATAGCCGCCCTTGCCGCCATTGCCGGAGATCCAGCCGCCGTTGCCGCCCTTGCCTCCGGCGACGCCCAGTGAAACCCAGGTGGCGGTGTCGTCGTCGTAATAGCCGCCGTCCCCGCCCAGTCCGCCGTTACCGAACAAGAAGGCGTTGCCGCCGGCTCCGCCGAACGCGCCGTTGCCGCCGTTGCCCCAGAGCAGTCCGCCGTTGCCGCCGCGGCAGTTCTCGGTGCAGTTCGGATCGATCTCGAGAGCATCGAGCCCGTTGCCGATCAGCCAGCCGCCGGGTCCGATGATCGGGCGGAAGAACGGTTCGAACATCGACGGGTCCAGCAGCAGGCCCACGGAAGCGCCGACAAGGTTGGAATCGCAATAGGCGTCCAGCCTGTTGTCGGCGTTCAAGCAGTCGGAGCTGTTGGCAAGCGCCACCTCCACGGTTCTTGTGGTGGCCGTCGGTGGCGCGGTGGCGGCGGTGGCGGCCACCGCGGCGCCCATTCCGATCATCGCGGCTCCGGCGACGCCTGTTGTCACGAACTTCTGAACTGATCGCCCGTACTTCACATACATGGCAAGACCCCCCTGGGTTGTGTCGGCCTGCCCCCTCGGTAGGCCTGTCCTGTACGTTTCCTGAGAACCGCTGACATGATTGTCAAATTTGCGGGGATCGCCGTCAAGGCTCACTGCGGCTGTTGTTGCCGCGTTGTTGAGGCGGAAAATATACAAAGAGGTACCGAACTCACCTACTTTGGTATTTATCCAGGTAGCGTCGCATTTTCCAGCGATATCACGTCGCCATGCCTTGACGCTCATCCCGGATTTCTTCTCGAATCGAGGGTAAATGGACGTCTTTGTGCAGGCTTCAGGTATTTTGCTGAAATCACACGATCGGTGCCGAAGTCGTGGCTGACCACGGTTAGCGGGCGGTGCTTCCCGCACCGTGCCCGCGGTTGCGGGAAGGACCTGTGGAACGGGTCAACACCGGGAAAGTAGGGTTACCGGCATGCGCGTCTACCTCGGTGCCGACCACGCCGGATACGAACTGAAACAGGCCATCATCGAGCATCTGAAGGCGGGCGGCCACGAGCCGGTCGACTGCGGTGCTTACTCCTATGACGCCGAAGACGACTACCCGACATTCTGCATCGCCGCGGCCGTCAAGACCGTGGCCGATCCAGGCAGCCTGGGCATTGTTCTCGGCGGGTCCGGAAACGGTGAGCAGATCGCCGCGAACAAGGTGCCGGGCGCGCGGTGTGCGTTGGCGTGGAGCACCGAAACGGCCGAACTGGCGCGCCAGCACAACAACGCCCAGCTGATCGGTATCGGTGGGCGCATGCACACCACCGAAGAGGCTCTCGCCATCGTCGACGCGTTCCTGGCGACGCCGTGGTCGGAAGCCGAACGCCACCAACGCCGTATCGACATCCTGGCTGAGTACGAGTCGACACACGAGGCGCCGCCGGTACCCGGAGCCCCGGAGTAGTAGGTGCCTGAAGGGCACACGCTGCACCGGCTCGCCCGACTGCATCAACGCCGGTTCGGGCGGGCGCCGGTGCGGGTGGGCAGCCCGCAGGGCAGGTTCACCGATGGCGCAGCGGCCGTCGACGGACGCACCCTGCAAAAAGCCGATGCCTGGGGCAAGCATCTGTTCCATCACTATGACGGCGGCCGCGTGGTGCACGTCCATCTCGGGCTCTACGGCACGTTCACCGAGTTTCCCGCGGTCGATATCGAAGAGATCCCAGATCCGGTGGGGCAGATTCGGATGCGGATGATCGGCACCGAGTACGGGACCGATCTGCGTGGCCCGATCGTGTGCGAAGTGATCGAAGAGGGCGAGGTGGTCGAGGTCGTTGCCAGACTCGGCCCCGACCCGCTCCGCAAGGACGCCGACCCGGCACCGGCCTGGGCGCGGATCACCAAGTCCCGCAGAACCATCGGCGCACTGCTGATGGATCAGACCGTGCTCGCCGGTGTCGGCAACGTCTATCGCAATGAACTGCTCTTCCGCCACCACATCGATCCGTTCCGTCCTGGTGTCACCATCACTTCCGATGAGTTCACAGCGATGTGGGCCGATCTGGTGGACCTGATGAATGTCGGTCTGCGGCGCGGGAAGATCGTCGTCGTGCGCCCCGAGGACGACCATGGTGCCCCGTCGTATCGCCCCGGGCGGCCCCGCACCTACGTCTACCGTCGTGCACTGGAGCCCTGCCGCATCTGCAGCGCCCCGATCAAGACGGTCGAACTCGAAGGCCGGAACGTCTTCTGGTGCCCAACGTGTCAGACCTGAGCGGGTCGGTCAGCGAATTCTGGGGATTGACGCGACAATTGGCCGATGGAACTCATCCTGGTCGTCGTCGGCGCGATCGTGGTCACCGCCATTGCCCATCGGCGCGGCCTGGAACCAGCGCTCATCATCGTCATGATCGGCGCCGCGGTGTCGTTCCTGCCGGGATTCGAAGCACCTGAACTCGATTCGCACATCCTGCTGACGGTCGTACTGCCGCCGCTGCTCTACTCGGCGGCTCTCAACTTCTCGTTCCCGACATTCCTGCGCAACATCAAACCCATCATCGGCCTCGGCGTAGCGCTGGTGGTGGTCACCGCGTTCACGGTGGCAGCGATATCTTCCTGGCTGGTGGTGGTGCCGCTGACCTTCATGACTGCGCTGGTGCTCGGCGCCATCGTCGCCCCACCCGATGCCGTGACCGCGGTCGCGGTCGGCCGCAAGCTGGGGTTGCCGAAACGCGTCATGGCGATCCTGACCGGCGAGAGCCTGATCAACGACGCCGCCGCACTGACGTTGTTCTCGATAGCGGTGGCTCATGTCGCGGGCACCCACACCTTCATCGAGAACCCGGTACTGCTGTTTGGCTATTCGGCAGTCGTCGGGCCGCTGGTCGGCGCCGCCCTGGGCTACGTGACGCTCTGGATCCGGCGTCGGCTGGCCAACCCTGGTCTGGAAACAGTGCAGGGACTGGTGGTTCCATTCGCCGCGTTCATCGCAGCGGAGCACCTCCACGCGTCCGGAGTGTTGGCCGTGGTGGTCGCCGGATTTGTTGTCGGCAGCGGATCGCTGGACGCCGGTTACCAAACCCGTCTGCAGGAGCGGTATGTGTGGAACTCCGTCGACGTGTTGCTGGAGGCATTCGTATTCGCCTACATCGGACTGCATCTGCGGTTCGTGTTGGAGGATCTGCGCGAAGCCCACGAGTCGCTGGCCGAGGTGGGGATCGCGGCGGGTGTTGTGTTGTTGGTGGTGTTGGTGATTCGGCCGACCTCGGTATTTGCGATGTTCGGTCGCGGAGTGCTGTCACGAGAGGTCGACAAGCGGCTCAGTGTCCGGGTCCCGGAGGGCGAGGCCCGCGGTGCACTCGGTACCCGGAAACGCGCCAAGAAGGCAAAATGGCGGGCCCGCATCGACAATCGGTCGCTCACCTGGCAGGAGAACGTGGTGGTGTCCTGGACGGGCATGCGAGGTGTGGTGACTTTGGCTGCCGCAGCTGCCATTCCGGTGACGACGGCGGCGGGGGAGCCGTTCCCTGAACGTGCCACCATCCAGGCGATCGCGTTTGTGGTCAGCGTCGGCACCCTGTTGTTACAGGGTTGGACATTGCCGCTGTTGATCCGACGGGTCGAGCTGTCCTCGGACGCCGACCACGCCTACACCTACGCCGAAACTGCCAAGGCGGAGCGAATCGTCCAGCAGGCGGCAGGTGAAGTGCTCGACGAGTTCGGGGCGAACCCACCCGAGGGATTGGATCCAAGGGCCCTGGCCGAGATCCGCACGACCATCGCGCGCCACTCCCAGGACGCGGACGAGATGCCGGATCCGGAGGCGCACACGGTGCGTGCCGAGACATTTGCCGCGCTGTACCGCGCGGTGCTGATCGCGCAGCGGGCCGCCCTCATCGGGGAACGTGATGAGGGGCGCCTCGACGATGAGGCGGTACGGGCGATGCTCGAACGCCTGGACCTCCAGGAAGCGGGAGTCACCGCCCGCTTGGAGAGCCGCTTCTGAGCGGCTCAGAAGCCGCCGAAGTCCCCACCGAAGTCGCCCCAGCCACCGCCACCGAAGTCGCCACCGCCGAAGTCGCCGCCTCCGTAGTCACCACCGCCGTAGTCACCACCGAAGTCGCCGCCACCGTCACCGCCGGCGCCCTGATCGAAGCCCTGGTCATAACCCTGAGCAAATCCCTGCTCGTAACCGGTACCGGCCATCCCGGAGAACAAGGTGCTGAACAGCAGCATCGAACCGACGCCCCAGGCTCCGGCCACCAGGGCGGGCTTCCACCACGGTTCGGAGTACCAGCCGGCCGGAACTGGACGGCCCGCGACGGTGCCGCCGGGGTAGTAGTTCGGGGTGCGCTGCGACGGTGACGGAGAGGCCTCGATCTCACGGCCTTCGAACTGCACGCTGCGGTCTTCGGTCACCTGGCCGGCGGTGCGCTGGCCGTGCAGCAACTCCAGGTCCGGCCCGGGATCCATCCCCATGGCGACCCGGGCGGCCCGCGCGTAGTACAGCCCCTCGAGTGCGCTTTCCTTGGCCAGCAGCGCCTGCTTGGCGGTGGTGGCCTGGTCGATCTGTGAGCCGGCCGCGGTGTAGCGTTCGGCCGCGTCGGCGAGTGCCTGCTTGGAGGCGTCGTCGGTGCCGGTCAGGCTGATCACCTGACCGCCGAGGCGCTCGATGACGCGCCGCGCGTCGGCCTTTGCGTCATCCAGGGACGCTTCGTTGCGGCGACCAGAAGCCCGCGAGGAACTCCACACAGCCAGACCGATGGCCGCAACGACAACAAGGATCAAAAGCAGCAGGAAGCCGTCCATGGCATCCAGCGTACTCACAGAAACTCGGTGCTCCCCGATGAAACCTCGGGAGTCTGCTGTGGCTCAGAAGCCGAGCGCTACCGGCGCAAACTTCGACGTCACGTCCCCGGCCAACGACTCGTCATACGGGTCGATGCCCACCGGCACATTGCCGGCACTGATGTCGAGATCGTCGAGCTGTGCCCACAACACGGCAGGGCTGACGGTCAGTTCGAAGTACACGGTGCGGTGGGTCAGGTCGATCACCGTCCGGTATTCGGTGTTGTAGATGCCGAAGTCCTCGTACGGGGCGCCGAACGGTACCGACACATTGCGTGCGATCGCCATGACTCCGGCGACCGCCTGTCGCTCGGTGGCCGGTTCGGGCAGCAGCGCGGAGAAGTAGGCGGCTCGCTGGAACCTGTCGACAGCGTTGACATTTCCCGGCAGCGGGGTGGTGCTGCCGGGTTTCGAGAAGTCCTTTTCGGCAAGCAGTTTCAGCTGTTCGTCGTAGCTGGGATCGTTGGTCATCAGCGTGTACTGACGGCCGTGGTGGATCACCGGTTGACCGCCGGCGATCTCGATGATCGCTGAATCGCCGGTGGCATCCTCGATGGCCAGATGGACGTTGGCGTCGAAACCTCGAACGTTGATCAGCACCACCTGGATGTCGTCCATCAGCGCAAGGGCCTCTTGCACAGTGGCCGCCTGGTCGAGCAGGTACTGCACCCACAACCCGATCTGCAGACCGGGTTTGGTGGTGTCCCGCTCACCGAAGTCGGAGGCGTCCAGATAGAGCCCGTGCGCGGCCAGGCCTTGTTCGTTGAACCCGTCGATGGTGCCGACTCCGTAGATGGTGGTCACCAGGCTGCCGTAGCGGCTGGTCCACGTCAGCGGGTTCTCGGCCACAACGACCGTGCCGCCGACGAGCCCGCCGTGGCGGGTCAGCCCGCGTGGCATCGCCACCAGCAGCGGCTGCGTGGACTCCGGCCAATCCATGGTGCGGCCGGTCAGTACGGCAAGAGCATTGCTGTTCCACAGGATTCGGGTGCACACGCCCAGTACCGTAGCCGGTCGGCGGGCCGCAGGCCGGTTGTTGGATTCATGTTTGGGTGCTGTTTTCCAGCTACCGGCCGCCACCGGTCAGTAGCTTCTCGACCGAGAACGGGGTTGGAGCTACCGGCGGCGCACTCACCGGCGGCAGCGACATCGGGGTGGCGGCCGCTGCGGTGGGCAGCGTGATCGTCACTGTCGACACGTTCACGAGACCGAGTGACGTGAAATCCTCGTAGGCGGTTGCCGAGTCCACGATCTGCAGGGTCAGCGAGTCACCCTCGCCCATGGTGTAGGCGATGTTCTCCAGGTGGATCGTGACCGTGCGGGTGTGGCCGTCCAGGGTGACCGGGACCGGCGTCACGAGGTTGCCGAGCACCCGGCCGGTCTTGTTGTCGACGAGCTGGGCGTAGATGTTGCGACTGGTGCCCAGGCCGGAGTACGTCAGTGTCAGTGTGGGCGCACCCACCACATGGACGTCGGGGCTGCCCGCCGGCCGCGCGGGGATCTCGACCTGCAGGGCGTGACGCGACGCGGCGGCGGCCGGCAGCGAGATCGGGAAGGGGATCTTGGTCTGGGGGCCTGATCCTCCGATGATCGGAAGGACCGGCAGGAGACCGCCGTGGCCCGACACCTCGATGGTCTCGCTGGAGAAGAAGGGGGAGCCGTCGATCGGAAGGTTGTTGGCGGTGAACCAGTTTCCGTTCTGGTCGACCCAGACGAACTCGGGACCGGGCAGCACCCCGGGCCCGGTGCCCTTGTACTTGACATAGGTGTCCATCCAGGCCAGCTGCTGGTTGATGAGATACTGGGTCTGGCTGGCTTGAGCGTCCTTGTCGAGATCCAGGCAGTAGCCGTGTCCGCCGCAGTACCAGATCATCCGCACGGGTACGTCGGGATTGAGTGCGGCGGCGTTGTCCAGCGCTTGTTGCAGCGTGAACAGCCCATCGACGGTGCCTTGTAGAAACATCGTTGGGACCGTGATGTTTCCGACGACCGTGGCGGGGCTGTTACTGGACAGGAACGCCCGTTGGCCGGGGGTGAGGAAGCCGAACAGCACGCCGGTGGTGATACCGGCGTAGATCTCCAGATCGGGCCGGGCGCCGGTGGAGACCAACGCCAGCGCCAGCAGCGACGCCCATGCCGTCTTGAACGCATTGTTCGGGTAGAGCGCCGTTTCGAGTGAGTTCCAGGCGATGCCGGGTGCGATCGCATCGATGCGGGGATCGATTCCGGCCGAGGTCAATTGGATGCCGCCGCCGTAGGACCCTCCGAGCATCCCGATCAGCGGATCGTCGCTGGTGCCTTCGAACGCCGTGCCCGGTTGCCCGCTGACCCACGAGATGATGGCCGAGACGTCTCGGGCTTCGTAGTTCTCGGAGTCCAGATGCATCCGGCCGCCGGAGGCGAACTCGCCGCGCGGATCCCAGGTGACGACGTTGTAGCCGGCTTCCCGCATCGTCGTGATGCCCGGTACCAGGCCGGACACGGTGTTCGGTTGGCTGAGGTTGATGTAGCCCGCGGTGGCCAGGCTGGGACCGTTGAGGATTGTCGGGGCATCCTCGCCCAAGCCCAGCCCGGACGCGGGGAAGTGGTTGACGCTGATCGGGGTGCCGTCGAAGGATTTGATCCTCGTGGTGAACGCTATCGGCGCCTGGTTCGCGCCGACGTAGGGGGCGACGTTCACGACGACGCCGAAGACCTCCGCGCGGCCGATGAGCGGTGACAGGACATCTTTGACGATCGGGATCTGCTGCAAGACCACCAGCACCCGCGGAGCGATCAGTTTGATGACCGGAATGTTCAGCAGCGCCTGCGTGAAGGCCGTCTGCTCGGCCATCAAGATCGAGAACTTCTCCGTGGTGGCCGGCCTTGACGAGGACAGGTAGGGCAGGAACGTGAAGTCTCCGTCGGGTTGCAGACTCAGCTTTCCGCCGCCGCTCGGGTTGCGCACCAATGAGTACGTCATCGGTTTCGAGCTGACGGCGTTGTTGATGCCGGTGATCACGCCGTCGACAAGTGCGATCTCGGGGTCGTAGGCGAGTTCGCGACGTGCGGCGGCCGCCAGCATCCACTCGGCGGGCGCGCTTGCCGGGGAGCCGGGATCCGGGGTGGTCGGTGCCGCTGCGGCCTTGGACGTCCGAACCTGGGTGAGGGCGGTTGTTTGCGTGACCGCGTGTTCGGTGTCGCCGCTGCCCGTGCCCGGGTTGCTCGTGTCGCCGTTGCCCGAGTCGATCTCGCGGGTGGCTTCGAGATGGCCGGAGTCGGTGTCCGGTGCGTTGCCGGACTTGGTCGCACGCATGGTCTTGGCTGGTGTGTCGTCCTCGGACGTGGTGTTGTCGTCCTTGTCGGAGGTCGGGTTGCTCCGGGTCTGCTTCGCGGATGAATCCGTGTCGTCGTCGGCCGACTTGGACAAACGGCGGTCCGGCCTGTCGGCGTCTGCGCGGGTAGCTGACTTGATCTTGATGCTGTTGCGCTGCTTGGTGTCTGAGCCCTTGGCCGACGACGAAGACGAGGGCGCCGTCGATGACGATGACGATGAACTCTTGGAATCGCGGTCGGTGTCCGCCGACGCGGTGCCGGCGGCGAGGAGGATCGCAACACCTGCGCCGAGTGCCACTGCCAAACCGCCGACCCGACCTACGTATCGCGCAGCACCCATGATGTCCTCTTTGCTGTCCGGCGGGATTGTTAGCCGACAGTACCGCCCCGGGAGGAATCAATTGACGGTAATTGCAAATAGTGCGGGTGGGTCCGTGGTTGCTGTCGTACGGAGATCGCCGGGGCCCGCGGGTCAGCGGTAGTAGATCTCGTTGCCTGCCGGGTAGCCGCCACCGGTGGTGGTGACGTGAACGTGATCGAAGTGGCCGTAGCCAGAGCCCTTGGCTCCGCCGGGGGTGTAGTAGACACCGCGCCAGATGGCGTCCTGGATACCGAACCGCTCGGCATTCTTGAGGACAAAGGCGACGATTTCGTTGCCGAGCCTGATGCCTTCGGCTGAGTTGGGGTTCTGGATCATCACATCCAGCGCCAGACCGTTGGGATGCCAGCGCAGGGAGTCCTGCCGTACTCCGCCGATCTCGCGAATCTCGGGGAACACGGCGCTGATGGCCCTGGCGGTGAGGATGGTGCGCACCTGCAGGCCCCGCTCGGGGGCAACACCGGCCACCAGGGTGCGCTCGACGGTCCGCAGCCGCGCCGCCGAGGCGACGGGGGCTGCGGCCTTCAGTCCGTGGGCGGCGAATCCGATCGGGTCTACCGCCACCATCTCCACACAGCAGGTGGACAGAGGGCCGGAGCCGGCGGCGAGTTGGTCCACCGGTGCGGCCTCGATCTCGACGGGCGGGGTGCCGGCATCACCTTTGACTGCAAAGAGAACTCCGAGAGGAACGGCCACCGACACTAGAAAAGCCGACGGGTTGCGCCGCTTCCTGGGTTGTGAATGCCGTCCCACGGGCAGCAGCTTACGCGAGGTGCCGGAGGCTACCGCAATGGGAATGGAAACTGCAGTCGGCGCTCGGATCGTTATGCGATCGAGATTGCTTGTCTGGAAGTCTGTGACCTGCCGGTTTTCAACGTCCGGTGAGCTGCGGAAACGTCGCTTCAGGTGCCGGTGGTCCCGGATCGTCCGTCAAGACCGTCGTCGACTCCCGATTTTGGTTGCCATCGTGCTGGTGCCCTCCGGTCGGGGCACGGCTGCCAGCTACGTCTGGACGACGGCGCTCGGCCGGCGGAACGTGGCTGTCGGCCGATACTCGGTGCCCCGTTGCTGGAGGCGTGCCCGGTTGAGGTCTCGCCAAGAATCCGACAAGGACGCGTCGCCATGCTGCGGTCATGAAAACCACCGCACTGTCCGCCGCCGTCGCCGCCGCGCTGACCGCGATCGCGGTCGCTTATGCCGGACCTGCGTCGGCGGCCATCGGAATGCACGGAGACCCGGCGTACGGCTCCGAGAACTGGAGCAAGCAAACCTACGACGACTGCGCGATCATGGCGTCGGCGCATCTGATCGGCTACTTCACCGGGGACACCCCGTCGGAAGAGGACATCGTCGCCGTTGCGGCGGCGACTCCCAGTAGTGATCATCCGGGTTCCATCTACGTCAAACCGGCCAACCTGGACGACCCCAACACCGGTGGCGGTACTTCGGAAACCGATCTGCCGGTTCTCATCGCGCAGTACGGGTTGACGTCCGTCTACACCGATGACAGCTCTGCGGGCGACACCGGCCTCGCCACCGGGATGCCCGCGCTCGAGCAGTACCTCGACACCAGCGGAGCGGTGCTCGCGATGGCGGACGCCGACATTCTCTGGAACACCCCGGGGGCGAACTACGGGTCTCACGCCGTCGTGGTCACCGGCATCGACACTGCCGCCGGGGTGGTGCACCTCAACGACAGCGGACCCGACGACGGCGCCGATGAGCAACTCTCGATCGCCGATTTCGAGACGGCCTGGGCCGAGTACGGCCACCAGCTGGTGATCGTCACCGAATGACGGCCCGCCGAGGGCGCAGCTGGATCGACGACGGCTTGGACCCGCAGGCGCCGGGGCGGGTCGGATGGGAGAACGCAGGGAGGGCAAGTAGTCACGTGAATTCACCCCTATGTCGGGCGAAATTTGAGGATTGCAGTTCCGTAAATATTTGCTGACTGGTATGAATTGACGGTCCACTTGTCGCCGTCGCTCCGGATCTTCAGTCCTGGCACTTTCATGCTGCAGCACATCACGGCCGACTGGCAGGTGTCGGTCACCATCTCGCGAGAACTTTTGCTCGCGGGACCAGTACATCGGGAGAAAAGCTATGAATTACGCCGCATATGTCGGCCGGGTCGGTGCGCTTGCTGTGGCGCTGGGCGTCGGTGCCGCGATCGCCGGCAGTACCGGGGTGGCCTGGGCTGACGATTCGTCCAGCGGGTCATCCAGCGGGTCGTCGTCGAAGTCGTCGACTGCCGGTCCGTCCAAGGATTCCGGGTCGGATACCGGTCGGTCATCGAAGTCTCAGCGGGAGCCTCGAAGCACCGCGTCGGGGAAGTCCGACGACTCCGGTTCGACCGGCAAGGACAACACGAAACCGGACCGGACGAACACGCCAAAAGCAGATTCGGACACCGATCAGGACGACAAGCAGGACGATGAGGACGACAGGAAAGGCAACGCCGACAAGAAGGCGGACAGGTCGGGCGGCCTGACCAAGGGCGCCGACAAGTTCGCTGAGGCAGGGGAGATCGACGCCACCCCTACCGGTGGCGAGGTCACCAGTTCCGGGGCAGCTCAGGGTGAGGACGCGCCGAAGGTGGAGCAACCGGCCGCCGACACCGATCCGAATCCGGTCGCCGCTGTCGGCGACGCCGAAGTCAAGGCGCCATCGGTGGCGGACACCGCAAGCGATGACGCTGACCTCGCCGCAGCGCCGGCAGTCATTCAGAAGGTGTCGCTGGCCTCGAACCCGACTGTCGGGATGCCGTCGTTGTTCGGCCCGGTGAATCTGCCCAATGGTCTTGGCCAGCTTGGGTTCTTGGCATTGCTGGAGACCTGGCGCCGCCAGATCGAAGGGGCCTTCCGCAACCAGCGGCCCACGGTGGCGCCCTCCGGCGAGGTCACCATGGGTGACGGTGGCAAACTCAGCGGCAGCCTGGGGGCGACAGATCCCGACGGTGATCCGCTGCGCTACCAGATGGAGCGGTTGGCGGCTCATGGTCAGGTCACCGTCGACGCCAACGGCATTGTCACCTACGTGCCCGACGACCCGAACTTCGTCGGCACCGACACCTTCACCCTCTCGGTGCGCGATAAGGGATTCCGGCTGTTCAGTCAGCCGGGTGTCACCACGGTGATCATGACCGTGCAGCTCGGTGAAACGCCGACCATGACGGCCACCGAGATCCGAGGTGGGTTGGGTGCCGGCTCTGTCGACCTGCGGGGCCCGTTGACTCGGGAAGAGGCGCGGGAGGTGCTGCGGGATCCGCGCTATGTCAATGAGATCGCGCGGCTGACGTCCATGAGCCCCACCCAGATCAGGGCAGCGGCCGACGATCCGCGCGTCATCGACGCGATGGTGGAGGCCAGCCGGAATCCGCAGGGGCGCGAAGCGTTCGGCACCGGCAGCAACGGGTCGTACAACCGGCCCAATGGTGAAGCCGGCGGTTGGCTTGCGGGCAACGGGGGCAACGGTTTCGACGCCGCCGGGTACGCCGGCAAGAATGGCGGCAACGGCGGCGACGGCGGCATCTTCGGCAGCGGCGGTAACGGCGGAAGCGGCGGCCTGTACGGGCATGGCGGTAGGGGCGGTAGCGCCGTCTTCTACGGCAACGGTGGCAGCGGTGGCCGCGGCGGGAACGGCGCGGCGGGCAACCCCGGCCGTAACGGGGGCATCGGCATTTGGGGTGGTACCCAATCGACCCGCTACGGCGGCAGGAACGCCAATGTCACCGGCTACCACGGCAACCCGGGCAAGCAGGGATACACCGGCTACACCGGCCAAATGGGCGGCAAGGCCGGCAACGGCGGCGCCGGCGGAACCGGCGGCCAGAACTTCGGCAACGGAGGCAATGGCGGTACCGGCGGCGATGGTGGCCGCGGTGGCAATGGCGGTGTCGGCGGACAGGGCGGCACGGGCGGTAACGGTGGCAACGCGGTGTCTCGTCACGACCCGAAGGTGCACACCACCGCACGCGGTGGCACCGGCGGTCAGGGCGGTCGCGGTGGCACCGGCGGTAACGGCGGACAGGGCGGCGACGGTGGTGCCGGTGGTGCCGGCGGGCGCGCGCCC
>NZ_JBARXZ010000204.1:0-14247 GCF_049647605.1 Mycobacterium sp. | reverse complement strand
GGTCAGCGCCGCGCCGAACGCTCTGCGCGCTCTCAGGGCACCAGAACGATCGACCCGACGGTCTTGCGGCCCTCGAGATCGCGGTGCGCCTCTTCGGCGTTCTCCAACGGGTAGTGGGCGCTGACATTGATAGTGATCGCACCGGATTTGATGGCGTCGAGCAACTCACCGGCCCGCCAGGAGAACTCGTCGGCAGTGCGCGTGTAGTGCCCGAGATTCGGCCTGGTCAAGAACACCGATCCGGCGGCGTTGAGCCGCTGCGGGTCGACCGGCGGGACGGGTCCGCTGGCCGCACCGAACAACGCCAGGGTGCCACGCACCGCCAGGCTGGCCAGGCTGCCCTCGAAGGTTGTCTTGCCCACCCCGTCGTAGGCGGCGGCGACGCCGAGCCCATCGGTGAGTTCTTTGACCCGGGCGCCGAACTCGGCGGGATCCTCGGGATAGTCGAGCACCTCGACGGCTCCCGCCTGCCGGGACAACTCGGCCTTCTCCGGTGTGGACGCGGTGGTGATGACCCGGGCGCCGATACTGGTCGCCCACTGCGTCAGGATCAGACCGACACCGCCGGCGCCGGCGTGCACCAGGATGGTGTCCTGCGGCTGTACCGGGTAGGTCGACTTGAGCAGGTAGTGCGCCGTCATACCCTTCAGCAGCGCTGAGGCCACCACATCCGGCGCCACTCCGTCGGGCACGTAAGCGACAAAATCGGCAGGTGCCACGCTGTATTCGGCGTAGGCGCCCATGGCTTTGTCCGTCACCACGCGGTCACCGACATTGAGGACGGCGACGTCATCGCCGACCGCTTCGATCACACCGCACACCTCGGTGCCGGAGATGAACGGAGTCTCCCGCGGGTAGAGCCCGGACCGGAAGTAGGTGTCGATGAAGTTGACGCCGATGGCCTCGGCTCTGATCAGCACCTGACCGGGGCCGGGAGCGGGCGCAGGCCGCTCCACGTAGCGCAGGACGTCGGGACCTCCGATTTCGGGAACTTCGATCGCATGCATGGTGACTATCATCCTTGAATGTGGTGATCAGATGAAGCTGGCCCGACCTGACCTCTTCCACCCCAGGATCGTGCTGGCTGGTTGTCCGAAGCTGATCACGGGAGACGGTGACGACGACGGCTTGATCGCCGCGCTCCGCGACCGGGGCCTGATGGCGCACTGGCGCTCCTGGGACGATCCGCAGACCCTTGACAGTGATCTGGTCATCCTGCGGGCGACCTGGGACTACATCGAACGGCTCGACGAGTTCGTGGCATGGACCGAGGCGGTGCCGAACTTGCTCAACGCCCCGCGGGTGGTTCGGTGGAACACCGAGAAGACCTACCTGGAGGACCTGGCCGTGGCCGGGATCCCGGTGGTCGAAAGTGCGTTCTTCGCGCCGGGGGAGATCGTTCACCTGCCGGCTGGCGAAGTTGTTGTCAAACCCGCGGTCGGGGCCGGCTCGGTCGGTGCGCAACGATTCACCGATCACTGCGCGGCCCGCGACCACGCCGCAACTCTGCAGGAGGCCGGGCAGACGGCGCTGGTGCAGCCCTATGACCGGCGGGTGGAGGCCGGTGAGACGGCCCTGGTGTTCCTCGGCGGTCGGCAGTCACACGCATTCACCAAGGGGCCGATGCTGCCGCCGGCCGGGAGCACCCCGGTGTTCGACGAGTCCGGGACCTACGCCGAAGAGTCGCTGGCGCCGGCGGATCCGGATTTCACCCTGTGGGACGTCGGCCACCGCGCGCTGGCCGCTGCGGCACAGCACCTGGGCTGCGTTCCAGAGGAATTCCTGTACGCCCGCGTCGACCTGGTGGGCGGGCAGCGTGACCCACTGTTGTTGGAGTTGGAACTGGTGGAGCCGTCACTGGGCTGGCGCCAGCTCGGCGTCACTCCGCGGGCGGCCGCACAGCGCGAGTTCGCGGTATGTGTCGAGTCAGCCCTGGACCGGCTCGGGCTCGGTCCGTTGTCGCATCGCACCCCATAGCGCCGCGGTGGCCGCGGTGCAGGCACCCGCTCCGGCGACGTGCACCGCGACCAGCGCGGCGGGCACCCCGGTGAAGAACTGCACCGCCCCCAGCAGACCTTGGGCGACCACCAGCGCCACCAACACGTAGAGCCGGGTCATCACCGGTCGCGGCGCGTGCACGGCCCACAACCCGAAGCCGAGGCCGACAACCAGCGCCAGGTACGCGACCAGCAGGGATGAATGCAGGTGGACCAGGGTGGTGATCTCGATCTGGAGGCGGGCGACGGGCCGCTCGATGCTCTTGTCACCGGCGTGCGGGCCGGCCGCGGTGACCAGGGTCCCGCTGACGAGGACTCCGGCCAGCACCATCCCGGACAGGGCGGTCAGCAGCCGCAGCGGTTTGGGCGCGGTGTCGCGGACCACACCGTTGTCGGGCTGGCTGATCTTGACGAACAACAACACCGACAACCACACCATGGCCATCGAGGCCAGCAGGTGGACCGCAACCGTCCACCACAGCAGACCGGTGAGCACCGTGATGCCGCCGATCACGGCCTGGACCACCGTCGATGCCGGCATCAGCCACGCGTAGAACAGCACTTCACGGCGTCGGTGGGCCCTGGTGACGACCAGCACGGCCGCGATGGCAGTGGCGACGACGGCAAAGGTGAGCATCCGGTTGCCGAATTCCACGGCCTGATGGATGCCGGCTACTTCCGGATGCGGGATCGGGGTGAAGCTGCCGGGGAAGCATTGTGGCCACGTCGGGCAGCCGAGGCCGGAGGCGGTCACGCGGACGATCGCCCCGGTGACCGCGATGCCGCCCTGGGTCAGGATGACAAGGGCGCCGACGATGAGTTGCACGCGTCGGCTGGGTTCGGGAAGTCGATCGACCAGCCGCTGGAATGACACCCACCAAGAGTAGGGGACTCGAAACTACCGGCCGTAGTAGGGCTGCAGTAGGGCTGTAGTAGGGCCGCAGATTTCCGCTGAGCAGACACAAACGCGGACGATCCGTGGCCGGATCGCGCGCGTTTGTGTCTGCTCGCGAGTGAACCCCGCGGGCGAAAGCTCAGCACCAGATGGCCAGCCGGTGGCCCGACCCGTTGACCTGTGGCGGGTCCGGCAGACAGAACGCGGTGCCGGTCGCAATCCGGTGTGCACTCCAGGCGGCGGCTGCGGCATCGAGCACATCGTCGGCGGGGATGCGCTCGAGCGCCGGACCGAGGTATTCCGGCAGGGCGATCCCGTGGGCAGCCAATACCCGCAGCCGGGCGCGCTGCCCACGCCACTGCTTCTTTGCGCCATCGGAGGCCAGCAGGCCCAGCTGGGTGAACGTCAGCTCGGGATGCACCTCGTACAGCGGCAGCGAGGTGTCGCGGGCGAGTTCCTCGGCTTCCAGGAATTTCCGCTTCAGCCCCCACGTCTGGATGCTGATGCCCTTACCCGTCAACACCGTGGCCAACGCGGTCGCCGTGCGGTGATCAGGTGCGTCGAACACCGGCCGCGGCGGCATCACGAAGATGCTCGAGGAGCGGCCGCTCAGCATCCCTCGGGCCAGTACATCGGAGGCCCGGACCTCGGCGTCCAGCAAGCCCAACGGCATGTCGACGCCTATCGCGACGGCTCCCGGCGCCGCGGCCACCACCTCGGCCAGTGTCGCGCCGACATGCGCGGCCGCGAAGATGCCGTCGCGTAACTCGATACCGACCCAGCCGCTGCGGCAGGCGTCGATGCCGAGCACCGTGCTCACGTGAAGCGGAACCACCGCAACGCACAGACCGCGGCCAGCGCACCCCAGATCGCCAGCACCGCAATCCCGAACCAGTCCACCGACGTCGACATCGCCTGGGTCAGCGCCTCGGTCAAGGCGCCCGACGGGGTCAGTCGGGCGACCCACTGCAGCGCCGACGGAACGGCGTCACCTTCCAGTGTCATCGCGCCCAGCCCGGCAAAGACGAACCACAGCAGGTTCGCCACCGCCAGCACGATCTCCGCTTTCAGAGTGCCGCCGAGCAGCAGGCCGAGCGCGGCGAAACCCGCAGTGCCCAAAGCGATGACGACCGCACCGATCAGCAACCCGACCGGGCTGGGCCGCCAGCCCAGTGCCAACCCGATCGCGCCGAGCACAATCGCCTGCAGGAAGACGACGGCCACCACCGCCAGCGATTTTCCGGCGATGATGCCCCACACAGGCAAAGCGGTGGCGCCCAGTCGTTTCAACGCCCCGTACCGCCGATCGAAAGCGACGGCGATCGCCTGCCCGGTGAAGGCGGTGGAGATGACGGCCAGCGCCATGATCGCCGGCACGAAGGTCGCCGCCCGGTTGTCGCCGAAGGAACCCAACGGCAGCAGCGTCAACCCGATCAGCAGCGTGATCGGAATGAACATCGTCAACAGCAGCTGTTCGCCGTTGCGCAGCAACAACTTCAGCTCCAGGCCGAACTGGGCGGCCAGCATCTTCGCGACGGTGTTCGGTCGTGCGTCCGGACGGAACGTGCCTGCCGGGAACAGTGCTTCTTTCATCACAACCCCCGACACCCGTCGCCGCTACTGAGATTCATCGCAACTCCCGCCCGGTCAGCTCGAGGAACACGTCTTCGAGGCTGCGCTGCTCGACCCGCATGTCGGTGGCCAGCACGTCGAGCCGGGCGCACCAGGCGGTCACGGTGGCCAGGACCTGAGGGTCGATGTGCCCGTCCACCCGGTATTCGCCGGGGGACACTTCGACGGCGTGGTAGTTCTCCGGCAGTGCGCTGGTCAGCAGTGCCAGATCGAGCTTGCGCGGCGCGGTGAACCGCAACTGGTCCTTGGCGCCGGAGCGCATCAGCTCCGCCGGGGTGCCTTCGGCCACGGCGACACCACGATCGATGATGACCAGCCGATCGGCGAGTTCCTCGGCCTCCTTGAGCTGGTGGGTGGTCAGCACCACGGAGACGCCGTCGCGGCGCAGTCCGTCGATCAGCTCCCACACCACCAGCCGGGCGTGCGCATCCAATCCCGCGGTGGGCTCGTCGAGGAACACCAGTTCCGGCCGGCCCACGATTGCGCAGGCCAGCGCAAGCCGTTGCTGTTGACCGCCGGAGAGCCGGCGGTAGGTGGTCCGCGCCACCTCGGTCAGGCCCAGGGTGTTCAGCAACCACTGCGGATCCAACGGGTTGGCGGCGTAGGCGGCGACAAGATCGAGCATCTCGCCGGCGCGGGCGGCGGGATAGCCGCCACCGCCTTGGAGCATCACCCCGATCCGGGCGCGCAGCCGGGCGTTGTCCACAAACGGGTCCATGCCGAGGACCTCGATGGTGCCGGCGTCGGGCCGCAGGAAGCCCTCGCACATCTCGACGGTGGTGGTTTTGCCGGCACCGTTGGGGCCGAGCAGGGCAAGCACCTCCGCCGCGTGCACGTCGAGATCCAATCCGGACACCGCGGTCAGGCCGCCGTAGCGTTTGGTCACCCCGCGTAAACGGAGAGGTACAGGCGCGCTGGATCCTGTTGAGGAGGGTGCTGCAGTCGAGCTCACGGGGACTCAGCGTAGGCGTCGGGCGCGGCGTGGGGTGGTGGCGGTGGACGGCTGGCGCCGTCGGGCGTGTTCCGGGCGGTGTCGGTGGGCGAGTCCGGCCCGGGCGGGTCGACCTCGGTGACCGGCGGTGGCAGCGCCCGCCAGGGCAACCACCGGTAGGTGATCGCGATCAGGATCAGCACGATGATCGTGCTGGCGACGGTGGCGTCCACGATCTGGAACAGGGCAAAGCGGTCCCCGTTGGCGGTCGGCCCGAAGATCCCCACGATGAGCGTGCCCCCGATTGCGGCGGCCCGGAAGTTCGGTCGGGTGGCCCAGGCGGCCAGCGGGACGATCGCCCATAGCAGGTACCACGGCTGCACCACCGGGGACAGCAACAGGGTGGCTCCCAGAGCGACCCCCAACCCGCCGACCGGGTGGAGGTGGCCGCGCAGCACGGACAACAGCAGCCACGACACCACAACAGTGATGATCAGCACACCGATGGCGCGGGTCAGGCCCAGGACGGAGGTGGTGTGGTCGCCGAGGCCGAGCAGAATGCCGACCTGACCGGTGCCCAGCGCGATCAACGTCGGTGGTGACATCCAGCTGCGCACCACGTTGGCGGTGCCGAGGGTGAACAGCCAGCCGAAGCCGAGTCCGCTGGCCCAGCCGATCACGACGATCACCGCCAGCGACACCGCACCCAAACTGCAACTGGCGATCAGGAACGCTTTCACGGTGCCACCCCAGCGGCAGGCCAGGGCCATGGCCACAAACCCCAAGGCCAGCAGCGAGGGCAACTTCACCTGGGAGGACAACGTGATCAGCACGGCGCCGGCCACGAGCATGCCCAGCGGCACCCAGGCCGCCCACTGCTGGTGCCCGTGTGGCCAGTGCAGCGGCCGCGGGATCAGCCGGTGGGTGCCCTCGATACCCCGAAGCGCGAACTCGACCCCGGTGAGCATCAGGCCGAGCATCAACGCCTCGTTGTGAATGCCCGCGACCAGATGCATGATCAGCAACGGATTGGCGGCGCCGAGCCACAGCGCCGAAACCTCGGCGACACCACAGCGGCGTGCCAGCCGGGGCAGCGCCCACAGGATGAGCCCGACTCCCACGAGCACCACGATTCGGTGGCACAGCACGGCCCAGACGATGTTTTCGCCGGTCAGCGACGAGATGCCTTCGCCCAGCCACAGGAACAGCGGTCCGTACGGCGCGGGCGTCTCCCGCCACAGGCTGGGGACCGACAGGGTGAACACGTGGTCCAGGCCGAGCCCGGGCGCGGGACCCACGCTGTACGGGTCCTGGCCGTTGCGGGCGATCTGGCTCTGCGCCAGATAGGAGTAGACGTCCTTGCTGTACATCGGGGGTGCGATGAGCAGCGGGATCATCCACAGCAACAAGGTGCGGTCGAGTTGGCCGCGCGACATCCGTCTCGGGCCCAGTGCATAACGCCCCAGCATCAGCCAGGCCAGCGCCATCATCACCGCGCCCGTGGTTGTCATGGTCAGCGAGACGGTCTGGATCCGCGACGGCAGGTTGAGCAGCCGCACCCCGAACGTCGGGTCCTGGACGACCGGCCGGGCGCCGGCACCCAGCGCACCGATGGCCATCAACACCGTCCCGGTGGCGCCGAAGAGCTTGGTCCGGCGCATCGAGACGAGCTCGGCATCGTTGAGGGGGGAGCTGACAGGACGCTCGTCGGCGTGCCATCGTGCTATCGACGAACTCCACGAACGTCGACGGGCGGCCATCCCAGCAGACTATCGGGCGCTTTATTCCCGATCGTCGTGTGAGTATCCAGGCCCGCTGCTAAGGGTTACCTTGCTAGACCCGGTTCTGCAATTGCGTCACACTGGTGTTGTGAAAATCCATTCTGAGGTTCCGCGTGCGCATGACGCCATGCCGGCCACTCAGGACGGGCACACCAGGAAGGCCATCATCCGCCTGTTGCTGGAATCGGGTTCGATCACCGCAAGCGCCATCGGCGACCGACTCGGCCTGTCCGCGGCCGGAGTGCGACGTCACCTCGATGCGCTGATCGACGCCGGTGATGCAGAGGCCAACGCCGCTGCCGCCTGGCAGCAGGAAGGCCGCGGCCGGCCGGCCAAACGCTATCGGCTCACCCCGGCGGGCCGGGCCAAACTCCAGCACGCCTACGACGACCTGGCATCGGCGGCCATGCGCCAACTCCGTGAGATCGGCGGCGACGACGCGGTTCGCGCCTTTGCCCGCCGGCGCATCGACACCATCCTCGCCGGTGTGGACAAGGCCGACGGGGAGGACGACAGCCAGGTGGAAACCGCCGCCGACGGTATCGCCGGGGCGTTCACCCAAGCTGGGTACGTCACCACCACCACCCGGGTGGGAGGTGCCGCAAGCGGCACTCATCCAGGTGTTCAGATCTGTCAGCACCACTGTCCGGTCTCGCATGTGGCCGAAGAGTTCCCCGAGCTGTGTGAAGCCGAGGCGCAGGCCATGGCCGAGGTGCTGGGTACCCACGTGCAGCGGCTGGCGACGATTGTCAACGGAGACTGCGCCTGTACCACCCACGTGCCGCTGAGCAGCACCGGGACTTGACCCGGTAGCACGCACGTTCCACCCGAGCACAGCTACACCTTCGGCACGCAGCCCGCGCCGGAGCCACCCGGAAGCCCACAACGAAGAACAAGGAGTGTGTCGCGATGACACTCACACCGGAGACGCCGCTGACCCAAGAGGAGACCATTGCCTCGCTGGGTAACTACGGCTACGGCTGGGCCGATTCCGATGTCGCGGGAGCCTCGGCGACCCGAGGTCTGTCCGAAGCCGTGGTTCGGGACATCTCGTCGAAGAAGAGCGAGCCGGAGTGGATGCTGGATGTCCGTCTCAAGGCGCTGCGCACCTTCGACAAGAAGCCCATGCCCAACTGGGGTTCAGATCTCGACGGCATCGACTTCGACAACATCAAGTACTTTGTGCGCTCGAGCGAGAAGCAGGCGGCGACCTGGGAGGACCTGCCCGCCGACATCAAGAACACCTACGACCGGCTCGGCATCCCGGAAGCGGAGAAGCAGCGCCTGGTGTCCGGCGTTGCCGCACAGTACGAGTCCGAGGTGGTCTACCACTCGATCCGTGAGGATCTCGAGGCCCAGGGCGTCATCTTCCTGGACACCGACACCGCGCTGAAGGAACACCCGGAGCTGTTCAAACAGTACTTCGGCACCGTGATCCCGGCCGGTGACAACAAGTTCTCCGCGCTGAACACCGCGGTGTGGTCGGGTGGGTCGTTCATCTACGTGCCCAAGGGTGTGCACGTCGACATTCCGCTGCAGGCCTACTTCCGGATCAACACCGAGAACATGGGTCAGTTCGAGCGGACGCTGATCATCGTCGACGAGGACGCCTACGTGCACTACGTCGAGGGCTGTACTGCGCCGATCTACAAGAGCGACTCGCTGCACTCGGCGGTCGTCGAGATCATCGTGAAGCCCGGCGGTCGTTGCCGCTACACGACCATCCAGAACTGGTCGAACAACGTCTACAACCTGGTCACCAAGCGTGCCCGTGCCGAGGCGGGCGCCACCATGGAATGGGTCGACGGCAACATCGGCTCCAAGGTGACGATGAAGTACCCGGCGGTGTGGATGACCGGCGAACACGCCAAGGGTGAGGTGCTCTCGGTGGCCTTCGCCGGCGAAGGCCAGCACCAGGACACCGGTGCCAAGATGCTGCACCTCGCGCCGCACACCTCGTCCAACATCGTGTCGAAGTCGGTGGCACGTGGTGGCGGCCGGGCGTCCTACCGGGGTCTGGTCCAGGTGAACAAAGGCGCCTACGGTTCGCGCTCCAGCGTGAAATGTGATGCGCTGCTGGTTGATACGATCAGCCGCTCTGACACCTACCCCTATGTCGACATCCGTGAGGACGACGTGACCATGGGGCATGAGGCCACCGTCTCCAAGGTGAGCGAAGACCAGATGTTCTACCTGATGAGCCGCGGTCTGACCGAAGACGAGGCCATGGCGATGGTGGTGCGCGGCTTTGTCGAGCCCATCGCCAAGGAACTCCCGATGGAGTACGCGCTGGAACTGAACCGGCTGATCGAGCTGCAGATGGAAGGTGCTGTCGGTTGATGGGACAAGACTTGACTCAAGCCGTCGAAGGCATTGTCAAGAACAAAGGTGAGCTGTTCGCCTCGTTCGACGTCAATGCCTTCGAGGTGCCGGGTGGTCGCGACGAGCTGTGGCGGTTCACCCCGCTCAAGCGGCTCCGTGGACTGCACGACGGCACCGCTGTCGCCACCGGCACGGCGGCCATCACGGTGACCGAACGTCCCGGTGTGACGGTGGAGACCGTCGGCCGCGGTGACGAGCGTCTCGGCCAGGGCGGTGTTCCGACCGACCGGGTTGCGGCACAGGCGTACTCGTCGTTCGAGACGGCCACCGTGGTCACCGTCGCCCGCGACACCGACGTGTCCGAGCCCATCGAGATCACCATCGACGGCCCGGGTGACGGGGCAGTGGCCTACGGGCACCTGCAGATTCGTGTCGAGGAATTGTCACGGGCCACCGTTGTTGTCGATCTGCGCGGCAGCGGCATCTACGCCGACAACATCGAGATCATCGTCGGTGACTCGGCGAGCCTGGGTGTCATCTGGATCGCCGGCTGGGCCGAAGACACGGTGCACGTCAGCGCGCACCACGCGAAGCTCGGCAAGGACGCAAAGCTCGGTCACGTGAACGTCATGCTCGGCGGCGACGTGGTGCGGACCTCGGCCACGGTGCGGTTCACCGCCTCCGGTGGTGACGCTCAGCTGCTCGGGACCTACTTCGCCGATGACGGCCAGTTCTTCGAGTCGCGGCTGCTGGTGGACCACGCCTACCCGAACTGCAAGTCCGATGTGTTGTACAAGGGTGCGCTGCAGGGTGATCCGGACTCCAAGAAGCCCGATGCGCACACCGTCTGGATCGGCGACGTCCTGATCCGCGCCGAGGCCACCGGCACCGACACCTTCGAGGTCAACCGCAACCTGGTGCTCACCGATGGTGCCCGGGCGGACTCCGTGCCGAACCTGGAGATCGAGACCGGCGAGATCGTCGGCGCCGGACACGCCAGTGCCACAGGACGTTTCGACGACGAGCAGTTGTTCTACCTGCGGGCCCGCGGCATCCCCGAGGAACAGGCCCGTCGCCTGGTGGTGCGCGGCTTCTTCAACGAGATCATCGCGAAGATCGCCGTGCCCGCCGTCCGCGAGCGCCTCACCGAAGCCATTGAACAAGAACTAGCCATCACGGAATCGAGAACCCCTTAACCATGACCACACTGGAAATCAAGGATCTGCACGCATCGGTCTTCAGCCCCGAAGGAGATGAAGTCCCGATCCTCAAGGGTGTCGACCTCACCGTGAATTCGGGTGAGACGCATGCCGTCATGGGGCCCAACGGATCCGGCAAGTCCACGCTGTCCTACGCCATCGCCGGACACCCCAAGTACACCGTCACCTCCGGGTCGATCACCCTTGACGGTGAGGATGTGCTCGAGATGAGCATCGACGAGAGGGCGCGCGCTGGGCTGTTCCTGGCGATGCAGTACCCCGTCGAGGTGCCGGGAGTCTCGATGTCGAACTTCCTGCGCACCGCGGCGACCGCTGTCCGGGGCGAGGCCCCCAAGCTGCGCCACTGGGTCAAAGAGGTCAAGTCCGCGATGACGGATCTCGACATCGACGCCGCCTTCGGCGAGCGCAGTGTCAACGAAGGCTTCTCCGGCGGCGAGAAGAAGCGCCACGAGATCCTGCAGCTGTCGCTGTTGAGGCCCAAGATCGCGATCCTCGACGAGACCGACTCCGGTCTGGACGTCGACGCGCTGCGGGTGGTCAGCGAAGGTGTCAACCGCTACAAGGAGTCCGAGAACGGCGGTGTCCTGCTGATCACGCACTACACCCGCATCCTGCGTTACATTCAGCCGCAGTTCGTGCACGTCTTCGTCGGTGGTCGGATCGTCCAATCCGGTGGTCCGGAGCTGGCCGACGAGCTCGAGACCAACGGTTACGAGCGCTTCACACAGGCCGTCACCGGGGCGTAGGGGACAGGCGATGACGACCTCCGTCGGGACGCGCCTGGACGCGGCGGACCTCGACCGGATCAGGGCGGACTTCCCGATCCTGTCCCGGATCATGCGGGGCGGGAATCGTTTGGCGTACCTCGATTCCGGCGCCACATCGCAACGGCCGCTGCAGGTGCTCGACGCCGAGCGGGAGTTCCTGCTGAACTCCAACGGCGCCGTGCACCGCGGCGCGCACCAGCTGATGGAGGAATCGACCGACGCCTACGAGCAGGGTCGCGCCGACATCGCGGCCTTCGTCGGTGCCGGTGATGATGAACTGGTGTTCACCAAGAACGCCACCGAATCGATCAACCTGGTGTCGTACTCGTTGGGGGACAACCGCTTCGACCGCGCCATCGGTCCTGGCGACGTCATCGTCACCACCGAGCTGGAACATCACGCCAACCTGATTCCCTGGCAGGAGCTGGCGCGGCGTACCGGCGCCACCCTGCGCTGGTACGGCGTCACCGACGACGGTCGCATCGACCTGGACTCACTCGAGCTGGACGAACGCGTCAAACTTGTCGCCTTCTCCCATCATTCGAATGTCACCGGTGCCATCGCGCCGGTCGCCGAACTGGTGGCCCGGGCCAAGGCCGTCGGTGCCTTCACTCTTCTGGACGCCTGCCAGTCGGTGCCGCACCAGCCGGTCGACTTCCACGCCCTGGACGTCGATTTCGCGGCGTTCTCGGGGCACAAGATGCTGGGCCCCAACGGGATCGGCGTCCTGTACGGCCGGCGGGGGCTGCTGAACGCGTTACCGCCGTTCATCACCGGCGGGTCGATGATCGAGACCGTCAGCATGGAGACCACCACCTACGCGCCGGCGCCGCAGCGTTTCGAGGCCGGAACGCCGATGACGTCCCAAGTTGTCGGGTTGGCGGCTGCCGCACGCTATCTTGCCGCGATCGGGATGCCGGCCGTGCAAGCTCACGAAGATGAATTGGTCGCCGCGGCCCTCGAGGGGCTTGCCGGTATCGCCGGGGTGCGGGTGATCGGACCGCTGACCGGTGAGTTGCGGGGTTCCCCGGTGTCGTTTGTGGTGGACGGGATTCACGCCCATGACGTGGGGCAGGTCCTCGACGATGACGGGGTGGCCGTCCGTGTCGGGCATCACTGCGCCTGGCCGCTGCACCGCCGATTCGGGGTTGCGGCCACCGCGCGCGCATCCTTTGCCGTCTACAACACACTCGACGAGGTGGACCGGCTGATCGCCGGTGTGAAGCGCGCCGTGAAATTCTTCGGGGATTGACCGTGAGAATGGAACAGATGTACCAGGAAGTCATCCTGGATCACTACAAACGCCCGCACCATCGGGGTCTGCGCGAACCGTTTGGTGCCGAGGTGATGCACGTCAACCCGACGTGTGGCGACGAAGTGACACTACGGGTGGAGCTGTCCGACGACGGCGAGACGATCGGCGACGTGTCCTATGACGGGCAGGGTTGTTCGATCAGCCAGGCCGCGACATCGGTGCTGACCGATCAGGTGATCGGCCAGACGGTCGGGGATGCTCTCAAAACCGTTGCGGCATTCACCGAGATGGTGTCGTCGCGAGGCACCATCGACGGCGACGAGGACGTGCTCGGCGACGGTATCGCCTTCGCCGGAGTTTCCAAGTACCCGGCACGGGTGAAATGTGCGTTGCTGGGTTGGATGGCTTTCAAGGACGCGGTGGTCCAGGCCAGTGCAACGTCGCACCCGGACCACACGCCCCAGCCTGACCACCGATGAGCGCTTGCGCGAAGAGGAGCAGTTGAACCATGAGTGACACCCCGATCAGCGACGAGACACTTGCCGATCTCGAGGAGGCGATGCGGGACGTCGTCGACCCCGAACTCGGCATCAACGTCGTCGACCTAGGTTTGGTCTACGGCTTGAACATCGAAGAGGCCGAGGCCGGCAAGGTGGCCTTGATCGACATGACGCTCACCTCGGCGGCCTGCCCGCTGACCGATGTCATCGAAGATCAGTCGCGCACCGCGCTGGTCGGCTCGGGCCTGGTGAACGAAATCAAGATCAACTGGGTGTGGAATCCGCCGTGGGGTCCGGACAAGATCACCGACGACGGCCGCGAACAGCTGCGAGCCCTGGGCTTCACCGTCTGATCTGACGAGTGCGCTCGATCTGACATTTCCGGCCCGTGGGTGTGGGCGGGGAACACCGCGGCAGAACCCGACGTTGAAAAGCTCGTGGCAACTCAAGACATCACAGCCGAACAGTTCAACGACACGATCAACGGCAACGACATCGTGCTGGTCGATTTCTGGGCGTCCTGGTGCGGTCCGTGCAAAGCGTTTGCGCCGACCTTCGCCAAGTCCTCGGAGGCGCACCCCGATGTGGTCTACGCCAAGGTCGACACCGAAGCTGAACAGCAACTGGCTGCTGCGGCGCAGATCCGCTCCATCCCCACCCTGATGGCGTTCAAGAAGGGCAAGCTGGTGTTCAACCAGGCCGGCGCGCTTCCTCCCGCCGCACTGGAAGACCTCATCCAGCAAGTCAAGGCGTTTGACGTCGACGCTGCGGCCGCCGCAGAGGGCAACTCCGCCGAGGTGTGACCGCGCCGGAGTGGCGCGCGCTAGCTGTACTGACTTGAGAGGTTAGGTACACAGCTAGCGGGTGTTTTGCCTCCGAGTGCGGTGTGGCCGCGGTGGTGATTGTAGGTGTGCAGCCAGATCGGGTACTCGGCGCAGCGTTCGGCG
>NZ_JBARXZ010000203.1:0-22514 GCF_049647605.1 Mycobacterium sp. | reverse complement strand
GTCTGGGTGTTCTCCGGGCAGGGCTCACAGTGGGCGCGGATGGGCGCCCAGCTGCTGGCCACCGAGCCGGTGTTCGCTGCGACCGTCGCCGAGCTCGAGCCGCTGATCGCGGCCGAGTCCGGCTTCTCGGTGACGGAGGCGCTCACCGCACCGCAGACCGTCACGGGCATCGACCGGGTACAGCCGACGATCTTTGCCATGCAGGTCGCGTTGGCGGCGGCGATGAAGGCCCACGGGGTGCGGCCCGGCGCGGTCATCGGGCACTCGCTCGGCGAGGCCGCGGCAGCGGTCGTCGCGGGCGGGCTGTCGGTGGCCGACGGCGTGAAGGTCATCTGCCGGCGCTCCCGGCTGATGAACCGGATCTCCGGCAGCGGCGCCATGGCGGCCGTGGAGCTGCCCGGCCAGCAGGTCATTTCCGAGCTCTCCCTTCGCGGCATCTCCGATGTGGTGCTCTCGGTTGTCGCATCACCCACCTCGACCGTTGTCGGGGGAGCCACCCAGACCATCCGGGATCTGGTGGCGGCCTGGGAGAGCAACGAGGTGATGGCCCGCGAAGTCGCCGTGGACGTGGCGTCCCACTCGCCGCAGGTGGACCCGATCCTCGACGACCTGCTCGACGCGCTGGCCGATATCGCACCCCTGGACCCGGAGGTGCCGTACTACTCGGCCACCCTGTGGGACCCGCGCGACCGGCCGACGTTCGATGCGGACTACTGGGCTGACAATCTGCGCTACACGGTGCGTTTCGCGGCGGCGGTCCAGGCGGCCCTCGAAGACGGGTTCCGGGTGTTCGGCGAACTCGCGCCGCACCCATTGCTGACCCACGCCGTCGAGCAGAACGCCGCCGGTATGGACTTCCCCGTGGCCGCACTGGCGGCGCTGCGCCGCGACCAGGAACTACCGTACGGCCTGCACAGTTTTGTCTCCGATGTGTACAGCGCGGGCGCCGCGGTGGATTTTGCCGCCGTCCACCCCGAAGGTGACCTGGTCGATGCGCCACTGGCGACCTGGACCCATCGTGAACTGATGCTGTCCCGCGACGAGGCCGATCAGCAGACCCGCGGTGCCGCGGTGCAAGCGGTGCATCCGCTGCTCGGCGCCCACGTGCACCTGTTCGAAGAACCGGAACGCCATGTGTGGCAGGGCGAGGTCGGAACCGCCGCACACGACTGGCTCGCCGACCACCAGATCCACAGCGTGGCGGCCTTCCCCGGGGCCGGCTACTGCGAGATGGCCATGATCGCGGCCCGGACCGCGCTGGGCGAGACCGCCGAAGTGCGCGATGTCACGTTCGAGTCGACGCTGCTGCTCGATGACCAGACACTGATCTCCGCGTCGGCCACCGCCACCACCTCCGACACCCTGGACTTCGCCGTCGAGACCCACACCGAGGGGGAGCGGGTTCGGCGGGCCACAGCGCTGCTGGTGCCCGATTCCGGTGCCACGCAACCTGCTCCATACGACATGGAGACGGTGCTGGCTGCGCATCCGTACCGGCTCGACGGCTCGGAACTTCGGGACGTGTACGCCGGTGTCGGGATCCAGTACGGGCCGGCGTTCCACGGTCTGGCCGCAGCCCGCACCGCCGATCCGGAGGTCGATGAGGTCACCACCGTGCTCGCCGAGGTGGCGCTGCCCGGCGCCATCCGCTCGCAGCAGTCGGTCTACGGCAGTCACCCCGCGCTGCTGGACGCCTGCTTCCAGTCGATCATCGTGGCGCCCGAAGTGCAGCGCGCCGCAGGCGGTGGCGGAATGCTGCTGCCCGTGGGGGTTCGGCGGCTGCGCCTGCACCAGCCCACCCGGGACGCGCACTACTGCCTGGCCAAGGTGACATCGGCCCGGCCCGGTGAAGTCGAAGCCGACCTGGAGGTGCTCGACGCCGACGGCGCCGTGCTGCTGAGCGTCGAAGGGTTGCGCCTGGGTGGCGCGTCGGCGGCCGCTGGAGCCGACCGCACTCTCAACGAGCGTCTGCTGACCATCGAGTGGGACCGCCGCGAATTGCCCGACGCCACCGGCGAACCCGGCTCCTGGCTGCTGGTTCGCACTGCCGACACCGCGGGCGAATTCGCCGAAGAACTCGCCACCGCGTTACGGGCCGCCGGCGCCCGCGCCGAGGTCACCGCGTGGCCCGCGGCAGACGGTACGTCGCTGAGCTCCCGGGTGGTCCGTCCCGGCATCGGTGCCGGCGTCCGCGGTGTGGTGGTCGTGACGGCTCCCGAGGAGCTGACGGCTCCCGTCGACCCTGCCGACGGGCGCCGCAGTGTTGTCGAATTAGTCGGTATTGCAGGCGAACTGGCCGATGTTTCCGGGGACCCGCCGCGGCTGTTTGTCGTGACCCGAAACGCCGCGGCCCTCGCGCCGGGCGACCTCCCGAACCTCGAACAGGCCGGATTGCGTGGACTGTTGCGGGTGATCGACGCCGAGCATCCGCACCTGGGTGCCACCGGTGTGGATGTCGACATCGACGCCGGCGGCGCCACCACGGCCGAGGATGTGGTGCGCCAGCTGCTCAGTGGCTCCGAGGAAGACGAAACCGCCTGGCGCGACGGTGATTTCCACTCGGCGCGGCTACGTCCAGGTCCGCTGCGGCCCGACGAGCGCCGCACCACCATCGTTGATCACGACGGTGGCGCGCTACGGCTGGAGATCCGAACCCCCGGAGACGTGGAATCGCTGGAGGCCGTCGCCGTCGACCGGGTGGCGCCGGGGCCGGGACAGATCGAGGTCGCCGTCGCGGCGTCGAGCATCAACTTCGCCGACGTGCTGGTGGCTTTCGGGCGGTATCCCACGTTCGAGGGATACCGCCAGCAGCTCGGTATCGACTTTGCCGGTGTCGTGACCGCGGTGGGTCCGGATGTCACCACGCACCGGGTCGGTGATCGTGTGGGCGGGATGTCGGCCGGTGGCTGCTGGAGCACTTTTGTGGTGTGTGACGCCCGCCTGGCCATCACACTGCCGGAAGAGATCTCGCTGACCGATGCCGCCGCGGTGCCCACCGCATCCGCGACGGCCTGGTATGGGCTGCACGAGCTGGCCCGGATGTCGGCCGCCGACAAGGTGCTCATCCACTCCGGTACCGGCGGCGTCGGCCAGGCCGCCATCGCGATGGCTCGGGCGGTAGGCGCCGAGGTGTTTGCCACGGCCGGTAGCCCGGAACGTCGGAAGATGCTGTCCGACATGGGTATCGAACATGTCTACGATTCGCGTAGCGCAGCGTTCGCCGACCAGATCCGCCGCGATACCGATGGCTACGGTGTGGACATCGTGCTCAACTCGCTACCGGGTGCGGCGCAACGGGCCGGCTTGGAGCTGTTGGCATTCGGTGGGCGGTTCGTCGAGATCGGCAAACGCGATATCTACGGCGACACCAAGATGGGGCTGTTCCCGTTCCGCCGCAATCTGTCGCTGTATGCCGTCGACCTGGCGTTGATGACACACAGCCACCCGGATCTGGTGGCCCGCCTGCTCGCCACCGTGTACGCGGAGACCGCCAAGGGCGTGTTGCCGATGCCTCCGACGACGCACTATCCGCTCACCGATGCCGCGGCCGCGGTGCGCCTGGTCGGCGGGGCCGGCCATACCGGCAAAGTTGTTCTCGACGTCCCGACCGGTGGCGGCCACACCAGCGCCGTGGTGCGCCCCGCCGATGTGCCGGTGTTCCGGCCCGACGGTGCCTACATCATCACCGGCGGGCTCCGCGGACTCGGGCTGTTCCTGGCTGGGCGGTTGGCCGAAGCCGGCTGCGGACGCATCGTGTTGAACTCCCGCTCGGAGCCCGGCGCCGACGCGCTGGACGTCATCGAACGGCTCCGTGCCGGCGGAACCGACGTGGTCATCGAGTGCGGTGACATCGCCGACAGCGCGACGGCCAGACGCCTGGTCAGATCAGCCACCGCTACCGGGCTGCCGGTCCGGGGCGTGCTCCACGGTGCCGCGGTGGTCGAGGATGCGATTCTGACCAATGTCACCGCCGATCTGGTCGACCGGTGCTGGTCGCCGAAAGTGCTGGGGGCGTGGAACCTCCACACTGCGTTGGAGGACGCCAAGGCCGATCTCGACTGGTTCTGCGTGTTCTCCTCGGCGGCGGCCCTGGTGGGCTCACCGGGGCAGGGCGCTTACGCCGCGGCCAACAGCTGGTTGGACGGATTTTCCCGGTGGCGCTCGATTGCCGGCAAGCCCACGGCGGCGATTGCGTGGGGAGCCTGGGGCGGGGTCGGCCAGGCCACCGAGGTCGCGGCGGATATGGGTGCGGCGATCGAACCGGATGAGGGTTTCCACGCGTTTGCCCAGTTGTTGCGCCACCACCGGGCCTACTCGGGTTATGCGCCGATCACCGGGACGCCGTGGCTCACCGCGTTTGCCCAGCGCAGCAAGTTCGCCGAGGACTTCCAGGCCATCGGCGACGGCGGCAAGGACAGCGGCAGATTCCGGGCCGAGCTTGCCGAACTGCCCCAGGAGGAGTGGCCGAGCGCGTTGCGCCGCTTGATCTCCGACCAGCTCGGTGTGCTGTTGCGCCGGACCATCGATCCGGATCGGCCGCTGTCGGACTACGGGATGGACTCGCTGGGCAACCTCGAACTGCGGACCCGGATCGAGACCGAAACCGGTGTGCGCATCCGGCCCACCCAGATCACCACGGTGCGCGGGCTCGCCGATCACCTGTACGAGGAACTGACGGCCAGTCCGTGACCAGTGGCACCGTTCGTGGACGATCGATGCCGGTGAGCGACCGACGTCCGGCAACGATCGGCGCCTGCCAACGATTGAGGAGAGTGTGTTGCGAGTAGGTCCTTTGGTGGTCGGCACGCTGGAAGAGTGGGAACCCAGCGCCGGTACTGTCATTTCGTGGGAACCGTCGACACGGGCGCTCGAGGCGGCGGCGCAGGCGCCGGTGTCCGACGTGCCGGTCAGTTACATGCAGGCGCAGCACATTCGGGGGTACGCCGAGCAGGTGGCGCAGGGCCTGGACTATTCCCGGCTGATGGTGGTCAGCTGTGACGCCCCGGGCCGGTGCGACGTGCGGGCCATGAGTTACGTGATCAACCAGCACTTGCGGCGCCACGACACCTACCGCAGTCGATTCGAGTACTTCGAGTCGGGTGAAATCGTGCGTCACACCCTCGCCGATGCCGCCGATATCGAGTTCGTGCCGGTACGACATGGGCGCCTGAGCGTCGAGCAGGCCCGCGAACTCGTGATCAGTACGCCGGATCCGTTGCAGTGGGACTGTTTTCGGTTCGGTATCGTCCAGGGCGAAGATCACTTCACCTTCTTTGCGAGCATCGACCATGTACACGTCGACGCCACCATCGTCGGGACCACGCTGACGGAGTTCTACATGATGTACCTGGCGATCACCGGCGGTAACCAGCCGTTGCCGTTGCCGCCGGCGGGCAGCTACCAGGAATTCTGTGTCCGGCAGCGCCAGGAGACCGATGCGTTGACCCTCGAGTCGCCGAATGTCCAGTCGTGGAAGCAGTTCGCCGAGGCCAACCGCGGCAGCATGCCGGATTTCCCGTTGCCGCTGGGTGATCCCGGGCAGCTGTCTGGCGCGCAGATCGTCACGATGCGGATGCTGGATCAGGAACAGACCGCCGGCTTCGAGAATGCGTGCACGGCGGCCGGGGCGCGGTTCATCGGTGGTGTCATGGCCATCAGTGCGATGGCCGAACACGAATTGACCGGTGCCGACACCTATTACGGTCTGACGCCGAGTGACACCCGCCGCACCGAGGCCGACCTGATGACGCAGGGGTGGTTCACCGGGCTGGTGCCCGTCACGGTGCCGATCGCCGGCTTGTCGTTCGCCGAGGCCGCCCGCGCCGCCCAGCAGTCGTTCGACACCGGGCTGCATCTGGCCCAGGTGCCCTACGAGCGGGTGCTCGAGTTGGCGCCGCAGTTGAGTAAACCGCGACCCAACTTTCCCGTGGTGAACTTCCTCGACGCCGGCACCCCGCCGTTGTCGGTGCTGCTCACCGCCAACCTGGACTCGCTGAACATCGGTATCTACAGCGACAGCCGGTACAGCTACCAGTTGTGCATCTACGTGCTGCGGGTCGAACAGGAGACGGCGATGACGGTGATGTACCCGGACAACGTGGAAGCCCACCCGTCGGTCGCCACGTACCTGGAGACGATGAAGGCGATGTTCCAGCAGGTGGCCGGTGGTTCGCGGCGCAACGTGCGTGAGGTGAGCACATCTTCTTCGGTCGGCTAGCCAGATTTGTCAGCCGGTGGCCGTGGCTGGTCATCGGCTTCTGGGCGGTGCTGGCGTTGGCGGTGCCGCTGGTGGCCCCGTCGCTGACCGTCATGTCCGAGCGCAACCCGATCGCGGTGCTGCCCGCGGATGCGCCGTCGACGGTGGCGACTCAGCAGATGACCGAGGCGTTCCAGGAGGCCGGCACCGAGAACGTCGTGGTGGTGCTGCTCACCGACGACGGTGGGCTGACCCCGGGCGACGAACAGACCTATCGGGGGCTGGTCGACAGGTTGCGGCAGCTACCCGACGACGTTGCGATGATGCAGGACTTCATCAGCACGCCCCAGCTGCGCGAGACGCTCAGCAGCGAGGACGGCAAGGCCTGGCTGCTGCCGGTCGGGCTGACCGGGGAACTGGGCACACCGGAGGCTTTCGCCGCCTACGAGCGAGTGTCGGCGGTGGTCGACAATGCCGTCGCGGGTTCGACGTTGACGGTCAATCTGACCGGACCGGCCGCCACGGTTGCCGACCTCACCGTGGCCGGTGCGGGCGACCGGTTACCCATCGAGTCGGCCATCGCGGTGATGCTGCTGATCATCTTGTTCATCGTGTACCGCAACCCGGTCACGATGCTGTTGCCGCTGTTGACCATCGGCGCGGCGTTGATGTCGGCCCAGGCGGTGGTGGCGCTGATCTCGCTGCTGACCGGCCTGGCGATCTCCAACCAGACCATCGTGCTGATGAGCGCCATGATCGCCGGCGCGGGCACCGATTACGCGGTGTTCCTGATCAGCCGTTACCACGACTATGTGCGTCTCGGACATGACCCGACCGACGCGGTCCGGCGGGCCATGGCCTCGATCGGCAAGGTCATCGCGGCGTCGGCCGGCACGGTCGGTGTCACATTCCTGGGTATGGGTTTTGCCAAGCTCGGGGTGTTCTCGACGGTGGGGGTGGCGCTGTCGGTTGCGATCGGAGTGTCGTTCCTGGCCGCGGTGACGCTGCTGCCCGCCGTGCTGATCCTGGCCGGTCCACGGGGGTGGGTGGCGCCGCGGCCGCAGCGCACCGCGGTGTTCTGGCGGCGGGCCGGCATCCGCATCGTGCGCCGTCCCGCGCTGCACCTGGTCGCGAGTCTGGCGGTGCTGTTGGTGTTGGCCAGCTGCGCCGGGCTGGTGGTGTTCAACTACGACGACCGTAAACAGCTGCCCGACGATATGGCGTCCAACGTGGGCTACGCGGCATTGGAGCAGCACTTCCCGGTGAATCAGACCATCCCGCAGTATCTTCTGATTCAGTCCCCGCAGGATCTGCGGACCCCGCGGGCCCTGGCCGATCTGGAGCAGTTGGCGCAGCGGATCAGTCAGGTGTCCGGGGTGGCGATGGTGCGCGGTGTCACCCGGCCCACCGGGGAGTCTCTCGAACAAGCCCGGGCCAGCTATCAGGCGGGTGAGGTCGGAAGCCAGCTCGGTGAGGCGTCCAACCTCATCGAGGGACGCTCCGGCGATCTGAACACGTTGGTCTCGGGCGCCGACCAGCTCGCTGACGGTCTCGGTGACGCCCGCGGCCAGATCAATCGATCGATCGGCAGCGTGCGCAGCCTGGTTGATGCGCTGGTTTCGATCGAGAACCGGTTCGGTGGCAGCACGACGATGGGTCAGTTGGGCGGCGCCACCAAGCTGATCGCCAACATGCGCTCGTTCGGTGAGCTGCTGGAGACAAATGTCGGAGGTCTGACGGACAGCTTTGCGTGGCTGGACCCGGTGGTGGCCTCGCTGGACGCCAGTCCCATTTGCAGCACCAATGCGGTGTGCGGCGCCGCCCGTGAGCAGTTCCGCCGGCTGCAGATCGCGCGTGACGACGGCGCGCTGGACCGGCTGGTGACGCTGGGGCGGGAATTGCAGTCGACGGGTCCGTTGCAGTCGCTGTCGGAGACCATCGAGGATCTCAGCTCGTCGTTGGACACGGCGGCCAACGCGTTGCAACGGCTCGGGATCACCGATGCCCGCAGCGCGCGCTCGCAGCTGTTCAGCGTGACCAAGGGAGCCGACGACCTGGCAGGCGCCAGCAGGCAGATCGCCGACGGTGTCGAGTTGCTGGTCAAGGAGACCCAACGTCTGGGGGTCGGTCTGACCCAGGCGTCGGACTTCTTGATGTCCATGGGGCGTAATGCTTCTGAGCCTTCGATGGCCGGGTTCAACATCCCGCAGCAGGTGCTCGACACCGATGACTTCCGGCAGATCGCCCAGATCTTTGTCTCGCCGGACGGTCATTCGGCGCGGTACTTCATCCAGACCGACCTCAATCCGTTCAGCCTCGAGGCCATGGATCAGGTCAACAGGATTCTCGACACGGCGCGCGGTGCGCAGCCCAATACGGCGCTCTCGGATGCCACGGTGTCGATGTCCGGTTACCCGGTGACGCTGCGGGACACCCGCGATCTGTACGGCCACGATCTGCGGCTGATCGTCACCGTCACCATCCTGGTGGTGTTGCTGATCCTGATCGTGTTGTTGCGAAGCGTGGTGGCCCCGCTGTATCTGGTGGGCAGTGTGCTCCTGTCGACCGCCTCGGCGGTCGGTATCGGGGTGATCGTCTTCCAGTTCCTGCTGGGGCAGCAATTACATTGGAGCGTCCCGGGTTTGGTGTTTGTGGTGCTGGTGGCCGTCGGTGCCGACTACAACATGCTGCTGGCGTCGCGGTTGCGGGAGGAGGCCCCGCGCGGGATCCGTTACGGCGTCATCCGCACGGTCGCTTCGACCGGCGGGGTGATCACCGCCGCGGGAACCATCTTCGCCGCGTCGATGTCAGGCTTGCTGTTCTCCAGTGTCGGCACCGTGGTGCAGTCCGGTTTTGTGATCGGGGTGGGCCTGCTGCTGGACACCTTTGTGGTGCGGACCATGACGGTGCCGGCCATTGCGACGCTGCTGGGTAAGGCCGGCTGGTGGCCGGCCAAGCCGTGGCTGGGCACCAAGGTCACCGACACACCGCCCCCGCCCCCACCGCCGGAGGCGAAGGAGACGGTCTTCGACCGTGTGTGACACCCCGCTGCAACTGCACGCCCAAACTCACAAACGGGCGAAAAAGTGCGAGTGACTCGCGCCATTGCGTCGATCTGGGCGGGAAGTAACCGGGTCAGGCCGGCGGCATGAACTCGCGCACCGTGGCGAATGCGCTCTCGATGGCGCCGCGGGTTTCAGGGTCCAGGATCGCGATCGGATCCATGCCGTGGGCAGGGTCGACGGACACCGGTCGGTTCAGCGGGTTGTCGTAGCGCGAGTAGCCCGAGTCGATCTGCGGACGCAGGATCGCGTCGAGGGCGTCGACATCACCGGGCGCCACACCGAGATACCGCAACGGCAGCGTCAGTGGCAGGCTCTTCACCGGGATCAGGTACGTCGTCTCGGTGGCGCCGCGCGAGTTGACGACGGTCTTGACGTTTTGTGGCGGGACGTCGCCGGGGCCGGTGAACGCCGCCGGGGTGTGCACGATCGCCGAGGCGGCCAGCGCGTTGGCGCCGGCCAACAGGTTGTCGGCCCGGTCCGGGTAGTCGGCCAGCCCGTCGTAGGTGGCGACCACCTTGTTGGTGTCGTACTGGCTGTCCACATCAGCCGGCACCGTGTAGTCGATCAGCGGGATGTAATCGCCGGGGGCAAAGATGCCGGTCAGGAAGCTCTTTCCGAAGCCGTGGTGGCCGATCGGGTTGCCGATCTGGGTGAAGGTCAGCTGATCCGCCGGAGGTGCCTTGGGATCGTGGGCCAACCGCACCTGTTCGTCGGCGAGGCCGAGAGTGCCCTGCGACAGGCCCACCACAGCGGCTGGGGTGTCACCGTTGCGCCGTAGCGCCGCGTCGAGATTGTTGGTCGCCACATCGGCTGCCTGGCCGATGCTCATCCGGTCCTGGCCGCCGACGGGGGAGAAGATCGTGGGCACCCAGCTGAACGGTGCACCTGCCGGGTAGTCGACCAGATCGCGTTTGGCCTTGGGGAAATAGTCGGCCCCGGCCCGGTTGGTGTAGTCGTACCAGGGGATGCCGGGGGCGCGGGCACCGCCGAGTGCGTACACGACATCGGCGGTGGCGGCCTCGCCCACCGGTGATGGCCGGGGAGCGGGCTCGAAAGGGTTGGGCTGGGCAGATGCCACTCCGGTGCCCAAACCACCCGACGCCCCGACGACACTCACCGCGACAACTGCCGCGAACAGTCGTTTCATCTCCGCTTTCCTGACGGTCTGCTCAGCGAAAATGCTGATCGAATACCGCTTTTCGGCTATCGCACCCCACGTTACAGGCCGATCAGTCCGGCTGCGACCAAGATTGTGCCAACGGCGGTGAGCAGGATCGCCACCTCTCGGCGGCGGCGGGCCCGGATCCACTCGTTGAGCCGGGTCATCGCCGTGACGGTTCGCTGCGGTGCCACCAGGTAGGCCAGCAGCGGTATCTCGATGAGGGCAAACGCGATGATGTTGAATGCGACCAGTGCGGCCACCTGGGTGGCGGCACCGGAACCGGAGGACAAGATGACGGCCAGCACCGCGAGGTAGTCGACGGACGGCAGCGCGATGCCGAGGCCGGCCACCCCGGCCACCCACAGCGACCGTCCGGTCAGTAGCTGCCGAATGCGGCGGAGCAGCCACCCGTCGGGTTTGGTCACCCCGTCGCGGCGCAGGAACAGATAGCCGGCAGCGGCCAGCGCCAGGGTGCCGATCCCCAATTGCACATGGGGCAGCGTGAAATGGGTGGAGTCGACCAGGACGTCGCGGAACGCGAACAGCACCACCAAGCCCACCGACAGGCCCATCAGGAACCCGCCGCACAGGAAGGTCACCAGTTGGCGCACCGGGTGCGGGCGGTGGAGCATCAGCACCGCCATCCCGATGCGGAATGGCTCCAGCGCGATGACAAGCCCCATCACCAGCACGGTGATCCACATGGCGGGTGCGGTTAGTTGGTGGTGTCCAACCTGGTGAACTGCTGGCCCCGGTACTGGTCCACACACGCCGAGCGCCGGATCTTGCCGCTGGTCGTGGTGGGGATGGTTCCGGGGGAGACCAGCACCATGTCGGCGACGTTGAGGCCGTGTGCCTTCGAGACCGCCGAGACGACATCACTCTTGACCGTGGAGAACCGCAGGCTGACATCCTCGGGGGTGTCGCCGCGTTTCTTCAGTTCGATGATGGTGACCAGCTTTTCGGTCTGGTCGACGGGCACCGAGATCGCCGCGACCCGGCCTCCGGTGATTTCACCGACGGTGGCTTCGATGTCCTCGGCGTAGTGGTTGCGCCCGTACACGATCAGCAGGTCTTTGATGCGCCCGACGATGAAGAGCTCGCGGTCGGAGAAGAATCCCAGGTCTCCGGTGCGCAGCCAGGGCCCTTCCGGGCCATCGGCGATGACGCCGCCGAAGGTGCGTGCCGAGGATTCCGGGTTGTTCCAGTAGCCGGCGGCGACATTTTCGCCGCTGACCCAGATCTCTCCGACTTCACCGTCGACACATTCGATCCGGGTGTCCGGATCGACGATCCGCACTGCCGGAGACTTCGGCACCCCGTAGGCGAGCAGCGGGCTGCCGGTTCCGGCGGGCTGTCGCTGCGCGGTGCCTGCGGCCAGTTTCTCGGAATCGAAGTCGACGACGGAGGCCGACCCCCCGGTCGCGACGTACAACACGGCCTCGGCCATGCCGTAGGACGGCTTCAATGCCTCCTTGGGGAACCCGAACCGGGCGAAGCGGGCGGCGAATCGGTCCAGGGTGGCCGCGTGCACCCGTTCGCTGCCGCTGACGACGTTCACCACGTCTGACATGTCGAGTCCGGCCATGTCCTCGTTGGTGGTCTTGCGCGCCGCGAGGTCGAAGGCGAAGTTGGGTGCGGCGGTGAACACACTGGTGTTCTTCGCCATCATCTGGACCCAGCGGGCCGGCCGCTGCAGGAACGCGATCGGGCTGATGATCTCCGCGTGCAAGCCGCCGAGAATGGGGGCGATGACGGCCAGCATCAGGCCCATGTCGTGGTAGAACGGCAGCCACGACACGATGGTGGTTTCCGGCGGGCCGACACCGCCGTTCTCGGGGAAGAACGCCCCCATCAGCTGTTCGAAGTTCAGCGTCAGGTTGCGGTCGGAGATCATCACTCCGGCCGGGGTTCGTGTCGAGCCCGACGTGTACTGCAGATATGAGGTCTCGGGTGCGTTGCGTACCCGCGGCGGTGACCCATTGCGGCCGTCGAGATCCAGGGAGTCGATCTCGATGACGGTGGCCCCGGAATCACCGACGTATTCGGCGACCGTCGATGCGGCGGCCGAGGTGGTCAGGATCACCGTCGGCTGGGTGTCGGCGAAGACGGCGCTCACCCGGTCGTCGTGGGAACCGGCATACGGTACCGACAGCGGTACGGCGATGGCACCGGCGTGCATGGCACCGAGAAACGCGACGATGTAGTCCAGGCCCTGCGGGGCCAGGATCAGCGCACGGTCCCCGACGGAACTGTGTTTGGCCACCTCAATGGCGATGTTGACGGTCCGGCGATAGGTTTGCGCCCACGTTAGGCTCAGGCTGATCCCATCCCAGTCGGCGTCATGGTCGATATAGGTGTAGGCCACGTCGTTGGGCGCCACACCTGCGCGTTCGCGCAGCACGGAGAGCAATGACGTGTTGAGCATGGGCGTCACGTTACCGGTCGTACCTGTCGTGCTTGCGCCCGCCGATCCGTAATATCGAGGAACGATGAATCCTTCAACTCGGCCCACCCCGCCGACGACTGCTGATTTGAGCCCGACGTTGTTGCGGGAGGCTTTCGGTCACTTTCCGTCAGGTGTGATCGCAATTGCCGCCGAGACGGAGGGCACTCGAGTCGGGCTGGCGGCCAGCACGTTTGTCCCGGTGTCACTGGACCCGCCGCTGGTGTCCTTTTGCGTGCAGAACTCGTCGACGACCTGGCCCAAGCTCAGCGGGCTTCCGGTGTTGGGTATCAGTGTGCTGGGCGAGGCCCATGACGTCGCTGCCCGGACGCTGGCAGCCAAGACGGGCGACCGATTTGCCGGCCTGACCACAACCTCCACCGAAGCGGGTGCGGTCTTCATCGACGGCACCAGCGTGTGGTTGGAAAGCGCCGTCGAGCAGGTGGTGCCCGCCGGTGATCACAGCATCGTGATCCTTCGGGTGCACACGATCACCGTGAACGACGAAGTGGCTCCGATCGTGTTTCATCGGAGCGCTTTTCGGAAGCTGGGCACCTGAGCGGTGCCGGTCGATCAGGGTCTTGACGCGAGTTCGTCGCGATAGCCCTGGATGCGCTGCTCCAGTTCGCGGGCGTCGTCCTGCCTGCCCTCTTTGTAGGCCAGTTCGGCGCGAACGCCGAGCTGGCGAATTGCGGTGCGAATGTCGTTGACGCTGGTCGTCTCTCGCATTGTGCTGCCTCTCATCGTCGACTGGCCGCTGTCTCGAGCGTACTCGTCAACACGAGGTCAACTGGGTTATCGACTGTGAAACTCCTGCTCATCGCCGACTGGGCTTGTTGCTTCCGCTCTTCGCCCTCGCTGCGCTCCTGCTCATCGCCGACTGGGCTTGATGCTTCCGCTCTTCGCCCTCGCTGCGCTCCTGCTCATCGCCGGAAGAGCTTGTTGCCCAACCAGACAATCGGGTCGTACTTACGGTCGGCCACCCGTTCTTTCATCGGGATCAGCGCGTTGTCGGTGATCTTGATGTGCTCCGGGCAGACTTCGGTACAGCATTTGGTGATGTTGCAGTAGCCCAGCCCGAACTCGTCTTGGGCCATCTCCTGGCGGTCCACGGTGTCCAGCGGATGCATGTCCAGCTCGGCGATGCGCATGTGGAAGCGGGGCCCCGCGAAGTTCTCCTTGTTCTCCTCGTGGTCACGCACCACGTGGCAGACGTTCTGGCACAGGAAGCACTCGATGCATTTGCGGAACTCCTGGCTGCGGTTCACGTCCTCCTGCTGCATTCGGTATTCACCGGGCTGCAGGTCTTTGGGCGGGGTGAACGACGGGATCTGGCGCGCCTTTTCGTAGTTGAAGGACACATCGGTCACCAGATCGCGCATGACGGGGAAGGTGCGCAGCGGTGTGACCGTCACGGTCTCGTCCTCGTCGAAGGTCGACATCCGGGTCATGCACAGCAGGCGGGGTTTGCCGTTGATCTCCGCCGAGCAGGATCCGCACTTGCCGGCCTTGCAGTTCCAGCGCACGGCCAGATCGCCGGCCTGGGTGGCCTGTAGGCGGTGGATGATGTCGAGCACCACCTCGCCGTCGTTGACCTCAACGGTGTAGTCCTGCAGATCGCCACCATCGGGGTCGCCGCGCCACACCCGCAGTTTCGCGTCGTAAGAAGCCATTTTCAGCCCTTCCGCTCCGGGTGCTCGGCCAATTGATCGTCGGTGTAGTACTTCTCGAGTTCGGACAGCTCGAATGTGGCCAGCAGATCAGGTCGCATCACCGGCTGCTGCTCCGGCGTCACATCGACATCGGGCACCACGGCGGTGTTTCCCGCGGCATCTGCCGCGCTCACCCGGCAGACCAGTAGCTTGTTGCGCCAGTGTGAATCCATTTTCGGGAAGTCGTCGCGGGTGTGTCCGCCGCGGCTCTCGGTGCGCTGCAGTGCCGCCTTGGCCACGCATTCGCTGACCAGCAGCATGTTGCGCATGTCGATGGCCAGGTGCCAGCCCGGGTTGAAGACGCGCCCGCCTTCGACGACAACGTTGGCGTACCGCGCCTTGAGTTCGTCGATCTTGCCGAGGACCTCTTCGAGTTCACCTTCCTTGCGGATGATGCCGGCCAGGTCGTTCATCGACTGCTGCAGTTCGGAATGCAGGGTGTAGGGGTTCTCGGCGTTGGCCTTCGGCTCGAATGGATCGAGTGCCAGCTTGGTGGCGTTGTCCAGCGCGGTCTCTGACACCTTCGGTCGGTCGGTCAGCGCCCGCACGTAGTCGGAGGCGCCCAAGCCGGCTCGCCTGCCGAACACCAGCAGGTCGGACAGGGAGTTGCCGCCCAGCCTGTTGGAGCCGTGCATGCCCCCGGAGCATTCACCGGCGGCGAACAGACCGGGTGTGGCGGCGCCCCCGCTGTCCGGGTCGACCTCGATTCCACCCATGACGTAGTGGCAGGTGGGGCCGACTTCCATCTCGTCTTTGGTGATGTCCACTTCGGCGAGCTCGATGAACTGGTGGTACATCGAGGGCAGTCGGCGCTTGATCTCGTCGGGTGGCATCCGCGAGGCGATGTCGAGGTAGACGCCGCCGTGCGGGGTGCCGCGGCCCGCCTTGACCTCTTCGTTGATGGCCCGGGCCACCTCGTCGCGGGGTAGCAGGTCAGGGGTGCGGCGCGCGGAGTCGTTGTCTTTGAGCCACTGGTCGGCTTCCTCTTCGGTCTCGGCGTACTGCCCCTTGAACACCTCGGGGATGTAGTCGAACATGAAGCGTTTGCCCTCGGAGTTCTTCAGCACCCCACCGTCGCCGCGGACACCCTCGGTGACCAGGATGCCTTTCACCGACAGCGGCCAGACCATGCCCGTCGGGTGGAACTGGATGAACTCCATGTTGATCAGGCCGGAACCGGCCCGCAGCGCCAGGGCATGCCCGTCGCCGGTGTACTCCCAGGAGTTCGACGACACTTTGAACGACTTGCCGATGCCGCCGGTGGCCAGGACGATTGCCGGCGCTTCGAACAGCACGAAGTTGCCGGTCTCTCGGTAGTAGCCGAACGCGCCGGCGATCCGGTCGCCATCCTTGATGAGGTCGGTGATCGAGCATTCGTGGAACACCTTGATGCGGGCGTCGTAGTCGCCGAGCTCGCGCTTGTCCTCCTGTTGCAGCGAGACGATCTTCTGTTGCAGCGTGCGGATGATTTCCAGGCCGGTGCGGTCACCCACGTGTGCCAGGCGAGGGTAGGTGTGTCCGCCGAAGTTGCGCTGGCTGATCTTGCCGTCTTTGGTGCGGTCGAACAGCGCGCCGTAGGTCTCCAGCTCCCACACCCGGTCGGGTGCCTCCTGGGCGTGCAGTTCGGCCATTCGCCAGTTGTTGAGGAACTTGCCGCCGCGCATGGTGTCACCGAAGTGCACCTGCCACGAATCCTTGGTGTTGACGTTGCGCATGGCCGCGGCGCAGCCGCCCTCTGCCATCACGGTGTGGGCCTTGCCGAACAGCGATTTTGTGACCACGGCGACGCGCAGGCCACGCTCCCGGGCCTCGATCACCGCTCGTAGCCCTGCACCGCCGGCACCGATGACGACTACGTCGTAAGTGTGCCGTTCCACCCCAGCCATCTATTCAAACCTCACTTGATCGTGTATTGAGTTGTCAGCCAATGAATCTCAGGTCAGAAATGGTGCCGCTGGCCACCAGCATGACGTAGAAGTCGGTCAGCATGAGGGTGCCGAGCGTGATCCAGGCGAAGAGCTTGTGCCGGGTGTTGAGCTTGCTGATCTGGGTCCAGAGCCAGTACCGCACAGGGTGTTTCGAGAAGTGTTTGAGGCGGCCGCCGGCGACGTGCCGGCACGAGTGGCACGAGACCGTGTAGGCCCACAGCAGTGTCACGTTGATGACCAGGATCAGATTTCCGAGGCCTAGTCCGAATCCACCGTCGGGCTTGTGGAAGGCGATGATGGCGTCGTAGGTGTTGATGACGGAGATGACAGCCGCGATGTAGAAGAAGTACCGGTGGCTGTTCTGGATTATCAGCGGCATCCGGGTCTCGCCGGTGTACTTCGTGTGCGGTTCTGCCACGGCGCACGCAGTTGGCGACTGCCACACCGACCGGTAGTAGGCGCCGCGGTAGTAGTAGCAGGTCAGCCGGAACAGCAGCAGGAACGGCAGGGACATTGCCGCATACGGTAGCCACCAGACGTCGGGGAGGAACTGGCCGAAGTGGCTGGCCTCGGGCACGCACCCGGTGCTGATGCAGGGTGAGTAAAAGGGCGTCAGGTAGCCGTATTCGGGGACGTAGTAGTTGCTCTGCATGAACGCCCGCACCGTTGCGTAGATGATGAATGCGGCGAAGCCCAGATCCGTGAGGATCGGGGACTTCAGCCAGTTGTCGGTGCGCAGCGTGCGTTGAGCGATCTGAGCGCGCCCGGGGGAGAAGACTCCGGTCTTGCGTCGATCTGATGTGGGCGCGCTCATCTCATGGCTCCTGCATCGGGGCGGGGGACAGCCCCGCGGCGGGTGACGGTGTTACCAGTGCGACGAGCGGTGGACTCATCGGGTGCGGTTGTGGCCGCCCACGCCTTCGTCGTCGACGTCGCGCCAGAAATCGCTGTCGTACTGGGTGTCCGGGATGCCGATCTTCTCGCCGGCGTGACGTACCGAGCACCGGGCCAAGTCGAGATCCCCGGCGTCGAGGTCGAGCATTTCGACGTCGTTGAGGATCCGTTCCGCGTCGAGAACGATGCGGCGCATCGCCGGGGCGTCGCCGTACCTCGACCGCAGCGACGTCACGCACCGCCGCAGGCCTCCGATGAGATCGTGCAATTCGGCGAGTTCAGTAGTGCTGGACAAGTGACCTCCTTGGGCTGAAGGTGTCATGAATCACATTACGACACCCAATGCTAGCCACTTCACAAACTGGACGTGACCCACGTCACGTATCGGAATGTCATCGACGTAACTGCGATTGGGTTAAAGCGTTAGCGGACCACGAGTTCTACCGGACGACGAGGAGACATGATGAGCGGAACTTCGACCGAGGCGCTCGCTGCAAAGGCGACCACCCTGCTGGAGTTGCACAAGCCCCCGGTGATCCTTCCGACCGTGTGGGACGCGTGGTCGGCGGCCCTGGCGGTGGACGCGGGATTCGCCGCACTGACCGTCGGAAGCCATCCCGTCGCCGATTCCATCGGCAAACCGGACAACGAGGGCATGTCGTTCGAGGATTTGCTGACGCGGGTCGCGCAGATCACCGAAAAAGTGGATGTCCCGATCTCGGTGGATATCGAGTCCGGCTACGGGTTACCGGCCGAGGAGTTGATTTCCGGTTTGTTGAGGGCGGGAGCTGTCGGCCTCAACATCGAAGACACCGTGCACAGCGAGGGCAAGCGGTTGCGATCCGCCGGCGAGCACGCCGCCCTGGTGGGCGCGCTGCGCACGGCTGCCGACAGCGCTGGTGTGCATCTGGTGGTCAACGCTCGCACCGATCTGTTCCTGCGGCAGGACGGTGATGAATCCGACCGGGTGGACCGTGCCATCGCGAGGATGAAAGAGGCCGCCGAAGCCGGCGCCGACAGTTTGTACCCGGTGGGCCGTCACGACCCGGACACGTTACGGCGCTTGACCTCTGAACTGCCACTGCCGGTCAACGCGATTGCGTTGCCGGATCAGGACGATCCCGCGAGCTTTGGTCCTCTCGGAGTGGGCCGGATCAGTTTCGGCCCGTTCTTCCAGGCCGCGTTGACGGTCCGGGCCAAGGAGATCCTGGAGCGCTGGGGTTGAGCTGACTGCTCGCGAGAGCTAGAACGACACAAACCATTTCCAGTCGCGGTCGTCGCTGGAGATTTTCTTCAAGGCCACCATCGAGGGGTGCTTGATGCTGGCGAACACGTGGTCGTAGAGCCAGTGCGGTAGCGCCACAGCTGCCAGTGGCCGGAGCTTGCGTCCGACGTATCGGGCTGCCCGGTGGATGACATTGGTGCTGTCGGCGCCGCCGACGATCTCGAAGCACGGGTACTTGGCGAAGTAGGAGACCACCTTCGACACGCTGCGCCAGCCGCAGTCGTCGATGACGATGTAGCCTCCGACCTTCACCAGCCGGTTGGCGTAGAAGACGTCGAGCAGGGTGTGGTCGAAGGTGTGCCAGCCGTCGACGAAGACGAGGTCGAATTCGGCTCCGTCGGCCACCAGTTTCGGCAGGGCGACTTCGGATGGCTGTTCGATCAGGTCGAAGTAGTCGATTCCTGCTCGACGCAGGTTTGCCACACCGATGCCAGACCAGTCCGTGTTCTGGTGCGGGTCGACGATCGTGTGGTGGGCGCCGTGGCGTCCGGCCAGTGCGCCGGTGATGTGAAGTGCCGACAATCCGTAGGCGCAGCCGATCTCGAGAGTCTTGGATATCGACGGGTCGCCGGCGATCAACTCCGCGAGAAAGCGCCCCTCGGCCGCATCGATATGCGAGTGCACGGGATGCCGGACGCCGCCGGCGTCGACAACTGCCTTGCTCCGATGGATCTGGTCGATCACTGGTTGGGTCATACGGTCCCCGTGTTCTGGATAAACGCCACGAAAGACCAGAGCTTAGCCTATCCTTATCTGCACGGGTCCCCTCCGTGTCTGGGCGTGGTCGGACGGGCTCACAATGCGCCACGCCGGCAAGTGAGCACAGTGTGATGGTCGGTTCACACGGCGCGACATCGCGGCAATATCGGTTTCTTAGCCTGGCGCCATGCCGTACGAGCAGCTCTGCCGGAAATTGCTTGTGATCGGGCACGGTATGGTCGCCCACCGCCTCGTGGAGGCCCTGCGGGCCCGTGACGAGGCGAACCGGTGGGTGATCACCGTGCTTTCGGAAGAACGGGACGCCGCCTATGACCGCGTCGGTTTGACCGGCTACACCGAGCATTGGGATCGGAGGCGCCTGGCGCTGCCCGGCAACGACTACGCCGACGACCGGCACGTCGACGTCCGACTCGGTGTCACCGCCGTCGAGATCGACCGGCAGAACAAGGTGGTGTCCACCGCCGAAGGTGAGCGATTCGGCTATGACGCGCTGGTATTGGCGACGGGCTCGGTTGCGTTCGTTCCGCCGCTGCCCGGCCATGATGTGCCCGGCTGTCACGTGTACCGCACCCTCGACGACCTGGATGCCATCAAAGCCGGTGTCGAAGCGACCCTGGCGGCCGGATACACCCGCGCGGGTGTGGTGATCGGCGGTGGATTGCTCGGACTCGAAGCGGCAAATGCGTTGCGCAACTTCGGTATCGAAGCTCATGTGATTGAACGGTCACCGCGTCTGATGGCTCAGCAGCTCGATGCCGCCGGCGGGGCGCTACTGGGCCGGATGATCTCTGACCTGGGGATCGCGGTGCACGTCGATGTCGGCACCGACACGATCGGTACCACCGAGCACGGCACTTTGGCGGTATCGCTGTCGAACGGCACGGTCATCGATGCCGGCCTGGTGGTGTTCGCCGCCGGGATTCGGCCTCGCGACGAGCTGGCCCGTACTGCCGGGCTGGCAGTGGCCGAACGTGGTGGCGTGCTCACCGACCTGTCGTGTGTCACCGCTGATCCCAATATCTATGCGGTCGGCGAGGCTGCTGCCATCGAGGGCCGTTGTTACGGGCTGGTGGCGCCCGGCTATACCTCAGCGGAGGTCGTCGCGGACCGATTGCTCGGCGGCGCGGCCGAATTTCCCGGCGCCGACCTCTCCACCAAGCTCAAGCTGCTGGGTGTCGATGTTGCCAGCTTCGGCGACGCGATGGGGGTCACCCCGGACTGCATCGAGGTTGTCGTCAACGACGCGGTGAACCGGACCTACGCCAAACTGGTGCTCTCCGATGACGCCAAGACTCTGCTCGGCGGCGTTTTGGTCGGAGACGCCTCGGCTTACGGTGTGTTGCGGCCGATGGTCGGCGGTCAGTTGCCCGGTGACCCGATGGCACTCATCGCGCCGGCCCGATCCGGCGGCGGAGGGCAAGGGCTGGGGGTCGTGGCGCTACCGGATGGTGCTCAGATCTGCTCGTGTAACAACGTCTCCAAACACGATCTCAAGTGCGCCATCGCCGACGGCTGCGCCGACGTGCCCGCCTTGAAGTCCTGTACCTCCGCCGGCACGTCATGCGGGTCGTGTGTGCCCTTGCTCAAGCAGCTGCTCGAAGCCGAAGGGGTCAGTCAGTCGAAGGCACTGTGTGAGCACTTCCGGTATTCGCGGGCTGAGCTGTTCGAGATCATCTCCGCCACCGAGGTCCGGACCTTCTCCGGTCTGGTGCAGCGCTACGGACGTGGAAAGGGTTGTGATATCTGCAAACCCACAGTGGCGTCCATCCTGGCGTCGACCGGTTCCGATCACATTCTCGGCGGTGAGCAGGCCGCGCTGCAGGATTCCAACGATCATTTTCTGGCCAATATCCAGCGCAACGGCAGCTATTCAGTGGTACCCCGGGTTCCGGGAGGCGACATCACTGCAGAGCAGCTGATCCTGATTGGTGAGATCGCCAGGGATTTTGGTCTTTACACCAAGATCACCGGCGGCCAGCGCATCGATATGTTCGGTGCGCGAGTCGATGAGCTACCGCAGATCTGGGCGCGGCTGGTCGAGGGCGGCATGGAATCCGGTCAGGCTTACGGCAAGTCGCTGCGTACGGTGAAGAGCTGCGTCGGCAGCGATTGGTGCCGTTACGGACAGCAGGATTCGGTTCAACTGGCCATCGATCTGGAACTGCGCTACCGCGGTCTGCGTGCCCCGCACAAGATCAAGATGGGTGTGTCGGGCTGTGCGCGCGAGTGCGCCGAAGCCCGCAGCAAGGATGTCGGTGTGATTGCCACCGAGAACGGCTGGAATCTCTACGTGGGTGGCAACGGCGGGATGACCCCCAAACACGCGCAGCTGCTGGCGAGTGACCTCGACACCGACACACTGATCCGGTATATCGACCGGTTCCTGATGTTCTACATCCGCACCGCGGACCGCTTGCAGCGCACCGCTACCTGGGTGGAGAGCTTGATGGGTGGTCTGGCCCACCTCGAGGAGGTTGTCTGCGGAGACTCGCTGGGGCTGGCAGCCGAGTTCGAGGCTGCCATGGCCCGGCATGTCGACGGTTACACCTGCGAATGGAAGGGTGTGCTCGACGACCCCGACAAGGTGGCGAGGTTCGTGTCGTTTGTGAACGCCCCCGAGGAGCCGGATCTCACCGTGGCTTTCGGCGAGCGGTACGGCCGCAAGGTGCCGATGGGAATGCCGGCGATACCGGCCAAAGGGGAGATGGCATGACGCTTTTGAACGACATCCAGGTCTGGACCGCGGCCTGTGCTTTCGATTTCCTGATCCCCGGGCGCGGTGTCGGGGTGCTGCTCGACGACGGATCCCAGGCCGCGCTGTTCCGGCTCGACGACGACACTGTGTGTGCGGTCGGCAACATCGATCCCTTCTCCGGTGCCGCCGTGCTGTCGCGGGGGATCATCGGTGACCGGGCCGGGCGGGCGTGTGTGCAGTCTCCGATCAAGAAGCAGGCCTTTGCTTTCGACGACGGCAGCTGTCTGGACGACCCGAACGTGTCGGTGCCGGTGTACGGGGTCCGCGTCGACGGTGACGGCACGGTGTACGTCGGCCGCTGAACCCCACACTGTTGCGCGCCGAAACGGACGTTTGGGCGCAAAATATGCC
>NZ_JBARXZ010000202.1:0-6141 GCF_049647605.1 Mycobacterium sp. | reverse complement strand
CTGTTGAGCACGCTGCCGATGAGGATGCCGCCGATCATCGCGCCCATGTCGTTGTTGCGTCCGCCGTACTGACCCGAGTACTGCATCTGCGAGCGCTGGACATCGTTGTTGGCCAGCGACTGCGCTTGCGCGGCAAGGGTTGCCGCACCGTTGGCGTGGGCGATGGCCTCGGTGGGCGCATTGCTCTTCTTGGCCTCGGCCGCTTCGAGCTGGCGTCCGGCTTCGGCCAGCCGGGTGCGGGCGTCGGGACCGATGCTGCCGCGTCGGGTATCGATGAAATCGGACACGGCCTTGACCCGCGACCGGGCGGTGAACAGTGACTGCTCCAGGATCCGGGCCTGTCGCTCCGCCTCCAGGCGCTGCTCGGTCACGGCCGCCAGAATGGTGTCGAGATCGGCGTCGGCCGTCGTCAGTGCGGTGAACGTGCCGAGCGGGTCATTCGAACCGCCGGCCCTGGCCTCGGCGACGGCCTTGACCGCAGCGTCGCGGGCGGCGGTCAGTTCGGCGGCGCGCGGCGTGCCGGTCTGCTGCAACTGTGCGGCGGCCTGGTCGATCCCGGACTGGGTGTCGGCGATCGCCTCCGGCAGCCCCGCGATGGCCCGGTTGATGTCGGTGCCGGCGCTGTCCACCCCGTCCAAGAGGGTCTGCGCCTGCCCCAGCGCGGACTCGGCGGCATGGATGTCGTCGATCAGCCCGGTCTGGTCACCAGCGGGGCGGGCCACCAGAGCGCGGGCGCTGCTGATGTGCTCGTCGGCGAAGGCCAGCCGCTTCCGGGCTTCCTCGACGTTGCCCGCGACAGCGGCGAGCGCGGTGTCGGCGAACTGCTGATGCAGGTCGGCGAGTTTGGCTGCCGACGGGTCGAGCCGCGTCGTCAGCGCCACCGTCTGCTGGGTCAGTGCGTCCAACCGGGACGGGGCGTTGATGACAAGATCGCGCAGCCGTTCGAACGCCTCGCACTGGGTCTCGAGTTCGCGGTCGGCCCGCGCGGCGGCGACGATCACCCGGGTCAACAATTCACGGCGTTGCAGCGGTGACTCCGGGATGGCGTCGTCGAGGGTGTGACGCACGTTGAACGCCTGCGCCAGGGTGGCTTTGGCGTTCTCCAGCGCCTTGCGGAACGGTTCGGTGTCGGCGGTGCCGAACTCCTCCAGGGCTAGGGCCAATTCGCCCTCACTGGTCCGGACGGCGTTGTCGACGTCGACGACGATGGCCTTCGACAGCTCGTCGAGCGCCTCGAGGGGGACGGAGGCCAGCGCATTCGGATCGGTGGGGTCGACGCGCTGCGCCGCGGCGAACTCGGCGGCCTGGCGCTTCGCTTTGCGCCGTCGTCCCCAGGTCCACAAGCCGAGGGCCAGCAGCACGATCACCCCGGCCATCACCAGGAAGCTGGTCCAGGACACCCCGCCGCCAGGGCTGGAGGAACCGGCGGGGCTGGTGGCGTTGAGGCCCTCGGCGGCCCCGATCGCCGCCTGCGCCCAGTTGCCTTCCCGCAGCGCGGGCTCGATGTCGTAGCGGCGGACGTCGGTGGCGCGGCCGGGCACCCCGCCTCCGGCGGTGTCGGGCACCTGGAAGGCGAATTCGCGGTCGGCGATCGCGACCGCCAGCATCGCGTCGTCGTCCCCGAACCCGCTCATCCGCATGGTGTCCTGGGTCCAGTTGACCCCGCCCCGGCCGTCGAACGAGTCGACGAACACCACCCACAACTTCACCCGCTTGTCGTAGTACAGGGTGTCCAGCGCCGACTGCACATCAGCGGCTTCGGATCCGGACAGGGCGCCGGCGTTGTCGGTGACCTGGGTCGGCACCCGGAACGGCGGTTCGGCCGTGGCGGTGTGCGCAGACAGCAGTCCCAGAGTGAACACCACAGTGAGCAGGCCGAGCAGGCGGGTGATGCGCATGCACGTCAATCTAGTGGGGTGCTGGCAGACTGTGCGGCGGTGAGTACGACACAGCAAGACCGCTACAGCGAGTTCGACCGAGAGCGCCAGGTGGTCGAAGGGCCGAAATCTTCCGCGATGCCGGGGACAAGTTCCGAGCATCGCAGTGACTTCGCGCGCGATCGCGCCCGGGTGTTGCACTGCGTGGCGTTCCGCCGACTCGCAGACAAGACCCAGGTCGTCGGCCCACGCGAGAGCGAGACCCCACGCACCCGGCTGACCCATTCGCTGGAGGTCGCCCAGATAGGCCGCGGCATGGCGATCGGGCTGGGTTGTGACCCGGACCTGGTGGACCTCGCGGGTCTGGCGCACGACATCGGCCATCCGCCCTACGGGCACAACGGTGAGCGAGCGCTCGACGAGATCGCCAAGATCTTCGGCGGTTTCGAGGGCAACGCGCAGAACTTTCGTATCCTGACCCGGCTCGAACCCAAAGTTCTTGACGCCGAGGGTCGTTCCGCGGGCCTGAACTTGACCAGGGCAGCGCTGGACGCCGTCACCAAGTACCCGTGGGAGCGCGGCGACCGTAGGAAGTTCGGCTTCTACGACGACGACCTCGCGGCCGCGAACTGGGTGCGGGCCGGTGCGCCCGCCGAGCGGGCCTGCCTGGAAGCCCAGGTGATGGATTGGGCCGACGATGTCGCGTACTCGGTGCACGACGTCGAGGACGGCGTGATCTCCGGTCGCATCGATCTGCGGGTGCTCGCCGACACCGATGCCGCGGCCGCACTGGCTCGACTGGGTGCCGAGGCGTTCCCGGCGCTGAATCCCGACGATCTCCTGGCCGCGGCACAGCGGCTGTCCCAGATGCCCGTCGTCACGGCCGTCGGCAAATATGACGGCACGCTCGCGGCGTCGGTGGCCCTCAAGCGGCTCACCAGCGAGCTGGTCGGCCGGTTCGCCAACGCGGCCATCACCCAAACCCGGGCGGCCGGTCCGCTGGCACGTTTCGACGCCGATCTGGAGGTGCCCGATCTGGTGCGCGCCGAGGTGGCGGTGCTGAAGATGCTGGCGTTGCAGTTCATCATGTCCGACCACGTTCATCTGGGCATCCAATCCGACCAGCGCACCCGTATCCACGAGGTGGCGCTGGCCCTGTGGGCGCAGGCGCCCGGCAGCCTGGATCCCCAGTTTGCGCCGGAGTTCGTCGCCGCCGCCGACGACGGCGCCCGGCTGCGGGTGGTCATCGACCAGATCGCCTCCTACACCGAAGCCCGCCTGGAGCGAGTGCACGAGGCGCGCTCGCCCCGACCCCTGGGCTGACGGCACTAAGCTGTCCGAATGGCCGGGCGCATATCTGATCGCGATATCGCGGCCATCCGTGAACAGACCCGCATCGAAGACGTCGTTGGCGACTACGTTCAGTTGCGGCGCGCCGGCGCCGACTCGCTGAAGGGGTTGTGTCCCTTCCACGACGAGAAGTCCCCGTCGTTCCACGTCCGGCCCAACCACGGCCACTTCCACTGCTTCGGCTGCGGGGAGGGCGGTGACGTGTACGCCTTCCTCCAGAAGATCGAGCACGTCAGCTTCGTCGAGGCCGTCGAGCTGCTGGCCGACCGGATCAACTACACCGTCACCTACACCGGGTCGTCGACCACCAACGTGCAACGCGACCGTGGCAGTCGCAGCCGGTTGATCGCCGCCAACGCCGCCGCAGCCGAGTTCTATGCGGCTGCGCTGGAGTCGCCCGAGGCCGCACCCGCCCGTCAGTACCTGACCGAACGCAACTTCGATGCCGCCGCGGCTCGACAGTTCGGTTGCGGGTTTGCGCCCGCGGGGTGGGACACGTTGACGAAGCACTTGCTGCGCAAAGGCTTCGAGTTCAAGGAACTGGAAGCCGCCGGGCTCTCCCGGGAGGGTAAGCGCGGCCCGATGGACCGATTCCACCGCCGTCTGCTGTGGCCGATCCGCGGTTCCTCCGGTGAGGTCATCGGATTCGGGGCGCGCCGGCTGTTCGACGACGACCAGAACCAGGCCAAGTACGTCAACACCCCCGAGACGACGCTGTACAAGAAGTCCAATGTGCTGTTCGGTATCGATCAGGCCAAGCGGGACATCGCCCGCGGCCATCAGGCGGTGGTCGTCGAGGGCTATACCGATGTGATGGCCATGCATCTGGCCGGGGTCACCACCGCTGTCGCCTCGTGCGGCACCGCCTTCGGCGACGAGCACCTGTCGATGCTGCGGCGACTGATGATGGATGACAAGTTCTTTCGTGGCGAGTTGATCTACGTCTTCGACGGCGACGCGGCGGGGCGGGCGGCGGCACTCAAGGCGTTCGAGGGGGAGCAGAACCTCGCGGGTCAGTCGTTTGTCGCTGTGGCCGACGACGGTATGGATCCCTGCGATCTGCGGCTCGCCCACGGTGACACCGCCTTGCGCGATCTGGTGGCCCGGCGAACGCCGTTGTTCGAGTTCGCGATCCGCACCGCGCTGTCGGAATCCGATCTCGACACCGCTGAGGGCCGGGTGGGTGCGTTGCGCCGGTGCGCGCCGATGGTCGCGATGATCAAGGACCCGACCCTGCGCGACGAGTACGCCCGGCAGTTGGCGGGCTGGGTCGGCTGGGACGACGTGGCCCAGGTGATCCGCCGGGTCCGCGAGCAGGCCAAGGATCCACGCGCCCAGCGTGACGGCAAGCGGGCCGCACCGGCCCGCAAGGCGCCGGTGGCGGGGCGCCCCGATCCACGTGACCCGATGTTGGGTCGGCAGCGGATGGCGCTGAAGGCGGCGTTGCAGTATCCGGCGCTGACGGGACCGGTGTTCGACACCGTCGGGGTGGAGAGCTACACCCATCCGGGATACATCGCGGTGCGAACGGCGATCGCCGCGGCCGGCGGGATGGAAGCCGGTTTGACCGCGGGCGCCTGGTTGACGGCGGTTCGCGAGCACTGCGCCAGCCCTGCGGTCTTGGCGTTGGTGAATGAACTCAGTGTCGAGGAGTTCGGCGCCACTGATGAAGAGATGCTGGTCAAGACCATTGCCCGGGTGCTGACCAATCTCCAGGAGGTGTCAGTGGGGCGTCAGGTTGCCGAGATCAAGTCCAAACTGCACCGGCTGTCGCCGATCGACGACAGCACCGAGTACAACCATCTGTTCGGCGACCTGATCGCGCTGGAGACCTACCGTAAAAGCCTTCAGGAGCAGGCGAGCGGGGACGACCTTACTGCGTGAGCAGTCGTCTCGGGTTAGGCTTCCCGTTGGGCCGGGGGGCCTGTAGGCCGAGTGAGAGGCAGATTGATGGGATCCACGCGACGCATGGTGGCCGTCGGCACATTCGCTGTTGCCGCTGTCGCAGCGCCTCTCTATGCCGTGATGAGCACACCGGAGCCCACCAGCACGCAGGCCGAGTGCCTGGCGTGGTTGGGATCGAAGGCAGACGGAAAGTGCATCGGCAATTCGCTGGGAAGCCAGGGGTCCACCCTGAACGGCTCCGGCATCGGCCCCAGCAGTCCTGGCCCGGGCATGGGCGGTATCGGTATCGGTACGCCGGGTGTCGGGATCGGTAACGGCGGTATCTACAGCTCGCCGCTGCTGCCGGGCACTTCGGTCAACATTCCGCTGGGTTGATCGGCCGGAGCTCCTTCACCTGCTCGTACGCCCCTTCGCTCCGGTTCGGACTCCGGCCGGCTAGAGCTTCCGGGTCCCTTCGGGACCGATCACCGAGGTCTCATTGTCGATCGCGGTGAGTTTGACCATCGCCGGGTCGGGGGAGACCCGGTCGGCCACCATACGTCGCCCGGCGTCGAGTGCCGCCTTGGTGGCGGGATGCCCGGTCACCGCCCGGTAGGTCCCGGCGATCTGTTCGTAGCGGCGTCGGCCTGCCTTGGCGCCCAGCACATAGCCGACTCCCAGTACGGCGATCATACGGATCACTACGCTGCCTCCCGAGTTCTTGAACTGTGGTCACCATCCTGCCTCATCGGCAGCCACACCCACGTAACGCACAACGCCGCGCACGAGGCGCGGCGTTGTCTGCGGTTCGAGAAGAAAGCTCCCCCGCCTGGACTCGAACCAGGAACCGTCCGATTAACAGTCGGAAGCTCTGCCAATTGAGCTACAGGGGATTACCTGTGTCCGCGGGCGAGCCGCGGATCGATGGATGACTCTAGCGTACGGATGTCGTGAGAAACAATCGGCAGGTCAGCGACCCTGGCGACCCACCGACGAACCCCGGCGAGCGCGCGTGTTGGTACGCCCGCGC
>NZ_JBARXZ010000201.1:0-31747 GCF_049647605.1 Mycobacterium sp. | reverse complement strand
GTGAGCCGGTCGACGAGCCCGAGGGACGAGGGGGAGGGAGGGCCGGCGGTGGGGGACGTGAGCCGGTCGACGAGCCCGAGGGACGAGGGGGAGGGAGGGCCGGCGGTGGGGGACGTGAGCCGGTCGACGAGCCCGAGGGACGAGGGGGAGGGAGGCCCGGCGGTGGGAGACCTGAGCCGGTCACTCAACCGGTACGTTGGGCCGCGTGACGAACCTGGCTTATGACGACCGCGGCACCGGCGAACCGGTGTTGTTCATCGCCGGACGTGGCGGGGCCGGCCGCACCTGGCATCTGCATCAGGTGCCGGCGTTCCAGCGGGCCGGCTACCGGGTCATCACCTTCGACAACCGCGGTATCGGTGCCACCGAGAACGCCGACGGCTTCACCACCGCCACGATGGTCAACGACACCGCTGAGCTCATCGAGAAGGTCGTGGGCGGCCCGGTGCGCATCGTGGGGGTCTCGATGGGCAGCTTCATCGCACAGGAGCTCATGGTGGCGCGCTCGGAGCTGGTCACCGAGGCCGTGCTGATGGCCACCCGCGGGCGCCACGACAAGACCCGCTCGTTCTTCATCGACGCCGAGAAGAAGCGGCTGGAGGCCGGGATTGAACTGCCGCCGAATTACGGCGCCAAGATCCGTATGTTGGAAAGCTTTTCGCCCACCACGTTGAACGACGATCGGGTGGCCGGCGACTGGATCGAGATGTTCACGATGTGGCCGGAGAAGAACACGCCCGGTCTGCTGGCGCAGCTGAACGTCGCGCCGTACGAGAACCGGCTGCCGGTGTACCGCAGCATCGCCAACCGGGCACTGGTGATCGGGTTCGCCGACGACGTGGTGACGCCGCCACACCTGGGTTCGGAAGTCGCCGACGCCATGGCCAATGCCCGGTTCCGCAAGATTCGTGACGCCGGCCATCTGGGTTTCATCGAGCAGCCGGAGGCCGTCAATACCGCGATCCTGGAGTTCTTCAATGCCGGCAATCCGCCAAAGCGCACCCTCCCCATGGTGTGACACGCTGTATCGGTGAACCCCTCGACGGCCCAGGCGCGCATCGTCGTCGATGAACTGATCCGCGGCGGCGTCCGGGACGTGGTGTTGTGCCCGGGTTCGCGGAACGCGCCGCTGGCGTTTGCGCTGGCAGACGCCGACCGTGCCGGCCGGATCCGGCTCCATGTCCGCATCGATGAACGCACCGCCGGTTTTCTGGCGATCGGCCTTGCTGTCGCCAATCGGGCGCCGGTCCCCATCGCGATGACCTCGGGCACCGCGGTGGCCAACCTCGGCCCGGCAGTGGTCGAGGCCAACTACGCCCGGGTCCCGCTGATCGTGCTGTCCGCGAACCGGCCCTATGAGCTCCTGGGCACGGGAGCCAGCCAGACCATGGAGCAGTTGGGTTACTTCGGCACCCAGGTTCGCGCCACCATCAGCCTGGGACTGGCAGAGGAAGGCCCGGAGAAAACCGAGAAGTTGGCCGCGCAGTGGCGGTCGGCGACCTGCCGGGTGCTCGTGGCCGCCACCGGCGCCCGCAGCGGCAACGCCGGGCCGGTGCAGTTCGACATTCCGCTGCGCGAGCCGTTGGTCCCGGACCGCGACAGCGATGGTTCCGGGTTCGAGGTCCCCGCCGGCCGGCGTGACGGCATGCCGTGGACGTACACGCCGCCGGTGACATTTGATCAGCCGCTGGAGATCGACATCACCCCGGACACCGTGGTGATCGCCGGTCATGGGGCGGCGTCACACCCGGCGCTGGCGGAGTTGCCGACGGTCGCCGAACCCACCGCTCCTGCTGCTGCCAACCCGCTGCATCCGCTGGCGCTGTCGTTGCTGCACCCCAAGCAGGTCATCATGGTCGGCCGGCCCACGTTGCACCGCCCGGTGTCGACCTTGCTGGCGGACCCGGCGGTGCCGGTGTTTGCGCTCACCACCGGCCCGCGCTGGCCGGATGTCTCGGGGAACTCCCAGGCCACCGGTACCCGGGCGATCACCACCGGCACCCCGAACCCAGCGTGGCTGCGACGCTGCGCGGATCTCAACACCCACGCCCACGACGCGGTGCGCAGCCAACTCCGGGCGCACCCCTTGACCACGGGTCTACATGTCGCGGCCACCGTCGTGGATGCGCTGCGCCCCGGTGACCAGCTGGTGCTGGGGGCCTCCAATCCGGTGCGGGACGTGGCGCTGGTGGGGATGAACCCGCACGGTGTGTCGGTCCGGTCCAATCGGGGTGTCGCCGGAATAGACGGCACCGTGTCGACGGCGGTGGGGGCGGCACTGGCCCACGACGGCCGCACGGTGGCGCTGATCGGGGATCTGACGTTTGTCCACGACAGCTCCGGGTTGCTCATCGGGCCCACCGAACCGGCCCCCCAGCAGCTGACCATCGTGGTGTCCAACGACAACGGCGGCGGCATCTTCGAGTTGTTGGAGCAGGGCGACCCGCGGTTCCACGACGTGTCATCGCGGGTGTTCGGCACTCCGCACGACGTCGACGTGGGCGCGTTGTGCCGCGCCTACCACGTCGACAGCAGCTCGTTGGAGCTTACGGATCTGCCCGCCGCGCTGGCCGAGCCATACACCGGGATGCGGGTTCTCGAGGTGAAAGCTGACCGGTCGTCGCTGCGTGCACTGCACGCCGCAATCAAGGCGGCCCTGTAGTGAATCGCCTGAAATCATTGTGGCACATCCTGATTCACGGACCTGGTGGCGAGATATCGCATACCCGCGCGGGCCGGGCGACCCGGTGGGCGCGGATGGTGGTGTTGATCCTGGCCGCTTTGGTGACGCTGCAGTCGATGCTGCTGGTGGCCGGCGCCTGGCGCAATGATCTGGCCATCGAGTCGAACATGGGGGTGGCGGCTGCCGAGGTGCTCGATGCGGGCCCACGCCGGTCCACCATCGAGTTCGTCACGCCGGACCGGGTGACCTACCGTCCCGAGCTGGGGGTGTTGTACCCGTCGGAGCTGGAGAACGGGATGCGGATCTACGTCGAGTACGACCGTTCGGACCCCGATCTGGTTCGGGTGCAGCATCGTAACGCGCTGCTGGCGGTGGTCCCGGCGGCGTCCGTGGCGATCATCGGCTGGTTGGTGGCGGCCGGCGCGCTGGTCGGGTTGACGGTGTTGGAGAAACGGCTGGAGCGCACTACTCGAGCAGCGTCGTGAGCCAGTCGTCGTCGGTGAGGTCGACGATCTTGTTGTTGGTGAGGTCGTAGACCACCGGGGTGCCGAGGCTGTTGCGGGACACGTCCTCGAGTGCGGTGAAGTTCACCTCGAGCAGCTCGGCGGTGTCGACGCCTTGTTCGCCGCCGGCGATGCGCTCGACGATGGCGTCGGAGAGTCCGCTGTCGGCGGCGATATCGGCAAAATCTTGGTCGGTGTACCGGAAGAACGCCAGATCCTGTTCGAACCAAAGGTTTGCGACATAGGTCTGGAAGGTGCCGGCATCGGTGGACTCGTCGACGGCCAGGAACAGCGAGTTGCTGGCGACGGCCGAATAGTCGGTCAGGTACTCGTCGTCGAGGAAGGTCAGGGGCCGGTAGGTGACCGCAAGTTTCCCGGATTGCATTCCGGCCTTGAGCTCGTCACCGTGATCCATCTGCAGATCCGCGCAGTAGATGCACTGCGGCTCGGTGTAGATCTCCAGCTGTACCGGGGCGTCGGCGAACCCGGTCACGATGCCGTACCCGTCATCGGTGAGCGCCACGCCCGGCTTCGCGGGATCCGGGACGGCTACTCCGCTGATCTCCCTGGCGCAGCCGGTGACGGTCAGGGCCAGCGCGGACAAAGCCACGATCAGGGGTCGGAGCTTCATGGGCACCGAGGATACCGGCGAGGTGCCCGGGCGACTCTTCGTGTGACGTCTTCCTGACGGCAACCTTGCCGAAAGGCGGCGCTGTCAGAGTGGGGACGTGCGCGTTGCGATCGTCACGGAGAGCTTCTTGCCGAATGTCAACGGAGTCACCAATTCGGTGCTGCGGGTACTGGAGCATCTTCGCCGTACGGGTCATGAGGCCCTGGTCATCGCGCCGGACACCCCACGTGGTGAGCCGGCCGCCGACAAACTCTACGACGGGATCCGGGTCCACCGGGTGCCGTCGAAGATGTTCCCGAAGGTGACCTCCTTGCCGCTCGGTGTGCCGCGGCCACGAATGGTCGGGGTGCTGCGTGGATTCGATCCCGATGTCGTGCACCTGGCCTCGCCGGCGTTGCTGGGGTACGGCGGCCTGCACGCGGCGCGCTACCTGGGTGTCCCGACGGTGGCGGTATTCCAAACCGACGTTGCGGGTTTCGCCGCCAGCTACGGAATGCCCGCGTTCGCGCGGATGTCGTGGGCCTGGACCCGGCACCTGCACAGCCGCGCCGACCGAACCTTGGCGCCCTCGTCGGCCGCCATGGAAGATCTTGAAGCACACCGGATTCCACGCGTGCACAAATGGGGTCGCGGTGTCGATGTCACCGGCTTCGCCCCGTCGGCCCGCGACCTCGAGCTGCGCCGATCCTGGTCGCCCGAGGGGAGACCGATCGTCGGGTTCGTCGGCCGGCTGGCGCCGGAGAAACATGTGGAGCGGCTGGCTGCGCTGGCCCGCCGTGATGATCTGCAACTGGTGATCGTCGGCGACGGAGTCGATCGGGCAAAACTCGAAACGGTCCTGCCGTCAGCCGTTTTCACCGGTGCACTGTACGGCCGGCAACTGGCCACCGCCTACGCGTCGATGGATGTTTTTGTCCACCCCGGCGAACACGAGACGTTCTGCCAGGCAGTCCAGGAGGCGATGGCCTCGGGGCTGCCGGTGGTGGCACCGAACATGGGCGGACCACGAGACCTGGTGGCGCCGTGGCGCACCGGGCTGCTGCTCGACGTGCCGGAATTCGAAGCACGGCTGCCGGAGGCCGTGGACCATCTGCTGGCCGAACGGGCCCGCTACACCGTCGCGGCACGGCGCAGTGTGCTCAGCCGTACCTGGCCGGCCATCTGCGACGAGCTGCTGGGCCATTACCAGGCCGTGCAGGGCACCGGCGCCGCCCGGGCCGCCTAGCGACCCGGGCGCACGGCCCGGCTCCGCTCAGCCTTGCGCAAGCTCCGCGACGGGCTGCCACTGCTCCCAGGTTGCGAGCCGGCTCTCGTAGTCCGCCTTGGCCAGCGTCAGCGGCAGCGCACCGAAGAACACCCGCAGCGGCGGCTCCTCGGCATCGACGACCTTCAGGATCGCCTTGGCGGAGGCTGCCGGGTCCCCGGGCGTGGATGTCCGCTGGGCGCGGGCCCGGCTGGCGGCTTCGTGGACTTCGGCGTAGTCCTCCAACGCAGTGGCGTGTTTTGCCGACGCGCCGCCCCAGTCGGTGTCGAACCCGCCCGGTTCGATCAACGTCACATGCACGCCGAAGGGTGCGACCTCCTGCGCCAGTGACTGCGAGAAACCCTCCAGTGCCCACTTGGAGGCGTGGTAGATACCGACGTTCTGGAACGCGGTGATACCGCCGATCGAGGACACCTGGATGATGTGGCCGCTGCGCTGGGCCCGCAGGTAGGGCAGGGCGGCCTGGGTGACCCACAGGGCGCCGAAGACATTGGTCTCGATCTGGTCGCGTGCCTGCGCCTCGGACAGCTCTTCGATGAACCCGAACTGGCCGTAGCCGGCGTTGTTCACAACGATGTCGAGGCGGCCGAAGTGCTGGTGTGCCTGCGCGACGGCGGCGAAGTCGGCCTCGCGGTCGGTGACGTCGAGCTGAATCGGTAGCAGTGCGTCGCCGTACTTGGCCACCAGGTCGTCGAGGGTGCTGGTGTTCCGGGCCGTCGCGGCCACCTTGTCGCCGCGCTCCAGGGCTGCGATTGCCCACTCGCGACCGAAACCGCGTGACGTGCCGGTGATGAACCAAACCTTGTCTGCCATGTTCGCCTCTTCTGGTGATCAGTTGCTGTCCGTCTGAGCAACACTGCCGGGCCGCGCCCATTCCCGGAAGGTAAAAGCTCACAGGTAGCTTTACTCGGATGAGCCGCGCGACGCTGGACAAGGAACCGCACGAGGTCGCGTCGATGTTCGACGCTGTTGCCCGTCGCTACGACCTGACCAATACCGTGCTGTCGTTGGGTCAGGACCGGTCCTGGCGGCGTGCCACCCGGGCGGCGTTGCAGGTCGGTCCGGGGGACAGCGTTTTGGACCTGGCGGCCGGTACCGCGGTGTCGACGGTGGAGTTGGCCAAGTCGGGTGCGTGGTGCGTGGCGTGTGATTTCTCGGTGGGCATGCTGGCCGCGGGTGCCCAGCGCCAGGTGCCCAAGGTGGCCGGTGACGCCACCAAGCTGCCGTTCGACGACGCAGTGTTCGACGCGGTGACCATCAGCTTCGGATTGCGCAACGTGGTCGACACCGTGGCCGGGCTGAGCGAGATGGTCCGGGTCACCAAGCCTGGTGGGCGGTTGGTGGTGTGCGAGTTCTCGACGCCGACGGTGCCGGTGTTCGCAACCGTCTACAAGGAGTACCTGATGCGGGCCCTGCCGGCGATGGCCGGCGTGGTGTCCAGTGACCCGGAGTCCTACCAGTATCTGGCCGAGTCCATCCGGGCGTGGCCCGATCAGGCTGTGCTGGCCCGGCTGATCGGCCAGGCCGGCTGGTCGCAGGTGCGCTGGCGCAACCTGTCCGCCGGCATCGTTGCATTGCACGCCGCCACCAAACCTGTGGCACTCTGACGCTGCGTCACTGACGGCTGCCGATCCCGTTGCGCGCAACGCGGTGGGGCAGCTGCGAGTAATATCGCCATTCGCCGAGAACGCAGTGGCCGAATGTGCGGCTCGCCGTTGGTATCTGACCTCGGTGTGGCTTTGAAATGCCCCGCACCGAGATGCCCCGCACCCGCTTCGCCGCCCACAACAGGAGGCTGTCTGTGACACCCGTGACGCGGCTGCGGTCGCACCAACACGCCCACCTGATCCTGATGCTGGCGCTGACGTTCAGCACCGGCGTCGTCGACGCGGTCGGTTTCCTCGGCCTGGACCGGGTGTTTGTGGGCAACATGACCGGCAATGTCGTGATCCTGGGTATGGCCATGGTCGGCGCCGACGATCTGCCGGTCCTGGGCCCGGCACTGGCGTTGATCGGGTTCATGGTGGGCGCCGCCGGGGCGGGCCGGGCGCTGCGCCGCAAGAGCCCCGGGAGTTGGGCGGTGTCGACAACAGTGGTGTTGACCGTGGTCGGCCTGGTGGTGCTGGGCACCGCGCTGCTGGTGCTCTTCGACGAGGCGATGCCCCACGCGGTGACCCTCGGAGTCACCACACTGCTCGGCACCGCAATGGGCATGCAGGCGGCCGCCGCCCGGATGATCGCCGTCAAAGACGTGACGACGGTGGTGGTGACTTCGAGTATCACCGGCCTGGCGGCGGATTCGTGGTTCGGTGCCAACAATCCGGGGGGCTCGGGGCGGCGCATCGCCGCAGTGCTGGTGCTGTTGCTCGGGGCCGCCCTCGGCGCCTTGTCGCTGCTGGTGAGTCTCAGCCTGGGGTTGTTCATCTCGGCGGCGGTCATCCTCGCCGTCGCCGCGTTCGGCGCTGTGCCGGCCGCCGAGGATGCGGACCGCTGACCGGCTCAGGAAAACGGCTTGCGGCGATCCAGCCGTCGGGAGCCGGCGCCGGCGAGTCGCCACATCCGGGCCACCCAGTCGGCGTCGTCTTCGGTGACCAGGTTCCCCATCACCCGCACGGCGATACCCATCAAGAATGTGGAGCGCATGGCCAGCGGTCCGGTCACCGGCAGGAACTTCGGGATGGTCAGCAGCAGTGCCAGCCGTCGCGCCACCGAGAACCCGCGCGCGTAATGCTCCTGCAGTGTCGCGGGCCACACCGTCGACAGATCGCCGGTGCCCAGCAGTTCGACGGCCAGGCGACCGGTCTCCATGCCGTAGTCGATGCCCTCACCGTTGAGCGGATTCACGCATGCGGCGGCGTCGCCGATCAGCATCCAGTTGGGGCCGGCGACCCCGGAGACCGCGCCGCCCATCGGTAGCAGCGCCGAGGACACCGCGCGCGCGTCGCCCTCGAAGCCCCACTCGGCGCGCTTCAAGTCGGTGTAGTGCTTGATCAGGGGCCGCAGTGAGATGTCCGCGGGCCGCTTGGAGGTGGCCAGCGCGCCGACGCCGATGTTCACCTCGCCGTTGCCCAGCGGGAAGATCCAGCCGTACCCCGGTAACACGTCGCCGCTGATCGACCGCAGCTCCAGATCCGAGGAGATCCACGGTTCGTCGGCCCGCGGGGAACGCAGATACGCCCGGCCCGCCACGCCGTAAACCGTCTCCTGATGCCACTGCCGCCCCAGGACCCGACCCAGGGTGGACCGGGCTCCGTCGGCGACGATGAGGGTCCGGCACGCCACCCGGCGGCCGTCGGCGAGCACCACTGCGGTTACCGCGCCGGCCGAATCATGATCGACACCAACCGCTTTGGTGCCCATAAGCATCGCGGCACCGGATTCCTCGGCGACCTGCCGTACCCGGTCATCGAGTTCGGTGCGCGGTACCGCGGACCCGGTGGCCGGGAACGACGGCCCCGGCCACCGCACCTCCACAGCGGAACCGAACCCTGTCATCCGCAGTCCGGAGTGCCGGATGTGTTGGTCCAGCCAGGGGCCGAGGCCCAACAATTCGAGCTCTGCCACCGCCCGCGGGGTCAGCCCGTCACCGCAGGCTTTGTCACGCGGGAAGGTCGCGGAATCGATGACAAGAACGTCGTGGCCGGCGCGCGCGGCCCATGCCGCGGCGGCCGAACCGGCGGGTCCGGCGCCGACAACAACCACATCGGCGGCGCTGGGGGCGTCGGGTTCCATGGTGCCCAGTATGTTGGACACGTGAGCACACCGGCGAGCGTGGTGGCGGGGGTTGAATTCGGGGACGCCGAGTTCGCCGCGAATGTCAGTGATGGAGTGTCGCGTATCGAGCAGTTGATGGCGACTGAACTGGGCAAAGCCGATGAGCTGATGTCCGAGGCGGTGCATCATCTGTTCCTGGCGGGCGGGAAGCGGTTCCGGCCGCTGTTCACCGTGCTGTCGGCGGCGTTGGGGCCGGATCCGGCCAATGACGATGTGGTGATCGCCGGGGCGGTCATCGAGATGGTGCACCTGGCCACGCTCTACCACGACGATGTGATGGACGAGGCGCAGATGCGTCGCGGCGCTCCCAGCGCCAACGCGCGGTGGAGCAACAACATCGCGATCCTGGCCGGCGACTATCTGTTCGCCACCGCGTCGCGGCTGGTTTCGCGGCTGGGCCCGGATGCGGTGCTTGTCATCGCCGACACATTTGCGCAGTTGGTCACCGGGCAGATGCGGGAGACCCGCGGCGCCGCCGCCGGTATCGACCCGATCGAGCATTACCTGAAGGTGGTCTACGAGAAGACTGCCTGCCTGATCGCCGCCTCGGGACGGTTCGGTGGGACCTTCTCCGGCGCCGACAGCGAACAGGTAGAGCGCCTGTCACGCCTGGGCGGGATCGTCGGCACCGCGTTCCAGATCTCCGACGACATCATCGACATCGACAGCGATCCGGATGAGTCCGGGAAGCTGCCCGGCACCGATCTCCGGGAGGGCGTGCACACCCTGCCGGTGCTCTACGCGCTGCGTGACACCGGGCCCGACGCGGATCGGCTGCGGGAGCTGCTCGCCGGCCCGGTGGAGGAGGACGCTGTCGTGGCCGAGGCGCTGCAGCTGCTGCGGAGGTCGGCCGGCATGGTGGCGGCAAAGCAGACGGTCCGCAGCTACGCCGAGAAGGCGCGCCAAGAGTTGGCCCTGATGCCGGACGTGCCCGGCCGTCGTGCGCTGGAATCGCTGGTTGAGTACACCGTTCACCGGCACGGCTAGCAGCCGCGCTGAAGGCCTGGAAACCAAATTGCCGGGTGTGTCGTTGAATCAGCGGACCCGGACCCAATTCTCGGCAGGAGGACGCTGATGACCTGGCACCCGACCGGCAACCGCATCAAGACGTTTGTGCTGTTGATCGGTTTCACCGCGCTGATCATGTTCATCGGTGCGTTGTTTGCCAGATCGACGGGATCCCCGGTCTGGATCTATGGCGCACTCGTGTTCGCCCTGGGCACCAACTTCTACACCTACTTCAACAGCGACAAGCTGGCGCTGCGGGCCATGCACGCCCAGCCGGTCACCGAGGTGCAGGCGCCGGTGATGTACAAGATCGTGCGTGAGCTCGCGACGGCCGCTCACCAGCCGATGCCGCGGCTCTACATCTCGGATACCGCCAACCCCAATGCTTTTGCCACCGGGCGCAACCCGCGAAACGCCGCGGTGTGTTGCACCACCGGGATCCTGCAGATACTCGACGAACGCGAGTTGCGGGCGGTGTTGGGCCACGAGCTGTCACACGTCTACAACCGTGACATCCTGATCTCGTGTGTTGCCGGGGCGATGGCGTCGGTGATCACCGCACTGGCCAACCTGGCGTTCTTCGCGAGCATGTTCGGCGGTAACAACCGGCAGGGCAACGGTGGCGGCTTCCTCGGGCTGCTACTGATTCAGCTGCTCGGCCCGATCGCCGCGACCGTGGTCAGGATGGCGGTGTCCCGCTCGCGTGAGTACCAGGCCGACCAGTCGGGCGCGGAGTTGACCGGCGATCCGCTGGCACTGGCCTCGGCGCTGCGCAAGATCTCCGGCGGCGTCGAGATGGCGCCGTTGCCGCCGGACCCGAAGCTCGCCGACCAGGCCCACCTGATGATCGCCAGCCCGTTCCGCGCCGGCGAGAAGATCGGGAAGCTGTTCTCGACGCACCCGCCGATGGAAGACCGGATCCGTCGCCTCGAGGACATGGCCGGCCGCGGGCCGGGTTACTACTGATCTCTGACCGGCCTGGGCACTACATCTAGCCGGCGTCTGAGCTGGAGCCCGAAGCCTTCTTGTCGGTGCTGTTGGCTTTGGAGTCCGTGTTCTTGGAATCCTTGGAGTCTTTGGAATTCTTGGAGTCGCTGTCTTTGGAGTCCGTGTCTTTCGAGCCGTTGGCCTCTTCGGCGTTCCTGGAGGCCCTGGCTTCGGACTTCGTCTCCCGGTCCCTGGACTCGGATTTGCCGCCCTTGGACGGGGGTGTGGCGTCCGGATCGGAGGCGTCGTCGGAGCCCTGCGGGGTGCCGCCGGGAGTCGACTGTTGAGAGCTGCCGTCGGCCGGCTCCTTCTCCGTGGAGGCCGGTTCTGGTTCGTGTTTGGGTTCGGTGACGGTGGGCGCCGGATCATCGGCCGCGACGGGCTCCTGCACGGGGGGCGATGACGGGGCCGGCGTTTTGTTGTCGGATTTCACCGGTGCGGGTTCATCGGGATCCGTTGCGGTGCCGGCGTCGATCCGGGTGGGCGCCGGCCCGCTCACGCGACTGGGCTCGTGCGCCCTGAACAGCGATTCGATGCCTTGCTTCACCCCGACGATGAAGTTGAGCAGTGACTGGATGGTTTCCGCCGGGGTGGGCAGCAGACCGTTGCCATTGGCGCCGGTCGCGTCTCGGTAACCCCAGTAGACCAAGGCGGTCAGCGCGGGTTCCAGGAAATCGGCCAGCTCGTTGCCCAGGAGGCCGCCGTAGTCGCGCAGCGGGCGTACCAGGGGAAGCGGGCCGTTGTTCTCGTAGGTGACGTAGGTGACCCCGTCGCGGGTCACGACGGTCGCGGTGATCTTCGTGCCGTCGGGGTGGGTGAAGGTGATGATGTAGCCGCCGTCGATCGGCACCCTGACGATATTGAGGTCGTCGACATTGCACGACAGCGCGTGCCGGCACACGACTTCGCCCTTGGCGTTGACCTCGACGGGGGACAGGGCGCCATTGAGGTAGGCCGCCACCGAGTTCGTCAGCGCAAACGGGTTCAACGCGGACACCGTGGCGTAGGAGCTCAGGTCGTAGCCGTACGAGGTGACGACATCGCTGGACATCGGGAACGGGCCCATCGGCGGCGACGTGACGATCGCTTCACCGATCTGCAGAGACGGCGCGTCGAAGGCCACCACCTGACCCGGCACCTCGGGCTGTGGGAAGTTCGGCAGCTGACCCGGCGCCAAGGGGCCGGTGGGCGGGAGTGCGGCCAGTCCCTGTTGGGAGAGGAACGGCAACGCGCTGGCCACGCCGATCGTGGTGGACGGCACCGTGCTGTCCCCGGTGTCGGATTGATCCAGTGGATTCCAGAGCCCGAACGGTCCGGTGAGGAAGTTGACGATGACGGTCCGGCCGTCGGATGGCAGGAGCCGGCCCTGGATGGCGTCGGCGATACCGCTGACACCGTCGGAGTCGCCGGAGCCGTCGTTCATCAACAGCGAGGCGAGCAGCAGCGGCGGCGCCGCGGTCAGGGGCTGGACGACGGTCAGTCCGGCGACGCTCGCAGCCACCGCCGCTGTCGTCAGGATGGATGACCGCAAATCCCCGGACAAATGACCGCCTTCCGCGGGATTCTGATAATTCGTTAAGTAGTGTAAGCCCCCGAAGGGTGTTGCTGGGGAGTATTCATTGTCCCCGCCCAGCTGCTGATCTGGTCGGGTCCCGTGGTGTGCGCGGCCATCGGCGAGATTTGTCGAACCTGACGTTTTCCTGAGCTTCGTCGAAGACCTGGTGGACGGGTCGGTAACGCCGAGCGGGTGCTGCGACGAACCTTTAGTGTGAGCAATGTGCTGAGCAGAGTTCTGATCGTGATGGCCGCCGCCGGAGCAGCGCTGACCGCTGCGGCGGGCAGTGCCGTCGCCGAGCCGGCGCCGCCACCGCCTCCGCCACCGAACATCAATGGGTTCACCCCGGTGGTCCCGTCGGAGTACGCGGTCCACGACGGCCTGTACGCATTCTCGACACCGCTGGGCATCACGTGTGTCCTGAGCCGCGGCGCCGGCGGTTACGGGTGCAGTGGTCCGCTGCCGGGTGCGCCCAACGGTGCCAACATGGTCACCGGCGGACCGGCCGGGATGCCCGGCTTCTCCTCGTCGAACCGGCCGTTGTTCGTCTCCGATGCACCGGTCAAGGAGCTGCCCGCCAACACCCGGCTGAGCTACAGCACGATCAGCTGCGGGGTCGACGGGGCCGGTGCGGCGATCTGCACCAACAGCTTCGACCAGACCGGTTTTGTCCTGGGCCCGGCGACCAGCTGGGCGTTCGGTGATGTCAACCCGCTGCTGATCCGCCCGGATGGCAACAACCCCTTCATGAACTGACCTGACCTTCTCGGCCAGCGCGCGGGTCTGTACGCGACACGCCGCGGGTTCACGTACAAAAGTGTGCGCTCGCGCCTGGGAAAGAGCCTGGGCAAGATCAGCGGCAGTACATCAGCTCGCCGCGGACATAGGTCGCGACCACCCGCACGGCGCCGAGCTCGGCGGGGTCGACGGCAAACGGATCAGTGTCCAGAAGGACGACGTCGGCGTCGCGGCCGACGCGGAGCATGCCGGTGTGGTGATCGATCCCGGCGGCGTAAGCGGCTTCCCGGGTGAATCCCGACAGACACGTGCTCAGATCCAGGCCCTGCTCCGGGCCCAGCGCAGCGGTCGTGGTGTCACCGGGTGGGCGTCGTGTCATCGCCACCTCGATCTGAGGCAGTGGATTCGGGGTGCTGACCCGCCAGTCGCTGCCGAACGCCATCCGGGTACCGGCCCGCTTGAGGTCGCCGAAGGGGTATTGCGCTTCGAACCGGCTGTCACCGAGTGCGGGTGCACACAGCGTGACGTTCTGTTCGTCACGGCAGGCCCACAGCGCCTGGACATTGGCGATCACGTCGAGTTCGGCGAAGCGCGGCACATCGGCAGGCGACACCACCTGCAGATGGCAGATCTGGTGGCGCAACCCAGGGCGGCGGGAAGCCTCGAACGCATCCAACGCCGCGGTGGTGGCCGCATCCCCGATGGAGTGCACGTGCAGCGAGAAACCGTGTTCGACGCAGGTGCGGACCGCAGCATTCAGGTGTTCGGGGTCATACAGCGGAGCACCGTGGGACTGTGAGCCCCAGTAGGGCTCGTGTAATGCCGCCGTCTGGTTCTCCACCACCCCGTCGACGAAGATCTTCACCATGGAGGCCTGCACCAGGCAGTCGCCAGCCAATTCGCGGGCCGCGACCAGCCCGTCGATCTGTTCGACACCGTAGGCCGGGTCCCAATGCATGGCGGCGGTCACCCGCGCCCGCAGGACGCCGGCTTTCTCGGCGTCGACGTAGGCCTGCAGCATCGGTGTCGACAGGCGGGCGTCCTGCCACCCGCCGATTCCCAGCGAGTGCAGGTAACGCTGGCCCAAATCCAGGGCTGCCGCCCACTCGGCGCCGGTGATCTCCGGCAGCTGCTCGCGGACCGCTCGCATGGCTGTCTCGTGCAGTACCCCGGTGAGCCGGCCGCGGCGGTCACGTCCGATGCGCCCGCCCGGCGGGTCCGGTGTGGTGGCGGTGATGCCGGCCCGTCGCAGCGCGATGGAGTTCACCCAGGCGCTGTGCCCGTCGCGCGCGGTGAGGTAGGCCGGGCGCCCGCCGGTGACGGCGTCGAGGATGCGTCCGTCGGGGTTGCCGCCCGGGAAGGCCGCCATGCTCCAGCCGCCGCCGCGTACCCACGCGTCGGTGGGCAGGTTCGCCGCAGCCGCTGCGATGACGGGCACGTACTCGTCGGCGGGTACGTCGTGCAGGTTGACCCACAGGTCGAACAGCGCACCCTCCAGTAGGTGGATGTGCGCGTCGTGGAATGCCGGGCAGATCAGCCCCGGCACCTCGATGATCTCGCCGTCCGGCGAGTCGACTGCGGTGATCCGGCCGTCCTGCATGGTGATCGACTGTGCCCACGGCTGTTTCGGGTCGGCGGTGAACACCCGTCCGACGAATGTGGTGGCCCGGCTCATCCGGCCCGCAATACGTCCAGGGGCAGGGTGGACAGCGTGCGCGCCCCGTCGGTCCCGAAGACGACGGTGTCGATCATCGGATACAACACGATGCTCTCGTAGTTGGTCACCACACCGGCTTTGAACACGTCATCGGTGGATTCGCCGACGGTGAAGGTCCATTCGCCCACCCAGTCCGGTGGGAACGAGATGCCCATTTCGTAGCCGCCGTTCCAGTCGTGCAGACCCCACAGACCGGAATCGCGGATGTGGGCCTCGATCTCCTGGGTCACGTCCTCGACCGGAACACCGTCGGCGGCTTCGGTACACAGGATGTCGAACGCCTTGGCCTCGATCTCGGCCAACCGGTACAGCTCGTCGCTGGGTTCTTGGCCGACGACAAACCAGCGTTCGATGTTGGCGTGGTAGCGATTGACCACCCCGCATGGGTCGGCGCACAGCACATCGCCGCGGGTGATCACCCGGTCGGAGGCGTAGGCATGGCCGAGTTCGATGGGGCCCACCACCACCGATTCGTGGAGCGCGGCGGGTTCACCGCCCGCACCGGCCATTGCCGCCACCATCAGACCCCACGCCTGTTTTTCTGTCATGCCGGCGCGGACGTCGGCTTGAAGTGCCCGTAACCCGATGTCGCACAACGCCGCTGCGCGCTCCATCATGGTGATCTCGGCGGGGGACTTGATCAACCGCACCGCCCGGGTCACGGCGCTGGCGTCGGCCACCGTGGCGCCCTCGGCTTCGAAGGCGGCCTGTATCGCCTCGCTGGTCACCCGGTTGGGCACGTGGCTGCGCATCTCCAGGCCGACTCGGCCGGTGAGCCAGTTACGGGCTCGCAGATCGTCGATCAGGAACTGCAGCAGGCTGTCGCCGTCGTCGCGTTTGCTCAGCCGGATGTCCTGGGCCACCGAGGTGCGGCGTAGCAGGTAGTCGTGGTGTTCGACGTCGTAGACCACCATCGCGCCGCTGTCGACGTTCAGCACCGTGCACTGGTGCGCCGGCCAACGGGACGAGGAATGCGCCCGATACCAACGGGATTGGTAGCCGTGCAGCCAACACATGCCGTCCGGTGAGCTGACCACCACCAGATCGAACCCGGCGTCGGCCGCGGCGGCCCGTAGCCGGACCCGCCGGCGGTCGTACTCGTCGGCGGAGAATGCGGGTCGCGGTGTCTCCTCGGCGACCTCGGCGTAGGTGTCGGCGATGAGTCGGCGCAACACCATCGCGTCGGCCTGGGAGCGGTATCGAGGTGTCACGCGGATGCTTTGACCCGTGTCCAGGCCTGATTCCAGGCGGTGAGTTGCTGATTCTGCAGGGAGGCCAGCCAGATGCTGGGATCCGACAGCACCGTCTCGTCGTAATCGAGGAACGGGTACTGCTCGATCAGCGTCGAGTAGGTGGACAAACCCGTCTTGGTGGCGATGGGGTAGCCCACGAAGTCGACGATCTTGGCCATGTTGTCGGGGCGGAGCAGGAAGTCGGCGAACATCAGCCCGGTGCCGGGATGCTGTGCCGATGCCGGGATGGCGAGACAGTCGGAGTTGAACGCCAATGTCTCCTTGCAGAATTCGAAACCGATGTCGTCGGCGAACGATGCTTCCTTCAGGGTGGTGAAGGTCGCGCCGGTGTAGTTCATCAACAGGTCAGCTTCACCGTTGGACAGTTTTTCACCTGCGGAACTGCCGAATCCTCCGAGGCTGCGGCGTAGCTCGATCAACGACTCGGCCGCCTGGTTGAGGTCGTCGGTGCTGTCGGTATCGGTGGGCAGCCCGAGCCGACCCAATGCCATCGTCATCGACACCGTGACGTCGTCGAAGATGAACGCCCGCCGGTCCAGGCGCGGGGCGATGTCCCAGAGGTCATTCCATGATCCGGAGAGGTTGCCGACCTTGCTCTTTCGGTAAGCCAGTCCGATGCCACCCATGGCGTAGGGGCCGGCGAGATGCTGGGCATTGGGTTCGAAGGGGGGATCGTTGAACAACTCGGTGACCTCACCCCAGTTCTGCATTGTGGAGTGATCGATCGGCAGCAGCAGGTTGGCGGCGGTGGCGCGGGCAAAGAAGTTCGACGGCATGAACGTGATGTCGTAAGACGCTCCCGCGCCCAGCTTCTGGATCATCTCGTCGACGGTGGAGAAGTAGGTCTGGTTGATCTTGACGTTGTATTCGGCTTCGAAGGCGGCCAGCACGTCGTCGGGAACGTATCCGGTGGGCGCGTAGTAGGCCAGGTCGCCGTCGATTTCGGGGGTGGGTGGCTGCAGGTCGGCTGCGGTTTGGGTGCCGCTGTTCTGGCCACATGCGGTCAACCAGAGTGCCGCAGCGGCACCGCCGCTCATGAAGAGGAACCTGCGTCGGTTCGTGGTGGGGTTCACCGGGCCTCCTTGATTTGGTGTGCTGGGGATGCGTTTTTGGAGCGTTGTAGCCAGACCCCGACCACGCCGATGCTGACGGTCACGATCACCATGGTCGTGCCGATCGCGTTGATCTCCGGTGTCAGACCGAAGCGCAACATGCCGTAGATGCGAACCGGGAGCGGAGCGACTTCGGTGCCGGTCAGGAAAACCGATGTGACGAAGTCGCCGAAGGACAGCACAAACGCCAGCGCCGCGGCACCGGCGATGGCCGAACGTAGTTGGGGGAACACGACGGTGGCAAAGACCCGCGTGTGGCCGGCTCCGAGATCGGCGGCCGCTTCTTCGAGGCTGGGGTTCAGGGTGCGTAGCCGGTTTCCGACCAGCACGGTGACGTAGACCAGTGTGAAGGTGGCGTGCCCGATGACCAGCGTGGTGGTCGACAGCGGCACGCGCGCGGTGGCGAACAGTGTCATCAGGCCGACGGCGGTGGCCAGTTCCGGTGTGATCAGCGTGGACAGGGTGACCGCTTCGATGGGTCTGGTGATGCGGCGGGATCCGTAGACGAAACCGAAGGACAGCAGGGTGCCGATCACCACGGCCAGTGCGGTCGCCGCGGCGGCCACTCCGAGGCTCAGCAGCAGCGCCGAGGTCACTTCCGGATTTCCCGCCGCCTGGCTGTACCAGCGCATGCTGAATCCCTCGAAGTCGGACAACGACTTCGAGGAGTTGAACGAGAACAGCATGATGACCACGAGCGGCAGGTCCAGGAACACCAGGACAGCACCGACAACAATGGCCAGCCCGGCGGGCATGCGGGTGCGATCAGCCACGGCGGACCAGTGTTCGGGTGGTCTTGGCTGCCAGGGCGACCAACACGATGAAGGCCAACATGCCGGTGAGCAGGGTGACGGTCAGTGCCGCTCCGAACGGCAGGGATCCCGCGGTGGCCAGCTGATCACGGATGAGGTTACCCATCATGTAGGTGGAGCCGCCGAGGAACTGGGCCACGGCAAAGTCGCCGAGGCTGAGCAGGAACACCAGCTGGCAGCCGGCGGCGATACCGCCCGCGGTGCGGGGAACCACGATGGTGGTGAAGGCGCGGACCGGGCCGGCATGCAGATCGTGTGCGGCTTCGACCAGCCGCCAGTCCATTCGTTCGACGGCCAGGAACACCGCCAGGATCATGAACGGCAAGAAGCTGTACACCAGGCCGAGGTTGAGTGCGTACACGTTGCCGATGAGGTTGACCGGTCCCAACCCGAGTCGGGTCAAAAGGGCGTTGGCCGGGCCGTCGCGGCCCAGGAGTTGGACCCAGGCGTAGATGCGCACCAGGTAGTCGGCCAGCCACGGCACCAGGATGGCCAGCAGGAGTATCGGTTTGGCGCGTCCACCGTAGCGGGAGATGGCATAGGCGCACGGGTAGCCGATGAGCAGGCAGAGCGCGGTGGCGATGGTGGCGTACCCGAAGGTGCGCAGCACGACCGGCAGGTAGGTGGATTGGAAGACCATCGTGAAGTTGTCGGTGTACCAGCCGTAGATCGGGCGGCCGATCATGTCCGGGGTGGCGATGGACGCGGCGACGATCAATGCCAGCGGAATCAGGTAAAAGCACGTCATCCATACCGACCCGGGCAGTAGGCTCCACCGCCAGCCAGCTCTCATCGAACCCTTCCTCGGATGACTATCGGACGATGACGTGTGGACGATGACGTGACTTAGCGTCGCGTCGATTTGTTTTCCGAATGTTTCGTAGGAGAAAACTTACTGATTCAGTAGCTCGGGCGCGGATTCTTGGCAATATCTACCTATGCTTTTTCTAAATCCGCAGAAATGAATACGAATTGAGGGGGGATTGGGGTGTCGGAAGATTCCGACGGCGCGCTGGATCGGATCTCGGCGGCGATCGTCGATTCATTACGGTCGGACGGGCGCAAGACGTACGCGGCGATCGCCAAAGAGGTAGGTGTCTCGGAGGCCACGGTGCGGCAACGGCTGCAGCGACTGACCGAGCAGGGTCACATGCAGATCGTGGCCGTCACCAATCCGGTGGGGCGCGGCCGGTTCACGTCGATGCTGGCTGTCAAGACCCGTGGGGATGTGGACGGGGTGTGCGCGGCGTTGCGTGATATCGCGGAGGTGACGTTTGCCGTCGCCACCGCCGGTGTCTACGACATCCTGATCGAGGTGTCCTGCCGGGACGGCGCGCACTTGTTGTCGGTGATCGACGGGTCCATTCGGACCATTGACTCGGTGGACGCGGTCGAGACGCTGGTGTATCTGAAGCTGCTCAAGCTGAACTATCAGTCCGGCGTCTGGCCCACGACGGAGTAGCCGCCCCGAAGGGGTGGTGCCGAGGTCAGAACCCCGTCCCGTGCACCTCGTGGCCCGGCGTCTCGGCGATCAATCCGCGGTAGGCCTGCTCGACGGAGGAGCCATGGTTGATCACGCCGTCGACCTCGCGCGCAATCGGCATGGGGATGCCGTACTTGTCGGCGAACTCCATGATGACGCTGGATGCTTTGACGCCCTCGGCGACCTGGTTCATTGCGGCGATGATCTCGTCGATCGACTTTCCGGAACCGAGTTCTTCGCCGACGTGACGGTTGCGGCTGCGCTGCGAAGTGCAGGTGACGATCAGGTCGCCCATCCCGGCCAGGCCGGCGAAGGTGTCGCGCTGCCCGCCGAGTGCCACGCCGAGCTTCGACATCTCGGCCACTGCGCGGGCCATCACCATTGCCCGGGTGTTTTCACCTATCCCCAGTGAGTAGCCCATGCCGACGGCGATGGCGTAGACGTTCTTCAGTGCTCCGGCCATCTCCACGCCGCACACATCGTCGGTGGTGTATGTGCGGAACCGTTTGGTGCGGAACAGATCTGCCAGGTTTGCCGCCAGATGCTGATCCGGCATGGCCAGGACCGCCGCGGCGGCGTAGCCGTCGGCGACCTCGCGGGCGATGTTGGGTCCGGCCAGGATTCCGGCGGGATGCCCGGGCAGCACCTCATCGACGATCTGGCTCATCCGCAGGTTGGTGCCCTGCTCGAGCCCTTTGACCAGTGACACCACCGGAACCCAGGGGCGCAGTTCGCGAGCCAATTCGCCGAGCACCCCCCGGAATCCGTGTGAGGGCACTCCCATGACGATCACGTCGGCGCAGTTGGCGGCCTCGGAGAAATCGGTGGTGGCGCGCAATGATTCGGGCAGAACCACATCACCGAGGTATCGCGAGTTGTGATGGTTGTCGTTGATGTCGGTGGCGGTGTCCTGGGAACGCACCCATTGCAGCGTCGGCGCGCGCCGGGCGCAGATGGACGCGACGGTGGTTCCCCAGGAACCACCACCGAGCACGACGACCTTGGGTTCACGTTGTGCGGCAGCCATGGCGATCAGGGTATTGCCACCGCTGCTGATTCAGGTGAACTTCGCAAAGTCGGCCGACTGCTCAGGCCTCGATCCTGGCTGGACGCATGGTGTAGGCACCGATGGCTGCCGCGGCCAGGCACGCCAGTGCCACCAGTGCCGCGAACCAGGGGAAGACCGCGGCCAGGGTCCAGTGGGTGGCGGCCCAGCCGGCCAGGACCGTGGGGATGGCCATCGCGGTGTAGGCCAGGAGGTAGAACGCCGACATGGTTTCGCCGCGCTGGCCCGCAGGCACCACTTTCGACAGGTGCCGCAGCGACCCGCCGAATCCGAGCCCGAATGTTGCGCCCAGCAGCGCCGCCGCGGCGAACACGAGGACCCACGAGTGCAGCATCAGCACCGGGATTGTCACGACCAGCGATACCGCCATGCCGATATCGCCCAGGATCGCGGCGCGGTGCGCGGGGACCTTGGTGGCGGCCAGCTGTGCCAGCGCGGCAGCGAATGCGGTGATGCCGACGACCCCGCCGGCGAACAGCAGGTTGTCGATGTGGGTCTGGTGCGCGGCCAGTGACGGGTACAGCGACAGCAGCACTCCCAGCACCGACCAGGACGCCATCGCACCGAGCGCGGCAAACCAGAAGTCGGCTTTGATCTCTTGTGGTACAGCGGGTTTGGAGATGCGGATCGGGCCTGCCGAGCGGGTGGTGTGCGTTTCGCGCAGCATCAGGACGCCGATCCCGACAACGGCGCAGACGGCGGCCACGACGGCGTACGGGGTGCGCAGCGGGTGCGGTGCGTACTGGGCGAGTACGGAGGAGGCGACGATTGCCACGGCGATGCCGATGTTGAAGCTGACTCCGCTGAGTTGGCCGGAGCGCAGGCCGTGCTGGGGGCGTAGGTCCAGCAGGGCCGCGGCGGCGGCCACCACGATGGAGCCGACGGCGGCTCCATGGACGGCGCGCGCCACCAGGAGCAGGACGATGTCCTCGGCCAGTAGGAACAGCACCAACCCGACGATCAGCGCGATCAGTGCGCCGAGGAGTACGGGCTTGCGGCCGATGACGTCGGAGATCCTTCCGGACACCAACACTGCGATCAGTGCGGCAAGCGCGTACACCGCGAAGACGATGGTGGTGGCCAGTGGTGTGAGATGCCAGGTGGATTCGTAGATGCCGTAGAGGGGGGCGGGGAGCCCGGACACGCCGAGGGCCACTCCGCACAGCACCAGCAGCAGTGGGTAGGCCCAACGCTGGGTGTCGGTCCGCGTGGTCGGGTCCGCCTGGGCCGGCGACATGGCCCCTCCTGGAGTAAGTTTGATGGTTATCGAACCGGGCTGAGCCTACGCCCGGTTTGATGATCATCAAACGGATTTTCCGGTGGCGAAGGACACAGCATGACGACCGAGGTTTTGCACCATCCGGTGGCTCCGGTTCATCAAGTGTTGGCAGCCCTGCAGGATCCGGTCCGGTTGGAAATGGTGCGCCGGCTGTACAACGCCGCTGCTCCGATGCAGTGCGCGTCGCTGTATGACGGCATCAACAAGTCGACGGCCACCCACCATTTCAAGATCCTGCGTGAGGCCGGGCTCGTCGACCGGGTGGTTTCCGATGGAGGTGTGCGGCAGCGGTTACGGACCGGCGATGTCGAGGCCGCGATTCCGGGACTGTTGTCGGCGGTAGTGGAGGGCGTGAATCGCGCCGGTTGACCTGATCTGAGCCCGCAAAATGAGTTCGCTGTGAATCGGGTGCGCTGTGGATTGGGGCGCGCTGCGGATCGGGTCCGGCGTTGCCCACCGTCGGTGTAGCGTGCCCGTAGGCCGCGCGAAAAAGTACCGAGCAGGCATGTTCATGTTTGCCGAAGTTCGTTAACAGAGCTACTTTTCTCGAAGTCGGGTTACCGCTGCCGGTCGGGTGATTTCACCGGGTTCTTCCGGCCTGTCCTGGCAAACGCGGCAAATACCTGCAGATTTTCGCCAGGATGCACCAGATTCATTCAGCGGTGCCGAAAGTGTGCAAAAGTGTCGCGGGTCGCGTAATCTCCTTTTTGTTCAATCGCGGGGGTTGCTCGAGAGAGTGGCATATGCGGACTGGTGGCGGCACACGCCTCAAGCTTCCGGCATCGACCCTGCGATGTCGGTCGCGTCAACGGAGATGGACCCTGAGTTCACCCGCGCGGCTCCCGATACTTCCCAGAGCCCGCCCCCGAGCATGAGGTGTCGCGGTGGTTGCGGCGCTGGTCACCGGCTGGAAGCGGTGGCAGCCGATGTCGTCGAGGGGTCGACATGTCGCTGTCCCCATCTGAAAGTGTGGTGCCCTACGCCGCGACCGCCGTCTTTCGATCAGCGTCGCCGCAGCGTGACGACGGTGACGTCATCGTCGGTCCAGCCCGCTGCCATGGTCTGCCAGATCCAGGAGGCCGGTTTGTCGCCGGCACTTCCGAGGATCTGGCCCAGCCGTTCCAGCCCGTCATCGATGGTTTGGCGGCGGCGTTCGACGAGGCCATCGGAGAACAGCACCAGCCCGTGCCCGGTTTCGACGGTGAACACGCTGGGGTGATAGGTCGCGCCCTTGCCGACACCGATCGGCGGTGACAGCTGTATCGGTGCCGGGACCGCCGGCGTCGAGCAGTTTGTCATGAACGGCATCAACTGCCCGGCCGAGGCGGCCTCCACCCGTCCGGTGTCCAGATCGACCCGCACTGCCAGCACGGTGGCGAATGCCCGCGGCAGCAGGTGCACACAGAAATCGTTGAGTTGGCTCAAAGCATCGGCGGGTGTCGCGCCGGCGAACAACTGGGCACGTAGGGCATTGCGGAGCTGCGCCATGGTTCCCGCGGCGGTGATGCCGTGCCCGGCGACGTCCCCGAGCAGCACGATCAACCGGCCGTCACGCAGTGTGAACGCGTCGTACCAGTCACCGCCGACCCGGTCGCCGGCAGCGGGTTCGTAGTGCGCAGAGAGTTGCCAGCGATCCAGCGTCGGGATCGATGCGGGCAGCAGGCTGCGTTGCAAAGTCTCGGCTACCCGTAGTGCGGCCTGCGAGCGGTGGTACAGCGACTCGACCAGATGGCGGCGCAGCGCTTCTGCGGAGCCGGTTTCCCCGGAGGTCCATGGATCGCTGCGCTGATGCACGATCTCACGCCAACGCTCGAATGATTTGCGTGGGCTGAGCCGGACCTCGTCGCCTTCCTGGACCGCGATCGCTTTGTTGTGCGGATCGCCACCCCAGTCCACGGAGCGGATCACTTCGCGCCGGAACCAGATGATGTACTGCTGGTCGGGCAGCCTGAGTGCCAGCGCACCTGCGGCCACCTGCGGATCGATATCGAGTTCGGGCAGTTCGCGCGACAGGCATTCGGTGGTGGCGATCTCGTCGTCCGCACCGCGCGCCCAGGCGGCGACGGCAGTGACGACCTCGGGTGGGGGAGCCGACCCGCGAACCCGGATCTCGCCGCCGATGCCGACGACGACGCTCTCGGCGGCGACCAGATCCAGCAGATCGGTATCCCTCAGCAGTGCCCGCGCCAATGGCGTGCTGTTCTCCAGAGCGGCCCCGGTCAGTTTTGTCAGCGCGGCCTGCGCGGCCAGTTGCTTGTGCAGTTGGTCACCTTCGGCCTGGTCGACCAGGCGAAGCGACAGTGTGGAACCCAGGAACTCCGCCGCCGCCCGAGTGCCGTACGGCGGTAGGTGCGGACCGGCGTAGTGGTGGCAGGCGATCAGCCCCCACAGTTGACCGCGTCGCAGCAGTGAGATCGACATCGACGCCTGCACTCCCATGTTGCGCAGGTATTCGATGTGGATCGGTGAGACGCTGCGCAGGGTGGCGTGCGTGAGATCCAGCGGTGCCCCCGCCGGAACCAGTGGTGCGGGTGTGTAGCCGACGTCCGAGATCAGCCGGATCCAGTTCTTCTCGTACAGCGCGCGCGCCTGCGCCGGGATATCAGTGGCTGGATAGTGCAGCCCGAGGAATGAGTTGAGGTCCTCGCGTTTGGCTTCGGCGACGACCTCTCCGTTGTAGTCCTCGTCGTAGCGGTACACCATCACCCGGTCGAACCCGGTGAGTTTGCGTACGGCGCGGGCGGTGCTGTTGTACAGGTCGGCCAGGGTGCCGGCGCGGTTGAGTTCCTCGACCGCCCCCCGTACCGCTTGATAGGTGTTGGGGAACGAGAAAGGTCGTTCACCGTAGGCGATTTCGAGCTCGACGAGCAGCACTCCACCCGGCTCGCGGTGCAGGATCGCGTCGAAGGGCCGTGGCCGGCCGTGGACCTCGATCTCACAGTCGAGCGGGTTGCGTTGGCGCAGATCGCTGAACGTCGAACTGGCCTGTTCGATGCGCGCGGCCTGGTCGACTCCGATGAGTGCCGACAAGTGCCGTCCCAGCACCGCCTCGACCGGGCGGCCGAGTAGCTCGGTGACGTTGGCGCTGACCTGACGGACTTCGAAATCCGGTTCGCGCACCACGGCGAGGACACCGCGGGGCTGGATGCTGCCCGGGCTGTGGATCGGTTCGCGGGCACAGTTGTCCAGGTCGATGGGGGTGCCGACCGGAACGAGGTCCTCGGTCGGTGGCCCCTCCGGTGTTGTTGGCAACACGTCCCTTTCGCGGCTCGCCATGCGTACGGCTCGGCCGAACGAATTCCGTCCCAAGTATGCATTCTTCGCCGACCGCAGACGGCGATTGTGTGCATTTCACGTGGGCGTGGACGGTCGTCGGTGCCTGGGGCGAAGGTGGCTACCGCCGCGGGCAGCTAATCGTCATATCGTCGTATCGGCACCGGCTTTGGGTGTCTGCAGGTTACTATTTCGACCGTCGATATGACTTGCTGGCAATGGGGTCATGGTTGGGGGACAGCCGTCATCATGTGATGCGGCGGGATTCCGTGAGGGGCAGCGAATCGGGGAGCTGCTCTCGGTTCGTGTCATGGGGGGTAGTGATGTCACGCGAAGTTCGTCTACTGGCAAGCCGACAATCGGCGAAACGGATGGGTCGGCGTTGGGTGGCGGCCATATTGGTCGCGGTCGCACTGGTTGTCACCGGACCAGGGGTGCTGGTCGCCGCGCAGACACGAATCGGGTTGAACGGCGGACGCCCTACGCAGTGGCCGATTCTGGATCAGATGATGGCCGCCTCCGGCTTCACCCAGGAGGGCTGGCTCGACTTCGCGTCGCAGGTCGGCCAGAACTGGCTGCCCGGAACCACGCCGGTCCCGCTGGCCTACCCGGCCCAATTGGGGATCGTGTCCGGTCCGGGCGCGTTGACGGCTGATCAGTCGACCGACATCGGACAACAACTACTCCACGCCGCGATCTTGAAAGAACTGCAGGGTGGCGAGCCCGTGGTGGTCGCCGCCCTCAGCCAGGGCACGCTGGTGGTCGAGAGGGAGCTGCGGTATCTGCAGAGTGCCCCGGATGCGCCACTGCCGGGGGATGTGACCTTCTACTTGTTCGGTGGGATGGTGCGCGGCGTTGGTGACATGTACCTGCGTGGCGTGACGATCCCGTTCATCGGTCAGACATTCGGTCCGGTGCCGGAGAGTCAGTACAACGTCGTGGTGGTCAATGAGCAGTGGGATGGGTGGGCCAACCCGCCGGATCGTCCGTGGAATCTGCTCGCTGTTGCCAATGCGGTGATGGGCGCCGTGTACACGGTCAATGGGACCAACGATCATTCGCAGACGGCGCTCGACAGTGTGTCGCAGGCGATTCTGGTCTCGCGGGTCACCAACTCCCTGGGCGGCGTCACGACGACCTACCTAGTGCCCCGGGATGAGCTTCCGGTCACCAGGCCGTTGCGCCAGCTCGGAGTGCCAGGCTGGATGGTCGCCGAGATCGACAAGGCGTTGATGCCGATCGTCGCGGCCGGTTACTCGTCGATGACCCCGAATCTCGGGCCACGAATCCAGCATGGGCGCCTGGTCTTCACGCCCCCGCCTCCGCCGGTGATCGAGCCGGAGCCGACGCTGCCCGAATCGGGTGACCGTGCCGGCGCTGCCCCGGAGGCGGCCGAGATCGCCGGCGGCACTGCGGTATCGGAGCCAGGGGGCGCCCCGATCGCCCCGGCTGCGCGCACCACTCGTACCGCCACGAAAACTCACTCTGCCGACGCAGGGAGCGCTACCGAAGCCGAGAGCGCACCCGAAGCCGATGCCGCCGAGGGCAAGGTGAAGCGCGACAGTGGCGTGCAGCGGCGGCTGCGGCTGCATCGTGACCGTTCGGACGACGCCGTCGGCTCGGTCACCCGGGACCGGTCGGATCGGCGTTCGGCCCGCGCCGGTAACACCGGCGCTTCTGGTAACAACTCCGAGGGCACCCGCGTCGACACACCGGTTACCGCCGGCAGCTGAGCCGGGCTCTCACGCGCTGGCCGGAATCTCCCGGTGCAGCGGAGCCGGCCGCACGTCGGCGGCGCGGCCGAAGATCATGGATTCGTCGATGTGGTCGAACCGGTGGTCGATGGCGTCGGTGAAGAAGTTCTGCCGCACGTTCCACGGCCGCTTGGTGCCCGACTTGGGTAGGGCGTGCGGGTTGCGCAGCACGTAGTTGGCTTTGATGTCCCAGGCCAGCTTCTCCCGCATCGGTCGGTCACCCAGATGAGGAAAGGCATGGGTGTATCCGCGAGAGTTCATGTACGCCAGCAACTTCGCGACTGATTGTGCTGTCATGTCGGCGCGCAGCGTCCACGATGCATTGGTGTAGCCGACGCACCACGCCAGGTTGGGGACGTCCTCGAGCAGGTGTGCCTTGTAGACAAAGCGCTCCTGGGGGGTGATCTCGGCGCCGTCGACGCTGAGGCGGACACCCCCGAGTGCCAGTAGTTGCAGGCCGGTCGCGGTGACGACGATGTCGGCGTCGAGATGTCCGCCCGAGCGCAATGCGATTCCGGTGGCATCGAAGTGATCGATGTGGTCGGTGGCGATGTGGGCGCGGCCGGAGCTGATCGCCGCGTACAGGTCCCCGTCGGGCACCACGCACAGTCGTTGGTCCCAGGGGTTGTAGTGGGGTTTGAAGTGCACGTCGACGGGATAGCCGACCGGCAGGCTGGCCGTGGCCTGACGCCGGAGGAACCGGGCGGCCATCCGTGGGAAGGTCCGTGCGACGAACCAGACCAGGCCTTCTACGAGTGCGTTGCGCCACTTTGCGAAGCTGTGAGAAATGTTGCGCGGAAACTTTTTTCGTATCAGCTCGGTGAGCGGGTCGACGCGAGGGCCGGACAGCACGTAGCTGGGCGAGCGCTGCAGCATCGTCACCGCCGCGGCGGTGCGCGCCAAAGCGGGGACCAGCGAGATCGCGGTGGCGCCACTGCCGATCACGACAACCCGTTTGCCGGCGTGGTCGAGGTCCTCGGGCCAGAACTGTGGGTGGACCACCTGACCGCCGAAGCTGTTGATACCAGGAAAATCCGGTGTGTGGCCGGAGTCGTAGTTGTAGTAGCCGCTGCCGAAGAAGACAAACCGTGTCCGGTAGGTCTTGGGCTGCCCGTCGGTGTCGGTCCGGACGGTCCAGGTGTCCGTGGTCGAGTCCCAGTCGGCGGAGCGGACGTGACTGCGATAGTGGATGTGACGGTCGATGCCGTGCTTGTGTGCGGTGTCCTGCAGGTAGTGGCGGATATCGTCGCCGTCGGCCATGTGGTCGCGCCGGGTCCAGGGTTCCCACGGGAAACTCAGCGTGAAGATGCTGCTGTCGCTGCGCACGCCGGGGTAGCGGAACAGATCCCAGGTGCCGCCCAGGCGTTCGCGACGTTCCAGGACGACGTAGGTCAGGCCGGGGTTGCGTTCGGTGATCCGGTACGCGGCGCCGATCCCGGAGAATCCGGCGCCGACGATCACCACGTCGACGTCTTCGAGAACGTCCTCGGTTTGTTGGGTCTGGTCGGCTGAACTCACGCGGCGCCCTCGCTTCCCCGGAACAAGGTGTGGTACTCGTCACTTCAGCCTAGGCATCGGCCAGTTGGTTCGGCCAGTGCCCACGTTGGAGACTTCGGCCCCAAAACATTTATGTGCTATGTAAACAAGGTGAGTTATCGCGAGCAGGTGCCGGCATGACCGCGGAAACGGTCGTTTCGGCGCCGCCGCGCAATGCCTTCCGATTGTTGATGGATCCCGCGTTCGGAGTCCTGTTCTGGGGCAAGCTGCTCAGCGCGGCCGGGGTGTGGACCCACAATCTGGTGGCCGCCGTCGTGGTGTTCGACGCCACCGGGTCCGCGCTGATGGTCGGGCTGCTCGGCGTGGCGATGTTCGTGCCGCAGATGGTGCTCAACCCGTTGGCGGGCAAGTGGGCCGACCGGGGCGACCCGATCCGGCAGGTGATGATCGGCCGGGTTGTGTGTCTGGTGGGCTCCGGCGCCTTGGCGGTGTGGTCGTTTGTGACCACCGATCCGCAGGGGCTGGCCGCGGCGCTGCCGATCATCGGTGCGTCGGCGGTGGTCGGGGTCGGCTTTGTGGTCGGCGGACCCGCGATGCAGTCCATCGTGCCCTCGCTGTTGCGCCCCGGTGAGCTGTCGATCGGGATGAACCTCAACACCGTCCCGCTGACGGTGGCGCGGATCGGCGGCCCGGTGCTCGGGGCGCTGGTACTGGCCCATCTGGGGCCCACCGCCGCTTTCGGTGCCAGCGCCGCGACCCACCTGGCGTTCATCGTGATGCTGCTGCCGGTGACGTTCCCGCGGCCCAAGCAGCACGCCGCGAACACCGACTACCGGGTGCGAGCCGCCCTGCGCTACGTCTGGGCCGACCGTCCGCTGTTCCTGATGCTGCTCGGTGTCTCCGTGGTCGGTTTCGCCGCGGACCCATCGATGACGCTGGCGCCGTCGATGGCCGCCGAGCTCGACGGCGGCACCGCTCTGGTGGGCGCTCTCACGGCCGCGTTCGGTGTCGGGGCCGCCTTGGGTCTGGTGGCGCAGGCGCTGGCCGCCAGTCGCGTGTCAGCGGGCACTACGGCCGCCGGCGGGCTGTGGCTGATGGCGTTGGGCTCGGGGGGCGTCGCGGCCAGCCCGTGGACGGCGGGGGTGCTGGCGGCGTTCGCCGTGACCGGGTGCGGGTTCTCGTGGGGGATGACGGGGTTGAGCACCCTGGTGCAGTCCCGGGTGCCCGACGAGTACCGGGGCCGGATCATGTCACTGTGGCTGGTCGGTTTCCTCGGATCGCGGCCGATCGCGGCCGCGCTGCTGGGATCGACCGCCGATACGGTCTCGGTGCGGGTGGCGTTTGTGGTGGCTGCCGTCGTCACCGCCGCGGTGGCGCTGCTGTGCCCGGCCCGGGTACTGAATCGTCCCGGGCCGGTGGCACTGCGGTCCTGAACTACCGGTAGTTGACGAACTGCAGTGCGACGTCGAGGTCGGCGCCGCGCAGCAGCGACTGAACGGTCTGCAGGTCGTCACGGCTCTTGGAGCTCACCCGGATCTCCTCACCCTGGATCTGCGCCTTGACGCCCTTGGGGCCCTCGTCGCGGATGAGCTTGGTGATCTTCTTGGCTTCCTCGCTGCTGATGCCCTGCTTGAGGGTGCCGGAGACCTTGAACGTCTTACCGGAGGGCTGCGGATCGCCGGCGTCGAACGCCTTCATGGAGATGTCCCGGCGGACCAGCTTCTCCTTGAACACGTCGACTGCGGCCTTGAGGCGCTCTTCGGTGGAGCTGACCAGCTCGATCACCTCGTCGCTCTTCCACGCGATGGTGGTTTCGGTGCCGCGGAAGTCGAACCGGGTGGCCAGTTCCTTGCCTGCTTGATTCAGTGCGTTGTCGACTTCCTGCCGGTCGACTTTGCTCACAACGTCAAACGATGAATCCGCCATTGGACACATTCCCCTCTGCTCGATCGGTGGCCGTTTTCGTATTCGGTACATCCTCGTTGTAACCTTCATGTCGCACCAAACCCGGAGGGTCACGATGCGGAGCGAGAACAAGCTCTGCGGAGTAGCCCGCCCTTGAAACGGTACGGGTGGGTGCGGACCCGGCAGGTTGCCCGAGCGGCCAATGGGAGCGGACTGTAAATCCGTCGGCTAACGCCTACACAGGTTCGAATCCTGTACCTGCCACACTGATCAGGCCCCCTCTTCGGAGGGGGCCTGACGTGTTTGTGGGGGCGTCACCGACTCCCTCCCGTCGGCAGGCGCAGCGTGAAGCGTGCGCCCGGGTGATACGGCTCACATACGAGGTCGCCGCCGTGGGCGCGGGCCAACGCACGGGCGATGGGCAGCCCCAGGCCGGCGCCGCCGCGGTCGCGGGCCCGGGCCTCATCGAGGCGCACCAGCCGTTCGAAGATGCGGGCGCACTGATCCGCCGGCACGCCGGCTCCGGAGTCGGTGATCGTGACGTGGGCCATGTTGTCGTGGCAACCGACGTCGATGACGATCGTTCCGCCGGGCGGGGTGTGGCGACGCGCGTTGTCGGCGACGTTGGCCAGGATCTGCGCGACCCGGTTGGGGTCTGCCCGGATCGGCACGGCCGTTGCCCCGGTGCATGACACCTGAACCGAAGGGGCCAGGAGCGCGCTGCGATCGCGTTCGGCTTGGGCCAGGCCGACAAGATCGCATTCCTGCAGATCCAGCGGCAGCCCGGCGTCGATGCGGCTGAGGTCGAGCATGTCGCCGACGAGCCTGCCGGCGCGGCGGGCTTCGGTGAGCACCAGATCGGCCCGGTGTTGTTGTCGGGCAGACTCCGGGTCGTCGCTGATTTGGCCCGCCGCCGAGGCGATCTGCTCGGCGCCGGCCTGAATGCCGGCGATGGGTGTGCGCAGTTCGTGTGCGGCGTCGGCGAGGAACTGCCGTGTTGTCGATTCGGCTTGGGTCGCGGTGTCCGCGGCCGCCCTGGCGCGCTTCTCGGAGTCTTCCAGCGCGTCCAGCATGGTGTCGAATGCGGCGGCGGCGCGGCCTAATTCGGTGGCCGGGCGGTCCGGATGCACACGCCGTCCCCGGTCCCCGGCGGCGATCGATCCCGCGACGTAGGTGAGTCGGTGCAGCGGCGCCATCGCGGCGCGGACCACGACGGCCAGCCCGAGCGCGGCGATGGCGAGCACGACCACACCGGAGACGATCAGGATGATGCGCAGTTGGCGGAGCAACGTTGTGGTCGAGGTGGTGTCGGCCACCAGGATGACGTGGCCGCCTCCGGGCAGCGGGTGGGTGATGACCGTTGCGGTGGTATAGCGCGGTGGCGGTGGCGGCGGCGGTCTGGGCGGTACCGGTGGGGCGGGCCCACCCCGCGGGGGCGGCGGCGGTGGCGGGC
>NZ_JBARXZ010000200.1:0-6815 GCF_049647605.1 Mycobacterium sp. | reverse complement strand
GCCATCGCCTGCGCAGCGGGTGCCGGGATCGCGGCTCGGGCCGTCACCGGGCAGCTGGCCGAGGGACCCCTGGGCGCCACCGCCGTGGTGACGCACGCCCTGGCTGCCGCGCTCTGGTGTGGGCTGCTGGTCGCTCTGGTTTTGACCGTGAACAGCCGCGGGCAGTGGGCCCGGGTCTTGCCGCAGTTCTCGCAGACGTCTCTGGTGTGTGTGGCGACGCTGGCGGTGGCGGGCAGCGTCAGCGCCGTGACCCGCGTCGCGGCGCCCTCGGATCTGTATGCCACCGGGTACGGCCGGATTCTGTTGGCCAAGGTCGCGGTGACCGCGGTCCTGCTGGGCTTGGCCTGGCGCAACCGGACCCGGTGGGTTCCCGCGGCAGCGTCGCACCGGGTCAGCGCCGCCGCCTCCCGCAAGAAGGCGGTGACAGAGCTGGCGCTGATGGCGGTGGCGCTGACGTTGGCGGCAGCGCTGACGGTGACGGGGTGACGCCGCAGGTCGGCTGGCATGATGGGGGGACTGCCGGTCTCACTGATGAGAATGACGATGCAAAGGAGCACACCTGATGGCCGACCCGCAGGAGCCGTCCGACAAGCGTCCCGAGGCCGCACCCGAGACCCTTGGGCATTCGTCGGCTCCGGATCCGTCGGCCCCGAAGGCGGCCGCCGAGAACGCCCCGGCCAAAAAGGCTCCCGCCAAGAAGGCCCCAGCCAGGAAAGCCCCCGCCAAGAAGGCCCCGGCGAAAGCCGTGAAGAAGGCTCCGGCCAAAAAGGCGCCGGCGAAGAAAGCCCCGGAGAAGAAACCGCCGCCTCCTGCCGCCGTCGAACCTGTCGTGATCGAGCCTGCCGTGCCGGCCGCCGATCTGCCGGCACCGGTCGCCTCGGTCAGCGATGGCGCCAAAGAGGCTGCAGCTCAGGCCAAATCGGCGGTCGAGCAGGCATCTGACGGCGTAGCCGCCCCGCTGGCACGACCAGTCGAGCAGGGCCGTTCCCCGCTGCCGCTGGTGGTCGCCATCGCGGTGAGCCTGCTGGCATTGCTGGTGATCCGACAGTTGCGCCGCAGCTCCGACGACAGCTAGTCGCTCCGGAAGCACCGGCAGACTCGGCGCAGTGGGGTCACCGGCCGCCCGATAACATGCACGCGTGACTGTGACTCCACGCGCGACTGCCGATCTGGTCGACGAGATCGGACCTGAGGTCCGCAGCTGCGATCTTCAGCTCCGACAGTTCGGCGGTCGGGACATCTTTGCCGGCCCCATCGTCACGGTTCGCTGCTTTCAGGACAATGCGCTGCTGAAGTCGGTGCTGTCGGAGCCGGGTGACGGCGCCGTGCTGGTCATCGATGGCGATGCCTCGGTGCACACTGCCCTGGTCGGCGATCTCATCGCCGAGTTGGGGCGGGCGAACGGCTGGTCCGGCCTGATCATCAATGGTGCGGTGCGCGACGCGTCGACGTTGCGCACCCTCGACATCGGGATCAAGGCTTTGGGCACCAACCCGCGCAAGAGCACCAAAACCGGTGCGGGCGAACGTGATGCCGAGGTCAGCTTCGGTGGTGTCACGTTTGTGCCCGGACACATCGCCTACAGCGATGACGACGGAATCGTCGTGGTTTCGGCCTGACCACAAGGCCTGACTACGAAGCCGTCACCGGCGTCCGGTGTTTGGTGAAGTGCAGAGCCGAGTCGTCGACCTTGCCCTGCCTGATCAGGCGTAGATCGACGAAGTAGTTCTGTTTGAGCCGCCACGGTGTCACCGAGCCCGACTTCGGCAGCTGGTCGATGGCACGCAGGATGTAGCCCGATGACAGGTCGACGAAGGGGCGACGCTCGACGTCTGGGCCCGGCTCTTCGGGTACCACCGTGTCGTACCCGTTGGCATCCATGTAGTTCAGCAGCTTGGCCACGAACTCTGAGGTCAGATCGGCTTTCAGCGTCCAGGAGGCATTGGTGTAGCCGAAGGTGAACACCATGTTGGGCAGTCCGGAGAGCATCATGCCCTTGTAGGCCACGGCGTCGGAGAGGCCGATCGGGGTGCCGTTGCGCAGCACCTGGGCGCCGCCGAAGAAACGGATGTTCAATCCCGTTGCGGTGACGATGATGTCGGCGTCGAGGTGGTCACCGGAGCTGAGTTGGATACCGGTGGCGGTGAATCGCTCGATGGTGTCGGTGACGACGTCGGCGTTGCCCTTGCGGATCGTCTTGAACAGATCTCCGTTGGGCGCCAGGCAGAGTCGCTGATCCCACGGCTTGTAATCGGGTCCGAAGTGCTTTTCGACGTCGTAGCCGGCAGGTAGGCGACGTTGCGCCATGGTCAGCAGGGTTTTCCGCATGTAGTTCGGAAAGCGTTGTGAGAGTTGGTACTGCGTGGTGCTGAAGATGATCGCTTTCCACCGGTTGATGATGTGCGCGATCTTCGGGGGCAGGTACTTGTTGGCCTTCTCGGCTACCGGGTCGATCTGCGGCAGCGCTCCGACGTAGGTGGGTGTGCGTTGCAGCATCGTCACATGGCCGGCACCGGATTGTGCAAGGGCGGGGATCAGGGTGACCGCGGTGGCGCCACTGCCGATGACAACGATCTTCTTGCCGGCATAGTCCAGGTCCTCCGGCCAGTGTTGCGGATGCACGATGGTGCCGGTGAAGTCTTCGGCCCCCGGGAAGTCCGGCGTGTAGCCCTGGTCGTAGTTGTAGTAGCCGCTGCAGGCCAGCAGGAAGCCGCAGGCGATGGTCTTCTGCTCACCGTCGGTTTCGACGGTGAGGTTCCACCGGTTGTCGGCATCCGACCAGTCCGCGGCCAGCACCTTGTGACCGAACCGCATGTGCTTGTCGATGCCGTTCTCGTGGGCCGCCTCTTTCAGGTAGGCCAGGATGGACGGCCCGTCGGCGATCGACCTGGCCGACGTCCACGGCTTGAACCGGAACCCGAGGGTGAACATGTCGGAGTCGGACCGGATGCCGGGGTACTTGAACAGGTCCCAGGTTCCGCCCAGATCGGCGCGGGCCTCGAGGATCATGTACTTCTTGCCGGGGGACCGCTGCTGGAGATGCCATGCGGCACTGATGCCCGAGATCCCGGCACCAACGATGACTACATCGACAAATTCGGTCATATGCCAAAGCTATCAACATCCTGTCGAGTAGGTCAACGATCTGTTGAGAAGTTCGACTTGCTGTAAAGTCAGCGACTGTGACCACCGTCGGCAAGCCTCGCGTTTCCCGTGGCCGCCGGACCACTCGGCCGTCCGGCGACCAGCGTGAACAGGCCATCTTGGATACCGCCGTCCGCCTTCTCCGGGATCGGTCCTACGCCGACATCTCCGTCGACGATTTGGCCAAGGGTGCCGGCCTGTCCCGGCCGACGTTCTACTTCTACTTCCCGTCCAAGGAAGCCGTTCTGCTGTCGCTGCTCGAACCGCTGATCCAGCGTGCCGACTCCGGCTTCGACGCCGCGACGGACCAGCTGCCCCCCCCCCCCGATCCGCGCCGTGACATCCGTGCCGGCATCAACACGTTTTTCGACGCCTTCGCCTCCGACCCAGTGATCAGCCGTGCCGGCGCCGAGGCCGCCGGCACCAACCCCGAGGTGCGGGCGCTGTGGTCGCGTTTCATGGACAAATGGATCGGCCAGACGACGGCGCTGATACAGGCCGAACGCGACCGCGGCGCAGCACCGGAGACCATTGCCGCCCGCGATCTCGCGACCGCACTCAATGAGATGAACGAGCGCATGATGGTGGCCGCGCTCGCCGACGAACAGCTTGCCGTGGCGCGGGACCGGCTGGTCGACACCCTCACCCACATCTGGGTGACCAGCATCTACAACACCGTCCCGTAACTCCCGAGGCGGCGCGCTACCAAAGGTCGCCGGGTCGCCAGTCGCAGATCAGCGCGGTGGTGGGGTCCAACGGTGCGGCCTGCCAGCCGGGGTACAGAAGGTAGATCCGGTCACCGTCGTCGTAGGTGTCGACGACGCCCGCCGGGCCGGCTGCCTGGGTGTGTCCGGTCCAGGGCTGCCAGCCGCGGGCGCCATAGAAGTCGGCGGCAGTATCGACGGCATTGAGAGCACCGAGTTGGTGGCGGGACCTGATGATGTTCTCCGCGCGGTCCATGACCATGCGTCCCAGCCCACTCCCCTGCATGTCGCCCCGAACCGCCACCCCTTCGACATAGCCGGTGCCGAAGGCGACGCCGTTGTGATGCAGGGTCCTGGCGACGACGGCGGCAAATGCCACCAGGGATGTGCCGCTGGTGGCGACCACGTGGACGCCTTCGACGGCGTGCAGCCAATCGTGAGATCGGAAGTTGCTGCCGAATGCATTGCGCACCAATATTTCTGCGTCAGCAAGCTGATCTCTGCCGAGCTCCCCGGGTTCGGCGATCAACACCTCGACCATCGTCTCAGCGTGGCACAGCCGAGTTGTTTCGAGGTTGCGGCGCACCGAACAGTCGCCGATCACGTCATCTCGAGGAAAACATCTCGATGAGTCCGTCGTCGAGCAGATTCTGTCGGTGGGCAGTGGGACAGTGGTTCCGCGGGACCACACCAGCTCATCCGCCGCAGACATCCAGAGGTGAGGCCGTGGCGCAGTCAGAGATCCCAGAAGGCGCGGCAACTGTGCTGCATGCCGATCTGGATTCGTTCTACGCCTCGGTGGAGCAACGTGACGATCCCACGCTGCGCGGCCGGCCGGTGATCGTGGGCGGCGGCGTTGTGCTGGCGGCCAGCTACGAAGCCAAGGCGTACGGGGTGAAGACCGCGATGGGCGGCCGGCAAGCGTTGCGCCTGTGCCCCGCCGCCGTCATCGTTCCACCGCGCATGTCGGCGTATTCACAGGCCAGCTCCGCGGTGTTCGAGGTTTTCCGGGACACCACGCCGCTTGTCGAACCGCTGTCGGTCGACGAGGCGTTCCTCGAGGTGGCCGGGCTACGACACATTGCGGGCACCCCGGTGCAGATCGCGGCGCGGCTTCGGGCGCGCGTGCAAGACGAGGTGGGCCTGCCGATCACGGTCGGCATCGCCCGCACCAAGTTCCTCGCCAAGGTCGCCAGCCAGGAGGCCAAACCCGACGGGCTGCTGTTGGTACCGCCCGGCCGGGAACTGCAGTTCCTGCATCCGCTGCCCGTCCGCCGGTTGTGGGGAGTGGGTGCCAAGACCGAGGAACGGCTGCGGCAACACGGCATCCTCACTGTTGCCCAGGTCGCTGAACTGGGCGAGTCGACGTTGGCTTCCCTGGTCGGTGCGGCGATGGGCCGTCAGCTCTACTGCCTGTCCCGCAACATCGACCGCCGCCGGGTCACCACCGGCACCAGGAGGCGTTCAGTGGGCGCCCAGCGCGCTCTCGGTCGCGCAGGGAACACCATGTTGCCCAACGAAATCGATGCGGTGGTGGTCAATCTCGTCGATCGCATCACCCGGCGGATGCGCGCCGCCAATCGCACCGGGCGTACGGTCACGCTGCGGCTTCGCTTCGACGATTTCGGCCGCGCCACCCGCTCGTCCACCCTGCCGCGGGCCACCGCAGCCACCGAGCCCATCTTGGCCGCCGCTCGTGGCCTGATCGCGGGGGTTACCCCGCTGTGCCGGGAGCGCGGTCTGACACTTGTGGGTTTTGCGGTGTCGAATATCGCCTCCGACGGCGCCCAGCAGTTGGAGCTACCGCTGGCCGGGGGTGCTGACCTGCACGCTGTGGACTCGGCGGTGGACCGGATCCGGCAGCGGTTCGGGACTGCGGCGCTGACCCGCGCGGTCCTGGTGGGGCGTGATCCCGGCTGGGAGATGCCGATGCTGCCGGACTAGAAGCTCTGATGACAGCGATCTGCGAGCAGCCCCAGCTGTTGTGCACGACGTGATTGAGCCGAGACGTACGTTCCGGCTAAATTTTGTGGTTGGTCAATACGAGTCCGGCCAACCGAGGTCGCGCGAAACCGCGAGTTGCGGGGAAGCCCGACGCCACCGTTACGCTTCGGCTACGGGCCGATGATCGGGTCTGGGGGATTCACCACATCCTCGCCCAGCTCAACACTTCTCGCGCAGGAACAGCAGTAGCAGTAGCACATGAGTGCGCCTAAGCGACCAACCCGGAACCTGTACTTGGCTCCGGCGGGAATGAACATCCAGTCGCCCTGCGTCAGCTCGTAGTCCTCGTAGATGATCGAACCGCCGGCAATGAACCGAACACCATCGCCTTCGTCGTGGCTGTGTTCGGGCACCTCGAGATCGGGCGCGGCCACCGTAACGAAGAGTTGACTAGGGCGGTCGAGGTATATAGGAAGCTGCCACTTCCGAAAGCCCGACCCCGGCACGTTGGTCGTCTCCAGAAGGCCCTGCGCGCGCGCCGCCGCCGGATGTCGCGACGTGACTATCTCTTTCGTCGAAAGACCGGCGCGTGCAACCGCTTTGCCGATCCGCTGCAGACCTTCATCAAAGGTTATGCTGTTTGGGTTGAATTTCGCGGACATCGCTTTTCTCCCGTGACGGCGACAGTACAAAGTCATGCTGAGCCGTCCGATCGGAAGCGCCTAGAGTAGTCGGCTACCCGTCTCCAGAAGGCGATCTAGCGCGAATCCCGGGTGGGGTGCACCAGCCTCGGGAAACCTTGCGATTAGGACTTCCTGGCCCAAGAGCCCCACGAAAGAATGTGGTTGGGATTCCTGCGTTCCGGCCCGAGAATTGTCGGCCCCCTCTGCAAGTATGGGGGTATGTCTTCCGCTGCAACATCTTTGGCCGCTGCCGGGAATCGTCCCGGCGAGCGGCTGGAGGTGTTGTTCGACGAGTTGGCGGAGTTGACCGGACAGCGCAACGCGCTCGACGGTCAGATCG
>NZ_JBARXZ010000199.1:0-5736 GCF_049647605.1 Mycobacterium sp. | reverse complement strand
ATCAAGCTCTTCGAGTATATGGCGGCAGGGATGCCGGTAATTTCATCAGATTTTCCGGTTTGGCGTGAAATCATTGATAGCGCGGGATGTGGGCTCTTAGTCGATCCGATGGATACCGATGCATTGGTTGGCGCAATGCAATGGGTACTTGAAAATCCGCAGGAAGCACAAGCAATGGGTGACCGCGGACGCTTGGCTGTTCTGGATCGCTACAATTGGGACCACGAGGCCGAGAAACTCGTTTCTTTCTACCAACCCTTGGTTGGATTGTGTTCCCGAGGACGAGTTTGAGCTGTTTTGCTTGAGGGGAAATTCTATTCAGTCTCTTGCGCTATCATCGGTTGGTATCCTCGCTCTTAGCTTCCCTCAGCCAGTTGGAAAACATGCTCCTCTGATTGGGCGCAACTGGTGTGGGTACTCCACTGACATCAGTTGACACGCCGCACTCGAGGCAAAAACGGCTTGTAAGGACACAGATCATGTGTGGAATTTTTGGGATAGTCTCGGCTACTGCGTCGGTAAGGGATGACCTTGTGAGGCTGGCTACCCATGCCCAGCAGCGCGGCAAGGATTCCAGCGGGCTGCTGTTTTTGCAGGACGGCGCTTATCAGGTTCACAGGGCGGACTACCCGATCTCCCGTCTTCTCAGTGAATCTCGACCTTACTCGACTGGCGTCGTTATGGGGCATAGTCGGCTGATCACTAACGGCCTGGATGACAACCAGCCGGTGCTTCGCGACGACGTCTGTGTTTTGCACAACGGCATCATCGTCAATCACGAGTCGATCTGGGAAAAGATCGGCAAGGTTCGCGAACTGCAAATCGATACGGAAGTCATCCCCGCGATTGCCGCCGCACATTTGGAGCAGGGGGGAAAGGTCGAGGATATTTCAGCCAAAGTTCTTGATCTGTGTGTCGGTGTCGTTGCCTGCGCGCTTGCACTGCCGAGGCTGGGCAAGCTCTGCCTGTTCTCCAACAATGGCAGTCTCTATGTAGGCAAAAAATCAAACGCAACGTACTTCTCCTCCGAGGAGTTTCCGTTGACCGAACTGACATGCGAGGAAATCAGGGAAGTCAAGCGCGACGCGGTCATTCTCGACATTCCATCGTCCACGAAAGACTATGTTGTCGTCAATAAGGCCGGGCATCGTGCTAACCTGATACCGCCTCTCACACTGTCGTCATCAGAAGAAAAGCTTCTGGCGTACCCTCAGCCCCAACTCCGACGTTGCACCCGATGTGTGTTGCCCGAGACCATGCCCTTCATTCGGTTCAACGAAGAAGGCGTGTGCAACTACTGCCTTCACTACAAGCCGAGAAATAAGCCCAAGCCGAAGGAGCAACTCTTTGCCCTCGTGGAACCGTTCCGCCGTAAGTCCGGCAACGACTGCGTTGTTCCCTTTTCGGGTGGCCGGGATAGTTGTTATGCGTTGCATCTGATCGTCAACGAACTGCGAATGAAACCTGTCACATATACATATGACTGGGGCATGGTGACCGACCTGGGGCGCCGGAATATCAGTCGCATGTCTGCTGAGTTGGGCGTTGAGAATATCATTGTCGCCGATGACATCGCTAAAAAGCGCGAGAATATCGCGATGAATCTGCGCGCCTGGTTGAGGGCGCCCAATCTCGGAATGGTCAGCATACTGACCGCAGGCGACAAACACTTCTTCCGTCATGTCGAAACAGTCAAGCGCCAGACGGGAGTTACGCTAAACCTCTGGGGCGTCAATCCGCTGGAAGTGACACATTTTAAGGCTGGATTCCTAGGTGTGCCTCCCGATTTCGAAGAGGAGCGTGTTTACATCAGCAGTAATATGAAACAACTTCGCTACCAGTATCTGCGACTGAAGGCGATGATGCAGAGTCCCGGCTATTTCAATAGCTCGCTATGGGATACCCTGTCTGGCGAGTACTATCGCAGCTTTGCAGAGAAGTCCGACTACTTCCACATCTTCGATTATTGGACGTGGGACGAGCGGATCGTCGACCAATGCCTTGCGCAGTACGATTGGGAAAAGGCTCCCGATACGTCAACCACTTGGCGCATCGGCGATGGAACTGCTGCCTTCTATAACTACATCTACTACACGATCGCCGGCTTTACGGAACACGATACGTTTCGCAGCAATCAAATCCGCGAGGGGCAGATCACCCGTCAGGAGGCTATAGCGCTTATTGAAGACGAAAATCGCCCGCGCTACCCAAATATCAAATGGTATCTCGATGCTGTAGGGCTCGATTTTTCCGAAGTTATCCGAGTCGTGAATTCCGTTCCGAGAATGTATGAGGCGTAGCCATCTTGTCGCTGAACATTTGGTACGTTTCAAAGTATGCCGCGCCTCCGATGTCAGGATCGGCGGGCGCGCGTGGATTTCTTATCATGCGTGAATTCGCGCGTATGGGGCATCGTGCCGTGATCCTGGCATCCGATTCAAATCATTTGATTGCCACCCCCAGCTTTGATGGCGACCATCAGGTCGATATCATGGATGGGGTTGAGTTTTGCTGGATCAGGACCCTGAAATACAGGGTCGCCAAGTCGTCGCGGCGCGTACTGAGTTGGCTGGACTTCGAATGGCGGCTATGGCGTCTTCCAAAAAAGCAATTTGGCCGTCCCGACGCCGTCATCGTTTCGAGTCTATCGCTCCTGACCATCTTCAACGGACTTTTGCTGCGTTGGAAATACGGGTGTCGCCTCGTCTTCGAGATTCGCGATATCTGGCCGTTGACGATGACGGAGGAGGGAGGTTTCGGAAAGTATAACCCTTTCGTTATCGGACTCGGCCTCATCGAGCGCCTGGGTTATAGTCGCGCTGACGCTATCGTCGGAACGATGCCCAACCTAGAAGAGCATGTAACCGAGGTTCTTGGCCAAAGACGAAAAGTCCATTGTATCCCGATGGGCGTGGACGACGTGTCATTGGCCGCCGGGGAGCCGTTGGAGCCAGAGTACGAAGCCAAGTTTATATCTCAAGGCAAATTCGTCGTCTGTCATGCGGGTTCCATCGGCATCACCAACGCGCTCGACACGTTATTTGCTTGTGCTCGCGCGTTACAGGAGCGCTCGAATATACATTTCCTGATCGTCGGCAAGGGAGATCTCAAAGCCAAGTATCAGGAGCTTTGCGCCGACCTGCCCAACATTACCTTCGCGCCTGCGGTAAAGAAAACGATGGTTCAATCGGTGTTGGCGCATGTTGATCTGCTGTATTTTTCGACACACACGTCGAGTGTCTGGAAGTACGGCCAGTCCCTGAACAAGGTCATCGATTATATGCTTTCGGGCAAGCCGATCCTGGCTTCCTACTCTGGATATCCTTCGATGATCAACGAAGCAGGTTGTGGCAGCTTTGTCCCGACGGGGGACGCAGATGCGCTACGTAATGAAATCTTGCGCTACGCTGAGATGCCTTCCGCAGCGCGTGAAATTATCGGCAAAGCCGGACGGACGTGGCTGCTATGCAATCGCAAGTACGATAGATTGGCCGAAGATTATCTTCAGCTCATGCTGCCCAACTCAAACAAATCTCTTCAATGAGCTGATTATATTGCGGTCAATTTCGCATTGAGGGAAATATTGAGGCCGAGTTTCTATTGAGAATCGTCAACCGCTCGGACCGACGGTCGGGCAGCGCAGGAGGCTGTATGTCAAGGTTTGCATTTTACAGCGCTGGAGGCTATGCGCGTGAAACGATTATGGAATTTGTTCTGAGCATATCGCGAGCTGCGCAGTACGCGCCCCGATTCTACTTCATCGACGATGACCCACGTCAGCGATCGATGGTCATTCACGGTGCGGAAGTCATCTCGTACGACGATGCGAAATCGATAGCCGATCTCAGGATCAACGTGGCTTTTGCCGACCCCGAATTGCGTAGGACGAAGGTGGCGCAATGCGAGGCTGATGGATTCTCCATGTTCGACTGTCAATCACCCACGGCTCACATTGGTCCGAACGTTTCCATCGATGCGGGGTTTATTCTCTCTCATCTGTCCACGATCACGTGCGATGCCAGGATCGGGAAAGCCTTTCATTGCAATATCTATTCTTACGTCGCCCATGATTGCGTTGTTGGGGATTTTGTTACTCTTGCCCCTCGGGTTTGCATCAATGGTCGGGTGACTATCGGTGACGGCGCGTATATCGGGACCGGTGCCATTGTTCTTCCCGGCGTCAAGATCGGCTGTAAGTCCGTTGTAGGGGCAGGTGCCGTTGTCGTGAAGGACGTCCCCGATGGAGCAACGGTTGTCGGTATGCCCGCAAAGGCTCGATAGATAGAGTTTCAAACGAGAATCTGATCTGACGTAGCTGAAATGGCGCTGTCGTGGGATTGGCAGGGATCGTGTGGTGTCTCCGAGGCGATCACTCGAGTCATACGGCGTTGAATCGCCGGACTAGAGATTACGTCATGGCCCGGCCAGCTACGAACGCCGCTTCCATGGAGCCTGAAGAGTGAGTGCCGGCCAAACGTTAGAGGCAGGACGCCGGCTATTCAGATCGTGTCCAAAGATAGAGGGCTCCTTTAATCTGAGCGTCTATTTTCTACAACCATGGACGCTTCGGGAGCATTGAGCTCAATTGGGTGGCGACGACATAACTGAAGTATCTTGAATTGTGATTTGTCTCGCCAGGTGATTTTTGCGCTCAAACTCTCAGTTGCTATTCACCGCGTGGCTAAGAGGAAGTGATGAAAAAAAAACCGGATATCACAAGTCCTAGCATCCCAAAGTTTGCGTAGGCAGTCATCATGGAGGCAGCGTTCGATGAGCCGCGAAGGCCTGTACCGGCATACTCCGGATTGAATTTAGAATAGAGTATAAGCGAATAATTTTGAAATTTGCAGCCGAGTATAGGTGTTAAGAAGCGGTAGCCGCAACCGTATGCGTAGGGCACATCCGCTGGCACAGTATTGAACCACTCCGCCGCGACGTCGCCTGGAACTATGACCATTCGTTTGAACAGTCCTGATGATATTGTTGGATGGTCGTCATCGGTTGTGAGGGAAGGGGAAACTGGTCTCGCAACATTTTGGGCTCGCTGCGACAAATTCGGCGGCGCAGTGTCTGGCAAGACGGCGCTTGCGGTACGGAAAACGAAGTTTACAGCTTCAGGTCGGATCGATGGCTCGGCGATTGAGTCCATTGCGTAGACCGTCGCTACGACAAGAGCTGATCCGACGAGGGCGCGAAACCAACGTTGTGTGCAAACAAAATATGCTAAAGTTGGCAGAGCCAAAATCACCGGCCCCGACTTCTGCATCATGCAGATCGTGTAGAATATGCCGGCAACTGCAACGATAGCTGCCAGTAGATTCATTCGCTTTATCACCGCCATCAGTAAACCGATAGGAAACAGGGCGTTGATAGCAATAGACTTAAGGTATTGCATCGATACCGGAAGATTCTCGGTAAGATCCATTCGGATTAGCGCAACCTCGATATTTGTCTTTGCCATCATCGATGAGCGGAGCGTTAGTCCGTTAAATAATGCAAGGTGAACGAGAGCGATCGCAGCCGCCGACAAGCCGATCAGCCAGATGTACGCGGTACGGGATGATTGCAGAGCCAAGGTATCAGCGACTGTTCGTCGTCAGGCAATTTGAGACTGATCAGGCGTTTCGAGAAGAGAGGCTCTGGGTCATCAGGGTTAGAGTTTAAGCGGCCTGCAGTCGGTGCTGCAAGCGACGGTTTGCGATGGTAGCAAGTTTGATGCGTTTGCGTTCTGCGAGT
>NZ_JBARXZ010000198.1:0-8079 GCF_049647605.1 Mycobacterium sp. | reverse complement strand
GTCCCGGCCAGCGCGGCGGTGCTGCCGGCGCGTTCGGCCGTCCCGGCGGTGCGCCGCGGCGTGGACGCAAGTCGAAGCGGCAGAAGCGGCAGGAATACGACTCGATGCAGGCGCCGGTCGTCGGTGGCGTGCGGTTGCCGCACGGCAACGGTGAGACCATCCGGCTGGCCCGCGGCGCGTCGCTGAGCGACTTCGCCGAGAAGATCGACGCCAACCCGGCATCGCTGGTGCAGGCGCTGTTCAACCTCGGTGAGATGGTCACGGCCACCCAGTCGGTGGGTGACGAGACCCTCGAACTCCTCGGCAGCGAGATGAACTACGTCGTTCAGGTCGTGTCCCCGGAAGACGAGGACCGCGAGCTGCTCCAGTCCTTCGACCTCACCTACGGCGAGGACGAGGGCGACGAGGACGATCTCGAGTTCCGTCCGCCGGTTGTCACCGTCATGGGTCACGTCGACCACGGCAAGACCCGCCTGCTCGACACCATCCGCAACGCGACAGTGCGCGAGGGTGAAGCCGGTGGCATCACCCAGCACATCGGCGCCTACCAGGTCCTCACCCAGTTGGACGGCAACGAGCGACTGGTCACCTTCATCGACACCCCAGGTCACGAGGCGTTCACCGCCATGCGTGCCCGTGGTGCGAAGGCCACCGACATCGCCATCCTGGTGGTCGCCGCCGACGACGGTGTGATGCCGCAGACGGTGGAGGCCATCAACCACGCGCAGGCGGCCGATGTGCCGATTGTGGTGGCGGTCAACAAGATCGACAAGGAAGGCGCGGATCCGCAGAAGATCCGGGCGCAGCTCACCGAGTACAACCTGGTGGCAGAGGAGTACGGCGGCGACACCATGTTCGTCGACATCTCGGCCAAGCAGGGCACCAACATCGATGCGCTGCTCGAAGCCGTGTTGCTGACTGCCGATGCGTCGCTGGATCTGCGGGCCAACCCGGACATGGAAGCCCAGGGCGTGGCGATCGAAGCGCATCTGGATCGCGGTCGCGGCCCGGTGGCCACCGTGCTCATCCAGCGCGGCACCCTGCGGGTCGGCGACTCGATCGTCGCCGGCGACGCCTACGGACGTGTGCGTCGCATGGTCGACGAGCACGGCGAGGACATCCACGAGGCACTGCCGTCGCGTCCGGTGCAGGTCATCGGCTTCACGTCGGTGCCCGGCGCAGGCGACAACCTGCTGGTCGTCGACGAGGACCGCATCGCCCGGCAGATCGCCGACCGGCGCAGCGCGCGTAAGCGCAACGCACTGGCCGCGCGTACCCGCAAGCGCATCAGCCTGGAAGACCTGGATTCGGCATTGAAGGAGACTTCGCAGCTGAACCTGATCCTCAAGGGCGACAACTCCGGCACCGTCGAGGCGCTGGAAGAAGCCTTGCTGGGCATCGAGATCGACGACGAGGTGGAACTGCGCGTCATCGATCGCGGTGTCGGTGGCGTCACCGAGACCAACGTCAACCTGGCATCGGCCTCGAATGCGATCATCATCGGCTTCAACGTGCGCTCGGAGGGCAAAGCCACCGAACTGGCCAACCGCGAAGGCGTGGAGATCCGGTACTACTCGGTGATCTACCAGGCCATCGACGAGATCCAGGCTGCGCTGCGGGGCATGCTCAAGCCGGTCTACGAGGAGAAGGCACTCGGCCGCGCCGAGATCCGGGCGATCTTCCGGTCGTCGAAGGTCGGCAACATCGCCGGCTGCCTCGTCACCTCCGGGATCATGCGTCGCAATGCCAAGGCCCGACTGCTGCGCGACAACGTGGTGGTTGCCGAGACGGTCACCATCTCGTCGCTGAAGCGGGAGAAGGACGATGCCACCGAGGTGCGCGAAGGTTACGAGTGTGGTCTCACGCTGACCTACAACGACATCAAAGAGGGCGATGTCATCGAGGCGTACGAGCTCGTAGAAAAAGCTCGAGTGTGAAGGCGTCCGAGTAATGGCTGATCCAGCACGGGCCAGGCGACTTGCGAAGCGGATCTCCACGATCGTCGCTTCGGCCATCGAGTACGAGATCAAGGATCCCCGGCTGGCCTTCGTGACCGTCACGGACACGAAGGTCACCGGAGACCTGCACGACGCCACGGTGTACTACACGGTGCGCGGGGCAACCCTGGACGTCGAACCCGACTACGCGGGGGCGGCGGCGGCACTGGAGAGCGCCAAAGGCGTGCTGCGCACCAAAGTTGGCGCCGGTACCGGTGTCCGGTACACCCCGACCTTGGCCTTTGTCCTGGACAAGGTGCCCGAGGTGGCCGCGCACATGGAGGAACTCCTGGCCCGCGCGCGGGCGGCGGATGCCGAAGTTGCGCGGGTACGGGAGGGTGCGACGCCGGCGGGGGATGCCGACCCGTACCGTGTCACTGGGGCGGAGGAAACGGTTGAGGGGCCGGAACATGCTCTACTGACCTCTGAGGACGCCGGTGACCGCGATCGATCCGAACACTGAACAGGATCTGGTAGGACGGCGCGTCGACGCCGACGGGGCCGTCGAAGTGTTGGCGGCCGCGCAGGTGATTGTCGTGGGGTGCCACGTCTTTCCGGACGCCGACACCATCGGCGCCGGACTGGCGTTGGCTCAGGTTCTCGATCGGTTGGGTCGCCACGTCCGGGTCAGCTTTGCCGCCCCGGCGGTGCTGCCCGACTCGTTGCGGACCCTGCCGGGCGGCCAACTCCTGGTCAGTCCGGACGAGGTACCCCCGAATCCCGATCTGGTGGTGACGGTCGACATTCCCAGCCCCAACCGGCTGGGTGCGCTGCAGACCGTCATCAGCGCCGACGTGCCGGTGCTGGCAATCGACCATCACGCCTCCAATCAGCTGTTCGGCACGGCCAACTACGTCGATCCCGCCGCGGACTCGACGACGATGCTGGTGGCCGACCTGCTCGACGCGTGGGGCCAGCCGATCGACGGCCCGGTGGCGCACTGCCTGTATGCGGGTTTGGTTACCGACACCGGGTCGTTTCGCTGGGCGAGTGCACGGGCACACCGGCTGGCGGCACGACTGGTCGACCTCGGTGTCGACAATGCCGGTGTCAGCCGCTGCCTGATGGACACCCATCCGTTCGGGTGGCTGCCCATGCTGTCGCGGGTGCTGGCGTCGGCATGCCTGCTTTCCTCCGCGCTGGATGGCAATGGTCTGGTGTACGCCGTCGTCGATCACCGGGAGTGGTCCGCGGCCCGGCCCGAGGAAGTGGAAAGCGTCGTCGACATCGTGCGCACCACCCAGCAGGCCGAGCTGGCCGCGGTGTTCAAGGAAATCGAGCCGCGACACTGGTCGGTGTCGATGCGGTCGAAATCGTTTGATCTGACACCGATTGCGTCTGCGTTCGGCGGCGGCGGCCATCGCCAGGCCGCGGGCTACTCGACTACAGGCACCGTCGAGGACGTGGTCGCCGAGCTTCGCGCCGCAATTGGCTGAAGCAGTACCCGGCACACCTCCCACCGGACGCACGATTGCCCGGCTGGCGTTGCCGGCACTAGGGGTGCTGGCGGCCGAGCCGCTGTATCTGTTGTTCGATATCGCCATCGTCGGCCGGCTGGGCGCGATTGCGCTGGCGGGTCTGGTGATCGGCGGGCTGATCCTCGGCCTGGTCGCCTCACAGGGGACGTTCCTGTCTTACGGAACGACGGCCCGCGCCGCCCGGTTCTATGGTGCCGGGAACCGCGCCGCCGCCGTGCGGGAGGGAGTTCAGGCGACCTGGCTGGCGTTGGGGATCGGTCTGCTGATCATCGTGGTCGTCGAGATATCGGCGGTGCCGCTGCTGCGGGTGATCGCCGGCGCCGAGATCGCCGATGCCGCCCTGCCCTGGCTGCGGATCGCGATCCTGGGGGCGCCGGCGATCCTGATCTCGTTGGCGGGCAACGGATGGATGCGCGGAGTTCAGGACACCGCCCGACCGTTGCGCTACGTGATCACCGGGTTTGTGATGTCGGCGATTCTGTGTCCAGTGCTGGTGTACGGGTGGCTGGGCGCACCCCGGCTCGAGCTGGCCGGTTCGGCGGTGGCCAACGTGGTGGGGCAATGGCTGGCGGCGCTGTTGTTCTGCCGGGCCCTGCTCGTGGAGAAGGTGTCGCTGCGGGTCGACATCGCGGTGCTGCCGGCTCAGCTGATGCTGGGCCGTGATCTCCTGATCCGCAGCCTGGCGTTCCAGGCCTGCTTCATCTCTGCCGCCGCGGTCGCGGCGCGGTTCGGTCCGGCCGCGGTCGCCGCCCACCAGGTGGTGCTGCAGCTGTGGAGTTTCCTTGCTCTGGTACTGGATTCGCTGGCCATCGCCGCCCAGTCGCTGGTCGGGGCGGCGCTGGGAGCTGGGCAGTTGCCGCACGCCAAAACGGTGGCGTGGCGGGTCACGGCGTTCTCGACGGTGGCGGCGGCGGTGTTTGCCGGCCTGTTTGCCCTCGGAGCAAAGGTGGTGCCCACTTTGTTCACCCACGACGCCGCGGTGCTGGAGGCCATCGGTGTGCCGTGGTGGTTCCTGGTGGCCCAGTTGCCGATCGCGGGAATCGTGTTTGCGCTCGACGGGGTGCTGCTGGGGGCCGGCGATGCCAAGTTCATGCGGAACGCGACGCTGGCCAGTGCCCTGTGCGGGTTCCTGCCGCTGATCTGGTTGTCGATGGCGTTCGGCTGGGGACTGTTCGGAATCTGGTCCGGCCTGACACTGTTCATGGTGCTGCGCCTGCTGTTCGTGGGCTGGCGGTCGTTCTCGGGGCGGTGGCTGGTCGTGGGCACGGGGTAGCTCACCCCCCCACCCACCACCAGTCCGTCAGGCGCCCAGGGTGCGCTGGATGTCGCCCTTCATGGCGTTCAACTGTCCACCCCAGTAGCCCCAGCCGTGGATGCCGTTGGCGGGGAAGTTGAACGTCCCGTTGGTGCCACCCGCTTTCTGGTACTGCCTCTGGAAATTCCGGTTGCTGTCCAGGGTGATCCCCTCGAGCAGCTGTCCGGCGATGTCGCCGCCGCCGCCCAGTTCTCCGGGGCGTCCGGTGCCGCAGTACACCCAGATTCGGGTGCCGTTGGCGACGAGCTTGCCGACGTTGACGGTCGGGTCGTTGCGCTTCCAGGCCGGTCCGCCGCCGAGACCCCACATGGCTGTGGAGTTGAAGCCGCCCGCGTCGCCCATGGCGACGGTGACCAGCAGCGGCCACACTCCGTCGGACAGGTTGAGATAGCCCGACAGCGATGCCGCGTAGCTGAACTGGCCCGGGTGGTAGGCGGCCAGGGTCAGCGCCGCGCTACCCGACATCGACAGGCCTACCACGGCATTGCCGGTGGGGGAGATGCCTTTGTTGGCGGCCAGGTAGGCGGGTAGCTCTGAGGTGAGGAAGGTCTCCCACTGGTAGTTGTAGGTGGTGCCGTTGCCGACGGCCGGGCCCTGCCAGTTGGTGTAGAAGCTCGACATACCGCCCACCGGCATGACCACCGAGACACCGGATTCGAAAAAGGTCTCGAAGGCGGCGGTTTCGATGTCCCAGCCGTTGTTGTCGTCGCGGGCACGCAGCCCGTCGAGCAGGTACACCGCGCGCGGTCCGCCGCCTTGGAATCTGACCGGGATGTCGCGGCCCATGGCAGGCGACGGCACCATCAGTGTCTCGACCGGTAGACCGGGCCGTGAGAATGCCGACGCTGTTGACGCCGGGCCGGCGACAGCGAGCAGACCCGGCAGCAACAGTGCTGCCATGAGGCCGGCGAGCAGCCGTCGTGTCCTGTGGTGCAAAACCGTCATGCGGTGACCGCCGTCCTGTCACGCGTGCCATTGAGGCGCGCTGTTTGAAGGGGGTGTAGACCGGCCCGATGTCGACCGGTCTCGGGACGTCACTGTGCGCCCGGTGTATCAAGGACGTCGTCGGATACCGGTGTTCCGTTACGGTGGCGCCGAACACACCAGCGCACCAACGCGGTTGGCCAGATACACCGCCTCGGCGACCGAGTGGGTGACCGTTGCGCCGGCCCTGTCACGCAGGCCAGCTCACCCCTATCGTGGAGGCATGTGCCGGAACATCACCGAGCTCCGCGGGCTCGAACCCGCGGCCACAGCGCAAGAGATCGAGGCCGCCGCCCGGCAGTACGTCCGCAAGGTCAGCGGCATCACCCGCCCATCGGAGGCCAATGTGGAGGCGTTCGAAGCCGCGGTACTCGAGGTCACCGCGACGACCACCAGGCTGTTGCAAGCCCTGCCGCCACGCCGGCAACCACCCAAGTCGGTGCCACCGCTGCGCCGTCCCGAGGTGCAGGCGCGAATCGCGGCCCGCGCCCGATGACCGAAGTCCTGAAAGAGTCCGAAGCCCTGAAAGAGTGGAGCGCGGCCATCTGGGCGCTGCTCGACGGCAGGCAGACCGTGCTGTTACGCAAGGGCGGCATCGGCGAGAAGCGCTTCGAGGTGGCCGCGACGGAGTTCCTGCTGTTCCCCACCGTCGCCCACAGCCACACCGAGCGGGTCCGTCCCGAGCATCGGGATCTGCTCGCGCCGGCCGCGGCCGACAGCACCGAGGAGCACGTGACCGTCCGGGCGGCGGCCAGGGTCATTGCCGCTGTTGCCGTCGACAAACCGGGGGGACTCGCGCAGATCGACGACACCCATATCTGGACCGCCGAATCGGTACGTGCCGACCGGATCGATTTCCGGCCGAAGCACAAGCTGACAGTCCTTGTGGTGCAGGCATTTCCGCTCGCCGAACCGATCCGGCTGCCGCGGCTGGCGCAGTACCGCGGCTGCACCAGCTGGGTGTCGCTACCGCAGGGCGGTCCGGTGACAGCGCCGGTGCACGACCTCGAATCGCTCGAGGCCGTCGCCGCGCGGGTGCGACGCGCGGTCTCGGACTAGCGCGGCAGGCGGTCCGCCCGAGCCGTCACCAATTCCTGGGGGGCGGTCAACCGCCACGCCTCGAAGGCCAGTTCAGCGAGCTCGTCGCGCTCGATCTTCGGAAGGTGTACCACCACCCAACCGAATTCATTGGTGGTGAACTGGATTTCGAACACCGATGGCCGCTCGGCAACCAATGCCAGCTGCTCGGCGATGGTCTGGCGCAGGCCGACGGTCGCGGTGTCCGGCCACAGGTAGGCGAAGGTGCGCGACGACACCTGGAACTTGGCGTAGTGGCCGTGGTCGGTGCGGGTGACACCGTCGAGCTGGTCGACGAGTTCGGTGAAGCTCTCGATGGGGTGACTCGGCACCGTCATGGCCTTCCGGTCGGCAGCAGCAGCCGTGACCCGGCGTGGCTGATCACATGTGTCGCAGGGACGGTGCGGGCGCCCTCGAGGACCGACTCGCCGGTGCCGAGATTGCGCGTGTACCGGGGAAACGACCCGCCCGCGATCAGCAATCGGATCCGGGTACCTGCGGCGAAGCGGTGGGCGATCGGATCCATCTCCAGGCGCACCACATCGGTGTTCCGGTCGGGTCGCAGCCGACGGTAGCCGTCGCTGACATTGCGGGACCGGCCGCGGGCGTCGACCTCGCTGATCCGGACCCACAGGTCGACGTACGGGGTGTCGGATCGGTGCGCCAGTTCGATGAGGGGCGTTCCGTGGACGACCAGTTCCGATGGCAGCGCGTCGGCGGTGAAGGTCAGCACATCGTGGCGCTGGGCAAGCGTGTCATCGCGGCGCCGGCCGGCCCCCGGGGACAGCAGCCGCCCACCGATCGTCGGCGTCGGATCGTGGGGATAGAAGGTGAAGGAGGACGTTTCGCCGGAGGGCACTGTCTCTTCGAGCCGGCCTGCGACGCCCAGGTAGCGGATGGTCTCGGTGGTTGCGGGCGGCCAATCGGGCATGTCGAGCCAGTCGCCTCCGCCGGTGACCCGGGCCCGCACCCGGCTGGCGCGCGGGGCGACCGGAGCTGCGCTGACATGAGTACCGAGCCACTGCAGCGATTCCCGCAGCACCGGTGCGGCTGCCGAGGTGGCCATGTGGGTGTGTGTCCAGGGGCCGATCGTCAACGCGACGTCGACATCGCGGTCCCGTAGCGCCCGGTACTGCTGCAGTGTCTGTTCGATGAACAGGTCCTGCCAGCCGCCGATCAGCAGCACTGGCACCTGCGCCGAATCCAGGGCCTGCGTGAAGCGGTAGGC
>NZ_JBARXZ010000197.1:0-14581 GCF_049647605.1 Mycobacterium sp. | reverse complement strand
CCGCAGATGGCACCTTCCTGCCGGTCAACGACCTGCGGGACCGGTTCGCCGCGGTGGGCGCCGACAACGCACCCGTCAGCGTGTACTGCGGGTCCGGTATCACCGCCACCCATCAGATCGCGGCGCTGGCCATCGCGGGCTACCCCGCCACTCTGTTCCCGGGGTCCTGGTCGGAATGGTCCAACGACCCGCAGCGACCGGTGGCCACCGGCCCGGAACCGACTCAGTAGTCCGGCAGCCGGTTCACCCATTCACGCAGCAGCGACTCCAACTCGTCGGTGTCCAGCCGCTGCGTCTGCCGATAGCGGGCGATCTGCCGAATGATCTTGGCGTTCAACTCTTCCCGCTCCGCCGACTCGGCGTAGGTCTTGAAGAACCGCACCCAGTGCCCGGCCTCGATCCCGGCCACCCGCTGCTCCAGGATGCCGGTCACATAGGTGTCGACCAGCCCCTCGGCGCGGGCCACCCGGCCGAAGTTGCCGCCGGAATCCTGTTTGGCCTTGTCGGTGATGTTGGTCTTGGGCAGCGGGTAGGGCCGAGGATCCGGCGGCGGCATGACCGCGTAGTAGTCGGCGCTCTTCTCGTGCCCGCTCGCAGCGTCCTTGGCGCGCCGGGCATGCGACCAGTAGTGATTGCGCATGTCGGCGGCGTACCGGGCGGACTCGACAAACGGCCGGTACACCACCGGATGGCCGCTGAGCACGTTCTTCAGATGCCACGGCACCACCACCAGCAGATCGTGCACATCGCAGACCTCCCGGTTGACGGCGTACCGGAACGACGGCTCGGCCTCCCGGCTCAGCAGGTACCAGCCCTTGAGCTCGATACCCATCGCCACCCCGTGACCGGCGGCGATCAGGGTGGCGTTGTTGGTCACCAGGCGAACGTCGGGGAAGGTCTGAGCCGAGCGGACAAAGGCGTACTCGGCCCACACCCCGTCGGGATCCCACACCGCACGCAGTCGGTTCAGCGTCTCGACCACCTGGATCTCGATACTGCCGCCCAGCATCGAGTTCAGGGAGAACAGGTCACCGGCCTCCAGACCCTCGATGAAGGTCTGCGAGCTGAAGTGCACCGGCAAGGCAGCCAGCGCGCCCCGCACGTCAGCGACCAGAGCGCCCCGCGGCGAAGCCGGGTCGGGCTCCTCACGGGCCGGCGGGACCGGACCGACAAAGCCGCCGAACAGCGTCATTCCGCGGTCTCGATCGCGTCGGTTTCGGCGGCGATGTGCCGGTTCGTGGCGGCGTCGGTGAGCCGTTCATGCGCGATCTCGGCAAAATGCGGATCACGTTCGGCGACATAGGCGCGACGGCCCAGCGCCACCGCGGCCACCGACGCCGAGGCCAACCCCCCGAACGGTTCCCACACCACGTCACCTTCGCGGGTGACGGCATGTACCAGCCGTTCCATGAACTCCAGTGGTTTCTGGTTCAGGTGCGTCGACGAAGCCCGGGTCGGCTTGTACACCCGGGGCGCCGACCGGCGCATCGAACCTTTGAGCCGTTCCCCGTCGTGCAGCGGCCCGCGCCGCCAGACATTGGTCAGCCCGTGCGAGTGCGTCCACGGGTAGCGCATGGTGTCCCATTGTTCGGCGGTCACCGACGCCACTCCGTCCAGCGAGAAGTACGGCCGGCCGGACTCGAATCCGTGCTCGTTGCAGTAGGCCGCCATGCGCTCCACCATCAGACCGGGCGGGAAGTACCAGAGCCAGTCCTTGGTGAGGTACTTGCGGGTGGCGGCGTTACGCACCCCACACGCCTCGTTGGACAGGTACAACGGCAGGCCCGACCGCATCCATTCGTGCCGCAGCCAATCCTGCACGCCGAGCACCGCACCGTCGTGGGTGGCCACCTCGAAACGGCGCTGATACAGCGCACACACCTCGGTGACGACGGGGTACTGGCGAATGGTCTTGCCGTTGACATTGCCGGCGATATGCGACAGGCCTTTGTCCCAGACGATGGTCTGGACGTAGTCCCAGCCCTGCCGGTTCAGCTCCGCGTGTACCGTCGCCCAGCCCACCTCGGTGCCCCAGAACCACAGTGTGGTGCCGGGCGTCGCCGCTTGGGTCCAGGCGGTGATGTGGTCCTGATACCAGGCCACCAGACCATCGGAATCGGTTGTGTCACCGTGGAATCCACGCACCCCGTAGGCGCCGTCGCTGATGATGGTGGCCGGGGCCGGCCAGGTCGCATACGCATCCCGGGAATCACCCCGGTGCAGCGTGAACGGCTGCGCGGTACCGCCGACCACCCGCAATCCCGGACGGGGTGCGGCGACCTTGCGAGGGCGCGCGGCGCGGGGCGGCATGTAGTCGTTCCTTCTCTGGTCGGGGGCGGGTCGGGAGCAGGTCTGGGTCGAGGGCGGTCTGGACAACTGGGGAGTCGCAGACGATCGTAGGCAGTGACGACCCTGACACACGGCACCGACAGGGTTCGGGCATTGCTCACGTCGGGAGCAGACTCACCGACTCGGCGCGGCCCTTGGGAATCGTTACGTGGATCACTGCGGCCGCGCGATCGTCGAACGGGGTCATCGGTGAAAGCAGCGGCTGTCTGTCGGCCTTCACAGTGGCCAGGACGCCGCGGCGGCTCCCGGCGGTCGGAGCGTGCGGATCCAGCGCGGCGGAGGTCACAGCGGTAATGATCCCAGGCCGCCGCGCTCGACTACTGCCCCGCGACGGCACTGCAATAGAGTCGCGGACCGGAGGTGGAACCACATGCCGTTGACCAGCGGCGAACAGTTCGCGGGCTATCGGATCCTGGCGATGATCGGATCCGGTGGCATGGGTGAGGTGTACCTGGCCCAGCATCCCCGGCTGCCCCGCCAGGACGCACTGAAGGTGCTACCTGCCCCGATGTCGGCCGAAGGGGACTTCCGGGAGCGTTTCAGCCGCGAAGCCGACCTGGCCGCCTCCCTGTTCCACCCCCACATCGTCGGTGTCCACGACCGTGGTGAGTACCGCGGCCAGCTGTGGATCTCGATGGACTACATCGACGGCACCGACGCCGGCCGGCTGGTCCGCGAATACCACCCGGCGGGTCTGCCCGTCGCCGAGGTCCTCGAGATCGCCGCCGCCATCGCCGATGCCCTCGACTACGCCCACGCCAGCGGGTTGCTCCACCGCGACGTCAAACCCGGCAACATCCTGTTGGCCCGGCCGGTCGCCGGCCGGCGGCGCATTCTGCTCGCCGATTTCGGTATCGCCCGCAGCATGGCCGACACCAGCGTGTTGACCCGCACCAACATGGCTCTCGGTACGGTGCACTACGCCTCACCGGAGCAGCTGCGCAACCAGGTACTCGACGCCCGCACCGATCAATACTCGCTGGCCGCAACCACATTCGAACTGCTGACCGGCCGCCCCCCGTTCGACGACACCAGCCCGGCGGTGGTGATGAGCCACCACCTGGGCACCCCGCCACCCTCGCTGGCGGGCTACCGTCCGGACCTGGGCGGGCTCGACGTGCCGTTTGCGATCGCACTGTCCAAACATCGGGGTGACCGGTTCGGCAGTTGCACCGAGTTCGTCGACGCGCTCCGGGCACACCTGCATCGCACCCGCTGGACGCCGCCACCTCCGACCCCACCGCCGGCGGCGCCTCCGGTGGCACGGCAGCGCCGGAGCAACACGCTGCTGTGGCCGCTGGCCATCGGCGCGGTCGTGGTGATCATGATCCTGGGCCTGCTGGTCTTCTCCTCCCAGTCGCGGGACCAGGGCCGGGAACAGGACACCGCCACCGGGGGCTCGACGGCGGCGCCGACCACCTCCGAAACCACCACGAACACCGCGCCGACCAATTCCGAAACCACCGCGAACACCCAGTCGTTCGAGTCCATGCGGGACCTGGTGACCACCTACTACGCCGAACTGCCGGAGGACACCGGCAGCGCCTGGTCGAAGTTGTCCAGCGGCTATCAGGCCCAGACCGGCGGCCAGCGTGAGTACAACAAGTTCTGGAAGTCCATCCGGGCCGTCACCGTCGACACAGTCACACCCCGCGACGCCACCAGCGTCTCGGCCCGGCTGACCTACACCATGCGCAACGGATCCAGCGATACGGAGCTGCGCTGGTTCGATATCGAGCCCGTCGACGGGGAACTGGTGATCACCGGATCCCAGATCGGTTCCTGACACCAAGAATCCACCAAGAATCTCTGGAGGGCCGCACCGGAGGCTTGGCACATCAGCACCTACCCCGAGGAGCATCGCCATGAAGAAGACCCTCCGTCGCACCGCAGCCGCCGTCCTGATCGCAGCCGGCGCTCTCGGATTCGCCGGCACCGCACACGCGTCGCCGGCGAACCTCTGCGATCAGATCGACGCCAACGGCATGTGCCAGTTCCACGCCTCCGGGGTGTTCGACGACATCGACATGGTGTTCCCGTCGAACTACCCGGACCAGCAGGCCGTCACCGGCTACCTCGACGGCATCCTGGGCCATTACCAGGCCGACAGTGGTCTGACGGACGCACGGACCTCACCGCATGCGCTGGAGGTCACCAGCACCCGGTACAGCACCGCTCACACCCAGTCGGTGGTCCTGGACGTGTATCAGAACACCGGCGGCGCCCACCCGATGGAGTGGTACCGGGCGTTCAACTACAACACCGCCACCGAGCAACCGTTGACCTTTGACATGGTGTTCAACGGCGATGCCCACCCCGCCCAAACCCTGCTGCCGCTGGTGCAAGCGGAGCTGGGCCGGCAGTTCGGCCAGCCCGTCGACATTGCGGCTGACACCGGTCTGGACGTGTCGAACTACCACAACTTTGCGCTCACCGACGACGAGGTGATCTTCTTCTTCGACAAGAACCAGCTGGTTCCGGCGACTCCGGCCACCCAGGTGTCGGTGCCGCGCAGTGCCATTCAGGGTCTGCTCAAGCCCTGAGGTTGACCACGACCTTGCCCTTGGCGGTCCGATTCTCCAGTGCCGCTATCGCCTCGCCCGCCCGTTCCAGTGGGTAGACCTCTGGGACGGGTGCCGTGAGCGCGCCGGATTCCAGCAGCGGCTGCAGCTGTGCCCACTGCTCACTGAGATAGCCCGGGTTGGTCATCACCCATCCGCCCCAGCCGACCCCGACCGCGTCGACATTGTTGAGCAGCAGCCGATTCGTCTTGATGGCCGGAATGTCGCCACCGGTGAACCCGACGATCAGCAGCCGACCGCCGGGCGCCAGGGACCGCAGGGAATCGGTGACCCGGTCCCCGCCGACCGGGTCCAGCACGATGTCGACGCCGCGACCGCCCGTCAGATCCTTGACCGCATCTTTGAAACCGTCGGCCAGGACGACATCGGTGGCGCCGGCGGCACGGGCGATCTCCACCTTGCTCTCGGAGCTGACAACCGCGATCGTCCGGCCCGCACCCAGCGCCGGGGCCAGCCGCAGCGTCGAGGTGCCGATACCGCCGGCGGCGCCGTGCACCAGCACCGTTTCCCCCTCGGCGAGACGGCCACGCTTGGCCAGGGCGAACAACACCGTCAGGTCGTTGAACAACAAACCCGCACCGGCGGCGAACGACACCGAATCCGGCAGCTTGAACACCCGATCAGCCGTGAGGCAGACGACCTCGGCCATCCCGCCGCACAGCATGGTCAGCCCGGCAACCCGATCACCTGCCGACACGTGCGCGTCGGGAGGCGCGCTGCGGACCACTCCGGCCACCTCCCCACCCGGGATGAACGGGAGCTCCGGCTTGTACTGGTAGAGACCCCGCGACTGCAACGCGTCGGGGAACGCCACCCCTGCCGCGTGGACCTCGATGACCACTCCGTCGGCAGCCGGCTCGTCGATCTCGACCACTTGGGCCGCTTCCGGGCCGTCGAGCCGGGCGATCTGTACGGCACGCATCACGCCTCCCGGTGCGGGGTCGGACTCTGGGTGGATCCCCACTTCGCGTCGGGTGTCCGGCGCACCACCGTGCCCGCCGGATACTCGGTCTGGAAGGTTTCGCCGCCGTCGATCTCGAACGTCACCAGAATTACCTCGGTGCCGTCGTCGGCCGTCGTCGTATCCTTGTGCACAACCTTTGCCGTGTGCCCGTCCCGGTCCACAATGTCACCCGCGGCGACCTGATCGATCGGAATCTCGTCGAAGGTCTCAGCCATGTTTCCGACGGTAGCTCACAGACTTGCCTGGGCAGCAGCCCCGTCCAGGTAGCCTCGTTCCTGGCCCTGCTCTGTCCGTCCAGTGGGCACGCCGGACCTGATCGAATTTGTCAGCTCGCCGGTGAAAGGCATCCGATGCCCCAAGTGCTTCAGCGGTGGTGGCATCAACCCGACCATTACTACTGGATGACCGCGTATCTGGCGGCCCAGGGAGCCCAGGCGGCGTTGTGCCGCGGCATCGCGTTGTCGGTCGCCGGTATGGGGTTGGTTCCGGTGCTGATGCTGGCCAGTCCTTCCGGACCCCAGGGCACGCTCAACCGGACACTGGCAGTGCTGGTGACGGTCTGCTGTCTGGTCATGGCGGCGATCTGGCTGCGCCCGGTGTGGCCCAGCCGCGCTATGGCCGGGGGCTTTGTGGCGGTCTCGAGCGTCTGTATCACGGTGAGCTGCCTGGTGGGGGGTGACGTCGTTGCCAATGTCAACTCGGGCGCCGCGTTCGCGATTCTGGGTGCCTACGTCGGGCTGTTCCTCACTGCCCGATATGCGCTGCTCAACATCGCCGCGGCCGTGGTCACCGTCTCGATCACCGCCGTCGAACTCGCCCAGGAACGTGGCGTCGTCTTCGCAGTGTGCACCGCGGCCTTCGTCATCACCCTCAACATCGTGGTGCCGGTGGCCTGTCAGACGCTGGTGCACATGCTCGAGGTCGACGTGCTCAGCACCGATATCGACAACATCACCGGCCTCCTCAACAAAGACGCCTTCTACTTGCAGACCAGCGAACTGATCGGAGCCCGCAACCGGGGCGACGACCGCTACCTGGTGGTCTTGGTGATGACGCTGGATCAGTTCCGGGCGCTCGCCGAAACCGACGGCCGGGTGGCCGCCAACCGGGCCCGGGTCGCCGTCAGTCAGACGCTGCGGGATGTGACCCGGCGTGACGCGATCGTGGCGCATTTCGGCGAGGAGGAGTTCCTCGTCTCCGACACCTTCCTGACAACCGATGTCAGCCCGTTGGTCGACCGTCTGCGCGGTGCCATCTCGACCACACCACCACGGTTGAGTGCCAGCGTCGGGGTGGTGAGCACTCCGTTGAAGGGCCTGGCCAAAACCCCCTCCAACGATGTGCTCGACGAGCTGGTCACCATCGCGACGGTGGCCATGTTCGACGCCCGACTGGCCGGCGGCGACCAGGTCCGCTACGTGGAGTGCCCGTCGCTGCGCGCCCTCGAGGACCGGCCGGACAGCTGAGCCACCGCCGACCCGCTCCCCGACGGTCTCCCGTAGCGTTGGCGCGGTCATGATCGCGCTCCTGTTCGGGTTGTTGGGCCTGGCCGCCCTGGATTCGCTGAATGTGTTGAACGTCGGTGTGACGTCGGCCGCCATCTACGACAGTCGTCTCAACCGCCGCTCCCCGTTACCCGGAGCCCTGAGTTTCATCGCCGGTGTCTTTCTCGTCACCACGGCGTTCGGCATCTGTGTTGTGCTCGGCCTGACGTTCCTGACCGGTCTGGTGGACTTCGACCTCACCCCGACCATCCGGTTCCGGGGCGAGCTCATCGTGGGCATGGTGCTCATCGGGCTCGCCTTCTTCCCGTTGGTCGCGCAGACCACCGCCCCGGGGTGGGCACTGGCGGCGGTGCGTCAGCGTCCCTGGCTGCTGGGTGTTCTCGGGGCGGCCGTCGGGGCCGGTCAGGCGCCGACGGCGGTCCCGTACCTCGCCGCGCTGGCGATGCTGAGCGCCTACGATCCCCGGCCGGAGGCCTGGCCCCTCATCGTGATCGTCTATTGCGCGCTGGCCCAGATACCGTTGCTGCTCTTGGTGTTCCTGGCGACGCGGCGGACCCGTCGGGCACAACAGGCACAACGGAAGCTGGTGCGGGTCATCACCCGGTACGGCCCGATTTCGGTACGCGTGCTTTTTCTGGTCGCCGGTGTTGCACTGGTGGCCGACGCCCTGGTGCACTACGACGCACTCTGGTGAGCTGAGCAACCCGTCGACGCGGTAGGTGAATGATGGAACTGACCATTGCCGAGGCCACCCGGGCGGCCCGCGTCCTGCAGGAACAGGTTGGCGGTCTCACCGATTCCGCGGCACTGGAGATCGTGGCCCAGCAGCTGGGTTTCCAGGACTGGACCAGCGCCGCAGCGTCCCTGCCCGAGAGCTACGACATCAGCGCACCGATCCCGGTACTGCGCAGCTTCGACGAGCAGCGGGCGCGGGAATTCTACGTCGACTATCTGCATTTCACGGTGCTCTGGGAACACCGGTTCGAGGACACCTTGCCGCTGTACCTGCGCCTTCGCCGCGGCCGGTTCGTGGTGGACCTGTCCGAGCACCACGGCGACGGCACCCCCGGTTCCACGGTGTGGGTGCCGGTCGCGGACGTGGTGGCGCTGCAGTCGGAATTGCACGCCACCGGCTATCCGAACCTACGTCCCGGTATCGACCACGACTCCCCCGGCGGCCCGACGATGGAAGTCATCGACCCGTTCTCCAACACCATCCGGTTCTGTCAGACATCGTCGTGAGCGCGCGGATGTAAATGGGCACTTTGTCCGGGCCGCGTCCAAGGAGTTCGGTGCCCGCGGCATCAATGTCAACAACGTCGCCCCCGGGCCGATCGACTCCCCGTTCTTCTACCCGAAGGGGTCCCCGGAGCGGGTGGAGTTCCACAAGTCCCAGGCAATGGGCAGACCATCTTCGCCAACGGCGGCTACACCACGCACTGGCTGTATCCGGCACAATACCGGTGTCAGCTATGGCTTTTCGATGGGCCGGGACAGCTGAAGCCTTCACACCAGCCGTGACAGCCGCTTCTTCCGGAGGTTCTGACCAACGATCCATGTGACGTCGGGGTCGGTGTCGTCCAATGACCGAAACGCGGGCAACCCGTTCTCAGGATCAGCGGCGACGGCAACACTCCAGCAGTAGCCCAGCGTCTGCCGAAGTGAGCGCAGTGACGGGTCGGTGCGCGCGTCGGTAGGCCACCCGGTGATGACATTCGTTGCGGTGTCGCAGACGGTGATCGCCACCGCAGCGGCCTGCGGTGTCCCGAGCAGCCGGGGCTCACAGATCGCCGCGGCGGCTGCCCGCACCACCAGTGGGTCGCGATCCTCGACCCAGGCCTCGACGATGCGCTCCAGGTCGCTGAAGTTGTTGTCCGCCAACAGCTGTAGACCCATGGCCACTGCCTCGCGGATTCGCCACCGCGGGTCGCCTGCGAGTCGGTGAAGCTTGGCCAACGCGGCGGGGTCGGTCGCCCGCGCACCGAGTGCCACGGAGCCACACATGGCGAGGTACTCGTCGGCACTGGCGATCGCCGGGTCGATGTCCGCCGAGTCGGCGAGTTCGGCGTAGGCGATCGCCAGCTCGGTGTTGGCACGCGGTCCGGGCAGACCGGAATGCTCGGCAAGAAAGTCGGGCCATGCAGATCTGGGCAGCCGGCGCAGCTCTACGGCCCACTTCTCTCGCGGTTTCACCTGCACAAGGTAAGTCCTGGCGCCGCTCGCTGATCTGGGGGGCTCGGCGAGCGGCGCGAGAAGCTGGGCCGCAGCCCTACTACTGGATGGTGCCGATGGTTTCCATCTCTTTGGTGAAGGTGATGGTGGCGTCTTCCATGATGGCGCGGGGATCGAAGCCAGGGTCGGCGATGATGCCGTGCACCCGGCGACGCTGCATGCCCATGTTGCCCCCGTCGTAGATCGGGAGCACCGATGCCTCGCGCAGGATCTTGCCGAAGCCGTTCTTCTTCTCGAGTGAGTTGACACCCACGATCTGCATGCACTTGAAGACCACGTCGAACATCATCTCGGTGACTTGGATCTTGGCTTGGGCGCCCACAAACTCGGCATGCTGGTCGTGCTTATCGAGGTAGTCGGCCGCACGCAGGGAGAACACCCGGGCCATCTCGATCTTCGACGCACAGTCGCCCAGAACGTATCCCACATTCTGGAACCTGATGATCGGCCCCATCGAGCCGGACGAGTTGTTCTTGGCCCAGTGCAGTGCCATTTCGTAGGCCGCACGCGCCTGCCCGACGGCGGCGATAGCAGCGACCGGGCCGGACCAGGCGAAGTTGCGGTTGATCACGAAGTCACCGTTACCCTCGGCTCCGGGGAGCAGATTCTCAGCGGGAATCTCGGCATCCTCGAACACGATCTCCGCGTTGGCCGCGGTGCGGTGACCCTCTTTGTCGATGAAGGTGTAGGTGACACCCGGGGTCCCACGCTCGACAACCAAGGCGGACAGACCGGACGTTCCGCCGGCTTCGGAGTTGGTACGGCAGATCACGGTCTGCACTTCGGTGCCCTGACCGTCCCAGCCCGGCGACGACGGCCAGTACTTGCGGCCGTTGAGGATGATCTTGTCACCCTTCCGTTCGGCGATCAGGCCGACCCCCGCAGGCCGCGGCCGGTCGATATCAAAATTTGCAGTGCCGCTACCATTTCCGGGCGGTTCGCTGGCAGTCCATCCTCCGAGGAAGGTGCCGGTGGGGTCACTGGTCGCGGCACCGAGCCATTTTTTCTTCTGCTCTTCGGTCCCATACCAGTAGATCGGCTGCATTCCCAGGCCGTTGCACAGCACGGTGCAGGCAAAGCCCGGGTCGACTGCGCAGATCTCCTCGGCGGCGATGGTGAAATCCAAACACGACAGTCCCCCACCACCGTAGGCAGACGGCAGCATCGCCATCGCGATGCCTTGTTTGTAGGCCTCGATATAGGGTTCCTTGGTCAACGCAAAGGCGCGGCCTGGGTCAGGCTCAGCGTCAGCGATCGGAATATACGGTGCAAGAACTTCTTCCGCGTAATGCCGTACCTCAGACTGCAGCTTGCGCTGCTCATCCGACATTGTGAAATTGAGCGACATGTGTCTCCAGTCTCCGAGTGAGATCGACCAAGGGCGAGGAACTTGGGCTCTCGCACTGAGAATCTTGGATCGAACCTGTGCCCGTACCGCTTCCGGGGTGTAACGACTCAGGTAAACAGTTCTCACCTGAACGGCTACCAGCTTGTGAGGAGACGGAGACAGTCGGCGTGCTCGCCGGCTCCGTCACCACGACGGCCTGGATGTGAATGGCTACGTTGGTCGAGCCCCGCTTGAATCGAGCACCTGCGGCCATGGGGCCGGCGCCCATGGTCGGCTGCGTTCTGCTGCCGATGGTAGCTGTGGCTGTACCGAGCACCGCGCCACCGTCTCGGCTCAGGTGGCTGAGCCGACGGTGTCGAGGCCTCAGCATCACCGATCTGTCCGATTGCGGGTCTCATCAACACCGCCAGAAGAGGTGGGTGTCCACAACCTGTACACCACACCGTATTTCGTGAGGCGCACGTTGTGGCTACCGTAACTTCAGTCGATCGGCAATCGATCCCATTTGGCCGACCTTGCACCACTTCTACTCGGGTCCAGTTCATGGCCGGAATCATGGTGCTTGCCGTCGCCGTTGCGATCACTTCTGATGGGTTCCCATCGCCGGTCCAGTCATCGGCGGCCCTTGGGAATCGCGCTCTACGACATCTTCATCGAGCGCCGACTGCCATGGTCGGCGCCCACCGAGATGGGCCGCAACATCAACGACCCCAACTCTGGGGCCGTCATCCACGAATCACCGGTCCGCAATTCATGCTTCACCAATCCTGGTGCACCGCACTATGAAACGAAGGGAGGTTCCTGACATGGGAGGAGTGGCGGGCAAGGTTGCCTTCATCGGAGCAGCACGCGGCCAGGGCGGGCTGAAGCCGTGCGCCTCGCGGAAGAGGGCGCCGACATCATCGCCTTCGACATCGGCAATGACGTCGAAGGCTCCGGCGGCATCCGCGGTCGATTCACCCCATCTCCGAACGGCACCGGCCAGATTTTGGTGACCGCCGAGCATCGAATGTCACACCCGGGCGGGATTTCCCCCGATTTCCCGCCGCTGAGTGACTCTCGATGCACGTCGCCTCGTGCAGCTCCAGCGAGACCCGCCAGCGGAACGGCCCTGGCGCAACCCCCGCAGCGTCGCAGAAGGCATATCGGCGGACGTAGGCAGCGTTCAGCCGATTCGAAGAGGGCAGGTTCAGGGACCGGCGCCTGAATAGTCCCGGGGGTAGCGCCCCATCTGCCGCTGCGCTGTCAGCGATGACCCCAAAACACAAAGGTCACGGCGTGCGGTACGTTTCGGCGGTTCAGGAGCCATGGCCGCCGATCGGGTCCAGGGATATGTTTCGGAATCCCCTCCCAAATGGATCCGCAGCTGGCGACGTCGGTGTTGAGGGACTCTTCTCGGGCCTACCGCGTTCTACAGGTTTTCTGGATTCGATGGTTCGTGCTTGCGACGGCCAACGCGAGAAGAATCTTGACCAAGGGTTCGCGTCGAGGCCCCACTTGAGGTCGACGAGGCAGGTGATGTGCGCAGATTTGAGCATGCTGAAGGTCTGCTCGTGTTCGTTCAGGTAGGGCCCGGCCGCTATACAACCAACACAATTACAGTTGCGCAATATGTAAACATGGTGGTTACACAAAGTCCTGACGCAGAAGGGAGGCGCCCGGTGAGTGCGAACACCAGAATGAGCTTGGCCGTGCATGTGCTGACCTGGCTGGCCTTCGACCGCCGCGGCACCGATAAGGAGATCGGCACTTCTCAGCGGATCGCGACCAGCGTGAACACCAACCCGGTGGTGATCCGCCGCTGCTTGGGCGAGTTGCGCGAAGCTGGGCTGGTGTCGGCCAGTCGCGGGCGCTCTGGCGGCTGGTCGCTGGACCGTGATGCCGAGCAGATCACGTTGCTCGATGTGTACCTGGCCGTCGGCGGGCAGGAGATCTTCGCGATGCCGGCCGCGCCGCCGAACGCCGAGTGTTACGTCGGGTACGGCATCCAGCCGGTGCTGGCCCGGGTGTACGACGAAGCCGCCTCCGCATTGTGTGAGTCGTTGCGCCACACAACGATTGCTGATGTCCTGCGCGCAGCGCTGGAGGAGTACGCCGTCGGCGCCGCTTCGCCATAGCTGGGGGCTTGCGGCTTAGGGTGTGCCAGCGACGCAGAACACGTTGCCCTCCGGGTCGGCGAGCACCACCCAGCCGAAGTCCGGGCCGGCGGTGTGCCGACCCAGCTCGACCGCCCCGGTGGCGATCAGCCGCGCCGCATCACCGTCTTTGTCCTGGGAATGCAGGTCCAGGTGGACCCGGTTCTTACCCGGCGTCGGGTCGGGCACCTTCTGAAACCCCAGCCGCAGCCCATGCGGCACAGCGACCATCACGAACTCCCCCGGTTCGGCGACGATCACCTCACCGGCGATGGCCTGCGCCCACCACCGCGCCAACGGCTCAGGGTCGGTGCAGTCGAACGTCACCATCGACACCTCCAGCGTCGGCGTGCTCGCGTCACTCATCAGGGGTTGCCCCTGTCACCATGGACAGCGATTCGCCGCGATCCGGGTGGTGACTGCGCTGCCGGGTTGAAGATCTCGGCAGCATGGATGGTGTCCAGGTACTCACGGACGGCGCTGATCTGCCCGCCGTCGAGGTCGAAGACGCACACGATCCGGTTGTCGTAGTCGACGCCGGTTGCTGAGCGGCCAGTGGTGTGGGTTTCCACAATGATGCGGTCAACGGTGGCCGTCGTTGAGGTGATGCCGACGTGGGGTCCGTCGGGCAGGGCGGCGCCGACCTGGGCCAGCATCGCCGGGAACTGCTCCCGGTTGTAGGTGCCGGCCAGGGCGAATCCCTGGCCTGGTGCACCGGCTACCGTCCAGGTGAAGTCCGGTGTCGTCCGGGCCAGCGCAGCCTCGATGTTCCCGGCACCGAGGTCAGCGAAGAACTGCTGTGCTGCATTCATACTGGGTGGTCCTTCGTTCAATGAGGTTGGCGGTCAATTGAAGTCGATTGAGCGGCTCAGGGTGGCGGTGGCGCGGTCACCGGCGGCCAAGTCGTCGGCCGCGGCGGCGGCGAACCCCAAGGCGTCGCTGCCCAGCGGGACACGCACCGGCGGGGAGTCCATACCGGCCAACTCGATGATCGCCGCCGCAGCCTTGGCCGGATCTCCGGTTTGGTGGCCGTCGTTGTCCTCAAGATAGCGCCGCATCGCGTCCAGCGCGGCCTGGTAGTCCTGGCCATAGTCCAGCATCTGCATCGACGCGGCGCTCGTGATGTCGGTGCGCAGATTGCCGGGCTCGACGACGGTTACCGTAATGCCCAAGTGGGCCACCTCTTTGGCCAGCGACATGGAGAACACCGTGACGGCGGCCTTGGCGGCCTGGTAGGCGGCCAATCCGGGGCTTCCCATCCGGGCACCCATCGACGACACCTGGATGATCCGGCCGCGGCGTTGGCCGCGAAGCACAGGTAACGCCGCGCGGGTGAGGGTGAACACGCCCCCGAAAACGGTGTCCACCTGTCGCGCAAACACCTCCGCGGGCATGTCTTCGACGGAACCGAAATCGGCATGCTCGGCGTTGTTGACCACCACGTCGAGGCGGCCGAACGCCGCGAC
>NZ_JBARXZ010000196.1:0-8167 GCF_049647605.1 Mycobacterium sp. | reverse complement strand
GTCCCGGCCGGAGACGAGCGTGGGCCGGTCCGGCGCTGTCGCCCTCGCCGGAGCGCTGCCGGAGCTGCCGCACGCCTGCGCGGTGGGCCGCCCGTCGTGGGTGGCCGCCGATGTGGTCTCCGGGCCGCGAACACTCGTAGCCGCCGACGGCTACCTGCCGGTGGCCCCGATGCCGCCGGCCCCCGAGCCGGACCTGCTCAAGCGGTGGCGGGTCACGGATCCGGACACGGTGGCCTGGTGGCAGCAGCGGTTGATGCGGACCCGCGAAGCGGGCTGACTCGGGCCGGGAAGCTCGTGTGTCCCCGAAATCCGGATGACATCGCGACGGGGTTGATGGCAAGCTGGCGACGATGTTGACGGGAGAACAGCTGGCTGCCCGCAGTGCGCGCGCCGTACGGGCCGCGGTGGACGCTGCTGGCGCCCAAGGACTTTCCGTCGACCACCCGGCGGTGCTGCACGATGTGTTCTCGGTTGTTGTACATCTACGCCCGGAACCCGTGGTGGCCCGCATCCAGGTGGTGGTGCCGCTGGGGATGACGGCGCGGGCCCAGGCCGCCCGGCAGCAACGCGAACTCGATGTCGTGACCTGGCTGGCGGGACAGGGCGTGCCGGTGATTGCGCCCTCGGACCTGGTCCCGCGTAAACCTGTCCGCCGGGACGGATTCTCGATGACGTTCTGGGAACTCGCTGATGTCACACCGGAGCACGTCCCGTACAGCGGCGTTGGTGTCGAATACACCGCCCGGCTCAACGCCACTCTCTCCGAATACCCCGCAGCACTGCCGTTCCTGGCACCGTTCAACACCGGATTGCCGAATATGCTTGCCGCGTTACAGGAGTCATCCCTGCTGACGGCGGGTGACATCACCCGGGCACGAGCCGAGTACCACGCGCTGCACGAGCTTCTCGGCAGCCGGGAGTCGTTCGAGAGCAGCTTCCCGGGCGTCGCCGTGCAGGCCCTGCACGGCGACGGTCCGGCGCACAACGTCATCCGCACCACCGACGGGGTCCGCTTCTCCGACTTCGAAGACGTGACCTGCGGCCCGGCTGAGTGGGATCTGGCGATGATGGGCGAGGCTGCCAATGCCGAATACGACGTTGCGGCACAAGCTCTCGGTTTGCGCGCCACCGACCCCGAGTTGCAACGCCTCATGGACGCCGCCCGTACCCTGCAGTTCATCGGGTGTGTCACCTTGATTCCGCAGCTGCCGGTGTTGCGCGACGGGCTGATCCCGGCGATCGAGGCGTGGCGGGCCGGTCCGCCGATCGGGTAGCGGTGCGTACCCGTCACGGCGCGGGCCGGGACTACCCGGGGCCCAGCAGGATCTTGGCCAGCCGGGTGGTGGTCTCCAGTCCGTCCTCGAAACCGCCTTCGCCTTCAAGGGAATTCATGATGGCCAGGGTGTAGCGCTGACCGGGTCCGGCAAATCCCACGCTGTTGACCACCCAGCCGCCCTGCTCGGGCGACCAGCCGTTCTTGTTGCCGGGCGCCATCTGCGGTCCGGCGCCCCACACCCCCCACTGCTGGTTGGCGTCGACACCCTGCATCTCGGCCACGATGGCCGCCGCTTGCGCGGCGGGGAGCCTTCCCAGGGTGTAGTTCATCAGCCGGTCGAGGTCATCGGCGGTGGCCTTCTGGAATCCCCAGTAGGGGTAGACATCGCCGAACCCCGGCTGGGGCCGCACGCCGGTCATCCCGTAGCTGGGGAAGTTGCGGTTGAACGCCATGTGGTCGGGTCCGCCGAACCGCTCCCACAACTGGTCGGCGGCGTCGTTGTCCGAGGAGCGCATCATGTCGACCATGAGTTGGCGGTCGGCCGGAGTGAGGTTGATCTGACCGGCGGTCGCCCGGGTCAGCAGATCGACCACCATGGCCAGCTTGATGGTGGACGCGGTCCAGATCAGCGCACCGGCCGCTTGGTTGCGATGAGCCAGCCCGGTGGTGCGATCGCGCAGCACGTAGCCGACGATGCCCGGGCGGGTGGCCAGGTACTCCTCGGCCTGCGCGACGCGGGCCGAGAAATCCGCCTGCGCCACCGGAGGCGGCGCCACGGCGCACAACACTCCCACAAGCATCACCAGTAACAGCCGCTTCATCGGTCGACCATCTCAGTCCAGCTGCCGAATTCCGGCCGCGACGCGCCGCCGACACCAAAATCTACTGTCGAGGTACGTAGATGCCCCGACTGTTCGACGTGCTCGACTAATCGACGGTGAAGCTCAGCTCAGCGATACCGTCGATGCCACCGGCAACCCGCTGCCCCCGGTCGATCCGGCCGACACCCGACGGCGTGCCCGTCATGATCAGGTCCCCCGCCCGCAATTCGACCGAGGCGGACAGGTGCGCGATCACGTCGGCAACCGTCCAGATCTGATCGGCGAGGTCACCCTCCTGCTTTTGCTGCCCGTCGACGCTGATCCAGATCCGACCACTGTCGGGCCGGATACCTGCGGCCGGGACCAACTCCGATACCGGCCCTGAGGCGTCGAACCCCTTGGACAGATCCCAGGGCCGTCGCATCGATTTGGCGGTGTCCTGCAGATCACGACGGGTGAGGTCGACACCGACGGCATAGCCCCACACATGGTCCAGCGCGTCCGCTGCGGCGATATCCGATCCGCCGGACCCAAGTGCCACCACCAGCTCGATCTCATGGTGCAGATCGGCGGTCTGCGGCGGGTACGGCACCACGCCGGCAGGCCCACCGAGGTATCCCTCGGCAACGGTGAACACCGCATCGGCCGGTTTGGCGAAGTAGAACGGCGGCTCCCGGTTGGGATCGGCACCCATCTCCCGCGCATGGTCGGCATAGTTACGGCCGACGCAGTAGACCCGCCGGACCGGGTAGCGCTCGGTTGAGCCGCGCACGCCCAGTGTCGGCGCAACGATGTTGAACATGGCGCGTCCTCGACCGCGCGCTAGAACGGGCTGCTGTTGGACTGTCGCTTGGCATCCTCGGGGCGCGGACCGAACCTGCGGACGTAGTCCTCGTGGATGTGGGCGTCCCGCTTGCGTTTGATGACGTCGACAAGATTGGGGTCGATGCCGTGCTGGGCGAGGCGGTGGCGGCGCCACACCTTGTTCAGCGCCAGCGCCATCAATATTGCCCAGATGTAGATCGGGGCCGTCATCTCCAGGCGCACGTAAAAGGAGGCCGGGACCAGCCAGAGCGGCCCGAGGACCAGCAGCGGCGGAATGGCAAACCGGATCATGTGGCGACGGACGGCCCCCGGACCGGCCAGGTCCTCGGCCACCCATCGATTCATCGACTCGGGTAGCCGTTTGCCGTAGGAGAATGCGATGTACTGCCAGAGGTTCGGCTTGTCGGCCGCCATGATGCTCCTGAGTTCCTGGTCGTGGTTGTCAGCGAAGGGCACCTGCCGCAAGCGCGGCAGCATTGACGCGGGTGAGCACTCGGTGCAGCTCGTCCAGCTCGGCCAGCTCTACTCCGAGTCGGGCGACGACAGCGGGCGGGATGGCAAGGGCCCGCTCCCGAAGCGCGATGCCGGCTTCAGACAGCGCGATGTCCGTCGTCCGCTCGTCGGCGACACTACGGGCCCGCGTGACCAGCCCCAGCGCCTCCAGTCGTTTCAGCATGGGTGAGAGTGTGGCTGAATCCAACTGCAACGTCGAGCCGATCCGCTTCACCGACAGCGGTGATGTCGATTCCTTCCGGTGTTCCCACAGGGCGAGCATCACCAGATACTGCGGGTGCGTGAGCCCCAGCGATTCGAGCAGCGGGCGGTAGACGGCAAGAACGGCGCGATTGGTGACCGCCAGCGCAAAGCACACCTGCTGCTCGAGCGAAAGCGGGTCGGTGTCGGGCACAACTTCAACGGTCACAATTTAAATCGTACGCTACCAATTAGTACACAAACTACAGTTGATCCTAGGGTTCCAGCTCACCCGATATCCCCCGCTCGATCTGCATCCGGGCCCGCTCCGGGAGCACAACCAGACCCTCGAGCTCCCGCCGGGCCAGGCCGTAGGCGCGTTCCCTCTCCTGCACCGTGGCACCGGCATCGGAGGCGACCCGCAGCAAGGTCTGAGCTCGATGCACCCGCTGCCGCTCCCCCTCCGAGAAATGGCTGCGCCGCCTGCGCTTGGCCTCGGACTCTGCCACATTGAACGCGCTGACATAGCTCTCCACCGCTTCGCGGTACTCCGCCGCCGCTTCCCTGTCATCGAGCAACGCCTCAGCCGCCGTCGGCTTCAACAGATCGGCCCGCCATTTTGCCCGGTGGAACCGTTCGGTGGCCGGCTCGGTCATATCGGTCATGAGCGGGAAATCGAGCAGCGTGACCGGGTCGAGCTCATAGTCCAGCCACCGAGCATCGGTGCGGTCATGCTCGTCGAGGACCCGTTGGATTGCCCGCCAGCGCGCCGCCTGATGGGTGGTCGACGACTCGACTGGGACCGGCGCCTCTTCGACCGTCTGCTCGCGGGGCCGGAACCTCGCGACAGCCTTGAACCCAGCCCAGATGACACCGATCAACGGGACGGCGATGATCAGCAGTTCGAGCAGTCGGATGACCAGGCCCATGCAGCCAGGATGCCATCGAGCACCACCGGGCTTCGACGGCCCCGGCTGCACGACCTCCCCCTCGGGCACAATCGGGAAATGGCCGCCGTACACCCATTCCACATCTCGATCCCCGATTCCGTTCTCGTGGATCTCAAAACCCGGCTGAACAACACCCGCTGGCCAGAAGCCGAACCCGTCGACGACTGGAGTCAGGGCATCCCGCTCTCCTACACGCGTGACCTCGCACGGTACTGGGCCGACGAATACGACTGGCGCGTCCGCGAATCGGCGCTGAACCGTTTCGATCAGTTCACCACCGAGATCGACGGTCTGGACATCCACTTCATCCATCAGCGGTCCTCCCGCGCGGATGCCTTCCCGCTCATCCTCACTCACGGCTGGCCGGGATCGATTGTCGAGTTCCACAAGGTGATCACACCGCTCAACGATGCGGGCTTCGATGTGGTGTGCCCGTCGCTGCCGGGGTACGGATTCTCCGGCAAACCCACCGAGACCGGCTGGGGTATCGAACGTATCGCCGGCGCCTGGGATGACCTGATGCTCCGGTTGGGGTATCACCGGTTCGGCGCCCAGGGTGGCGATTGGGGCGCAGCGGTCACCCGGCAGATCGGCCGCAATGTCGGTCACTGCGTGGCCATTCACCTCAACATGCCGATGGGGCGGCCCCCGGCCGATGTGATGGCTGATCCCAGCGACACTGATCGGCGCGCGCTGGCAGGCGCCGACCACTACCGCCGATGGGACTCGGGATATTTCAAGCAGCAGGCCACCCGCCCACAGACGCTCGGCTACGGGCTTGTCGATTCGCCTGTGGCCCAACTGGCTTGGATCGTCGAAAAGTTCTGGTCGTGGATGGACTGCGACGGACATCCAGAAAATGTGCTGACCCGCGACGAGCTACTCGACAACGTGATGATGTATTGGCTGACCGGATCCGGGGCGTCGTCGGCACGGTTGTACTGGGAGAGCCGGCGCGGCTCCGGCGACGAGGCGCCGGTGACGTTGCCCACCGGAGTGGCGGCCTTCCCCAAGGAGATCATTGCGTCCCCCCGGCAATGGTGCGAGGCCGCCTACAACATCACACATTGGACGGACATGCCACGCGGCGGCCACTTCGCGGCGTTCGAACAGCCCGAATTGTTTGCCGACGACGTCCGGGCATTCTTCGACACCGTGCGCTGAATCACGTTGTACGGTAGCCGGACCCGTCACCGAGATCACATGAGGCGCAGTCCACCTCATCGAATCCGAAGGTTCCGCACCCTGGGCAAATGAAGTCGAGCATGCTGACCGCCTTCCCTCTGAGAGTGAGCCCGCCACCGGCCGACTCTTGTGTTGCCCCCCTTTACCCGGAACGTTTCGGCATCAAACCTGCGCACCGGCGCTGCGCGAGCCGACAGCGCATTGCCAGGAGCGGGCAGGTGGGACGCAGGAAGGCCGCGCTTGACGCAAGTGTCACTAAGTGACAAAGTAGCGAGGCGGCAAGGTAGCGACGTCGTCGAATGGCTTCGACTCAGGAGGTGGCCACCATCGTGGAACCACACGGCCGGCAGGCAGAGGCACGGCTGGCCGTCTCCCGGCATGCCTGCGCGCTGTTCTGGGAGAACGGCGTAGCAAGCACCAGCGGTGACGATATCGCAGCAGCCGCAGGGCTTTCCACCCGCACCATCTGGCGGTACTTCCGCACCAAAGAGAGTTGCGTGGAACCGATACTGGCCAAGTCCTCCCACCGATTCCTGGCAACGCTGGACCGGTGGCCTCCACAGCTGGCCCTCGGTGAGCACGTAGCCGCCGACTCGGCGGCGCACCCGCTGTCACCTCAGGACGTCGAAGACGCCCGCGCCGCATTGCAGATCGCCGCGATGAGTCATCGGGAGCCGGCGTTACGGACGGCGTACCTGATGGTGCACGACGAACTCGAGCAAGGATTCATCCCGGTGATCGCCAGACGGCTGAAGCTCAGCGAGGACGACGTCTCGGTACGGATCTGCGCGGCCACCGTCACCGGGGCATTCCGCGTCATCGACGAGGACGTCGCCCAGACCGTCATCGTCGAAGGAGGCACGATCACCCAACCGGAGGCACTGGCGATGCTCGACCGCGCCATCCTCGATGCCACCAACGGCCGACTCGGCGGCCCGGTCACCGAGGAAAATCAGGCGGTGTGATCGATCGCGGCGAAAGCCCCAGCCCTCGAACGTGTTCGGCGATGCCCGCAAGGCTGGTCAGCCCTGAGCTCAGGAGGCGCCCGCAAAGCAGCTGCGGTATTCGCTCGGGGTGGTGCGCAACTGACGGGTGAAATGGTGCCGAAACGTAACCGCCGATTCGAAACCCACTCGGGTGGCGATCTGCTCGATGGACAGCGACGACGATTCCAACAACGCCAGGCTGGCCTGGATCCGCTGCTCGATCAGCCATTTGATCGGAGTCGTACCCGTGGCCTTGGCGAACTGCCGCAGATAGCTTCGCCGGGACAGCGCTGACCGCTGCGCCAGCTCGTCGAGTGTCAGTGGTCGGTCGAGATGTTCCAGCGCCCAGGTCATTCCGGCGGCGATCCGGCCGTCGACGGCCGGATCGGGTACCGGCGATTCGATGTACTGGGCTTGGCCGCCGGAACGGTGCGGGGAGATCACCAGACGGCGGGCAAGATCGTTGGCGATACGGACACCGTGATCGGAACGCACGATGTGCAAACACAGATCCAGGCCCGCGGCGCACCCCGCGCTGGTGAGCACCCGGCCGCCGTCTACGTAGAGCGGCGTCGGATCAACATCGATCTCGGGATGCCGCTGCCGCAGCAAGTCCACATAGATCCAGTGGGTGGTGGCGCGCCGGCCGTCGAGCACACCGGCGGCCGCCAGGGCAAAGGCCCCCGAACAGATCGACACCAGCCGGGCGCCCCGCCGGTGTGCGGTGGTCAGCGCCGCGACAAGCTCAGGGGACGGCGGTACGGTCACGTCGCGCACGCTCGGGATGATCACGGTGTCGGCATCGGCCAGTTCGTTCAATCCGTGCGGCGTGTGCACGGTCGCCCCGCCCAACATGCGCAGTTCCGGCTTCTCCGCGCACAACTTCACCGTGTACCAGGGCCTGGGCAGGCCGGCAGAGAACCGCCCGGACAACTCCGTGATCCCGAAGATCTCGGCGGCCAGACCTGATTCGAAGCCCGACATCCCGTCGTAGGCGAGGATCGCCACCGAATGCGACATGTCACTATCTTAGCGACTAGTGGCACTGGTGCCACTGTTCGCTGCTGCGCCAGTACGTCAACATCGAAACATGTTCTACAAAAAGCCAACTCGTTGGAACCGATTCCGGCGATACCTGTCACAGCACACCGTGGTGCGGATACTCGTCGAGATGGCTGCCGGCATCAACGCTGCCAGCGGCATCGCGCACGGTATCGAACCGCCGCCCTCGTCGCGGGCGCGCAATCACCACCGAGAGTGAGTCACCAGGTCCAGACGGTTGGGTCGACCGGGGGGTAGTTCATGCAGACGTCGGTGCCGCGGGCGACGACGCCTTTGTTGTTGAAGAACAGTTTGGCCCAGTTGGGCCAGTTCCAGGCCAGGGTCTCGTAGAACGCGTTGGTGGCGGTCTCTTCGGAGTAGGCGCGCCGT
>NZ_JBARXZ010000195.1:0-35006 GCF_049647605.1 Mycobacterium sp. | reverse complement strand
GTATAAGAGACAGCAACGGCCCTTACCGTCTTACCTGATCCGGGTCATGCCGGCGATAGGGAGTTGTGAATTATGCACAGTGTCCAGGGCGGATCGCTGGTGGTCGTCGGTGGCGGTGTCATCGGACTGTCGGTCGCCCGCCGGGCAGCCCAGGACGGCTGGTCGGTGCGGGTGCACAGAAACGATCAGCCCGGGGCCTCTTGGGTGGCGGGCGGAATGCTCGCCCCGCACAGCGAGGGGTGGCCCGGAGAAGAGGAGCTGCTGCGGATCGGGCTCGAATCGCTGGCGTTGTGGCGGGCCGACGGCCCGGGGTCCTACCTGGACGGGCTGCCGGCGGAGGTGGTGACGGCCAGGGAGTCGCTGGTGGTGGCTGTCGACCGTGCGGACGCCGCCGATCTGCGCACCGTGGGGGAGTGGCTGGCGGCGCAGGGGCACCCGGTGGAGCCGACCTCCTCGGCCCGTGATGTGGAACCGCTACTCGCGCAAGGTATCCGGCACGGTTTTCGGGCAACCACCGAGCTGGCTGTCGACAATCGGGCGGTTGTTGTGGCCTTGGCGGCGCACTGTGAGCGCCTCGGCGTGCAGTGGGCCGGCCCGCTGCAGTCACTGCAGGACGCGGCCGACGCCGACACCGTGGTGATCGCCAACGGGATCGACGCGCCGCTGCTGTGGCCCGGGTTGCCGATTCGCCCGGTGAAAGGCGAAGTGCTGCGGTTGCGCTGGCGCAACGGCTGTCTGCCGGCGCCGGGCCGAGTGATCCGGGCCCGGGTTCACGGACGGCAGGTGTACCTGGTGCCGCGAGGTGACGGTGTTGTTGTCGGGGCCACCCAGTACGAGCACGGCCGTGACACCAGCCCGACGGTCACCGGTGTGCGGGACCTGCTCGACGACGCGTGCGCGGTGGTGCCCGCGCTGGGGGAGTACGAGTTGGCCGAGTGCGCGGCGGGGCTGCGGCCGATGACGCCGGACAACCTGCCGCTGGTCGGCCGTCTCGACGAGCGGACGCTGGTGGCGGCGGGGCACGGGCGGTCGGGTTTCCTGCTGGCACCGTGGACGGTGGAGAAGATCGTGGCTGAGCTGACGGCGGTGAGTGTCTGATGAAGATCATCCTGAACGACGAAGAAGTACAGGTCAGCGAACCGACGACGGTGCGGGACCTGTTGGCGCAGCGGGGTATCGAGGAGAAGGGTGTTGCCGTTGCGGTCGACTGGGCGGTCCTGCCCCGATCGCGCTGGGAAAGCCCACTTCTCGATGGTTCGCGGGTGGAAGTGGTGACGGCGGTACAAGGTGGATGAGATGAATGCGACCAGCCCGCTGACCATTGCCGGCCGCAGCTTCGGCTCGCGGCTGATCCTCGGCACCGGTGGCGCCGCCAACCTGTCGGTGCTCGAGGAGGCGCTGGTCGCCTCCGGCACCGAGCTGACCACCGTCGCGCTGCGCCGGGTGGACGCGGGCGAGGGCACCGGCGTTCTCGGCCTGCTGGAGAAGCTCGGCATCATGGTGCTGCCCAACACCGCCGGCTGCCGGGGCGCGGCCGAGGCCGTGCTCACCGCGCAGCTGGCCCGGGAAGCGTTGAACACCGACTGGGTCAAGCTCGAGGTGATCGCCGATGAACGCACCCTGCTGCCCGACGCCATCGAATTGGTGCGGGCCGCAGAACAATTGGTCGATGATGGGTTCAACGTGCTGCCCTACACCACCGACGACCCGGTGCTGGCGCGGCGGTTGGAGGACACCGGATGCGTCGCAGTGATGCCGCTCGGGTCGCCGATCGGGACAGGTCTCGGGATCTCCAACCCGCACAACATCGAGATGATCGTGGCCCAGGCAGGTGTGCCGGTGATCCTCGACGCCGGTATCGGTACCGCCTCGGACGCCGCGCTGGCAATGGAACTGGGTTGTGAGGCCGTACTCCTGGCCACCGCGGTGACCCGGGCCGTCGATCCGGCGGCGATGGCGGCGGCGATGGCGGCGGCGGTGACCGCCGGTCATCTGGCCCGTCACGCAGGCCGGATCCCGAAACGTTTCTGGGCTCAGGCCTCCAGTCCCGCCGGCGCCCTGGCCCCGTGATCACTTGATGCCGGGCCGATTTGTTGCGCTGGGTTCGTCGATGGCGGCGGGACCGGGCATCGCGCCGCGGGTACCCGGTTCTCCGCGCCGGGCCGGACGGTCCGAGCGCAACTATCCGCATCTGGTGGCTCACGCGTTGCGTCTCGATCTCATCGACGTGACGTATTCGGGTGCCACGACGGCCAACGTGTTGGACGAACCGCAGCACGGAGCCCGGCCTCAGATCGAGGCGCTGCGCGGAGACGAAACCCTGGTGACGATCACCATCGGCGGTAACGACATCGGCTACGTCCCGGCGTTGATGGCCGCCGGCCTGCCGCGGCCGGTGCGACGGCTCCCGGTGCTGGGTCCCCGGATCCGGGAACTGCTCGACCCCGGCCCCCGCGACGACCAGCTTCGCGAGCTCGAAGCGGCGATGCGCGCCGTCGGCCGGACCGTACGGCTCAGGGCTCCTGCGGCCCGCGTGCTGTTTGTCGAATACCTGACGCTGCTACCGCCGGCCGGGCAGCCGGCGGAGCCCCTGACGCCGGCCGAAGCCGATCTGGGTCGTCGGCTGGCCTCCCAGTTGCAGGCCGTCACCACCTCGGTGGCCGCCGAAACCGGCTGCGAAGTGGTGCCCGTGGCGGAGGCCAGTCGTGAACATCACGCCTGGTCCGCGGTGCCGTGGACGGTGGGTGCCCGGCTTCCGGTGCCGCGTCGTCCCGTCCCCTTCCACCCCAATGCCGCTGGGATGGCGGCGGTCGCCGACATGGTGGTGAGCCGCGTAAGGTCGCCGCAGTGACGGAACGCGCGGTTATCGAACTGAGCGGGCTGACCAAGGTGTTCGGACGCGGCGCCGGGGCGACCCGCGCCGTCGACGATCTGACTTGCACCATCGAGCCCGGGGTTGTCACCGGATTCCTCGGCCCCAACGGGGCGGGTAAGTCCACCACCATGCGGCTGATTCTCGGCCTCGATCGGCCGACGTCGGGTTCGGCGACGGTGGCCGGACGCAGCTACCGAGAGTTGGTGGATCCGTTGCGCACTGTGGGTGCGCTGCTGGATGCCCGGTGTGTGCACCCCAGCCGATCCGCACGTGCCCATCTGTGCTGGATCGCCGCCGCCAACCGCATTCCCGCCAAACGTGTCGACGAGGTGCTCGGAATCGTCGGGCTCTACGACGTCGCCGGAAAGAAGGCGGGGGCCCTGTCGCTGGGGATGAGTCAGCGACTCGGTATCGCCGCGGCTCTGCTCGGCGATCCGCCCGTGCTGATGTTCGACGAGCCGGTCAACGGCCTCGACCCCGAAGGGATCCGCTGGGTGCGCACCCTGATGCGGGCGCTGGCCGCCGAGGGGCGCACGGTGTTCGTGTCGAGTCACCTGCTGGCCGAGATGGCCAACACCGCCGACCGGTTGGTGGTGATCGGGCGCGGCCGGCTGGTTGCCGCCACCTCGGTCGACGACTTCCTGGCACGGTCGCGTGGTGACGTCGTCCGGGTCCGCAGCCCACAGCTCGAACAGCTGCGCGCGGCGTTGGCCGACGCCGGCATCGACGTCACCGACGACGGAAACGCCTTGTCGCTCAGTGGTGCCTCCCCGGAGGTGATCGGCGAGCTGGCCGCCCGCAACAGCATCACGCTCTACGAGCTGAGCTCGCAGCGGGCCTCGTTGGAAGAGGCCTATCTGCAACTCACCGATCCCGTCACCGACTACCGGTCGGCGTCGTGAGTGAGGTGATGGCGGCACTGGCTGCCGAGCGGATCAAACTGTTCAGCACCCGAGCCCCGTTGGCGGGGCTGGCCGGGGCGGCGGTGGCCAGCCTGGGGTTGGCGGCCTTGCAGGCCGCGGGCCGAGGAACGGGTCCTCTGACGCCGGCGGACGCCGCGCTCGGGGTCGCGGTGGTTGCGGTGCCGGTGCTCATGGTGCTGGCCTCGATGACCGTCACCGGCGAGTTCCGCAGCGAGATGATCCGCACCACCTTTCTGGCGATCCCCGACCGGAAGCGGGTCCTCGTCGCCAAAGCCGTTCTGACCGCGGCCTTCGCCGCAACGGCGGCAGCGGTGCTGGTCATCCTGTCCGTGCTGATCGCCGATGCGCTGGCTCCGCCGTTGGCTACCGAACTGCTGTCACTGGGCGATCCCGCCACCTGGGCAGCGGTGGGCTCCTTCGGGCTGTACGCGGCCATCGCCGCGGTGCTCGGGGTGGGGGTGGGCACGCTCATCCGGGCCGCGCCCGGAACAGTGGCGGTTCTGTTGTTGTGGCCGTTGGTGATCGAGACGGTGCTCGGCGTGCTGCCCGACACCGGGGACCGGATCGGCCCGTATCTTCCTTTTGCCAACGCATACACATTTCTCGAAATCGAATGGCTCTACCCGGGTTCGGCGCTCGGGGGCGAGATGCGCTGGGGTCCGCTGGGCGCACTGCTGTACTTTGTTGCCGTCGTGGCGGTGGTCTTTGTCGCAGCGTTGGTGGTCGTCGACCGCCGTGATCCCTGACTGGTGGTTGCCGATCCGGCCGACCGGCCCGGGCTACGCGCCGCTACCCTGTAGCCAATGTGGCGTAGGAGATTGGCCGCCGCGGCGTCGTTGACCGCGGTGACAGTGTTGGTCGGATGCAGCAGCCCGACGCAGCAACAAGTACATGAGACCGATTCCGCGCTGCCGGAGGCAATGGAATTCGCCACTTCGCTGCAGGAACAGATCAGCATCGACGCGTTGATGGGGCACCTGCGCAAACTTCAGCAGATCGCCGACGACAACGGTGGCAATCGGGCGCTCGGTACACCGGGGTATGACGCCAGCGTGGAGTATGTGGCCGATGCGCTGCGAGCCAAGGGGTTCGACGTGCAGACCCCGGAGTTCTCCGTGCGGCTGTTCGACACCGAGCCGGGTTCGGTGCGCCTGGGCGGATCGGAATTCCAGGCCCGCGCACTCGAGTTCACCACCGGCACCCCCGGCGTCACCGCGACATTGGTGGCCGCCCCGGTCGATGACACCCCCGGATGTACGCCGCAGGACTACGACGGGCTGCCGGTTGCCGGTGCCGTGGTGCTTGTCGACCGCGGACACTGCCCGTTCACGGAGAAGGCACAGATAGCAGCTGACCGCGGCGCCGTCGCCGTCGTCGTCGCCGACAACGTCGACGAACGTGAGATGGGCGGAACCCTCGGGCGGGGAAACACGCTCACGATCCCGGTGGTCAGCGTCAGCAAGGCCGACGGCGCCCAGTTGCGGGAACGCCCGGGTGAGGTGACGGTCGCGATCAAGGCCGAAACACGCGACGTCGTCAGTCGCAACATCATCGCCCAGACCACCACCGGCTCCACCCAGGACGTCGTCATGGTCGGCGCCCACCTCGACAGCGTCCCCGAGGGGCCGGGCATCAACGACAACGGCTCGGGGTCGGCCGCGGTGCTGGAAACGGCGCTGCAGCTGGGCAGCTCGCCGAAGGTGCAAAACGCCGTGCGGTTCGGGTTCTGGGGTGCCGAGGAGATCGGCCTGATGGGTTCACACAGTTATGTCGAGTCGCTGGACCGCGATCAATTGCTGGACATCTCGATGTACCTGAACTTCGACATGCTGGGCTCGCCGAATCCCGGCTATTTCACTCTCGATGGTGACCAGTCGATACGGGTCGATCGTGGTCAGGTGCCACCGCGGGTGCCGGAGGGCTCGGCGGGTATCGAACGCACGCTGGCGGCGTATCTCGATTCGGCCGGAATGACCGACGAGTCGACGTCCTTCGACGGGCGCTCCGACTATGACGCATTCACTCTTGCCGGGATTCCGTCGGGCGGACTGTTCTCCGGTGCCGAGGAGGAGAAGACCGAAGAGCAGGCGAAGGAGTGGGGCGGTGAGGCGGGCGCCGAATTCGACCCGAACTATCACAAACCGGGCGACAACATCGACAACATCGACCAGACCGCGCTGAGCATCCACGGGGCCGGCGTCGGGTACGCGGTGGGTCTCTACGCGCAGGACCAATCCGGTCGCAACGGTATGCCGATTCGTGATGATCGCACCCGGCACGAGATCGCCCCGTCGTGACATCCGGGCGTTAGCCTGGGCAGGTGAGGCGCGCAACGGCGATGATTCTGGCGGTCGGCCTGCTGTCGGGTTGTGCTGCTGATCCTGGTGAGCCCGCGCCTGGCTCCGAGGTGCTGAGCCTGGCCGACGAACTCGCCGAGAAGGTCACCACCGCCGGGATGGACGTCCACCTGCAGCGGCTGCAGGAGATCGCCGATGCCAATGGCGGCAACCGTGCCGACGGCTCCGCCGGTTTCACCGCCAGTGTCGACTATGTGATGAAGACCTTGCAGGACAAGGGATTCGATGTGCAGACCACGGACTTCCAACGGCTCGAAACCCGTAACCCCGGTAAGCCGACGATCAGCGTCGCCGGCCGTACCTACCAGGTGGATCAAGCCTCACTGCTATCGCAGACGCCGGCCGGCGGGCTCACCGGTCCGGTGATCACCCCGACTCGCAGCCCGGGGTGTGTCCCCGCCGACTACCCCGCCACCGTGGCCAAGGCGGGTATCGCCGTTGTCGACGACCTCGGGTGCTCGATTGTCGCCAAGCAACGCGCCGCGATCGCCAAGGGGGCCGCGGCCCTGGTGGTGGTCAGCGCCGGCGGCCGAAACGGAAGTCCGCCCGGTCTTTTCGAGCGCGGTTATTATGAGCAGCTCACCATTCCGGTCGCGGTCGTCGGCACTGACGGGGGAGCGACACTGCGCCGCGCAGCCGGTCCGGCCCGCATCGTGCTGGATGGCAAGACGGTCAAGGTGACGTCCCGGAATGTGATGGCACAGACCAAGACCGGCTCCGTCAAAGATGTGGTGATGGTGGGCGCTCATCTGGACAGCACCCCCGACGGGCCGGGGATCAACGACAACGGGTCTGGGGTGGCGGCGGTCCTGGAAACCGCTCTGCAGATGGGGCCGGAACCTGCGGCGGACAATGCGGTGCGGTTCGTGTTCTGGGGTGCCGAGGAGAAGCGGCTGGCCGGATCCCTCGACTATGTGTTCGGCCTCAGTCGTGACGAACTCAACGACATCGCTTTGTATCTGAACTTCGACATGCTGGGCTCACCGAATGCCGGCTTCTTCACCTATGACGGTGACCAGTCCGGCGTCGCCAGCCCCGATATCGATCCCGAAGACGTCCCGATCGGCTCGGCGGGTATCGAACGCACCCTGGCCGGATACCTGAATCTGGCAGGCAAGCGTCCCGCCGACATGCCGCTGGCCGCCAACACCGATTACAGCCCGTTTCTGCGGGCCGGTGTGCCGATCGGTGGCCTCACCACCGGCGCATCGCAGCAGAAGACCGCGGTGCAGGCCCGGCTGTGGGGCGGCAAACCCGGGGCGCCGTTCGATCCGAACTACCACAGCGCCAAGGACACTGTGACGGCGGTGAATCGGGATGCGTTGGGCATCATGGGTTCTGGTGTCGCGTTTGCGGTGGGGGTGTATGCGGTGTCGATCGAGGGTGTCAATGGTGTGCCGGGGCGGGATAAGCGCCACCGGGCTGCGATGTCGCCCTAGACGATCGGCTCTGCCGGTGCCACCGGCTCCGGCCGGCCCCGGAGCGCGGTCAGCCCGCGCATACCGTGGTAGACCAGCAGGGCGGCGATGGATCCGAGTGCGATCCCGGTGAAGATGAGATCGCCGATCTGCCAGGTGAAGTCGGCGATGCCGATGATCAGGGGGATCGCCGCGGTCATCTGGTTGACCGGCGATGAGAAATCGACGTGGTTGGTCAACCAGATCCGAATGCCGAGCACGCCCACCAGGCCGTACAACACGATCGTCGCGCCGCCCAGCACCCCGGGTGGGATCGCCGAGATGGTGGCTCCCACCTTGGGGCACAGCGCCAGCAGGATGGCTGCGATGCCGGCGACCCAATACGCGGCGGTGGAGTAGACCCGGGTCGCGGCCATGACACCGATGTTCTCGGCGTAGGTGGTGGTGGCCGATCCGCCTCCGGCACCGGCCAGCACGGTGGCCACGCCGTCGGCGACCAGTGCCCGGCCGGTCAGCGGATCCACGTCGGTCCCGGTCATCTGGCCGACGGACTTGACGTGTCCGATGTTCTCGGCGACCAGGGCGATCACCGCGGGCAGGAACATCGGCAGTACCGCCCAGCTGAATGTGGGCGCCTGGAACTCGGGCAGGCCGATCCACGGGGCGGCGGCGATGGCGGTGGTGTCCACGTCGCCGAGCACCAGTGCCAGCAGATAGCCGATGACGACGGCCAGGAAGATCGCCAGCCGGCCGAGCAGCCCGCGGAAGAATGCCAGCGCAGCGACCAGCAGCACCAGCGTGACGGCCCCGACCAGCGGCCCCTCGACGAAGTTGTTCTTGGCGGCCGGGGCCAGGTTGAAACCGATGAGGGCAACGATGGCGCCGGTCACCACCGGTGGCAGGGTGATGTCGATCCAGCGGGTGCCGGCCAGGTGCACGACGGCGCCGATGATGATCAGGAGCACGCCGACGGAGATCAGGCCGCCGAGTGCGCTGCCGGTGCCTGCGGCCGCGGTGGCGGCGGTGACCGGCGCGATCACCGCGAAGCTGGAGCCCAGATAGCTGGGCAGCCGATTGCCGGTGATGATCAGGAACAGGATGGTGCCGATCCCGGAGAACAGCAGGGTCGTCGCCGGCGGGAATCCGGTGAGCACCGGTACCAGGAAGGTGGCACCGAACATCGCGACCACGTGCTGGGCGCCGATGCCGATGGTGCGGGGCCAGCTCAGCCGCTCGTCGGGAGCCACGACGAGACCGGGATCGGTGGTGTTCGGCACCGGCTTCCAGGGCAGCACAATCATGCGTTGACTACACACCACCGCGGTTTGGCGTGCACACCGAGCCCCCACGATCGGGTGTCACTCCAGGGCGGGAATCGAGCCGAAATCCCGCCCTGGGGTGACGCTCGATCTGGACCAGGCGATCCGGGCTAGTGGGTCCGCCGCGCCCGGGCACCGTAGAGCAGCGCACCGACCAGCAGTACCGCGGCGCCGGTCGCCACTGAGGTCCACGGCAGCGCGACCGCCAATACCAGACAACCGGCCAGCCCTGCACCGGGGATCAGGTGGCGCCCGAGGGTGAGCGCCGCACAGTTGGCGATCGCGTAGTACATCAATACCCCGAATGACGAAAAGCCGATGGCACCGCGCAGATCCACCGTGGCGGTGACGACGGCCACCACTGCGCCGACTGCGATCTCAGCGTGCCGCGGTACCCCCGATCCGTGATGCACGCGAGCCAGCAGCGCGGGTAGATGCCCGTCGCGGGCCATCGCGAGCGCGGTCCGGGACACTCCGAGGATCAGCGCGAGCAACGCACCGAGTGCGGCCACTGCGGCGCCGACGCGGACCGCCGGCTCGAGAAAGCCCACGCCGACGGCGTTCACCGCGTCGGCGACCGGGGCGGTGGCTGCGGCGAGGCCGTCGCTGCCCCCGAATGCGGCCAGCATGGCCACTGCGACGGCGGTGTACACCACCAGCGTGATCCCCAGCGCCAGTCGGATGGCCCGTGGAATGGTGTGGGCGGGGTCGCGCACTTCCTCGCCGAGGGTGGCGATGCGGGCGTATCCGGCGAAGGCGAAGAACAGCAGTCCGGCCGCCTGCACAATGCCGAACACCGTGGTGCCGGAGCCGCTTTCGAAGAGTCCGTGGTTCAGCGGTGTCGACACTGCGATTCCGACCACGGTGGCGGCCAGGACGGCCAGCACCACCGCCACGATCAGGCGGGTCAGCAGGGCAGAACGTTGCACTCCAAGACAATTGAGCACTGTCAGCGCGACGACGGTACCGACCGCGACGGCGTGTGCGTGCTCCGGCCAGGCGTAGGCTCCGACGGTCATGGCCATCGCCGCGCACGAGGCTGTCTTGCCGATCAGGAATGCCCAACCGGCCAGGTAGCCCCAGAAGGGGCCGAGGCGTTCGCGCCCGTAGACGTAGGTGCCGCCGGACTGGGGGTAGCGCGCCGCCAGCCGGGCCGAGGAATCGGCGTTGCAATAGGCCACCGCGGCGGCCAGGGCCAGCCCGATCAGCAGACCTGATCCGGCGGCCGCAGCCGCCGGCGCGAACGCCGCGAAGACCCCTGCGCCGATCATCGATCCGAGGCCGATGGTGACGGCGTCGGCGAGCCCGAGGCGTCGGGACAGGGGTGCGCTCACCGCGTGTTCATAACATGCCCAGATGATCAGGCGGTGGCGCCGACCGCCATGATCGCGTCGGCCACCGCCGCCGGGTTGTCGATCGGAACAAATGTCCGGGCGCCCGGTACCTCGATGAACCGGCCGTTCGGGAACAGCGCCGCCAGCCGTCGGCCCAGGGCGGGGGTGAAGCACCGGTCCGCCATGCCCCACACCACGGTCACCGGTTTGGTGAAGCGGTGCAGTCGCGGCGCCACCTCGGTGAGATCGGCACGCGCGATATTGCGCAGCATGGCAGCCATATCCGCGGCGATGCGGCTGTCGTCGCGGGCCGGCTTGATCCAGGCCACGGTCATTGCCGGGTCGGCGTCGGCCAGGAGTCCGAAGCCGGTAGGGGAGTGCCGCACCGCTTTCAGTCTCATGGCGTTGAACAGGATCTTCACCGACAGGGGCCCTCGCAGGAGCGCAAAGACGGCGTTGAACGGGAACGGCGGAAACTTGTCGAAGGCATCGCAGTTGGTCAGGACCACCCGTCCGATCCGGTCAGGGTGGGCGTCGATGACAAATTGGCACACCCCGCCGCCGGTGTCGTTGCCGACGAGGGTGACGTCGCGGAGGTCCAGCGCAACAAGGAAGTCGTTGATGGTGTCGGCCATGCCGGCCGGAGACTGTCTGCTGCGGTCGGTCACCGGTGTGGTGTGTGAGCCCAGCGGCCAGATCGGCAGGATGCAGCGATAGCCCTGGTCGGCGAGGCGTTCTGCGACCGCGGACCACAGTTGGTGGTCGACGAGCATGCCGTGGACAAACACCACCGGCGGATGCTGGGAGTCGGCCGGGCCGAGTTCGTGGTAGTCGATGGTCGTGTGGGGGAGGGTGACGTGCGGCATGTCGGCTATCCTTTCGATGCACACTTAAAAACTCTGAGTATGAAAGTTACGTACTGACTGTATGAAAGTCAATGGTCCCGCCCGTCGTACCCAGGCCGAGCGCACCGCCGCCACCCGTGCTGCGCTGCTCGCCGCCGCGCGGGAACTGTTTGCCACCAACGGTTTCAACGATGTCAGCACGCAGGCGATCGTTGAGGCCGCCGGTGTCACCCGGGGCGCGCTCTACCACCAGTTCGACGACAAAGCCGGGTTGTTTGTTGCGGTGTACGAAGAAGTCGAGGCCGAACTGGTGGCGGCGGTGGCGGCCCGGATTGCCGAAGCGGGACCCGAGGGCACGGTCGATGCCATGCGGGTCGGGGCCCGGCTGTTCCTGGACCTCTGTTCGGCACCGACCGTGCAGCAGATCGTCCTGGTGGATGCGCCGACGGTGCTGGGTTGGGAACAGTGGCGCGCGATGGGCGTGAAATACGGCCTCGGCGTCATCGAGGCGATGCTGGGGCAGGCCGTCGCCGAAGGCGCGATACCGGACCAGCCGCTGCGCGCCAGTGCTCACGTGCTGCTCGGAGCTCTCGACGAAGCCGCGCTGTATGTCTCGCGCGCCGAGGATCCCGAGCGGGCACGCGAGGAGATGTACGGGGTCTGTGATCGGGTGATCACAGGCTTCACGGCGCCGAACTGACCGGCGGCGCGGTTCTTCTCAGTGGGCGTTACGGGCGCGGTTGACGCCCAGGTAGATGACGTAGCCGAGCCCGCCTAGGGCTGCCAGCTTGCGGGTCTTTGCGCTGAGCAGCCCCAACCCGATCGCGGTCTCGATGCCACCGTTGATGTAGATGTTCTGGCGGGTGTTCTCCGGGAAGGCCTGCGCGGTGATCGACTCGAACAACTCCGGCTTCACAAAATGTGAGACACCGGTGGCGGCCAGTGTCAGGCCGGCGAAGCTGGGAAAGCGGGACTTCTGCGGTGTGCTCAACGGATCTGCTTTCTGCTCAGGCGATCTGGTAATCGGTCAACGGGAACTCCGAGGCTTCTTTGATGGCGTCCTGAGTCGACATGGGGCGCAGCAGGGTGGGCTCGCCCTGCGGGTTGAAGTAGTAGGACCGCGAGGTGGCGCAGTTGCCGAGCGTCCACAGCGAGTCGCCGAGCAGCTTTGTCATCCGGTCCAGATAGGCGTCGTTGGCCGCTTCGGTGACCTCGAAGGTGGTGGCGCCGCGGCGTTTCACCTCGCCGAACAGCCGGTCCATCAACCGCATTTGGTACTCCATGGTGTTGAAGAAGTTCAACCCCAGGAATGCGTACGGGCTCGCCAGGCTCAGGTAGTTCGGGAAATAGGGCATCGACACGCCCTGGTAGGCCTGGAATCTGGTGTCGCGCCACCATTTTCCGAGGTTTCGGTCCTCCCGGCCGATGACCTCGATGGCGGGGAAGTTGGCCTCCCACAGGTCGAAACCGGTGGCCAGCACCAAGGTGTCGATGTTGGTCTTGGTGCCGTCGCTGTTGACGATGCCGTCGGTGGTGATGTGATCGAGACCGTCGGTCTGTAGATGCACGTGCGGTTTGGTGAACGTCCGGAAGTAGCTGTTGGAGAACGTCGGCCGCTTGCAGCCGATGTCATAGTCCGGGGTGAGTTTCTTGCGCAGCTCTTTGTCGCGGATCTGGATGAACTGGTTCATCCGGCACAGGTCCATGGCAGAGATGTTGAGCCGACGGAACAGCGGGACGTTGTAGTGCACAACGCCGATGTTGATCATCGCCTCGTAGATCGTGTCGGTGATGGCTCGGATCGCGCGCTGGGTGAACGGAATCCGCGCAAAGAGCCGTTTGGTTCGCTCCGAGATCCGGAAGTCGAGCTTCGGTGACACCCAGATCGGGGTGCGCTGGTACACCGTCAGGTCCGCGGCAGTTTTGGCCAGCTCCGGGATCAGCTGAACAGCGGTGGCGCCGGTGCCGATGACGGCGATCCGGTCTTCGGCGGGGTTGTAGGAGTCATCCCAGTCGGTGGTGTGGATGACCTTGCCGGCAAACTGTTCGATTCCCGCGATATCGGGCATCTTGGGCTGCGACAGGAACCCGGTGGCGGTGATGAGATACCGAGTGCTCAGCGTCTCGCCGCCGGTCAGCGCGACCTGCCACACTTTGGCCTCGTCGTCCCAGCGGGCGCTCTCCACGCTGGTGCGGAACCGGATGTGGCGGCGGATGTCGTACTTGTCGGCCACGTCGTCGGCGTACTGCTTGATCTCGGAGCCGGTGGAGAACAGTCGCGACCAGTTCGGGTTGGGCTCGAAGAAGTACGAGTAGGTGGTGGTGGGGACGTCGACGGCCAGACCGGGGTAGTGGTTGACGTACCACGTCCCGCCCAGGTCGTCTTCGCGGTCGAGGAGGACGAAGTCGTCGAATCCGAGCCGCTTGAGCTGGATCGCAGCGCCGATACCAGCGAATCCGGCGCCGACGATGACGACGTCCAGAAGCTCTGTAGCCATACGACTGACGATACCTCAACCTACTCGTCGGTAAGTTAGAGCACTTGGTCCCCGGTTTTGATGCCGCACTCACGGCCCCGGGCAACGGCGCGTCGAACAGCTCGGCCCGCGGCTAGCGTGCGGCCAGTGCTCGCAGCGCGGCGTCGACGGCCAGAGCGGGCACATCAAGAGTCTTGGAGCCCAGGTCATGGCGGGCTCCGGTGACCTCGACGATCTCGGTCGGCCCGCTGAGCAGCTCAGCGGCCGCCGTCAACTCCTCGATGGTGCCGAACGGGTCGGCGGTGCCGTGCGTGAACACCGTGGGGATGGCGATGTCCGGTAGGTGTTCGGTGCGGGCCCGCTCCGGTTTGCCCGGCGGATGCAGGGGATAGGAGAACAGGGTGAGGGCGGCAAGCTCGTCCGGCTGCTTGTGCCCCGCGACCATGGATGTCATCCGGCCGCCGTAGGAGTGGCCACCGGCCAGGACCGGCCCGTCGGTCAGGGAGTGCGCTAGTTCGATGGCCTCGGCGATCCCGGCCTGGTCGGCGGCCGACGACCCAGACGGCGGTCCTTTCGGGCGGCGGCGTCGGTAGGGCAGGTTGTAGCGGATCGCCAGCCAGCCCCGGTTTGCCCATTCGTCACAGATGCGCCCCAGCAGCGGTGCATCCCGGCTGCCTCCGGCGCCGTGGGTGAGCAGCACCACCCCGGTCGGTATGCCCTCGGGTTCGTGGGCTATCCCGGCGATCTGGTCAAGATCCATCGGCGGTCAATCGGAACAGGGCATTCACCGGGCCGTGCCCCTGTCCCAGGGGGTAGGCGGCCCGGATGCACTCGGTCACCCAGGATTTGGCGAAAGCGACGGCGTCGGGCACGGAATAGCCATGTGCCAGAGCGCATGCGGTGGCCGCTGCCAGGGTGTCGCCGGCGCCGTGGTCGTGACCGGTGTCCACTCGGGGAGCTGCGAACTCGTGGAATTCGCTGCCGTTGTACAGCAGATCGGGGCTGGCGTCCGACGAGCGCAGGTGCCCGCCTTTGACCAGTGCCCACTGCGGCCCGAGTGCGTGCAACGCCCGGGCCGCGTCACGCTGGGAGGCGGCGTCGACCACATCGATGCCGACGAGTAGGCGTACTTCGTCGAGGTTCGGTGTCACCAGTGTGGCCAGGGGGAACAGTTCGGTCTGGATCGCGGCCAAGGCGCTGGGATGCAGCAGCGGATCCCCGTGCATGGACGCGCACACCGGGTCGACGACCAGCGGCACCGTGCCTGCCAGCCCTTCCGCGCGCCAGGTCTGGGCTACGCATCCGATGATCTCCGAGGATGCCAGCATGCCGGTCTTGGCGGCTTGGATGCCGATATCGCCGGCCACCACGGCGATCTGGCCGGCGATGACGTCGGTCGGGATCTCGTGGAAGCCCTTGACGCCCAGCGAGTTCTGCACCGTCACCGCGGTGACGGCGACGCAGCCGTGGAGTCCGAGCATGGCGAAGGTGCGCATATCGGCCTGGATGCCCGCGCCGCCACCGGAGTCGGAGCCGGCGATCGTCATCACCCGTCGTGGGGTCTGTCCAGGTGGAGTGAGCGGAAGGAAGTTCACGATGTCGATTCTGCCAAGGGTAGGTAGACGCGGTTGCCCTGCTCGGCGAACTCGTCGGATTTCTCCTTCATGGCGTCACGAATGTCCTGCGTGATGCGCATGGAGCAGAATTTTGGGCCGCACATCGAGCAGAAGTGTGCGGTCTTGGCCGGGGCCGCCGGCAGCGTCTCGTCGTGATAGGCGCGGGCGGTGTCGGGGTCCAGCGACAGATGGAACTGGTCTTCCCAGCGGAACTCGAACCGGGCGCGGGACAGGGCGTCGTCACGCTCCTGGGCCCGCGGATGTTCCTTGGCCAGATCTGCTGCGTGGGCGGCGATCTTGTACGTGATCACCCCGTCTTTGACGTCCTGGCGGTTGGGTAGTCCGAGGTGTTCCTTCGGGGTGACATAGCAGAGCATGGCCGTGCCCGCCTGTGCGATCATCGCCGCACCGATGGCCGAGGTGATGTGGTCGTATGCCGGCGCGATATCGGTGGTCAGCGGCCCCAGGGTGTAGAACGGCGCTTCTTCGCACAGCTCCTCTTCGAGGCGGACGTTCTCGACGATTTTGTGCATCGGCACATGGCCGGGTCCTTCGATCATCACCTGCACGCCATGGGATTTCGCAATTGTGGTGAGCTCACCGAGGGTGCGGAGCTCGGCGAACTGGGCTTCGTCGTTGGCGTCGGCGATGGATCCGGGGCGCAACCCGTCACCGAGGGAGAATGTCACGTCGTAGCGGGCCAGGATTTCGCAGAGCTCGCTGAAGTGGGTATAGAGGAACGATTCGGTGTGGTGTGCCAGGCACCAGGCCGCCATGATGGATCCGCCCCGGCTGACGATCCCGGTGACCCGGTTGACCGTCAGCGGGATGTAGCGCAGCAGTACCCCGGCGTGCACCGTCATGTAGTCGACGCCCTGCTCGCATTGCTCGATCACGGTGTCGCGGTACACCTCCCAGGACATCGCGGTCGGGTCTCCGTTGACCTTCTCCAGCGCCTGATACATCGGTACGGTGCCGACGGGCACCGGGGAGTTGCGCAGAATCCACTCCCGGGTGAGGTGGATGTCCTTACCGGTGGACAGGTCCATGATGGTGTCGGCTCCCCACCGGGTGGCCCACACCATCTTGTCGACCTCCTCGCCGATCGAGGAGGTCACCGCCGAATTGCCGATGTTGGCATTGATTTTCACCGCAAAGGCCTTGCCGATGATCATCGGTTCGGCTTCGGGGTGGTTGTGGTTGGCCGGGATGACCGCGCGGCCGGCGGCGACTTCGGAGCGCACCAATTCGACTGGCATGCCTTCGCGTTCGGCGATGAAGGCCATCTCGGCGGTGACCTCGCCGGCCCGCGCCCGCTGTAGTTGGGTGCCGCGGTCGCGGACGACACCGGGCCGGTGCGGCAGGCCGGCTTCCAGGTTGATCTGGGCGTCGGCGTCGGTGTACGGCCCGGACGTGTCGTACAGGTCGAGGTGTTCGTCGCCTGCGAGGTGCACGCGACGGAACGGGACCCGGGCTCCGTCGGGGAGTTCCCGGTAGATCTTCGAGCTCCCCGCGATCGGGGCATGGGTGACAACGGGGACAGCAACAGCACTCATTCGTTCACTCCCTACGCCGGCATTACCCGGTCAGGTTCGTACGGTCGACGGCCCCAGCCGTCCTCTCAGCGCACTCGGTGTGCACTCCCGTGTGGGTTACGCCCCCAACATAGCGCAGGCTGCTGCGCCGGCACGCCCGGGGAGCGCGGGATTGCCTCCCGATAATTTGCATAGCTAATATATGCTTTCATGGGCGCACACCGCGGTGGGCCGTTCCGGACCCAACCGACACCGACGTGAAACGAAGACTGCCGATGACTTCCGAGCTGACAAAAACATCCGCGATCGACCAGGACCTCACCGCCACCGCCCGCCGCCGGATCCGCATGGACCACGAACACCCGCACTACAAGTGGATCGTGTTGTCCAACACCACCTTGGGGACACTGCTGGCCACGGTCAATGCGTCGATCGTGCTGATCTCCCTGCCGGCGATCTTCCGCGGAATCGGGCTGAACCCACTGGCTCCCGGCAATGTCAGCTACCTGCTGTGGATGCTGATGGGCTATCTGGTGGTGACGGCCGTTCTGGTGGTTCCGTTCGGCCGTCTGGGCGACATGCTCGGCCGGGTCCGGATCTACAACCTCGGATTTGTGGTCTTCACCGTCGCCGCGGTCGCACTGTCGTTCGACCCGTTCCAGCTGGGCGGAGGCGCGGTGTGGCTGATCGCGTGGCGCGTGGTCCAGGGGGTGGGCGGCGCCATGCTGATGTCGTCGTCCTCGGCGATCCTGACCGACGCCTTCCCGGCCAACCAACGCGGTATGGCGTTGGGCGTGAACATGGTTTCCGCAGTCGCCGGCTCATTCCTCGGGTTGCTGATCGGCGGGTTCTTGTCGGAATGGCACTGGCAGGCGATCTTCTGGGTGGGGGTGCCGATCGGGCTGGCCGGCACCGTCTGGAGCCTGCGCTCGCTGCGGGAACTCGGCTCCCGCACTCCGGGGCGCCTCGACTGGGCCGGGACCCTGACCTTCGGAATCGGCCTGACGACCTTGCTCATCGGCATCACCTACGGCATCCAGCCCTACGGTGACTCGACCACCGGCTGGACCAACCCCGTCGTGCTCGGGGGCATCGGCCTCGGCCTGGCGTTGCTGGTGGTGTTCTGTGTTGTCGAACTGCGCGTGTCCTCCCCGATGGTGGATCTGCGGTTGTTCAGATCGGCCTCCTTCGGCATGGGCAACCTGGCCGGGCTGATGTCATCCGTCGGGCGTGGCGGTCTGCAGTTCATGCTGATCATCTGGCTGCAGGGCATCTGGCTTCCGCTGCACGGGTACAGCTTTGAATCGACTCCGCTGTGGGCGGGTATCTATCTGTTACCGGTGACGATCGGCTTCCTGGTGGCCGGCCCGATCGCCGGATCGTTGTCGGACCGCTACGGCGCGCGGCCGTTCACCGTCGGCGGGATGCTGCTGATGGCGGTGACATTCGTGGCGCTGCTGCTGATTCCGGTGAACTTCGACTACTGGTTGTTTGCCGTCATCGTGTTCCTGAACGGACTCGGCGGCGGTATCTTCACTGCTCCCAACACGGCGGCCATCATGTCGAGTGTGCCGGCGGCGCAGCGGGGTTCGGCATCGGGTGTGCGTGCGACCTTCTTCAACGCCGGGTCGTCACTGTCGATCGGGATCTTCTTCTCGCTCATGATCGTCGGGTTGGCCAACACGTTGCCCGCGGCTCTGAGTGGCGGCTTGCAGGCCCAGGGTGTCTCTGCCGACGTGGCACATGACGTCGCCAACCTGCCGCCGGTGGGCAGTCTGTTCGCGGCCTTCCTCGGTTACAACCCGATCGCCGAGTTGCTGGAGCCCTCTCACGCGCTACAGCAACCTGGGGTCGACGCCGAGCTGCTGACCGGCCAGACCTTCTTCCCGGAATTGATCACCGAGCCGTTCCACAGCGGTCTGGTGGTCGTGTTTGCCGCGGCCGCAACGATGATGGTGCTGGGGGCGATCGCCTCGTGGATGTCACCGGGCCGCTATGCCGACGCTCCCGGGGCCGACAACGCCGCGTGAGGTCAACCGGAGCTGCCACCCGGCCCACCCCGGTGATGGAGGTTCTGTCGTAGTCAGGCGCTACGGTCGTTCCCATGCCTGAGGCAGCCATCGAGGCGATCGACCTGGTGAAGAAGTTCGGTGACAACACGGCCGTCGACGGGATCACCTTCACTGTCCCGCAGGGCACGGTGCTGGGTCTGCTCGGTCCCAACGGTGCAGGTAAGACGACAACGGTACGGATGATGACCACGCTCACCGAACCGACCAGTGGCACCGCTCGGGTGGCGGGTTTCGACGTGCGTCGAGAACCTGGCCAGGTCCGCAGCCACATGGGGCTGACCGGCCAGGCCGCCACGGTGGACGAGCTGCTCACCGGCCGGGAGAACATCCGGATGATCGGCAGTCTGTACGGCATTCGCCGCAAGGAACTGGACCGATTGGGTGATCAGCTGCTGGAGCAGTTCTCCATCGCTGATGCCGCCGATCGGGTGGTCAAGGGCTATTCGGGTGGAATGCGGCGCAGGCTGGACCTGGCCGTCAGCCTGATCGCCGCGCCGCCGGTGCTGTTCCTGGACGAGCCCACCACCGGCCTGGACCCGCGCTCGCGCATCGAGCTGTGGGAGGTCCTGCGTGAACTCGTGGCCGGCGGCACCACCCTGCTGCTCACCACGCAATATCTCGAAGAGGCCGACCAACTCGCCGACACCATCGTTGTTGTCGACCGCGGCCGGATCATCGCCCAAGGCACCCCGATGGAGCTCAAGGAGCAGGCGGGCAACGCCAGCCTGGTCGTCACGGTCTCCCGTGCCGCCGACCTGGAGCCCGCGAGGGCGATCCTCGGCCGCACCGGTGCCGAGGTGCACGTCGACGTCGGCGCCCGTCGGCTCACGGCAGCCGCGGACGGTCTCGATGACATGACCAGGGTGGCCGGTTGGTTGCAGGAATACCGCATCGAGGTCGACGACATCGGCTTGACCCGGCCCAGCCTCGACGATGTTTTCCTGTCGTTGACCGGCCGCACCGCCGACGCGGAGGAGATCGCCCTATGACATCCCGGCAATCCGTTCCGGCCACCGGTACCCGTCCGGAGATCCGGCAGACGTCCCTGGCCTATCAGTCGTGGATCATGGTCAAACGCAACATGATCCACACCAAACGGATGCCGGAGATGCTCTCCGACGTCACGGCGCAGCCCATCATGTTCGTGCTGTTGTTCGCCTTCGTCTTCGGAGCGTCGATCACCAACACCGGGGGAGCGTCCTACCGGGAGTTCCTGCTGCCTGGCATCCAAGCCCAGACCATCGTGTTCTCGGCGTTTGTGGTGGCGGCGGGGATCACCGCCGACATCGAGAAAGGGATCATCGACCGCTTCCGGTCGCTGCCGATCTCACGATCGTCGGTGCTGATCGGCCGCAGCATCGCCGGCATCATCCACTCGTCGATCGGTGTTGTGGTGATGGCGTTCACCGGCCTGGCGATCGGCTGGCGGATCCGCGGCAGCGTCGGTGAGGCGGTGCTGGCGTTTGCGCTGGTGCTGGTGTTCGGGTTCGGGATGATCTGGTTCGGCATCCTGGTGGGTTCGCTGATGCGTTCCGTGGAGGCGGTCAACGGGGTGATGTTCACCGTGTTGTTCCCGGTCACGTTCCTGGCGAACACGTTTGTGCCCACCGAACCCATGCCGCACTGGCTGCGGGTCATCGCGGAGTGGAATCCGGTGTCCTCGTTGGCCCAGGCGATGCGCGAGTTGTGGGGTAACGGCCCACCCGCCCCCGCGGAAGCGCAATTGCCGCTGCATCATCCGGTGCTGGCGACGATTCTGTGGGCGGTGGCGATCACCGCGGTGTTTGCGCCGTTTGCGTTGCGCGCCTATGGGCGGCGTACGTCCAACTGACCCGGATCGTCGAGGTCGTCGGACGTCGGGGGAAACACCAGGGTGGTCCCGCGGTGTGGCTCAGGTCCAGGCGTGGACTTGGTTCTGCGCGGGTTCGATACCGAGCTCCACCAACAGCTCAGCGGCGTCGGCGGCCTGCTCGCAGATCACCGGGACTTCGGTGCGCTCACGGGAGTTGAAGGGCTCGAGCACAAATGCCGCGCCGGATTTCTGTCCGGGCGGTCGGCCGATGCCGACGCGGACACGGTGAAAGTCGTTGGAGCCCAATGCGGAACCGACCGATCGAAGACCATTGTGGCCGGCCACGCCGCCGCCGAACTTCAGCCGGATTCGACCGAAGTCGATGTCCAGCTCATCGTGGACGATCACCACATCGGCAGGTGCGACGGAGTAGAACTTGGCCAACGGACCGACCTGGCGACCGGACTCGTTCATGTACACCCGTGGTTTGGCCAGCACCACCGCCCGGCCGCCGAGGCGGCCAGTGGCCACCTCGGCGCCGGAGCGTTTGTGCACCTTGAACGTCTCGCCCAGCCGAGCGGCCAGGACGTCGACCACCATGAACCCGATGTTGTGTCGAGTTTTGGCGTAGTTCGGTCCGGGATTACCCAGACCGACCACGAGCAAGGGTTCGGCCATCTGTGCGGGTGAGGCTTATTCGGCCTGGGCAGATGCGGAAGCGGCCTCGGCCTGGCCTTCGAGCGACACGCCGCCGCCCTCGGACTCCAGGTCCTCGGTCGTCGGCGCCGTCACGACGTTGACAACCAGCAGCTCGGGATCCGAGACCAGGGTGACGCCCTCGGGCAGCGCCACCTGGGCGGCGGTGATCTGGGTGCCGGCGTCGGCGTCTTCGACCGAGACGGTGAGCTGCTCGGGGATCGACAGCGCGTCGGATTCGATCTCGATGGTGCTGGTTTCCTGCGTCACCAGGGTGCCCGATTTGGCATCACCCTCGACGACGACGTTGACCTCGACGGTCACCTTCTCGCCGCGCCGCACGATGATGAGGTCGACGTGCTGGATGTCGCGCCTGATCGGGTGGATCTCGATCTGCTTGGGCAGCGCCAGGGCTTCGGTGCCGTCGACGTCCAGGGTCAGCACGGCGTTGGTCCCGAAGTTACGGAGAACGGCTGCCAGCTCACGAGCGGGCAGGTTGAGGTGCTGCGGGTCGGTGCCGTGGCCGTACAGGACGGCGGGGACCTTGCCGTCACGACGGGCCTGGCGCGAAGCGCCCTTGCCGGTCTTGGTGCGAACCTCGACGGTCAGATTGTTGGCGGCGTGCGCTTTGGCCTTGGCCATGTGATTTTCTCCTCTGCCTGTGCTGTCATCGCACGGCCAGGGTCACGCGCTACGCGCGGAGGTCCCGTCGATAACGGTGGCCTGGCCACCCTCGCCGTGATCGTCAGCAAGATTAGCCCATCATCGCGTCCGGGTTGAAATCGGTCAGAGCGGGAACCGGGTGTCGGTGAGCTGCTCGGACAGCGCCCACAGCGCGGCGGCGGTCTTGGTGCTCTTGGCGAGCGGGCTGCGGCCGACGACCTGGGTGGGCCCGCGGCTGCCGAACCGCGGGCCGATGAAGCTGTCCCCGGGCACGGCCTGCGACGCCGCGAACAGTGTCTGGCGGGCGCCGAAGTCGGCGTCGGTGGCGAACAGCTTGTTGGCGGCCAGCCAGATCGGGGTGCCGAACTTGTTGCCGGTCTGGCCCTGCAGGTTGGTCGCCGAGTAGCCCGGATGGGCGGCAAGTGCCATCAGCGGGGATGCCGCTCGGTCCAGACGGCGCTGCAACTCGCTGGTGAACAGTAGGTTGGCCAGCTTCGACTGCCCGTACGCCGGCCATGCGAAGTACGGCCGCGACTTCCAATTCAGGTCCCCGAGGTTGATGCGACCGATCAGGTGCATCATCGAGGACACGGTGACAACCCGATCGGTGAGCTTGGGCAGCAGCAGATTGGTGAGGGCAAAATGCCCCAGGTGGTTGGTCCCGATCTGGCTTTCGAACCCGTCGCCGGTCTCGGAGTAGGGGACCGCCATGATGCCGGCGTTGTTGATCAGCACATCCACCGCCGGCACCCCGTCGGCGAAGGCGCGCACCGAGGCCAGCGACGACAGATCCAGCGGGCGTACCTCTACATCACCGGTCATGCCGGCGGCGGCGCGCTGCCCCTTTGTGGTGTTGCGTACCGCCAGGATCACTCGGGCGCCCGCCCGGGCGAGCTCGCGGGCGGTGATCTCACCCAGCCCGCTGTTGGCTCCGGTGACGATGACGGTGCGTCCGGTGAAAGACGGCAGGTTCGCAGCGGTCCAGTCGGTCATGACCGCAATGATTACCGAGATACCGTCACGGCGAAACCTTTGATCGCCTCTTCGATCGGATCGGATAGAGCGACGGCTTGATTGGCCAACGTACTGGCGGTGAACTGGATCAGGTACCGGTCGAAGGTGGCGGTGACCGGGATGACCACCCGGTTGTAGGTGTGGATGCGCCGCCCGTCAGGGGCGTCGTAGCTGCCTTCGATCATCGCTGACGGAAAGCCGTCGAAATCGTCGAATGATTCACCGAGCTTGGTGAAGTTGGTCGACATCTCGGCATCGGCGTTGGCGTGCTTGATGGCTTCGGCCACATCGAAGCCACCCCAGAGCTTGAACGCCATCACCATGATGTTCGGGTAGCGATCCTGGCTGTCGGCCGGCCGGAGCAGCTCCACCTCGCGTAGTGCCGGGTCGTCGACCCGGGTCCACGTAGCGGGCGCCGGTAGCGTCACCGTCACATCTGCGAGCGAGTCCACCGCTGTGGGCTCGCCGGTGACCCCGAGACCTTCGAGATACTCGTAGAACGGCACGGGTTTGTCGGCGGCGGTGGCGGGGGCCGGTGTGGACACCGTCGGTGTGTCCGTCCAAATCGATTGGTAGTCAGGCGTTTCCGACCCGCAACCGGCGACCAGAACGGCCGCCGCGAGGATGGTCCCGCCCACCACCGTGCGGGTCATGGGCCCGTGACGGCCAAATCGTCGACGATGTCGGTCGGTGCCGCCACAGCGCCGACCGACAGGGCGAGCCTCACAGGATCTCGCGCACCGCATCGATCGGGCGGGCCAGCCGGGTGCCCTTGTTGGTGACCACAAAGGGCCGCTCGATCAGGATCGGGTGCTCGGCCATGGCGTCCAACAACTCATCATCGGAGGCATCGGCCAAACCGAGTTCGGTGTAGAGCGCCTCGCGTTTGCGTACCGCGGTCTTCACGTCGATACCGGCGTCGTCGATCATTTCGGCCAGCTCCGCACGCGTCGGCGGTGTCTTCAGGTACTGCACCACCGTCGGCTCTATTCCGTTGTCGCGCAACAGATCCAGGGTCTTGCGCGACGTCGAGCAGCGCGGGTTGTGGTAGATCGTGGCCATGCTAGGCGGAGCCGTCGAACAGACTGGTCACCGACCCGTTGTCGAAGACCTGGCGGATGGTGTCGGCCAGCAGAGGTGCAATCGACAGCACGGTCAGCTGCGGGAACTGCTTTTCTTCGCCGATCGGCAGGGTGTTGGTGACGATGACCTCGCGGGCGCCACATTCGGCGAGTCGCTTCGACGCCGGATCGGAGAGCACGCCGTGGGTGGCGGCGATGATCACATCGGCGGCGCCATCCTCCTTGAGGAGCTTCACCGCGCCGGCGATGGTGCCACCGGTGTCGATCATGTCGTCGGTCAGGATGCAGGTCTTGCCCCGCACGTCACCGACCACACGGTTGGACACCACCTGATTGGGCACCAGCGGGTCGCGGGTCTTGTGGATGAAGGCCAGCGGAACTCCGCCGAGGGCGTCGGCCCACTTCTCGGCGACACGCACCCGGCCGGAGTCGGGGGAGACCACCACCATGTCGCGGTCGGAATAGTGCTCGGCGATGTAACCGGTGAGCAGCTTCTGCGCGCGCATGTGATCGACCGGGCCGTCGAAGAAGCCCTGGATCTGGTCGGTGTGAAGATCCACCGTGACGATCCGGTCCGCGCCGGCGGTCTTGAGCAGATCGGCGACCAGGCGGGCGGAGATGGGCTCACGGCCGCGGTGCTTCTTGTCTTGGCGCGCATACGGGTAGAACGGCACGATCGCGGTGATCCGCTTGGCGCTGCCGCGCTTGAGCGCGTCGATCATCAGCAGTTGTTCCATCAGCCACGTGTTCAGTGGTGCCGGATTGCTCTGCAGCACGAACGCGTCGCTGCCGCGCACCGACTCGTCGAAGCGCACGAAGATCTCGCCATTGGCGAAGTCTCGTGCGGTCTGCGCCGTGACGTGTACGCCGAGTTCTTTGGCCACTTGCTCGGCCAATTCAGGATGCGCGCGACCCGAGAAGAACATCAGGTTCTTGCGGTTGTCGGTCCAGTCGTGACTCACCGTTTGCCCTCGCCGGGTAGGGGGATCGATACGCGCCAATCGTACGTAGCGGTTCTGCGGTCGCGTGGCCGGGTTACCAATTGTCGAACGTCAGGCGTCGGGTTCGGTGTTCGGACGGGCTCTGGCCGCGGCCTCGGCGGCCGCGCTTCCGGGGCGCTTTCGCTGCACCCAGCCTTCGATATTGCGCTGCGGGCCTGCGGACACTGCCAGCGCACCGGCTGGAACATCGTCGCGCAGCACGGTGCCGGCACCGGTGTAGGCGCCGTCACCGACTGTGACCGGCGCCACGAACATGGTGTCCGAGCCGGTGCGCACGTGCGAGCCGACGGTGGTCCGGCGCTTTGTCTCGCCGTCGTAATTGACGAAAACGCTGGAGGCGCCGATGTTGCTGTGGTCGCCGATATCGGCGTCGCCGACGTAGGTCAGGTGCGGCACCTTCGTGCCGGTGCCGATGACCGAGTTCTTGGTTTCGACAAACGCGCCCAGCTTGCCGTCGGCGCCCAGCGTGGTGCCGGGACGCAGGTAGGTGAACGGGCCGACGGTGGCGCCGTCGCCGATTGTCGAGGCGGTGGCGTGGGTGCGGATCACCGAGGCGGTGTCGCCGACGGTGACGCGCTCGAGGGTGGTGTCCGGCCCGATGAGGCAGCGCGCCCCGATGGCGGTGGCGCCCAGCAGCTGGGTGCCCGGCTGCACCACGGTGTCCTGGCCGATCGTCACGTCGACGTCGATCCAGGTGGTGGCGGGGTCGACGACGGTGACACCGTTGCGCTGATGGGCGGCGACGATCCGGCGATTGAGCTCCGCGCCCAGCGCCGACAGCTGTACGCGGTCGTTGACGCCGGCTACCAGCATGCTGTCGTCGACGTGTTTGGCGTGCACGATCTGGCCGTCGCCGCGCACGATGGAGATCACGTCGGTCAGGTACAGCTCGTGCTGCGCGTTGTCGGACCGCAGCCGGTTGAGCGCGCTGCGCAAGGTGGTCACGTCGAATGCGTAGACCCCTGCGTTGACCTCGCGGATCTCCTTCTGGCTGGCGGTCGCGTCCGCCTGCTCCACGATGGCGATGACCTCGCGGTCCTGTGTCCGCAGCACCCGGCCGTACCCGGTCGGGTCGGGCAGCGTCGTGGTCAGCACCGTCACCGATGCGGGTTCGCAGCGGTGGGTCTCGAGCAGGTCGGTCAGGGTGTCGGAGTCCAGCAGCGGGACGTCACCGGCGGTCACCACGACGGTGCCGGTGAAGTCCTCGGGCAGCGCCGCCAGCCCGCACAGCACGGCGTGCCCGGTGCCGAGCTGTTCGTCCTGGATCGCGATGCTGATCGGGCGGCCCAGCCGGCCGGCAAGTTCGTCGACTGCCTGGCCGATGACCTCGCGGTGCTTGCCCAGCACGGTGACCAGATGGTGCGGCGACACCTCGGCCACCGCGTGCAGGGCATGCGCCAGCATGCTGCGACCGGCCAGCGGGTGCAGCACCTTGGGGGTGTCTGAACGCATTCGGGTGCCGGCGCCGGCTGCCAGCACAAGCACTGCGGATTCGTTGTGAATTGTCATGAAAGCTCCGTCGCCAGGACTCGAACCTGAACTATCTGAACCAAAATCAGAGGTGCTGCCGATTACACCACGACGGACTGCCGACGCCGGAAACTCTAATGCAAACCGATAGTGTGATGCTCGTGGCGGCTCCAGACAAGCAGGTACGCCCCCCGCGGGCGAGGATGACCGGCAGTGAACGCCGTCGCCAGCTGATCGACATCGCCCGCACGCTTTTTGCCGAGCGCGGCTTCGACGCCACTTCCATCGAAGAGATCGCACAGCGGGCAAACGTGTCGAAACCGGTGGTCTACGAGCATTTCGGCGGCAAAGAAGGCCTCTACGCCGTGGTGGTCGACCGGGAGATGTCGGCGCTGCTCGACGGCATCACCGCGTCGCTGACGAACAACCGGTCGCGGGTTCGGGTGGAGATGGTGACGCTGGCGTTGCTGACCTATGTCGAGGAGCGCACCGACGGCTTCCGGATCATGTTGCGTGACTCACCGGCGTCGATCAGTTCCGGTACCTACTCGTCGCTGCTCAACGACGCGGTGTCGCAGGTGGCCTCGATCCTGGCCGGTGATTTCTCCCGCCGCGGGCTGGACCCGGAATTGGCCCCGTTGTATGCGCAGGCGCTGGTCGGGTCGGTGTCGATGACCGCGCAGTGGTGGCTCGACACCCGCGAGCCGAAGAAAGAAGTGGTGGCTGCGCACCTGGTCAACCTGATGTGGAACGGGTTGACCCATCTCGAGGCCGACCCGCATCTGCAGGACGAGTAGCTCTGCCTCGAGAGTCACTCAGCGGCGGGAAATCGGGGGAAATCCCGCCCTGGCGTGACACTCGATGGGCCTGTGGATGGGTGAACCCGGACGCCGCCGAACACCTGCGAGCCTGCAGGGGTGATTTCCGGGCCCTTTCTCGGTGCGGAGGCGTTGCGTGCCGGAACGCTGAACCGACATCAGCTGCGTACCCGGTACCAGGTGCTCCTGCCGGGCGTCTACGCCGACAAAGCCGCGGTACCCACACTCTGCGACCGGACGGCGGCGGCGTGGTTGTGGAGTCAGCGGCGCGGAGTTGTCGGCGGGTTCGCAGCGGCGGCGGTACATGGGGCGAAGTGGGTGAATCCGCTGGTCGAGGTCGACTTGTTCCATGCGAGCACCCGGGCACCTGTCGGGGTCCGCGTTCACCGTGGCCGGCCTCTTGCCGGTGAGACCCGACGGCTGCGGGGCATGCTCGTGACCACCCCGGCACGCACGGCGTTCGATCTCGCTCGTCGAGGCACGGTGGCCGATGTCGATGCGCTGCTGCACGCGACGGGTGTGAGCGTGGCCGACGTCGAGGCTGTTGCGGCTCGGCATCGTGGCGCCCGCGGTCTGCGTGACCTCGAGCGAGTGTTGAGCCTCGTGGATGCCGGCGCCGAATCGCCGAAGGAAACCTGGCTGCGACTGCTGCTTCGGCGACACGGGTTTCCGCCGTTGCAGACCCAGATCGAGGTCCGCGACGAGTTCGGTGATTTTGTGGCCCGGCTGGATATGGGCTGGCCCGAGCTCAGGGCGGCCGTCGAGTACGACGGCGACCAGCACAGAAGCGACCGTCGGCAGTACGTCCGGGACCTGCGACGACTGGCGGAACTGGAGCGGCTGGGCTGGGTGGTGGTCCGGGTGATCAAAGAGGACTCCGAGGTGCAGATCACCCGGCGGGTCCAGGCAGCGCGCGCACTTCAGTCATCGAGAGTCACTCAGCGGCGGGAAATCGGGGGAAATCCCGCCCTGGCGTGACATTCGATGCCCATGAGCGGCCGCGGGAACCGTTCGGCCGCGCACGCCGCATCCAGGGCATCGTCGACACAGCCGGCGAGTTCTTGCAGTTCCAGCCTGGCATCGCCGATGTACAGCTCGCCGAGCACCACGCCATGCGCCCGACGCAGGTCAGCCATGGCGACCACCATCCGGTGCGCGGCGTCGCGGTACTGCTCGGAGGTGACGGCCTCGGCTCCGAGGCGGCAGTACAGACCGACGAGGCGCAGTGTCGGTTCGGCGATGACGGCGGCGGCCAGGTCGCCGCTGCGCAGCAGCACGTGCCGCGGTCGACGGGTGATTCCGGCCAGATAGGTGAGCTCGCGTTTCGACTCGACAACGATGCGCCCCACCCCGGCCTGGACGGCGGCCTGCATGCCGTCACGGGTTGCGAGGCCGTGGTAGATGACTCGCGCCGGATTGATGCCGCCGGCGAGCACGGTGGCCAGCTCAGTGGGCGAGCAGACCGCCGCACCCAGGTTCTCTTCGGCAGCCCAGCGGGCCACTGAAGTCGTCGACAGCGTGGTCCCGGCGTACAGCACCTTGGTGCCGGGTAAAGCTTTGCGATGGCATCGGGCGCGATACCGGAAGTCGGCTTCGTCGATCACTTCGGCGTGGATGGTGCGCGGCCCCGGCGCGGATTCGACCCGCGGACGGACCACACTGCGCAGCGAGGGCAGGATATCCAGAAGAGTCATAGATCCACGGTGCGCGCAACAGCTGGGAACGGGCACAGGTCTTGACGAGGTTCTGACAGCCGCAGGCCGATTCTTGACGCAGATCGGCACAACTAGAATGGCGACATCATGACCGCACCGGGGCACCCTTCTGTTCAGACCCCGATTGTGGGTCTCGTCGAATTGGCGCTGACAGCGCCGACGTTCACCGATCTGATCGACCGCGCGACGCAGCGGCCCGACGAATTGAAACTCGTGGGGCCGGGCAGCGCCCAACTGTTCGTGGCTGCCGCGCTCGCCCAACAGGGACCGTTGCTGGTGGTCACCGCCACCGGCCGGGAAGCCGACGACCTGACGGCCGAGCTGCGCGGCGTGTTCGGCGACGCGGCGGCGATGTTCCCGTCCTGGGAGACGCTGCCGCACGAACGCCTGTCGCCGGGTGTGGACACCGTCGGTGCCCGGATGATGTTGCTGCGCCGCCTGCAAAACCCTGATGACAGCCGGCTGGGACCGCCGTTGAAGGTCGTGGTGACGACCGCACGATCACTGCTGCAGCCGATGACCCCCGGGCTGTCGGCGGTGGAGCCGGTGACCCTGACCGTCGGCGCCGAGCTCGATTTCGACGACACCATCGCCCGGCTGGTGGAGCTGGCGTACACCCGCGTGGACATGGTGGGCAAGCGCGGCGAGTTCGCGGTGCGCGGCGGCATCCTCGACGTGTTCGCCCCTACCGCCGAGCATCCGGTGCGCGTCGAGTTCTGGGGCGACGAGATCAGCGAGATGCGGATGTTCTCCATCGCTGACCAGCGCTCGATCCCGGAGATCCCGATCGGACACCTGGTTGCGGTGCCGTGTCGAGAGTTGTTGCTCACCGACGCGGTGAAACAGCGTGCGGCGATGCTCTCCGCGTCCAGTCCCGTCACCGACAACACGGTCGCCGGCAGTGTCGGCGACATGCTCGCCAAGCTCGCCGAGGGCATTCCGGTCGACGGTATGGAGGCGCTGCTGCCGGTGCTGCAGCCCGACGAACCGGCGCTGCTGACCGATCAGCTGGCCCCCGGAACCCCGGTTCTGGTGTGCGATCCGGAGAAGGTCCGCACCCGCGCCGCCGATTTGATCAACACCGGCCGCGAGTTCCTCGAGGCATCCTGGTCGGTGGCCGCCATCGGTGGGGACGCCCCCATCGATGTCGAGCAGCTGGGCGGCTCCGGTTTCCGTGCGCTCGGTGAGGTGCGCGCGCAGGCGCGTCAAGCCGGCCATCCGTGGTGGACGCTGAGCCAGCTGCCGGATGAGTCGGCCATCGAACTGGATCTCCGTTCGGCGCCGTCGGCTCGCGGCAGCCAGGCCAACGCCGAGGAGATCTTCGCGATGCTGCGGGCGCACTGCGCCACCGGCGGGTCGGCCGTGGTGGTCACCCCGGGTACCGGTACCGCAAACCGTGTCTGCGAGCAGCTTGCCGACGCAGACACCCCGGCCGCGCTGCTGGAACCCGGCGCCGCACCCAAACCGGGTGTTGTCGGTGTGCTCCGGGGCCCGTTGCACACCGGCGTGATCCTGCCCGGCGCCAACCTGGTGATCATCACCGAGACCGATCTGACGGGCAACCGGGTCGCCGCCTCCGAGGGCAAACGTCTTGCCGCCAAACGCCGTAACACCGTGGACCCGCTCGCGTTGAGCGCCGGTGACCTGGTGGTGCACGATCAGCACGGCATCGGCAAGTTCGTCGAGATGACCGAGCGGGTGGTCGGCGGGGCCCGGCGCGAGTACCTGGTGCTGGAGTACGCCTCGTCCAAACGGGGCGGTGGCTCGGACCGGCTGTATGTGCCGATGGATTCCCTGGATCAGTTGTCGCGTTATGTCGGCGGGCAAGCGCCCAGCCTGAGCAAGCTCGGCGGCAGCGATTGGACGAACACAAAAACCAAGGCGCGCAAGGCGGTACGGGAGATCGCCACCGAGTTGGTGGCGCTCTACGCCAAGCGTCAGGCGGCGCCGGGCTTTGCGTTTCCGCCGGACACGCCATGGCAGGCCGAGATGGAAGATGCGTTCGGATTCACCGAGACCGTCGACCAGATGACGGCCATCGCCGACGTGAAATCCGATATGGAGAAGCCGATTCCGATGGATCGGGTGATCTGCGGTGACGTCGGCTACGGCAAGACCGAGATCGCGGTGCGCGCGGCGTTCAAGGCGATCCAGGCCGGCAAGCAGGTCGCCGTCCTGGTGCCGACCACGCTGCTGGCCGATCAGCACCTGCAGACGTTCACCAACCGGATGGCGGGTTTCCCGGTCACGGTCAAGGGGCTGTCGCGGTTCACCGATCCCGCAGACTCGAAGAAGGTGGTCGAGGGCATGGCCGACGGCTCGGTCGATGTGGTGATCGGCACCCACCGGCTGCTGCAGACCGGGGTGCGCTGGAAGGACCTCGGCCTGGTGGTCGTCGACGAGGAACAGCGATTCGGCGTCGAACACAAGGAACACATCAAGAGTCTGCGCAGCCACGTCGACGTGCTCACCATGAGCGCCACCCCGATTCCGCGCACCCTCGAGATGAGCCTGGCCGGTATCCGTGAGATGTCCACCATCCTGACTCCGCCGGAGGAGCGTTATCCGGTACTGACCTATGTCGGCCCGCATGACGACAAGCAGGTGGCGGCGGCGCTGCGCCGGGAACTGCTGCGCGACGGGCAGGCCTTCTACATCCACAATCGGGTCAGCTCCATCGATTCCGCGGCGGCCAAGATCCGGCAGCTGGTGCCGGAGGCGCGGGTGGTTGTCGCTCACGGCCAGATGCCCGAGGAACAGCTGGAGAAGACGGTTGAGGGTTTCTGGAACCGTGAGTTCGACATCCTGGTGTGTACGACGATCGTCGAAACCGGCTTGGACATCAGTAATGCCAACACGCTGATCGTGGAACGGGCCGATACGTTCGGTCTCTCCCAGCTGCACCAGCTCCGGGGCCGGGTGGGCCGGTCCCGCGAACGCGGTTACGCCTACTTCCTGTATTCGCCGGAGAAGCCGCTGACCGAGACGGCCTATGACCGGTTGGCGACCATCGCGCAGAACAACGAGCTCGGTGCCGGTATGGCGGTGGCCATGAAGGACCTCGAGATCCGCGGTGCGGGCAATGTGCTCGGCGCCGAGCAGTCCGGCCACGTCGCCGGTGTCGGATTTGATCTGTACGTGCGACTGGTGGGGGAGGCTGTCGAGGCCTACCGGGCGGCCGCCGACGGTCAAACCGTGTCCGGTGCAGAGGAACCCAAAGAGGTGCGCATCGATCTGCCGATCGACGCCAACCTGCCGCCGGACTACATCGACAGCGACCGGTTGCGGTTGGAGGGTTATCGCCGGCTGGCCGCGGCCAACAACGACGAGGATGTGCGGGCGGTCGTCGAGGAGCTGGTGGATCGCTATGGTCCGATGCCGGAGCCGGTGCAGCGGCTGGTGGCGGTGGCCCGGCTGCGGTTGCTCTGTCGCAGTTACGGTCTCACCGAGGTTTCAGCCACCGGCGCGGCGGGTCAGCCGTCGACACTGCGGATCGCCCCGATGACGTTGCCGGATTCCGGGCAGCTGCGGCTCAACCGGATGTATCCGGGCTCCAACTATCGCGCGACCACCGCCACCATCCAGGTGCCGATTCCGCGTGCCGGCAGCGGTCTGGGTGCTCCGCGGATCCGGGATCTCGAATTGGCGCAGATGGTGGCCGATCTGGTGTTGGCGTTGGACGGTCGGCCTCGAGGTGAGGTCGATATCACGACGCTGGCGGGTGCGTCCGGATGACGGTGATTCTGGTCGATCCCCGGCGGCCCACCCTGGTTCCTGTCGATGCCGTCGAGTTGCTGACCGGCGAGGTGCAGTACACCGAGGAGATACCGGTGAAGGTGCCGTGGTCGCTGCCCGCGGCGCGCCCGGTCGACACCGGGGACGTCGCACCGGTGTTGCTCTCGTCGGATCCCAAGCATCCTGCGGTACTGGCGCGGATCGCCGTGGGGGAGCGGGTGATTGCGGCGCCGGAGCCACAGCCCGGTGAACGCCTTCTCGATGCCGTCGCCGTGATGGACACACTGCGGACCAACGGCCCCTGGGAGAGCGAACAGACCCACGACTCACTGCGCCGGTATCTGCTCGAGGAAACCTACGAGCTGTTCGACGCGATGCGCAGCGGTAACACCGATGAGCTGCGTGACGAACTCGGAGACGTGTTGCTGCAGGTGCTTTTCCATGCGCGTATTGCTGAAGACGCTGTGGACAGGTCTTTCTCCATCGATGACGTTGCCGATGCCTTGGTGCGAAAGTTGCGCAATCGGGTGCCCGCGGTGCTCGCCGGGGAGACGGTGACGCTGGAGGATCAGCTGGCGCAGTGGGAGGAACGCAAGGCCCGGGAGAAGTCGTCGCGGGAGTCGGTGGTGGCCGATCTGCCGACCGGGCAGCCGGCGCTGGCATTGGCGCAGAAGGTGATGAGTCGGGTGCAGCAGGCCGGTGTGCCTGCCGAGTTGCTGCCGCCCGGACTGCTGACCATCACCGTGAGTTCTGAGGTTGATGCCGAGAATGCTTTGCGGACAGCCGTTTTGGAGTTCATGGACGACGTGCGCAGCGCTGAGAGGGCGGTGGCGGCGGCGCGTGGTGTCGGTGACCTCGATGCAGCTGTGCTGGGTGCCGTCACCGGCGACGAATGGCGCGCAGCTTGGCCCGCGCAGTCGAATGACGGGCAGGCGGGCGACGGGCACTAGCCCTGCGAGCGCGCGTGTTTGTCCCAAAAATTCAGGAGTGTCGCGTACAAACACGCGCGCTCGCGGGTACTAGGCAAGTAGCGAGGATCCCCAGAACGCTGTCGGGTCCCCGTCGCGCAGCCCTGGCGGTACCGCGAAGATGGCACTGCCGTTGTGGGTGATGTACTCGTTGAGCGCGTCCTTGCGGGCCAGCTCGGCCTGCATGGGGATGAACTGGGTTTCCGGATTCCGCACGAAGGCGATGAAGAACAGCCCGGCATCGAGATGGCCGAATCCGTCTGTGCCGTCAGTGAAGTTGTAGCCGCGGCGCAGGATCTCGATACCACCGAGATGCTCCGGTGAGGCCAGCCGCACGTGGGCGTCGACGTCGATCAGCGGGGTGTTCTTGTTGTCGACCAGATCCAGGTTGAGCTCCTGGAACTCCTCGGTCAGACCGTTCGGGGCGCCGGTCCCCTTCTGCCTGCCGATCACCCGCTCCTGTTCCAGCAGTGTGGTCCGGTCCCAGTTCTCGATGCGCATCCGGATCCGGCGGCTGATCAGGTAGGTGCCGCCGGTCATCCAGGCCGGTCCGTCGCCCTCGGCCACCCAGACGAACTTGTTGAGGGTGTCGGGCTCTTCGGCCTTGATGTTGTTGGTGCCGTCCTTGAACCCGAACAGGTTCCGCGGTGTGGCCTGCTCCCGGGTGGTCGACGAGGTACGCCCGAACCCCAGCTGCGAGTAACGCACCGCGACGGTGCCGAACCCGACGCGGGCCAGGTTACGGATGGCGTGCACCGCCACCTGCGGGTCGTTGGCGCACGCCTGCACACAGATGTCACCGCCGGACCGGGCCGGGTCCATCGTCTCGTTCGGGAACTTCGGCAGGTTCTGGAGCAGGTCGGGTTTCTGCGCCGCGACGCCGAACCGGTCCACGCCGTCCTTGAGGAAGAACGACGGGCCGAACCCGATGGTCAGCGTCAACTGCGAAGCCGGAAGCCCCAGCGCCTCACCGGTATCCGACGGTGGCGCGTACGGGTTCAGCCCGACGGCGCCGTTGTTGAACGCCTCTTCGCCCTGCGTCATCCGCTCGGCCATGTGCGTCCACTCCTGCAGCATCGCCACCACTTCCTCGCGTGAGTCGGTGGTGACGTCGAACGTGCAGAAGTGCATCCGGTCTTGAGCTTCGGTGATGATCCCGGCCTGATGCTCGCCGCGGAACGGGACGGCCACCTGTAGGTGGTCGGTGGACGGTCGTGCCGCCGAGGCCCGTCCGGCCAGGGCACCGGCGCCGGCCGCGCCGACCACGGCGGCACCCACGCC
>NZ_JBARXZ010000194.1:0-108788 GCF_049647605.1 Mycobacterium sp. | reverse complement strand
TGTCGGTGGTGTTGGTGCTGGCGAATCAGCATCGTGCCGCCGACGCCGAGGCGGCGCAGGAACAGCGGTTTGTCGACACCGGGGTGCAGACGGTGGTCAACATGTTCACTTACACCCCGAACACGGTCAGCGAAAGTGTGAACCGTTTTGTCGACGGCATCAGCGGGCCGTTGCGAGACATGATGAGCCAGAACAACAACGTCGACAACCTCAAGTCGTTGTTCCTCGACACCAACGCCAGCTCCGAGGCAGTGGTCAGCGGGGCGGCACTCGAGGCGGTGGACCCGGACAGCGGCAATGCGTCGGTGTTGGTTGCGGTGCGGGTCACCGTCACCGACATCGACGGCGTCAACAAGCCGTCGCAGGCCTATCGGATGCGGGTCATCGTGCACGAGGACGACAACGGCCGAATGACCGGCTATGACCTGAAGTACCCGGACGGAGGCAACTGATGCGGCGTCGGACCGCCTGGCTGCTCGGAACTCTCTCAGTGCTGGTGGTCGCCGGAGTCGTGGCGCTGGCCGCCATCGGTGGTGGGTTGTACTGGGATCGGATCCAGACCAAGGCCGAGCAGAACACCCGTGCCGAAATCGGGGTGATTGCCGCGGATCAGATACCGCGGGTGTTCGGGTACGACTACCAGACCGTCGAAGGCAGTCTCACCGATGCCTACAATCTGCTGACCCCTGACTATCGGCACGAGTTCCAGGAGCGGGCCACCGCGCAGATCATCCCCGAGGCGCGAGAGCGTCAGGTGATCAGCCAGGCAAACGTTGTCGGTGTCGGAGTTCTTGACGCGCAACGTGACTCGGGCTCGGTGATGGTCTACATGAACCGCACGGTCACCGACAAATCGAAGCAGTCGGTGTATGACGGCAGCCGTTTGAAGGTCGACTATCAGAAGATCGACGGGAAGTGGCTGATCAACTACATCACGCCGATCTGAACCGGCTAGATCCGATCGCCCTGCTCGGTGTCGACCAGCTGCGAGGTGTCCGCGCCGGGTGCGCCCGCAAGGGCGTCCAGGAAGGACCGCGCCCACCGGTCGACGTCGTGGGCGAGTACCTGACGTCGTAGCGCCCGCATCCGGCGCCTGCCGTCTTCGGGGTCCTGTTCGAGTGCGGTCTCGATCGCATCCTTGACCCCGTTGAGGTCGTGTGGATTGACGAGATAAGCCTGCCGCAATTCGGCTGCCGCACCGGTGAATTCGCTGAGGACCAGGGCGCCGCCGAGATCGCTGCGGCACGCCACGTACTCCTTGGCCACCAGGTTCATCCCGTCACGCAGCGGCGTGACGAGCATGACGTCCGCGGCGACAAAAAATGCGATCAGGTCGTCACGTGGGACGGGGCGGTGCAGATACTGCACCACCGGGTGGCCGACCTCGCCGAACTCGCCGTTGATGTGCCCGACCTGGCGCTCGATGTCGTCGCGCAGCAAGCGGTAGCTTTCCACGCGTTCGCGGCTGGGGGTGGCCAGCTGGACGAGCACGGCCTCGGAGCGGTCGACCCGGCCCTCTTCGAACAGTTCGGTGAACGCCTGCAGACGCACATCGATGCCCTTGGTGTAGTCGAGGCGGTCGACGCCGAGTAGGACCTTTTTCGGGTTGCCCAGTTCCGCGCGAATCTCCCGCGCGCGCTTGCGGATATCGCGGTTGCGCGCCTTCCGGTCCAGCTCGGCGGAATCGATGGAAATGGGGAACGCGCCGACTTTGACGTTGCGGTTGCCCACCTGGACCTGGCCGAAGCGCGAGCGGACGCCGACGGAGGCGCGTGAGGTGTTGGCGCCGATGAGGCGTCGCGCCAGGATCATGAAGTTCTGCGCGCCACCGGGCAGGTGGAAGCCCACCAGGTCGGCGCCGAGGAGGCCTTCGGTGATCTCGGTGCGCCACGGCATCTGCATGAACAACTCGACCGGTGGGAACGGGATGTGGAGGAAGAACCCGATGGTCAGGTCGGGGCGCAGCATGCGCAGCATCTTGGGGACCAGTTGCAGTTGGTAGTCCTGCACCCAGACGGTGGCGCCGCGCGCCGCGACCCGGCACGCCGCTTCGGCGAACCTGCGGTTGACGTCGACGTAGCGGTCCCACCATTGCCGGTGGTAGGCGGGTTTGACGATGACGTCGTGGTAGAGCGGCCAGAGGGTGGCGTTGGAGAAGCCTTCGTAGTACTCGGCCACGTCGTCGGCGCTCAACCGGACCGGGTAGAGCAACAACTCGTCGTCGACGATCGGTTCGACGTTGTCATCGTCACTGCTGTCGGACACGTCGTCCTCAGCGATGATGCCCGGCCAGCCCACCCATGCGCCACGGCGCTTACGCAGTAGCGGCTCCAGTGCGGTGACCAGGCCACCGGGGCTGCGCTTCCAGGTCGTGGTGCCATCGGGTGCGATCACCTTGTCGACCGGTAGCCGGTTGGCTACGACGACGAAGTCGGACTCGCCGGGGGAACCAGGGTTCGCCCCGAATGTCATCTAGGCGCCGAGCTTGGCCGGTTCGATGCCGAGCATTGCCAGGAACACCCTGCACTCGTCTGCATCGGTGGCGTAGGCGGCGACCACTCGGCGCGCCTGGCTGGCAGTGTCGTCAGCAACAGGTTCGACTTCGTCAATTTCCGAGGAATCAGGTTTTGGAGCCATAGGACAACCATAGGCGACGGCGGGAATCTGCGCGTTGACCCGCGGGAGACGGCGACCGGATGAACCGGACTCCGGTGCCGACGCCGGAGGGCCGGTAGACAGTTCAGAAAATCTGTCCACACTGGTGCCCCCACCGTGATTGCATTGCCGGAGCTCGGGCAATCACGGACGAGAACGATCTGGGACGAAGGGGTTCAGCGTGCAGTTGTCGGTCGAGAATCGGACATATCTGGTCACCGGTGGTGGCAGTGGCATCGGCAAGGGTGTGGCGGCGGCCCTGGTGGCCTCCGGCGCCGATGTGGTGATCGTCGGCCGCAACGCCGACCGACTCGCCGCGGCGACCGACGAGATCACCGCCGCCGGTGGTCCGGGCTCGATTCGTCATGAAGCTGCCGATGTGACCAACGAGGACGACGTGAGCCGTGCGGTGGAGGTGGCCACCGCCTGGCATGGCCGCCTGCACGGCGTCGTGCACAGCGCCGGCGGCAGCCATACCATCGGGCCGATCACGCAGCTCGACTCGGCGCTGTGGCGAAGCACGGTCGACCTCAACGTCAACGGCACCATGTATGTGCTCAAACATGCGGCCCGCGAAATGGTGCGCGGCGGCGGTGGCTCGTTTGTGGGGATCTCCTCGATCGCCGCGAGCAACACCCATCGCTGGTTCGGCGCCTACGGTCCGGCAAAGTCTGCGCTGGATGCATTGCTCCAGCTGGCTGCCGACGAACTCGGCCCGTCGTGGGTGCGGGTCAACGGCATCCGGCCGGGCCTGACCCGCACCGAGATGGTGGAGCCGATCATGAGCTCGCCGGAGGTCAGCGCGGACTATCAGGCCTGCACCCCGCTACCGCGGGTCGGCGAGGTCGCCGACATCGCCAACCTGGCGCTGTTCCTGCTCTCCGACGCCGGTGAATACATCACCGGCCAGCTGATCAACGTGGACGGCGGTCACGGGCTGCGTCGTGGACCGGATATGTCCGGGCTGCTGGCGCCGGTCTTCGGGGCCGACGGGCTGCGCGGCGTGATGTGAAGGTCGGCGCCGCTGTCCCGGCTGGCCAGTGTCGCGATCGCCGACCAGTCCAGGTCGGCGCCGCCGGCGGCAAGCAGCCCGAGAAGCCGGTCGCGTAGCAGGCTCGCGACCGGGAGCGGCACCTGCAACTCTTCACCGGCTTTCAAGGCCAGGCCGATGTCCTTGAGACCGAGCGGCGCGGCGAAGCCTGCGGGGTGGTATGCCTCGTCGGCGATGATCCGGCCGTAGGCCTGATACACCGGCGCGCCGAACAGGGTCGAGGTCAGCACGTTGAGGTACAGGGCCTTGTCTACACCGGCCTTGGCCACCAATGCCATTGCCTCGCCCAATGATTCGATAGCCGAGGCGATCAGGAAGTTGCCGGCCAGCTTGACGATGTTGGCTGCGGGTGGGTCCTCGGAGACGACGAAGGTGCGCTGCCCGATCGCATCCAGGACCGGCATCGCCGCGGCCACCGCATCGGGCGCGCCGGCCACGACGATGTACAGGCCGGCCGCGGCTGCGGCTTCCGGTCTGCCGAACACCGGCGCCGACACGAACTTCTGGCCGTGGTCGGCATGTGCGTGGGTGAGTCGGTTGGCCAAATCGAGGCTTATCGTGCTCGACGAGATGTGAACTGCGCCTGGGTCGAGGACATCGACGATGCCGCCCAGGTGTTCCTCGTCGCCGAACGACACGTGATGCACGGCCCGGTCGTCGGCCAGCATGGTGACCACGGCATCACCGTGGCAGGCATCGGCGATCCTCTCGGCCTGGTGGGCGCCCTGCCGCAGCAGTGGCTCGGCCTTTTCCCGCGAGCGATTGAACACCGTCACTTCGTGGCCGGCTCGCAGCAGATTCGCGGCCATCGCCGCGCCCATGTGGCCGAGCCCGATAAACCCGATACGCATCCTCCAGGTTTACTCCCTTCTGGACCGGTCCCGGCCGAGTTGGGCAGAAAGTGTGCTGTCAACTGTGGGGGCGCGCCGGATTGCCAATATCGGCTTCGGGTATCAGGGTTGACGGTCATGAGCTTCCGTCGTTTCGGCATGGCGTTCGTCGCGTGTTGTCTTGCGGTCAGCGGCCACCCGGGTACGGCCGCGGCCTCGCCGGTGCCGCCGGTGTCTGACCAGGCGCTGGCCGCCGGACTGGTCGACGTCCGAACCGTGGTGCCGGATGCCGTCGTCGATCTGCGGTACGCCACGGCCGACAACTTTGTCGGGATCACGCTGTACCCGGCTGATGCCCGGTGCCTGGTCCATGAATCGTTGGCGCCGGGGTTGGCCACCGCGGCGGCAGTGCTGCGGCAGCGAGGTGAGGTGCTGGTCTTCTGGGACTGCTATCGGCCGCGTGCCGTGCAGGCCAAGATGTTCGAGCACACCCCGGATCCGGCCTGGGTGGCCCGGCCCGGGCCCTATGCGCGTAGCCATACCGCAGGCCGTTCGGTGGACGTGACAATCGCCGGGGCCGATATGGGCACTGATTTCGACGATTTCTCGCCGCGGGCGCTGGCCTACAGCACCGAGGGTGTCTCTGCGGTGGCCCAGGCCAACCGAGCCCGCTTGCGGGAGGCGATGGAATCCGGGGGATTCACGGTGTATTCGGGGGAGTGGTGGCATTTCGACGGCCCGGGTGCCGCCGTGGATCGCCCGGTTCTCGACGTGCCGGTCAACTGAGGGTTCGACCGCGGCAGGATCGGCATCAGCTGGGGTGCTGAGCGCGTCGCCAGGCCCGATCGGTGAGCAGGCGTAAACCGTTGAGGGCGACCAGGATCGTTGATCCCTCGTGCAAGGCGACGCCGATCGGCAGCGGGAGGTGGGCCACCAGGTCCCAGGTCACCAGCGTGACGATGAACGATGCGGCGATGACGAGATTGGCGATGACGACGCGCCGGGCTCGGCGTGCCAGTTCCAGCACTGTTGGTATCACGAGTAGTTCATCGCGCACGGTGACTCCGTCGGCGGTCTCCAATGCCAGGTCGGATCCGGATCTGCCCATCGCCATCGAGGTGTGTGCACTGGCCATCGCCGGCGCGTCGTTGATACCGTCACCGACCACCAGCACCCGTTCGCCGGAAGATTCCCGGTCCCGGATGGTGTCGGCCTTCTGGTCGGGGAGCAAGCCGGCCCGGACCTCGGTGATACCCACGGCTGCGGCCAATGCGGCTGCGCTGTCGGAGTTGTCGCCGGTCACCAGGATCGGCGGTTGTCCGGTCTGAGCGGTCAGTGCCCGCACCGCCGCCGCGGCGTCGGGCCGCGGTTCGTCGCGCAGGCCGAGCGCCGCGACGGGTGTCCCGTCCACGGTCACGATCACCGTGGTGGTGCCGTCGGTGCGTGGGTGCAGCTCGAGTTCACCGTGATCGCTTGGACTCAGCACCTCGACGATCGTGCCGCCGACCCGAGCCCGCACACCCCGTCCGGTGAGCGCGTGGAAATCGTCGGCCGGTGGGATCCTGAGTCCGCGGTCCCGGGCGCCGACCACGATGGCCTTGCCCAACGGGTGTTCGCTGTAGCGTTCGGCGGCAGCAGCCAACCGCAGCGCCTCTGCCTGGTCCAGATCGTCGCTCAGGAGCCGGATTTCGGTGAGTATCGGGGTGCCGCGGGTCAGGGTCCCGGTCTTGTCCAGTGCCACTGTGGTGACCTCGGCGAGGCGCTCCATCGCCACGGCTGACTTGACGAGGACGCCGTGCCGGCCGGCGTTGGCGATGGCCGACAGCAGTGGCGGCATCGTGGCGAGCACCAATGCGCACGGTGAGGCCACGATCATGAAGGTCATCGCCCGCAGCAGCGCCGATTGCAGGTCGGCGCCGAAGACCAGGGGAATCCCGAACAGGGCCGGCGTCACGGCCACCACTGCGACCGAGTACCGCCGCTCCACCTTCTCGATGAAGCGTTGGGTCCTGGCCTTGGTGGCGGCGGCCTCGCCCACCATGGTCACGATGCGCGCGGCGACCGTGGTGGACGGATCCTGGGTGACCTCGACGGTGAGGGTCCCGGAGCCGTTGAGTGTTCCCGCGAACACGTTGTCGCCCTGCTGTTTTGCTATCGGAAGCGGTTCGCCGGTGATGGAGGCCTGGTCGACGTCGGAGGCGCCGGAGGTGACCACACCGTCGGCGGAGATGCGTTCGCCCGGGCGGACGCGGACGGTATCGCCGACGATCAGTGCCCGTGCAGCCGTCGGGTGTTCGATCCCGTTGCTGTCCACCAGAACCGCCGTCTCGGGGGCCAGGTCGAGGAGTTCCCGCACCGAGTCCCGGGTGCGTCTGGTCGCCAGATCCTCCAATGCTCCCGACGTGGCGAAGATGACGATCAGCAGCGCGCCGTCGGTGACCTGGCCGATGGCCGCCGCTCCGATCGCGGCCACCACCATCAGCAGGTCGACATCGAGGGTGTGATCGCGCAGCGCCTGGATGCCCGCCCAGGCCGATTCCCAGCCTCCGACGGCATAACACACGAGGTAGACGCTCCACCACAACGGCTCCGGTGCGCCTGTCAGTTGCAGTGCCACGCCGATGCCGAACAGCACCAGAGCTGCGGCGGCCCACGGAACGGACGGCACCGACCAGAACACCGCGGAGCGGGGTGCCGGGGGTGAATCACGTTGTACACGAACCGGTTCGCCGATGGTCGTGCTCACCGAGGATCCCTTCGAAACATAGAAAGACATACATCGAGACATATACAGTTATATATGTATAAGGGTGGTGTCAACCTCTGTGCTTCAATGGGCCAATGGGTCACGGCGTCGAGGGCAGAGCCACGCCCGCGGCGTCCCTGGATGCGGCGGCAGCGGCCAAGGTTGCCGAAACGCTGCAGGCGCTGGCTTCGCCCAACCGCCTGTTGATCCTCACCCGGTTGCGGCAATCGCCCTGCACCGTGACAGACCTGTCGGCGGCGGTGGGGATGGAGCAGCCGCAGGTGTCGCACCAATTGCGGCTGTTACGTGCGCTCGGCCTCGTCGCGGGGGAGCGGACCGGCCGCAACATCGTCTATCGACTCCACGACAACCACGTCGCGCTTCTGCTCGACGAAGCCGTCTACCACATCGAGCATCTGCGCCTGGGGGCGCGCGACGTCACCGCCTGAGCTCGTAGGTGCGGCTGGATCGAGAGCTGAACAGCGCCGCGCACGCAACAAGAAGCGGCGCTGCTACCCTTTTCACGCGAAACATCCGCCTCCGTAGCTCAGTGGTAGAGCACCGCTCTTGTAAAGCGAAGGTCGTCGGTTCAATCCCGACCGGGGGCTCCACCTGGCGCGGGGATCAATCCTCGTGGTCGATGACCCGCTGCGACGGCACAGTGGTGGGTGCGGGCCGACGCGCGGGCCGGCGCGGCAGTGGGATCCGGTCGGCGATGTTCGACAGCGGATTGACCACCGAACTGAGAGTGGTGACCGCCTCGCGCAGCGTGTCGATGGTCGGCGCCAGCGCCTCCAGCCCGGGGGCCAGCCGATTGAGGGTGTCGGCGACATCGGCCAGCTGTTCCAGGGGGCCGTTGCGTGCGGTCAGCTTCTCGATCAGTCCCCCTTCGGCCAGGAGTCTGTCGGCCAGGCCGTCCTCGGCGAGAATGCGCTCGATCAGGCCGTCCTCGTCGAGCAGTTGATCCACCAGGCCGCCGGGAGCCAGCGCGCGCTCCAGCCCGCCGCCCTCGGCGGTGAGTTTGTCCAGCAGGCCGTCCTCCGCGGTCACCCGGTCGAGTACCCCTCCGGGAGCTGTGAGCCGGTCCACCAGGCCGCCGGGCCGCAGCAGTCGGTCGACGGGGCCGTCGGGTGCCAGGGCACGTCCCAGCGGTGCCGATTCATCGGTGAGGGCATCGACGACGTTTGCGATCCGGTTGGCCCGCGCCACGGTGTCGTTGAGCCCGAACAGCTGCGTCACCGACGCCGCCCCGAGGCCGTCGCCGGTCGTCTCGGCGAGGGATCGCTTTGCCAGGCCGAGGGCGCCATTGGCCAGGTCAAGACCGGCTTCGGTGGCGGCGAGGCCAACCCGCACCGGGGCGGTGGCCAGCGCCACCAGGTTCTTGCCGAGGTCCATATCGGCCAGTGTATGGCTGTCAAGTTGCCGCTACCGGCGGTATCGTAGGACTCGGACTCACAGCAAGTCCACAGTGATCTCCCTGGTTATGAACAAGCAATTAGTAGGAGATTGGATGCCTATGGGCGCGCCAGTGACGATCGAGACCAAACCAGAGGCAAAAGTGTTGGTCGTCGACGACGAAGCCAACATCGTGGAGCTGCTGTCTGTCAGCCTGAAATTCCAGGGATTCGAGGTGTACACGGCCATCAGCGGCCCGGCCGCGCTGGATCGGGCCCGTGAGGTCAAACCGGATGCGGTGATCCTCGACGTGATGATGCCCGGGATGGACGGGTTCGGGGTGCTTCGCCGGCTCCGGGCCGACGGCATCGACGCGCCGGCGCTGTTCCTGACCGCACGTGACAGCCTCCAGGACAAGATCGCCGGGCTGACGCTGGGTGCCGACGACTACGTGACCAAGCCGTTCAGCCTCGAAGAGGTTGTCGCTCGGTTGCGGGTGATCCTGCGTCGCACCGGCAAAGCGCCGGAGGTGCCGCGCAACTCCCGGCTGACCTTCGCCGACATCGAACTCGACGAAGACACCCACGAAGTGTGGAAGGCCGGCGAACCCGTATCGCTGTCGCCCACGGAATTCACGCTGCTGCGCTACTTCGTCATCAACGCGGGCACCGTGTTGTCCAAACCGAAGATCCTCGATCATGTGTGGCGCTACGACTTCGGTGGCGACGTCAACGTCGTCGAATCGTATGTGTCGTACCTGCGCCGCAAGATCGACACCGGTGACAAGCGACTGCTACACACTCTGCGTGGTGTCGGTTACGTTCTCAGGGAGCCGCGCTAGCGGCAGGCGAATAGGAGCCATGTCCGACTATCTCCGACGAGGCGTGCCACTGCGGGTGGCGCTGGTGACCGCGACCCTTGTGCTGGTCGCTTTCGGCCTGCTGGCCTCGGGTATCGCGGTGACGACGATCATGAGTCACAGCTTGATGAATCGTGTTGATCAGACGCTGATCGACGCCTCGCAGAGCTGGGCACAAGAACCCCGCCTGATGCCTGCGCAGACCTATGAAGGACCCAATCCCGGTCGGCCGCCGTCCAGTTTCTATGTGCGTGGTGTCAGTCCGGACGGGCGGGTCTGGATGGCGGTCAACGACCGCGATGCCGAGCCTGCGCTGCCCACGCACAATGACGTCGGACCCATCCCCACCACGGTGGGTTCCGTCGAAGGTGAGCATGTGCAGTGGCGCGCGGTGTCGGTGCGCGGGACCCACGGTGAGCTCACCACCGTCGCCATCGACCTCTCCGAGATGCAGTCCACCGTGCGGTCGCTGGTGTTCACGCAGTTGGGGATCGGCGTCGCAGTGCTGCTGCTGCTCGGGATCGTCAGCTTTGCCGTGGTGCGCCGCAGCCTGCGTCCGCTGGACGAAGTCGAGGAGACGGCCGCTGCCATCGCTGACGGCGAGCTCGATCGTCGTGTCCCGCAACGTGATCCTCGGACCGAAGTCGGCCGACTGTCCCTTGCCCTCAACGGCATGCTCAGCCAGATCCAGCGGGCGATGGCCTCTTCGGAGCAGTCGGCGGAGCAGGCGCGTCGCTCCGAGGAACGGATGCGGCGGTTCATCACCGATGCCAGCCATGAACTGCGCACTCCGCTGACCACCATCCGCGGATTCGCCGAGCTCTATCGCCAGGGTGCGGCCCGCGACATGGAGATGCTGATGTCGCGGATCGAAAGCGAGTCCAGCCGGATGGGCCTGCTGGTCGAAGACCTGCTGCTGTTGGCGCGCCTGGACGCGCAGCGGCCGCTGGAGCAGCATCGGGTCGATCTGCTGGCGCTGGCCACCGACGCCGTCCACGACGCTCAATCGGTGGCGCCCCGGCGGCACGTCGCGATGGAGGTGTTCGACGGCCCGGGCACCCCCGAAGTGATCGGTGACGAGGCCCGCCTGCGGCAGGTGCTGGGCAACCTGGTGGCGAACGCGATTCAGCACACCCCGGAAAGTGCCGGTATCACCGTGCGGGTGGGCACCGAATCCGGCGACGCGATCCTCGAAGTGGTCGACGAGGGCCCCGGAATCAGCGAGGACGACGCCCAACGGGTCTTCGAGCGGTTCTACCGCACCGATTCGTCGCGGCACCGCGCCAGCGGCGGCACCGGACTGGGCCTGTCGATCGTCGACTCGCTGGTGTACGCGCACGGCGGCACGGTGCGGGTGACGACCGCCCCGGGCCACGGCTGCCGCTTCGAGGTGCGGCTGCCGCGTGTTGTCGACGTGCCGCTCAAGGCCTCCGTGGACGTGCCCGAGCCGGCTATCTGACTACAGGTCGGCGAGAGCGGCGATGATCTTCGCCTGGGCCTCGTCGAGTGATTCCGGTGACGGGTTGGGATCGGCGCCGCTGATGTCGAAGTTGCCCAGCGAGTAAGCGGGGAACACGTGCACATGTAGATGCGGTACTTCCAGCCCGGCGATCAGCAGGCCGGCACGCGGTGCGTCGAAGGCCTTCATGACCGCCTGGCCGATCCGCTGCGACAACGCTGTCATCCGGGCGAACACCTCCGGCTCGACGTCCTGCCATTGGTCGATCTCGGCGCGCGGCACCACCAGGGTGTGGCCCTGGGTGACCGGGGCGATTGTCAGGAAGCCGACGAACTCGTCGTCGGAGTAGACGAACCGCCCCGGGATCTCCCCGTTGATGATCTTGGTGAACACAGTTGCCATGGAGCCCAGCCTAGGGCCGGTCGACGAGCCCGTGGGGGTACCCCCAGCGGAGCGAGGGGGAGAGAGGGCCGGCCGTGGTGTATCAGGCAGCTGTGCCGGAGCTCAGCGGTCAGCGTCGGTGTAGCGGATGACACCGCGAATGTTGCGGCCTTCCAGCATGTCCCGATACCCGTCATTGACCTGCTCGAGTTTGTACTGGCGGGTCACCATATCGTCGAGGTTGAGCCGGCCCGCCTTGTACATCGACAGCAGCAGCGGGATGTCGTGGTGCGGGTTGCCGCCGCCGAAGATGGTGCCCTGCAGGTTCTTCTGCATCAGGGTGAGCATCGCCAGGTTCATCGTGACGTTGGTGTCCATCATGCTGCCGACGGCGGTGACGACGCAGGTGCCGCCCTTGGACGTGACGTTGAGGTAATTGTCGATATCCGCGCCGTTGAGCTCGCCGACGGTCACGATGGTCTTGCGGGCCATGCCGCCGGCAGTCACTTCGGCGATACCCGCCATGGCCGAGAAGATATCCGGATAGACGTGGGTGGCACCGAATTTGAGCGCCTGCTCACGTTTCCACTCCACGGGGTCGACCGCGAAGATCCGGCGCGCACCCGCGTTCACGGCACCCTGCAGCGCACCCATGCCGACGCCGCCGATCCCGATGATCGCCACGTCCTCGCCGGGGCGGATGTCGCCGCTGCGAACGGCCGACCCGTAGCCGGTGGTGACACCGCAACCGACCAGGCACGCCACCTCGAACGGAATCGACGGGTCGATCTTCACCACCGAGCTCTTGTGCACCACCATGTACGGGCTGAACGTGCCCAGCAGGGTCATCGGGAAGACGGGCTGACCCTTCGAGTGGATCCGGTGGGTGCCATCGGAGACAGCGAGCCCACTGAGCAGTCCGGCCCCGAGGTCGCAGAGGTTACGCATCCCGGCCTGACACGACGGGCATTCACCACACGACGGGATGAATGACAGCACCACGTGGTCACCGGGGGCGAGGTGCTCGACGCCCGGACCCACCTCCGTCACGATGCCGGCGCCTTCGTGTCCTCCCAACACCGGGAATCCGAACATCGGGATACCGCCGGTCACCAGGTGGTGGTCGGAGTGGCACATGCCGGCGGCTTCCATCTGGATCTTGACCTCGTCCTTGACGGGGTCGCCGATCTCGATCTCCTCGATCGTCCACGGCTGGTTGAACTCCCAGATGAGTGCGCCTTTGGTCTTCATATTCGCGATCCTGCTTCCGTAAGGACGACTGAGCTTGTTCCGGCTTTCAAAAACCCCTGTGACGAAGGTCTCATCTGATCTCGACGGGTGTCAAGCTTCACTCGCTCGCGTCACCAGATCGGGACGGGCGCCTGCCCCAGGGGGTAGTAGCCGGGCAGCTTCTCGCCGGCGATCGAACGCTCGATGCGTTTCTGCATGGTCGGGGTGAGGTCACCGGACTCGATGAGCTTCATGAAGGCCGTCTGCACGTGGCCGAAATCGAAGAAATCACGCTGCCATTCGATCAGCAGCTGATCGTTGAGCCGGAACCAGCTGCCGCCGATACCGTAGATCTCATCGCGACTGCCATCGCTCTTGTTCGCGATCTGCTTCCAGAACCCGACGATCTCGTTCTGCTTTTCATCGATCAGCGTCTTCTGATACTCGTAGACCCAGTTCTCCAGGCCTTCCATCTCCAAGCCGAGTGCAACATCGCGGATCTCGTCCTTACTGGTGCACATGACATCTTCCTTGGGGCCGATGTTCCAGCCATAGGTCGCGTCCTCGGTGTAGAACTCTGCCAGCGGCTTCCAGTCGCCGGCCCGCTCGGCCTCCCGGTTGGCCTCGTGCCAGCGCTGGACCCAGTTCTCGAGTGCCTCGCGTTTGGAAGATGAGGTCATTGTGGTGCCTTTCTAGGTTTTTTCGATCAGTGACAGGGCTCGCGTGGGACACATATCAACAGCCATCTCCACGGCATCGCGGAGTTCGTCGGGGGGTTCGGGGTCCAGGATCTCGACGACGCCACGCTTGGGCACCTTGAACACATCCGGGGCCTCCAATTCGCACATGGCGTGGCCCTGGCACAGGTCCTCGTCGAGTTCGATGCGGTAGCAACCCATCTCAGGCCCTGTCGATACCCGGGTCGCTGCGCTCCTGCCCGCCGTAGGCCCGCCTGCGGTAACGGACCTTTGCCGGGCGGGCCAGCTGTACGACCATCTTCGAGTGGTCGTTGCGGTAGCTCTCCGGCGGCTGGGCCATCTCGAATTTGTACTCACGAAGGAGAACCGAGAAGATGGCCTTGATCTGCATCTGGGCGAAGGCGGCGCCCACACAGCGATGTTTTCCGGCGCCGAACGGGATCCAGGTCCACCGGTTGATCAGGTCTTCCTGGCGCGGCTTGTTGTAGCGGTCCGGGTCGAAGGCGTCCGGGTCGGGGAAGTCCTCGGGGATCCGGTTGGAGATCGCCGGCGAGGCGGCCACCATCTGGCCCTGGTGGATCGGATGACCGGCTACCTCGAACTCGTCCTGCGCGACCCGCATCAGGATGATCAGCGGCGGATGCAGGCGCAGGGTCTCCTTGAGGGCATTGTCCAGATTCGGGATCTGGCGCAGCGCATGGAAACTCACCTCCTGGCCGTCGGCGTACAGCTCGTCGAGTTCGTTCTGGACCTTGGCGTAGAAGTCGGGGTTGCGCAGCAGTTCGATGAGCGTCCACGACGACGTGCCCGAGCTGGTGTGGTGACCGGCGAACATCAGCGAGATGAACATGCCGGTCACCTCGTTGGCAGTGAAGCGCGGATTGCCGTCCTCGTCCTTGATCGAGACCAGGACGTCGAGCAGGTCACGATCGCTCTTGTCGGTGGGTGGGTTGGCGATGCGTTCGTCCATCACCTCTCGCACCAGCTCGACCAGGTTGGCCCGGGCCTCGTCACGGATGCGGAAGCTCTCGATGGGCAGGTACGGGTCGACGTAGCAGAGCGGATCGGTGCCGCGCTCGAGCAGGTGGTAGTAGTTCGCGAACCGCGAGTCGAGCTGGTTGCGGAACTTCAATCCGATGAGACAGGCCGTCGAGGTGTAGATGGTCAGCTCGGCGAAGAACTCCAGTAGATCGATCTCTCCCGAGTCACCCCAGTTCTCGGTCATCCGGCGGACTTCGTTCTCGATGGTGGCGGCGTGGCCCTTCATCTGCTCACCGCGCAGCGCGGTGTTGTGCAGCATCTCGGCCCGACGCTCGGGGTCGGCGTCGAAGACCACGCCCTCGCCGAAGATCGGCGTCATGAACGGGTAGGCCTCGGCCTGGTTGAGTTCGCTGTCGGTGGACCGGAAGAAGAACTCATTCGCTTCCGAGCCCGAGAGCATTATGACCTGCTTGTCGGCGAGCTGGAACCAGCCGGCGTCCCCGCATTCGTTGCGGATCCGCCACATCAGCCCGATCGGGTCGGTGCGGAACTCCTCCAGGTGGCCGTGCTCCTGCGCCTCGCCACCCGAGACCCGCTGTACCTCTTTCAGTTCCGTCACTGCTCCGGCATCCCTCCGTCGCCCAGCGCGAGCTTCTGCCGGTCCTGGACTTCGTTCAGCGGGGCTTCGGGCTGCAGCTCCATGTTGGCGATGAAGCCGCCGCGCGGTGTTTCGGCGACAAACGTGATGGCGCGTGCCAGGTCGGACGCCCGCAGGAAGTAGTCGTGGCGGGCCTGGCCCCATTTGGCCCAGTCCTGCAGGGCGGGGCCGATCTTCTCGGCGGGCAGGCTCCAACCCATCGAGGTCTTGGTGGGGCCCGGGTGGACGATCGATGCCCGTACCCCGGTGCCTTCGAGTTCCATCTGGAAGTTGTTCACCATGGCCACCAGCGCGGCTTTGGCGGCACCGTATGCGCCCATGTGTGGGCGTTGCCGCAGCGCGACATCGGAACCGACAAAGATCAGATCCCCGCGCTGACGCTCCAGCATCCCCGGCAACACCGCGGCGGCCAGCCGGTTGGCGCCGACGAGGTGGATCTGCAGCTGGGAGTCGAACTCGTCGCTGGTGATCTCGGCCAGCTTGCCGAAATACGTGTCGCCGGCGCCGGCGACCAGCACCTCGATCTCGCCCAGGGCGGCTACAGACTGGGCGACAAAGGATTTCACTGAGCTCGGATCGGTGACGTCGAGATTGAAGCCGACGGCCTCACCGCCGTCGGCGTTGATCTTGCCGACCAGATCGTCGAGTTTCTGGACACGCCGGGCGCCCAGCGCGACGGGGAAGCCGCGCCGGGCCAGTTCGATGGCGGTGGCCTCTCCGATGCCGGATGAAGCGCCGGCGACGATCGCGGGTCGGCGGTCGGGAAGTGGTGCGAAACGGGGCATCGAAGGCTCGGACCTTTCAGCGGATCTCGACAGTGATGGGCAGGTGTGCGAAGCCACGGACATTGCTGGAGTGGACGCGGACGACGTTGGCCTCATCGACCTCGTACCCGCGGATTCGCTTCAACAACTCGGCCAGCGCCACCCTTGCCTCCATGCGCGCCAGATGCGCGCCCAGGCAGAAGTGTGCGCCGCTACCGAAACTCTGTAATTTCGAACCGATTTCGCGCCCGATGAGGTAGTCGTCCGGATTGTCGAAGACGCGCTCGTCACGGTGGGCGGACCCTGGAAGCAACAACAGCACGTCACCGTCCGGGATGGTGGTGTCATAGAGCGTCAGCTCGCCCGATACCGTCCTGGCCAGGATCTGGCTCGAGGTGTCGTAGCGCAGCGTCTCCTCCACCCACAGCGGCACCCGGTCCAGGTCGTCGTAGACCGGCGCCAGTTGGTCGGGGTTGTGGTGACCCCAGAATGCTGCATTTGCAAGCAGTTTGGTGGTCGTCTCGTTGCCCGCGATCACCATCAGGAACATGAAGCCGAGGATCTCGTCCTCGGTCAGCCGGTCTCCGTCGATCTCGGCTTCCAGGAGCGCGGAGGTCAGGTCGTCCGACGGCTTCTTGCGGCGCTCGGCGACCATCTCCTGGTAGTAGATGATCAGGTTGAACGACGCCTCGATCGCCGAGTCCGGGACGTCGGTGACACCTTGCTCGCGGTGCATCACCGCATCCGCCCAGGCGCGCACCCGGGCGCGGTCGGCGTCGGGGACACCCATCAGTTCGGAGATGACGTCCATGGGCAGCTTGCCGGCGAACTCGTCGACGTAGTCGACGGTCTCACCGGAGCGCGCTTTGTCGAGCATGGTGTCCAAGTGGGCGACGGCGATCTCGGTCACCCGAGGTTCCAGCTCGCGAATACGCCTGGGCGTGAAGCCTTTGGAGACCAGCGTCCGCAGTCGCAGGTGGGCGGGGTCGTCCATGGCGAGAAAGGACATGGTTTTCGACGCGTGGGGTCCGCGCGATGCGGGATCCAGCGACACCCCGAACTTGTTCGACAGCGAGGTGCTGTTGCGAAAACCTGCCAGTACGTCGGCGTGCCGCGACACTGCCCAGAACCCGAGCTCGTCGTTGCGGTACAGCGGCGCCTCGTCGCGCAGCCGTCGGTAATAGGGATACGGGTCTTCGTGGAAGTGGTAGTCGTACGGATCCAGAAGGGCCCGTGTGCGGTCGTTCTCGGCGGAAACGGTCATATTTCTCCCAAGACTGGGGGTTCTCCCAGGACGAGGCCGACGACATAGGTCAGCCGATTGACGATCTGCTGGTAGGTGAACGCGCCGCTGCCGGCCTGGACGAGGGCGCCGAAGAAGGACATCTCCAATGCCGCGACCGCACGGTGATCGGCGTCCGGGCCGATGGCTGAGGTCACCCGGTGGTGTATCTCGGTCCCGATCCGGTCACGTGCGGTCTTGACCGTCGGATCGTTGCCCGACAGCAGTGCGGTTGTGCACGCCGCGGCGACCTCCGGTTCGTCGGCGACCACCAGCGCCAGTGCCCGCAGCACGTTGTCCACCCGCTCCGGCATGGGGACGTTGACATCGGTGAAGTACGGCACCTGTTTGATCAGGTCGAGGTAGACCTCGGCGATCAGATGGTTCTTCGAGGAGAAGTAGGTGTAGGCGGTGGCCGGAGCCACCTGGGCGCGCTTGGCGACGGCGCGCACCGTCAGGTCGGCATACGAGGATTCGCGCAGCATCTCCACCCCGGCGGTCAGCACCTTGCGGAAGGTCTCCTCTTGGCGGCGGTTGCGTGGAACTTCGCCGTGAGTTGGGGTGACCGCCACCAAGGCATCGCTGGACACATGTCCAAGCTAGCTGAGGTGGCCCGCGGTGGGCAAGTGTCAACTCGAAAAGGCCACTTCAACCTGGCATTTATCGGCGCACTGGGCGGGGATGTCCCTGCACTCTTGCCATCGGGGGCGGCCGGAAGCTATGTTCGGATCGACCTTGATCAGACACTTGTCCAACATGTGGGCAGCAACTTCACTCAGGAGCCACCGATGGGATTACTGGCTGGTGGATCCAGCGATCTGTTGATCGACGGCAAGCTGGTCGCCGGGAGTGCGGGGACGTTCCCCACGGTCAACCCGGCCACCGAGGAGGTGCTCGGGCTCGCCGCCGATGCCGATATCGAGGACATGGAACGAGCCATCGGCGCAGCGCGCCGGGCCTTCGACGACACCGACTGGTCGGTCAACACCGCATTGCGCGTGCGCGGGCTCCGGCAACTGCGTGAGGCGTTGCAGTCCCACGTCGAGGAGCTGCGGGAACTGACGATCGCCGAAGTCGGGGCGCCGCTGATGCTGACCTCTGGCGCTCAACTGGAGGGCCCCATCGACGACCTGGCGTTCTGCGCGGATACCGCCGAGGGTTACCCGTGGCGCCGGGATCTCGAAGATGCGACGCCGCAGGGCATTCCGACCAGGCGCACCGTGGCGCGGGAAGCGGTGGGAGTTGTCGGGGCGATCACGCCGTGGAACTTCCCGCACCAGATCAACTTCGCCAAACTGGGCCCCGCCCTGGCGGCGGGAAACACCGTCGTGCTCAAACCGGCGCCGGACACCCCGTGGTGTGCCGCCGCGGTCGGTCAGATCATCGCCGAACACACCGACATCCCGCCCGGTGTGGTCAACATCGTCACCTCCAGCGATCACGCCGTCGGTGCGTTGCTGTCGAAAGATCCGCGGGTGGATATGGTTTCGTTCACCGGGTCGACGGCCACCGGTCGTGCCGTGATGACCGACGGGGCCGCGACCATCAAGAAGGTGTTCCTGGAACTGGGCGGCAAGTCCGCATTCCTGGTCCTCGACGACGCCGATCTGGGCCTGGCGTGCTCGGTGTCGGCATTCACCGCGGCCATGCACGCCGGCCAGGGGTGCGCGATCACCACCAGGTTGGTGGTGCCCCGCGCCAAGTACGACGAGGCGGTGGCTGCCGCCGCGGCCACGATGGGCGCGATGGTGCCCGGCGACCCGACCAGCAAGCGCACCGTGTGCGGACCGGTGATCTCGGCGCGCCAACGCGACCGCATCCAGGGCTACCTGGACCTCGCGATCGCCGAAGGCGGTGAATTCGCCTGTGGTGGAGGGCGTCCGGTGGACCGTGATACCGGGTTCTTCATCGAGCCGACGGTGGTCTCCGGCCTGACCAACGACGCCCGAGTGGCGCGCGAGGAGATCTTCGGTCCCGTGCTGGTGGTCCTAGCCCACGATGGTGATGATGACGCGGTGCGGATCGCCAACGATTCGCCCTACGGGTTGTCGGCCACGGTGTATTCGGGTGACGATGCCCGCGCCCAGGCGGTGGCAGCCCGGTTGCGTACCGGCACGGTCAACGTCAACGGCGGGGTCTGGTACTCCGCGGATGCGCCGTTCGGGGGGTACAAACAGTCCGGCATCGGCCGCGAAATGGGAGTGGCCGGGTTCGAGGAGTACCTCGAGACGAAACTCATTGCCACCGCTATCAATTGAAATACGACTTCTAATCGAGGAGGGTGACATGGGGCTTTACGGAGATCAGTTCACGGAGAAGGTGGCGATCGTCACCGGCGCAGGCGGCGGTATCGGCCAGGCTTACGCCGAGTCGCTCGCGCGAGAGGGCGCGGCGGTGGTGGTCGCCGATATCAACGTCGAAGGCGCGCAGAAGGTCGCCGACGGAATCAAGGGCGAGGGTGGCACCGCACTGGCCTTGCGGGTCGATGTGTCCGATCCGGAATCGGCCAAAGAGATGGCCGCGCAGACGCTCTCGGAGTTCGGTGGAATCGACTACCTGGTGAACAACGCCGCCATCTTCGGCGGCATGAAACTGGACTTCCTGATCACCGTCGACTGGGACTACTACAAGAAGTTCATGAGCGTGAACCTCGACGGGGCGCTGGTGTGCACCCGCGCGGTGTACCGCAAGATGGCCAAGCGGGGTGGTGGTGCGATCGTGAATCAATCCTCCACCGCAGCCTGGATGTACTCGAACTTCTACGGTCTGGCCAAAGTCGGGATCAACGGCCTGACCCAGCAGTTGGCCACCGAACTCGGTGGGCAGAACATCCGGGTCAACGCGATCGCCCCCGGACCCATCGACACCGAGGCCAACCGGGCCACCACGCCGCAGGAAATGGTCGCCGATATCGTCAAGGGAATCCCGTTGTCCCGGATGGGGGAGCCCGAGGACCTGGTGGGCATGTGTCTGTTCCTGCTCTCGGACCAGGCGAAGTGGATCACCGGGCAGATCTTCAATGTCGATGGCGGACAGATCATCCGATCATGAGCGGTGATCTGCGGCTGGGATACATCGGCTTGGGTAACCAGGGTGCGCCGATGGCCAAGCGGCTCGCCGACTGGCCCGGCGGCCTGGTCGTCTTCGATACCCGGGTCGAGGCGATGACCCCGCTTGCCGAACTCGGAGCCATGCTCGCCGACAGTGTCGCCGACGTCGCACAGGCCGACGTCATCAGCGTCACGGTGCTCACCGACAAGCAGGTGCGTGACGTGGTCGCAGCGCTTGCCGAACATGCCGCTGCCGGCACCGTCATCGCCATCCATTCGACGATCGAGCCGGATACGGCCGCGCAGCTTGCCCAGCAGCTGCAGCCCCTGGGAATTCACATCGTCGATGCGCCGGTCAGCGGTGGCGCCGCAGCGGCCGACAAGGGTGAATTGGCCGTCATGGTCGGCGCCGACGAGCAGGCCTACGGCATCGTCAAGCCGGTGTTCAAGAAGTGGGCGTCGATGGTGGTTCGGGCCGGCGAGCCGGGAGCGGGAACCCGGATGAAGCTGGCCCGCAACATGCTGACGTTCATCGGTTTTGCTGCCGCCGCTGAAGCGCAGCAGCTGGCCGAGGCGGCGGGCATCGACCTGCAGAAGCTGGGCCGGGTAGTGCGCCACAGCGATGCGCACAGCGGTGGACCGGGCGCGATCATGGTGCGAGACGACACCGCGGTGCTGCAGCCGGATCACTTCCTCTACGACATGTTTGTCCACACCCGGGGGCTGGGGGAGAAAGACCTGCGGTTGGCGCTCGGTCTCGGTGCGGCCACCGGGGTGGGGCTGCCATTGGCGGAGATCGCGCTACAGAATCTGGCCGCCGGGCTCGGCGTGCCCCACCGCGACGACACCAACTCTTCGAAGGAGTGAGCATGGACGAACTGCGCCGCAAGGGCCTCGAGAAGATGAACGAGGTCTACGCCTGGGAGATGCCGAACATCGAAGGCGACCCGTACTTCGACCTGACCGTGGATCACCTGTTCGCATCGATCTGGAGCCGGCCCGGACTGTCGATGCGGGACAAGCGTCTGATGACCTTGTCGGTGGTCACTGCGCTCGGGTTGCCGGACCTGGCCGAAGTCCAGGTCAATGCGGCATTGGAGAACGAGGAGCTCACCGAGGCCGAGTTGAAGGAGATGGCGGTGTTCCTCACCCAGTACGTCGGTTTTCCGCTCGGCTCCGGGTTCAACGGCGTTGTCGGTCGCGTCGCGGCCAAACGCAAGAAGGCTGCTGAGAAGGGAGGCGGGGCCGACAAGCGGGCCAACGTCAACGACGCGGTGCGGATGCACACCGGGAAGACCGTCGGAGACGAGTGACCTCAGTCCGGCTACGTTGGGCCGGCGGATGTGCAGCCGATAAGGTGGGCAATCGTGCGCGTCCTCGTGATCGGATCCGGTGCTCGTGAACATGCCCTGCTGCTCGCCCTGAAAAGGGATCCGCAGGTGGAAGCCTTGGCGATAGCCCCTGGCAATGCGGGCACTGCCGCCCTGGCGCAGCAGTTCGACGTCGACATCGCCTCCGGTGAGGCGGTGATCGCACTCGCGAGCCGATTCGGTGCCGACCTCGTGGTGATCGGGCCGGAAGTGCCGTTGGTGCTGGGCGTCGCCGATGCGGTACGGGCTGCCGGTATCGCCTGCTTCGGTCCGTCGAAGGACGCCGCCCGGATCGAAGGGTCGAAGGCTTTCGCCAAGGACGTGATGTCGGCGGCGGGCGTGCGAACCGCGATCAGCGAGGTGGTGGACAACCCGGCCCACCTGGATGCTGCGCTGGAGCGGTTCGGACCGGCAGCCGGTCAACAGGCCTGGGTGGTCAAGGACGACGGTCTGGCCGCCGGTAAAGGTGTGGTGGTGACTGCGGATCGCGACGCCGCCCGATTGCATGCCGCCGGTTTGCTCGACGGCGGGCATCCGGTGCTGCTCGAGTCGTTCCTGGACGGCCCCGAGGTGTCGCTGTTCTGTGTTGTCGACGGCGAAACGGTGGTGCCGTTGCTGCCGGCACAGGACTTCAAACGGGTCGGCGACGGGGACACCGGACCCAACACCGGGGGGATGGGCGCCTACACGCCGTTGCCCTGGTTGTCTGCCGAGGCGACCTCCCAGATCGTCACCGAGATCGTCGAACCGGTTGCCGCGGAACTGGTTGCGCGGGGAAGTCACTTCTCGGGACTGTTGTACGCCGGGCTGGCGATGACGTCGAATGGTCCGGCGGTGGTGGAATTCAACTGCCGCTTCGGCGATCCCGAGACCCAGGCGGTGTTGGCTCTGCTGGAATCGCCGTTGGGCCGGCTGCTGTCGGCGGCGGCCACCGGCACCCTGGCCGAGTTCGGGCCGTTGCACTGGCGGGACGGCTCTGCGGTCACCGTGGTGATCGCCGCGGAGAACTATCCGGGCCGTCCGCGGGTGGGTGACGTCATCACCGGTGCCGATACCCCGGGTGTGCTGCATGCCGGGACCGCCACCCGCGATGACGGTGCGATCGTCTCCTCGGGTGGCCGGGTGCTGTCCGTGGTGGGTACCGGCGCCGATCTGAACGAGGCCCGATCGGCGGCCTACTCCACCATCGAGTCGATTCGGCTGCCCGGCAGCCATTTCCGCACCGACATCGGTCTGGCTGCGGCCGAAGGGCGTATTCAGCTCTGAGTGGCGGGATCACCCCGGGTCTGATCTGACCACCACCGCTGCCGCGGCGGTCAACAGTGCGGCGTTGGCCCAGAACACACCCGCCACGCCGACTGTGGCGGCCGAGCCTGCCACGGCTGCTGGGATGGTCACTTGCGCAAGTCTGTTGACGCTCAGACGCAGGCCGAGTGCGGCTCCATGGTGGCGTCGTTCGGTGATCTGGACAACCCACGCCATGGTCAGGGGTTGGGGCATCCCGAGGCACACCCCGAGTGCAACCATCGCACAGGCGCCCCCGGCGACATCGCTGAGAGGCAGCCCGATCAGGGCCACGATGCCGACAGAGATCGCGATCAGCAACAACGCTTTTCGGCCCAGCTTCTGTACGAGTCTTTCAAGGCCGAGGCGACTCGCGAAGGACACGGCACCGCGAAGCGTCAGCAGCCATCCGACGACGTCGGCACCGATACCGTTCTCCACCCCCCAGATGGGGACAAATGTGTAGGTGAGTTCCAGCGTCACATTGACGGCCGTGCCCACCGCCAGAGCGCGCCACAGATGCCGGGTGTGCAGGACGTCGCGGTAATGCACCCGCTTGGTGCGATCGGCGGAGGACATCGTGTTGACGGCGTCTCGCGGAGCCAGGACCGCGACCAAGGGAAGGGCCATCAGCACGCAGAGAGACGCGAGTGCCAGCCCCATCGTGGTCGCCGACAGCTCGCCCGGTAGTCGCGCGAGGACGCTCGACGATGCCAGGACAACAAGCAACGGGCCCGCCATCTGCCCCAAAGACGCCGCAGCTGTCAACGAGGCGAATGCGGTGTCACTGGAGCTGCGCCGACTCCGGTGCGCCACATAGACCTGCTGACCGACAGATACGGCGACATGACCGAGCCCGGTGCACACCGCCGCGACCATCAGCCACTCCAACCCGTGCGTCACGGTCGCGAGCAGACATCCGCCGGCCAGTGCCAGCAGGCCTGCAAAAGAGACCCGCGCACCGCCGAATCTGCCGGTCCACCTGCCGATTCGGGGTGCGGCGACCAGCGCGGGGAAGGCGAACACCGACGCCAGGGCGCCCAGGAATGCCGGACCGGCTCCGGCTTCCAGTGCGCGGTAGACCATCATGATCCGCATGGCCACCCAGGCGGCCTGGAAGAGCGCCGCCTGGGTGGCCAGTGCAGAACCGGCTGGGGTCACACCCGCTTGCCTGCGCGGAACACCGCGGCGACCTTCAGCGGCTTCGGCATGGTCCGAGCCTGGCCGTCGGTGTCCCAGAGCTCGACAGGAGCTGCACTCCATTCGAGCACGGTCACATCGGCTTCGGTCCCCGCCCGCAGGTTGCCGACCACATCCTGCACCCCGAGCACAGCTGCAGGCCGCGAGGTGACGCCGGCGATGACCTCGGGCAGCGGAAGCCCGAGCAGCAGAAACTTGTTCATCGTGGTGACCAGATCCACCACAGGTTTGTCCAGCGACCAGGCAGCCAGGTCCGACGAGATGACGTCGGGTAAGAAGTCTGCTTCGAGCAGCCGCTCGGCATATTCCCAGGGGAAGTGGCTACGGCCGTGTGCCACATCGAAGATCACCCCACGCTCACGTGCCTCTCGCGCGGCCTGCAGCGATTTGTCGTCGCGGAGCAGATTTGCCTCACCTCGGGCCGTCATCATGTGGGTGATGATGTCTCCGGGCTTCATGTATGCGAGCAACTCTGCCAGCGAAAGGCGAGATCCACAGATATGGACCATCAATGGCAGGTCCGCTTTGGCTGCGGCGTCGCGGGCGTGTGCCATGGCGAGGTGCCCACGATCCTCGACAGCACGCTCGTCGACCCGGACCTTGATGCCGCGGATCAGGTCCGGGTGTGCGGCGGCAAGAGCCACCGCCCCGTCACCGTCGATCCAGTCATCGTGCAACAGCTCGCCCATGGGGCGGCCGCCGACCAGGCCGACGTACGACAGGTTGATGAACGCATATGTCCTGGTGCGCGCTTTCAACTGAACGTAGTCCCGGAAGCCGGCGTAGGTGGCCGAGCCAGAGCTGCCGCCGTCGGCGACAGTGGTGACGCCGGCGGGCAGGCAGTGAAGGTCGGCATCGAAACCGCTCGGTCCGACACCGACATAGGTGTGGACGTGCATATCGAACAGCCCAGGGACCACGACCTTCCCACGGGCGTCGAGGATCTCGGCATCCGAGGAAGCGTGCAACGTCTCGCCGACCCCGGCGATGACCCCATCACGGATCAGCACGTCGCCGGTGATATCGATGTTGTCGGCGGGATCGATCACCCGTCCGCCCTGTACCAGAATTTCGCTCATCGCTGTGCTCCTTGCAGCAGTCGGACCAGGTCGTTCACGTTGTCGAGATTCTCCAGCTCAGCTACCAGGTCGGCGACCTCCGCGGCCACGGAGGCGCCGAGAGCGGGGACGGCAAGGCGGTCGAACTTCCACCGAAGCTCCTCGGGGGTAACGGGATTCAAGGACGATCCTTTCCGGTACTGCTCCTCGTGCTCGAGCACGGTGCCGTCGTCGAGCACGATTTGCACCCGGGCACCCCAGAACCGGGCCCAGCCCGCAGCGGACTTGTCGCTGGCGTAGGACTCTTCCGGGATCTTGGTGACCCGCCGCCCGAAGTCGAGAATTCGTTTGTCCGTCCACAACTCAGGATCGAGATAGTGCGCGATATCGTTGTTGCCGAACAACGCCCGCACCGCGATGCTGTACGCCAGGCTGAACTGGGCTTGCACTGCATCCTCGATGGCGTCGATTTCGGGTCCGTGGGGAATTGCGTGAGGATTGATGTGCACGTCGACACGTGATATCCGGTCGGCATCCAGCTCGTGGTCACGCATCAGGATGTGGAACGCCTCGATTCCGGTCTGCGAGGAACCGACTGCCGGATACCACTTGAGCATTCGCTTTTCGACCGCAAATTCTGTCACCGGGGTCCGTGCAACCCGCAGCATCTCGGCGAGCTCGTCGTCATCGATCCTGGCTGTCAGGCGCCCGATGCCGCGATCGCCTTCGATGATGGTGGCCGGGCCCGTCATCCCCTTCTGCGCCAACAGTGCCGAAGCCACGCCACCGCGTGCGGCCATCCCCGAGTGGAAGCGCTTGACGTCGCCGCCCAGTTGCTGGAATTCCTGAGTCCCCGAGGAGTGACTACCGGCGATGGACAAAGCATGGGTGAGCTGGCCCTCGTCGAGGCCGAGCAGCCACCCGGCGACCGTGGCGGCCCCGAAGGTCCCGATGAAGCTCTGGGGGTGATAGCCCATGGCCTGCAGCGTCCGGGTCATGCCACGGCCCAGGACGTACAGCACTTCATAGCCGGCCACGACCGCGGTGAGGAAGTCTCTGCCGCTTCGGCCGTGAGCTTCGGCCACGGACAGAGCGGGACCGACGGTCAACGCACCGGGGTGGGCGGAACCCATGTACCCCGAGTCGTCGTATTCACAGCAATGGCCGTACATGCTGTTGACCATCGCGGCGTCCAGCTGGGATACCCGGTCCGGTGTCCCGACGATTCCGGCCTGCGGGCGGCAATGCCCTTCGATTGCCAGCTCCCGGCCGGCGCGGGTCCATTCGACTGTTGGCCCTACCAACATCACCCCGATCTGATCGAGGATTGCTCCCTTGGCGGCCGCCACCGTGGCCGGGCCCAGGTCCTCGTACCTCAGGGAGCTGGCGCTGTGCGCCAACTCCTCGGTGATCGTGTTTCTCTCTGCCATTCATTTCTCCTTTACTGCGGACAATGTTCAGCCGAAAAGGCCCATGGGCCAACGAATACCGGCAAGAAGTTGTAGAGCTCCGATCAACGCCAGGGTGCCGATCGTGATGTAGAGGGACGTTCTCCAGCGCATGCCGGCATCGAATCGGATCACCAGGAGCAGGAAGGTCGCCGCCGCGACGTAGATGCCGGCCACTGCGATCGCCGCGACGAGGCAGAACGTCCAGCCGACGTACTTTGCCACCAACAGCAGGGTGGGTCCGTTCACTTCTACTTCGCCGGCGTCGCTTGCGGTCTCGAAGCTGCGCCCGAAGGTCGTTTCGTCGCCCCGGCGTAAACTCCTCAGGCGCAACGATTCGCGGGCCACCGCGAGTGCCAGCAGCAGCGTCATGGCGGCGCCGACCGCCAGCGGTGCGTACATCGCCAGCTGTCGGAAGCCCAGGGCGGTGCCCGTGTACGTGGCCGCAAAGATCAGTGCAACAGCACATACGATCAGGCGCAATCGGGTCTCGAGCACCGCGTTCACGATTTGACCCTTCCGGGGCGCCGGGTGCTTCTGCGCACCGTGCGGGCAAGAGCTCCTCCGAACACCAGGACCAGGATCAGCGCAAAGATCGCGAGAACAACTGGGCGGGTCACCCATTCGTATCCGTATCTACTTATGGACAGATGGAGGTAGCGTTCGATGTTGGGCGCCAGCGCGAAGCCGATGATGATGGGCGCCCGCGGCCAGCGCAGCACCTTCAACATCACTCCGATGGCCCCGAAAACTGCCAGCAGGATCAGGTCCCCGATATTCCATGAGGCCTGATAGGCGAGGCCAAAGGCGAACACCAAGATGATCGGTCCGAGAACGTATCCGGGGACCAGGGTTATCTTGCTGATGGGATGCGAAAGGCCGACACACAGGACCGTGGACACCACGTTGGCAAGAGCGAGCGCCCAGGCGATCAGCAGTACCTTGTCCAGGTCGTTGGCGATCATCTCCGGTCCGGGCGTGAGGCCCAGCAGGATCAGCCCGCCCATCAGCACGGCAGTTGTTCCGCTGCCGGGAATGCCCAGCGACAGCGTCGGTACCAGGGCGCCGCCTTCCTTGGAGTTGTTGGCGCTCTCCGGGGCGATGACTCCGCGGATGTCCCCGTTGCCGTACTGCGGATCTGTCTTGGTCAACTGTTTGTTCACGCCGTAGGCGACCCAGTCGACAACGGTCCCGCTGACGCCGGGTATGGAGCCGATACCTACGCCGATCAGTGCGCTGCGCACCACGATCGTCCAGTGCCGCAGGGTGTCCCGCACGCCGTGCCAGATACCCCGGCCGAGTTTGGCCCCCTTGGCGATGGAACCGCGGGATACCAGCAGGGCGACGGCTTCCGGGATGGCGAAGAACCCGAGCGCCACGATCTCCAGTGGAATCCCGTCGAAGAGGTACATCCAGCCAAAGGTGTAGCGATATTCGAGCACCGCCGGTGCTGAGCCGATGGTGCCGAGTGCCACCCCGAACAGAGCGGCGATGAGGCCCAGCACCATATCGCCGCGCACCAGAACCCCCACGATGGCCAGCCCCAGTATCGACAAGGCGAGTAGTTCGGGATTGCCGACAAAACCCAGAATGTGCTGAATCATGCCGATGATCACAAAGAGTGCGGCGGCGCCGATGACCCCGCCCAGCATCGAAGAGGTGAATCCGGCGGCCAGTGCGCGTGCTCCTTCGCCACGGCGGGCCAGCGGATAGCCGTCCATGACGGTGGCCTGGGCGCCGGCGCTGCCGGGAATGCCCAGCAGCACCGAGGGAAATACCTCGCTGGTGTTCGTCACCGCTACCAGGCCGATGAGCAGGGCGATGCCGTGTGCCTGGTCCATCCCGAAGATCAGCGGCAGCATCAGGGAGACGCCGACGATGCCGCCCATCCCGGGCATGATCCCCACCACGGTGCCGACGAGAACGCCGAGCATCATGTAGCCCAGGGTTTCGATTGAAGTCAGTTGCGCAAGCGCGCTGAGTGCGGCGTCAATCATGGGCTCAGGACTGTTCGGGGAAGTTCTCGGCGAGGAACTGGGTCAACCAGACCCGCTCTGCATCCCCAGCGCTGCTCATCTGGTCGGCCCACGCCCGGGCGTCGTCGCCGTAGGTGAGCTCGTAGGGCCCGAAGAGGTCGGTGATCTGCGCATTGAAGTTGTCGTCAGCCGAGATCTCCGACAGCGCGGCGTCGAGTGCTTCGATCGCGCCGGGGGGCGCATCGGAGTGGGCGGCAAGGAAGTAGCCACCCGTGCCGAGCACATCGAGAAGGTAGGTGAACGCATTCCAGGCCTCGCCCTGCGGTGGTTGTCCGAATGTCTGCTCGTACACCTCGCCGGCGTGGGGAATCTCCGGCAGCAGTGGGTCGCGGGCGATACCGCCATCACCGTCGGGGACGCCGTGGGTATACAGCGGTATCGTGGAGTCCTGGAGTTCGTTGATGTAATTTGTTGTGCCGTCACGTCGTAAGTCGATGCCCCCGGCGATCAGATCCTGTCGGGTCGCCGATCCGGACTCGAACCCCAGAATCGTGTCGATATCGTCGAGCTTCTCGATGAGCTCGAAACCGACCAGCGCCGGTAGGTCGTCGGACACCACACTGATGCCGCCGAATTTGATGTCGGTTGCCTTCATGAAGGCATCAAGGGAGGTCAGATCGGTCTTGTTCGACGACATGATGGTCGAAGCGCCGCGCGGGAAGAGGACCAGCGGAGCGAAGTCGTCGAAGCCGTAGCGGGCGTCGTCTATCCCCAGCACCATCGGCATGATGTTGTGCTGGGACATCAGGATGAGTCTGGTTCCGTCGTGAGCAGGTTGTCGGGTGAAGTTGTTCGCGGCTTCCATGCCGCCTCCGCCCGGGGTGTTGATCACTTGGATCCGGGTGCCCGGCAGTGCCTCGGAGAGCTCCTTCTGCAGTAGGCGGGCGGTGGTGTCGATGGTTCCGCCGGGGCCGACGCCCACGACAATCTCGATGGATTTGCCTTCATAGCTGAACTCTTGGCCGTCCGTTGGAGGCGTGCTGCTGCAGGCGACGAGCGAGCTCGCCAGAGTGAGGGCGATGGTGGTCACGGTCAGGCAGGTGCGCATCATTCGGTCCTTTGTCCCGATGTTGTTTTCGGCTACTCGAGTACCGAACCACAGATTGGAAACAAGTGTAATGAATATAGTGAATTTGTTTACAAAGTTGTATCGTGGGCCGTGCGGCACTGCGTATGTCGAGGTGTCTGCAAGGCGCGCCGCCAACCGGTTACAGTGAGCGAACCGGACCTACGAGTATCAGAACGGGAAATGATGGAGCCGTCCCCGCGCGTGGTTGCCGCCGAGCGCAATGTGAGCTCGAAGTCTGAGCGACTGGCGGTCGCGATCCACCGCGAGATACTCAGTGAGCGACTGGGTGTGGGCGTCCCACTGGGTACCAAGTCCGAACTGGCGAAGCGCCACGACGTCGCGCCCGGAACCCTCAACGAAGCGCTGCGCATGTTGCAGGCGCGCGGTGTGGTCAATCTCCGGCCCGGTCCCAACGGTGGCGCATTCGTGGCACTCGCGCCTCGGCAGGTGCAACTCCGAGATGGATTTCTGGCCGTCGATGGTGACCCTGAGCAACTCGAGCATTGCATCGCTGTACGTGACGAGCTCGAGACTTTGGTGACCATCGAGGCCGCCTTGGCCTGTCGGGCTGCTGATCGAAAACGTCTCGCCAAGGCATTGGCCGCGATCGAGGAAGCGCAGGAATTCTGGGGCCGCACCCAAGCGGTGTGGCAACTGCATCGAGAGATCGCCGCGACCGGGCGGAACAAGGTGCTGACGGCGGTGTATGTCGGACTCGTCGACACCATCGAGCGCCTGTTGATCGAGATGCGCCGCGGTGATTCACCAGGGCTCACGCCGCGCGTCGACAGCACTGAACTACACCGAGAGTTGGTGCAGGCCATCACTGACCGTGATGTCGAGCGTGCCCGGTCGGTGGCGCATCGGCACACGCCATTGAGTCACGACTGAGCCTGCCGGTCACCTGCGACCCGAGGAGTACTCCCAGCATGACGATTGTGAGCGAAGTCGCGGACGATGACTTCCAGGACGTCTTGGCGCAGACCCGGCAGTTCATCCGCACCACCGTCGTGCCAAGGGAACTGGAAATCCTCGCCGAGGATCGGGTACCCGATGACCTGCGCGACAAAGCCAAGAGCATGGGGTTGTTCGGGTATGCCATCCCGCAACAGTGGGGTGGCCTCGGGCTGAACCTGATGCAGGATGTCGAACTGGCAATGGAATTCGGCTATACCTCGCTGGCGCTGCGTTCGATGTTCGGCACCAACAACGGAATCGCCGGGCAGGTTCTGGTCGGATTCGGTACCGACGAGCAGAAGGCCACCTGGTTGGAAGGTATCGCCGGCGGTGACGTGGTGGCGTCGTTTGCGTTGACCGAATCTGGTGCCGGTTCCAACCCGGCCGGCTTGCGCACCAAGGCGGTTCGTGAGGGTTCGCAATGGGTGATCAGTGGCGAAAAGCGGTTCATCACCAACGCGCCCATCGCGAATCTGTTCGTCGTCTTTGCCCGTACCCGACCCGCCGATGCCGACGGTGCGGGTATCGCCGTGTTCTTGGTGCCGGCCGACACCCCCGGGGTCGAGATCGGCGTCAAGGACGCCAAGATGGGGCAGGAGGGGGCGTGGACCGCCGACGTCGGATTCACCGACGTGCGGATACCGGCCGCGGCCCTGATCGGCGGCAATGAGGACATCGGGTACCGGGCGGCGATGACCTCGCTGGCTCGGGGTCGGGTGCACATCGCGGCGTTGGCTGTCGGAGCGGCGCAACGGGTGCTCGACGAGTCGGTGGCGTATGCGGCGACGGCAACCCAGGGGGGCACCCCGATCGGGGAGTTCCAGCTGGTACAGGCCATGATCGCGGACCAGCAGACTCAGGTGATGGCCGGACGGGCCTTGGTGCGCGATGCCGCCCACAAATGGGTCACCGAGGAGGACCGCCGGATCGCACCGTCGGCGGCCAAGCTGTTCTGCACCGAAATGGCCGGCCAGGTAGCCGATCTCGGCGTCCAGATCCACGGCGGCAGCGGTTACATGCGGGGTGTTGCGGTCGAGCGGATCTACCGTGAAGTGCGGCTGCTGCGGCTCTATGAAGGCACCAGCGAGATCCAGCGGCTGATCATCGGCGGTGGACTGGTGAAGGCGGCGCAGAAGCGGCTGGGCTGACACTGTCGGGTAGCTCGTCATCCGCGGCCGCCGATACGACGGTGGGATCATCAAAACTCCTGTGCCACTTCAGTATCTGGAGTCACAGCTAGCGGATTCTTGTCGGTGTGTCGCACTAGTGTTCGATGCATGGGTACATCAGCCATCGCCGATCGCGAGGCGATGCTGGCCGCCCTGGCCCAGCTGGAAACCCTGACCGCGCAGATGAATCGGCTCTCGATCGACGGGTTCGGCCCGCTGGAGTTGCTGGAACTGCAGGAGCGTCGTGAGGCGGTATCGCGGGCGCAACCGGTGCTGGATCACCGGGTGTATCAGAAGCTGACCGTCGAAAACAGTCCGACAACATTGGGGGCGTCCAGCTTCACCAAGGTCCTGACGCAGCGTCTGCGGATCAGCGAGGGCGAAGCGGCCCGACGGTTGGGCGATGCAGCGCGGTTTGGGCCGCGCACCGCTATGACCGGTGAACCCTTGGAACCGAAGATGCCGACGGTGGCCCGCGGTCAAGTCCAAGGGCTGATCGGCGCCGACCATCTGACCCACCTGCGGTGGTTCTTCAAAAAACTGCCCGGGTTCATCGACTACCAGACCCGCGACAACGCCGAAGAGCAACTGGCCCAACATGCCTGCGAACACACCCCCGGGGCATTCCGGCAAGCCGCCGCCCGGATGCTTTACCTGCTCAATCAAGATGGAGAATTCTCCGACGAGGACCGTCAGGCGCAGGCCTACCTGCGGCGCGGTCGGCAACGCCCCGACGGGCTGATCCCCATCGAAGGTTTGCTGACGCCCGAAGCATGGGCACATCTGGAGCCCCTCCTGGAGAAGCACGGTGCCCCCGGAATGTGTAATCCCAACGATGAATCACCCTGCATCGAGGGTGAACCCACCGAGGAGCAGAAGAAGGCCGACACCCGCAGTCCCGGGCGTCGCCACCACGACGCCCTGATCGTGGCATGCCGACGAATTCTGACGACGATGCCGGGGCAGACGATCAACGGGCTGCCCGCCAATATCGTCATCGTGGTCGACCTCAAAGACCTCGAAAAGGGTGTCGGACAGGGCATCACCGCCGGCGGAACCCTGATCCCGATTCCCGACCTGCTCCGAATGGCCGCCCACTCCCGGCCCTGGTTGGCACTCTTCGACGACCACGGGGTCCCACTGCATCTGGGGCGCAGCCGACGCACCGCTACACAGGCGCAACGGTTGATGTTGTTGGCCAAGCATCATGGCTGCACCATGCCCGGGTGCCGGGCCAGCGGCTACCGCTCCCAGATCCATCACGCCAACAAAGACTGGAAAGACGGGGGCCAAACCAATATCGAGGACCTGACCCTGGCATGTGGACCGGACAACCGGATGGTCGACACCACCGGGTGGACCACCCGCAACCGTGCAGACGGGGTGACCGAGTGGATTCCGCCGCCGGAGTTGGATTGCGGACAGACCCGCATCAACAACCTTCACCATCCGGGGCGGATCCTCACCCCCGACGACCTTTAGCGAGAGCTTCGCAAGCTCAGCCCTTTGGACGCTTCGGGTCTGATGGGTCAGCGCTGTTTAGGTCGTCGGGCCTCCACATCATGGAGTTTTTGACGTCACCGTAACGCAGGCATATGGTCTAGCTCACATCCATGATATGGATATGGAAATCACAATAGGGAGATCGCGGGAGCCCACTGTTGGCTCAGCTGCGAGACAAGTCCACCGAAACGGTGTTCCTCGCCGCCCGCGAGGGTCTGCAGCTCACCTACCTGGTGGTGATGACGCCGTCCCATTCAGTTCAGATGTACGCCGAAGCCGGACAACAGATTCCGCTGCACGTCCACCAGTGAGGGAACGGTCGCGGCGTACCGGGCCATCGACGGCTGAGCAGACAAGCTGTCGAGCCGGGGCGCGCAGTGTCACGGTGTTGTTCAGGGAAGGAACTCCCACGGAATATGATTCGATGGTGTCGGAGAAACTCGACGAACTGGACCGCTCGATTCTTGTCCAGCTTCAGGAAGACGGTCGGAGATCGTTCCGTGAGATCGGCCGGTCGCTGCAGGTGGCCGAGGGGACAGTTCGGGCGCGGGTGCGCCGACTGCAATCTGCGGGTGTTCTGAATATCGTTGCCTACGTTGACCCGATGCGGGTCGGCAGTTACACCTTGTCGCTACTGCTGGTGGCGGTCGAACCCGATCACCACGATGAGGCGGTGGAAACGCTGATGGCGCGCCCGGAGGTGAGCTATCTGTCCTCGGCGTTGAGTGACCGAGCCGATCTGCTGGTGGAGTTCTCTGCCGGCGACGACCAGCACAAGTGGGAGTTCGTGAACCTGGTGGTGCGCGCCATTCCCGGCGTGACCCGCACCGAGATCCTGTCCATCGTGCGGACACACAAGTTCTTGTACCGGCTTCCGGCAGACGGAGGCGGTGCCTGAAACCGCAGTTTCAGACACCGCCGCCGATCACGTTGGTTCACACAGTTTCTGGCGCCACGTCGATCGCTTCCGGGTTACGCAACCGCAGTGGTTGCTTGTCCTGTACGACACGACGGTAGATGTAGAGCACCACCGAGATGGACAGCACCGCGAGGCCCAGCAGGATCTCGCGGGGGCCGCCGTAGCCGGTGATGTTGGCGTTGGCGGCGCCGGCCACCAGGATGACCGAGTTCAACGCCGCGATGGCAATGGCGACTGCCACCCAGAATCGCGAAAGTCGGGTTTCCCGTTTGGGCGCCACTTTTGCCCGGCGCAGGAACACATACCCGATCAGCGCGAGGATATGGCACACGATGATGCCGATCATGCCCGCCACGATCACCGCCAGCGTCGAGCCGATGAAAACGATCAGCACCAGATTCAAGATGAGGTCCAGCGACATGGCGCGGCCGGGAACTCCGAACCGGTTGAGTGCGGAGAGTTGCTTGATGGTGAGACCGTTGTTGGCGCAACCGTGCAACACGCGACCGCCGTCTGCGGTGGTCATGACCATCAGCAGGATGAGTCCGGCGATGATGCAGACGGTCATGAACACGCCCCCGGCGCCGAACACCCGCTCGAAGGCGGTGACGTAGAACGCGGTGGGGTCGTTGGCGATCTCGGTCTGATCGAGAACCCCTCCGACACCCAACGGCACCAACGCGTAGACGACGATGCAGAAGACGCCGGCCAGCCGGAGGGCACGACGCGAATCGCGGGCCGGCTTCTTGTACTCAGGAGTGAACGTCGCGACTGCTTCGATGCCGTAAACCGACCAGATCTGGATCAATGCCCAGGCGCCGAGAACCTGCCAGATCGGGAAACCACCCGCGGTCCAGTCCGCGGTGAGCAGGTCGGCCGACCACGCCGAGGTGAACAGCGGTGCGGCGATGAAGCCGATGATCGGGACGAGTACCAGCGCGCCGGTGATGTAGATGGCGCCCATGGCGACCCGCATGCCGAGGATGTTGAAGCCCCACGCGGCGACCAGACAGACGATGGCAAACAGGTGCTCGAGACCGAAGTCATGCCCGAACAGCGCGATGCTTCCGGTCGCTTCCGGAAACCATTGCGCCTTGCTCAGGCTGCCGATCTGCAGGGAGTAGATGGCAAGCGAGCTGGCCCAGGCGAACCAGTAGCCGAAGGCGGCAATGGGGCCGGCGAAGACGTTGCGGTTCTTCCAGCCTTCGTTTGCGTAGACCGCGATGCCGCCGGACTTCTGCGGGAACATCGACGTCATCTCGGAGTAGATCACGTTCTGCAGGGCCGCGAGGATCGCGGCGACGCAGGACAAGATGATCGCGGGCACGGCGCCGAGCGCGCCGATGGTGTACCCGATGCCGATGAACAGCGCAGCCGGAATCGACAGGCTGATGGCAAATCCGTCCCACCAGTAGAGGGTTTGGGCGATATGTCCTTCGGTGCCGGCTTTGGCGGTCACTTCAGGTTCTCGACCCGACCGGTCGGTGTTTGTCGAGGCCATCTGATGGTCCCTTTCCGAGATGTGAGGGGGAGATCGGTCCGTGGTGGACCGGTGGAGTTGGGCTGGTTCAGAGCTCGACGGTGAGTTCCGTGGATCGGCTTCGGGACACGCAGGGCAAGAAGGCTCCCGCTGCTCGCTCTTCGTCGGTGAGCAACATGTCTTGGTGATCGGGGGTACCCGCGGTGACGCGGATCTGGCAGGTGCCGCAGATACCCATCTCACAGGAGGACGGCACGTCTACTCCGGCACGGCGGATGGAGTCCAGATAGGTCTCCCCGCGCGCGACGGCCACCGTGAGTCCGGATCTGCTGCAGATGATCTTGCAGTCGGTATCGTCGCCGGCACCGAGCGTGCTCACCGGCTGGAAGCGTTCGATGTGCAGTGACTGATGTTCGGTCAGCGTGATGCCCGCCGCTGCTTCGAGATCGTCGAGCAGCGGCGCCGGTCCGCATGCGTAGATGGCCTCGGCGGTGCTGTCGGAGAGCAGATCGGCGGCAAGGGGAATGCCGGTGACATCGGTGTGGCGCACCTGCACCCCGGCTCCGATGTCGTTCAGCTCGTCGACAAGCGCCATCTGTTCGGGGTTGCGTCCCAGGTAGATGAACGTCGACGGGATGTCGTGGAGGGTCACGTGCCGGAACATCGGTAACAGGGGTGTGACCCCGATACCGCCTGCGATGAACAGATACGATTTCGCCTCACGGAGCTCGAAGTTGTTGCGCACTGCCGAAATTGCCACCGTGTCCCCTGGGCGTAAGCGGTGCATCTCCGCAGAGCCGCCGCGGCCGTCGGCGACCAGTCGGGTGGCGATCCGATACGACGAGAGCCGGCCGGGATCGCCGTAGAGGGAGTACTGCCTACGGGCGCCGCTGGGCAGCACCAGTTCGACATGGGCGCCGGGAGACCATTCGGGCAAGTCGCCGGTGTCGTGTCGCTCCAACAGGAACGACACGACACCTTCGGCTTCGTACCGGGTCTGGCGGACCCGCACCGGTATGTCGTGTCCGGGGGCGCCGTCGTCGGAGAACGAAACGTCCATCGCTGACCTCAGACAGTGGGACTGGGTTGTTCGAGCCGACCCATCAAGTCGGTGAACGCGCGGCGGTAGTTGAGGGTGAACAGGTCGGCGGGCGCCGAGAACTCCTCGGTCTCGTTGTCCCACGGCACTTCCCGGGGCTCGATCCGCTCGGCGATCGGAAGATCTTCCAGATAGACGCGTTGTTCGAGTTCCAGGCTCTCGCCCAGCGTGGAGCCGCGGTAGCCGACCTCGTTGGCTACTCCCCAGAAGATCTTGACCTGGTCGTAGGCGATCGGGCTCGGAAAACCTGCGACGACACGGGTGCCCAAGGTGGACGAGGTGAACGTGATGGCGGCCAGACCTGGTGCCACGCAGTGGTAGCGCATCGTCTGGTCACCTCCGTTGTTCCACTCGCCCTCGGTGGCCAGCAGCTCGCGGTCCATCCACACGTGCAGACCGTCGCGGCGCACGTTCAGCGGCTCGACCACCTCGGGGACGTCGCCCATGGTGTCACGATGGACAAACGGGAAATGTGCGACGTCCCGGAAGTTCTCGATCGCCACGGCAACACCGGTAGGGGAGTTCAGTGGTGTTGCCGCCAGCCACTCGAGGTCGAGGTCGCGCCATTCGGCGAGGTCGTACATCTCGGTCACCGGGTCTTCCAGGCAGGTCCACACGTGGCCGTACCGTTCGATTGCCGGGTACACCTTGACACCGGCCTTCGGTGGAATCTTCGACTGATCGGGCAACGACGGTATGTAGGTGCACTTTCCGCTCACCCCGGAGAACCGCCAGCCGTGATAGGAGCAGGCGATGTCGTCGCCGTGTTGCGTGCCGATGGTGAAACTGCCTCCGCGGTGCGGGCATCGGCTCGGCAGCACGGTGGCGGTACCGTCGGAACGGCGAAACACCACCAGGTTCGTCCCCAACAAGGTGGCCTGTTGCGGGTTGGCCAGGTCGGCCGAGCGGGCCACCGGGAACCAGGACCGGCGCATGGCGGCTTCGGCGAGATCACGCTTCGTGACGGTGGGTGTGCCGGAGGGCTGTATGACAGTGGTCATATCCGGATTTCCTTCCAAGAGTTCATACGCTGCTAGACGCCGACGATCAGGGCGCCACCGTTCGGGCTGATCACCTGCCCGGTGATGAACGACGCTCGGTCAGAGGCCAGGAAGGCCACCGGACCGGCGATGTCGTCCGGCACGCCGAGGCGTTTGAGCGGGATCGCAGCGATCTCCTCGTCGATCCGGTCGGTGGGCACCATTCGCGTTCCGATGGCCCCCGGGGTGACAGCGTTGACGAGGATGCCGTCCCCTGCGAACTCCTTTGCCATGGTCTTCATGAGCCCCAGCTGGGCAGCCTTGCTGGTCATGTAACCGTAGGAATGCCCGTCCGGCACCTGGCCCCACTGCGAGGAGATGAAGATGATGCGCGGTGCATCGCTCTTGCGCAGGTAGGGCACCGCTGCGCGGCTCAGATACAGTGGCCCCTTGACGTTGACGGCCATGATCGCGTCGAAGTCGTCGTCGTCGGTGGCTTCCAAACCGGTCAAGGTGAACAGCCGGCCGGCGTTGTTGACCAGGATGTCGACACCCCCGAAATGTTCGACCGCGGTGCCGATCAGCTCCTCACAGGCGTTGCGATCTGATACGTCGGATACCAACGCGCGCACTGTCATTCCGTCGGCCTCCAGGGCCGCGCGGGTCTGCTCCAGTTCGGCCCCGTCGATATCGGTCAGCACCAACCGGGCGCCTTCGGCGCCGAGTGTTCGTGCGATGGCGGCGCCGATGCCGCGTGCGGCACCGGTCACCACCGCGACTCGATCGGTCAAGGCATTGCTCATCGAAGGGACGCCTCGGTGTGCGGTTCGGTGGCGTAGAGCAGGTTGCCGTCAGGATCGTAGAACGGCCGGAACCGGTACCACACCCCGCTGGGATGCTCCCACGGGATGATCTCGTGATGTGCCCACTCGACTTTGCCGTCGAGGTAGGCGACCGCTTCGTCGAGATCGTTGACGTGGAACGCGAAGGAATCCAACCCGGGCGGGTTGTCGGCGTTGACATGGGTGCGACGCGGCGCGTGCTCACCGACCTCGGAGGTGAAGAGGTAGAAGACGATGTTGCCGAAATCGATGGAGGCCCAACCCTGCCCCTTCTCGTAGGGCAGGAAGAACGGCAGCCCCAGTACTCCGTGGTAGAAATCGACAAGGCGGTCGACATCCTTGGTGAGGATATCGCTGTTGTCGAGTCCGTTCCGGAACAGCATCGTGGCGGGTTGATCAGACATGGTGTGTTTCTTCCTTTCTCGGGGACTTCGTGTTTGATCCCGGCGGCCCGAACGGGGTGACGTTGAGTCGTCCTTCGGCGATGTCGAGATCGATGTGGGCAAGTGTCTGGTATTGAAAGTCGCCGGGCAGGTTCGGATCCGGACGGCAGCACAGCGCCAGTGGGCCACCGGTGGTGTCCGACAGGGCGGCCGCGACCTCGGCGGCGCCGACCTCACCCGGGCCTCCCAGGCGACGACGCAGTGCGTCGTATCGCAGCACCGTGTCCGGGTACTCGCGGTGTTCGCGATCGCCGAGACTCAGTGGGGAGCTGAGAAAGTGATTGGTGTGCAACAGGAGTCCGGTATCGTCGGCGAACACATAGCCGAGATCGTCTGGGGCGATCTCGACCGACACCGCGACTGCGGCGTTGCCCGGGCCACCCGAGACCACCGTCATCGTGGTCGAAGCCGACCTTCGGGCCGCGGCGATGATGGTCAATGCGGACGCAACGTCGACAGCCTCGGTGAGCACCCGCCTGGCGATCACATGTACTGGTGCGCCGATGGTACGGCCGTCGGTGTCGTGGTGCAGGATGTTGAACAGTACGCCGACTCCGGTGCTGTTACAGCCGGCCTTGGCCACCACACCGTACTCGGTCATGGTCTCCACGGTGACACCACTGTCGGTGGTGAATCGCCATACCAGCCAGTCTTCTTCGAAGATCGTGTACCAGTCCCAGTTCTGCTGGGCCACCACACCGTCGTCACTCAACTGCACAACCGTCGAGCACTCCGGCGCCGTGTGGATCCCGGCGTGGGCCAGGATCTCGGTGCGGGCGTTGATCATCGCGATCTCGCTGTCCGCGGCACCCGCACCTTGGGCGATTCCGGCGATCTCCGAGGCGACCGCCGGCGCATAGTCGGTGATGGCGGACAGCGCGCGGACACTGAGGTCCTGCAGCTCGTCAGCGCCGAGACCACGCGAGGTGAACAGCTCCCGGTAGTGGCTGACGGTACGCAACACCGCTGCGGCGTTGGCCCGGCCGAATTCCACACCCCGAGCGTGGGGCTCGGTTTGGGTGGACTCGAAAACCCGAACACCGTCGTTGCTCATGAGTTCTGTTCTCCCGCAACGTGAGCGCTGATCTGTGCCATGGTGGCGAACCAGATATCAGAGCGCGCAACGAGTGCTTCCAGCCAACGCTGTAGGTGAACGAACCGGTAGCCGCGTCCGATCATCTCGGGGTGCATCGTCGGAACCACCAGTCGACCGCCCTCTTCGATGGCCAGTTCCAGCTCGTCGTTCCATTCGTTGCGCATGTCCGCAGGTTGTCCGAGCACGCCGGCGGTGTCGATGTTCCAGCCGAATCGGGGCCAGTCATCCAGCGACCAGTGCACGGGCAACTCCAAGATGCGCTTGCCCTGGTACTCCTCGAAGTACGGGCGGTCGTCGCCCATACAACTGGAGTCATAGTGAAATCCGTGCTCGAGAAGCAGGTCGAAGGTCTCGGGGGTGAGCTCCCAGGCCGGAGACCGATATCCGACCGGGCGGTTGATGCCGAGGGTGGCGAAAGTGTCCAGAGCGAGCTCGATTTCGGCTCGCTGGTCTGCGGGAGAGGCCTTGTCCGAACGCAGGTGATCGTGGCCGTGGTGGGCGATCTCGTGGTCGCGCTCGGCGATCGAGGCGATGGCCGCCGGATATCGCTGCGCAGTGCCACCCGGGACGAAGAAGGTCGCGGGCAGTTGCAGCCGGTCCAGTAGTGCCAGGATTCGCGGCAGGCCGCGGGTGATGCCGAATCGGACCTCCGACAGCGTGGTGAGTCGACGTTGGTATTGCTCGCCCTCGCAGAGCCATCCGACCTCGGCGTCCACGTCGAACGTCAGCGCCACGGCGACGCGAGCTTGCGCCGGCCATTCGATGGGGTCGACGGGGGTGGTGGACGGAAGCATGACGCTCCTTCGTGAATCCGGTGGGTCAGTGGGGCCCGATGGGCGGGGTAACGGCAGGTCTGTGCCGCGCATCACATGTGGCGATGCTAGCCAGGGGATGCGCAATGCGCAACCGGAAGGGCGAAATGTCTACGCGATGCGTTGATAGTTCCAAATGTTGCTGCGTATGTATCGTGTTTGGCTGCCGTCAGCTGACGTCGGTGAAGGGGCGTGGGACGGCCTGGGCTTCGACAAAGCGTCCCTGCAGGAAGTACTTGGGCTCGACCGCCGGTGTTCACCCCCCCGGCGGGTGCAGCCACAGCTGAATAGACGACGCCCCGACGGCACAGCTCAGCGCCGACCCGTCGAGTCCGGGCAAGGATCTTCGGGCATGCCGGAAGGACCATGAAAATCCCGGCTGATGAATGCGCGAGGTAGGCCGATCAGTGCCCGCGAGTCGGCCGTTCTCTCACATCGACGCTCCGGATGGAGCGGACTTGACTGACGGCTGAGCTCAGCGCTCGAGTTGGACGACGGTCCTGGAACCGAGATGGGGGACGATCAGTTCGTTGATGATGCGCTGATGCTCGGGATGATCGCGGTAGGACGTGAAGCTGTCCACGTCATCGAAGGTGCCGACGACGGCGAAGTCATAGCTGTTGGCGGTGACGCCGGCATCGGGACCACAGACATACGACTGCACACCGCTCAACGTGGGGATCAATGCCTGTAGCGCCTCGGCGACTGGCCCGTCGTCGTAGGACTCGTCGCTCCACTTGAACGTGACGATGTGCGTGAACGGCATCGGTTCCATCCTCCGGATCGGCGTCGCCCGAACTCAGGATCGGACCAGGCCATCCTACGGCCGCATCGTCACACCACCGTCGACGGCAAGCACCTGGCCGGTGACAAAGCTCGCGTCATCGGACATCAGGAATGCGCCCATCGCGGCGATGTCCTCGGGCTCACCGAAACGGTGCTTGATGGCGGCCATCGCCTTGGCGGAGGCGGCGACCACCTCGGGTAGCTCCGGCAGGTTGTCGTGCAGGATCAGCCCCGGCGTGATCGCATTGGCGCGGACCTTCTTGGACCCGTAGCGGGCCGCGACCGTCCGCATCAACGCGTGCACCGCGGCCTTGCTCATCCCGTAGGCCACCCGCACCGGACTGCCGGAATGTGCCTGCGCCGAAGAGGTGTACACCATCGAGCCGCCGCCCGAAGACACCATGGCCGGTACCGCATGCCGGGAACACAGGAAGTAGCCGCGGGCGTTGGTGTGCATGACCGCGTCGAAATCCTCGAGCGGCAGATCCACCCCGGCCGTCGACAGCCCGTCGGCGAAGTTCGCGTAGTTGGCGTGAAACCCGTTGATTTGACCGAACTTCGACATCGCCAGCGATACCAGTGCAGCCACCGAGTCGTCGTCGGCGCCATCGAGGTGTGTACCGACCACCTCGGCGCCGGTCGCGGTGATCTCCTCGGCCAGGGCCGCCGCGTGCTCGGCGTCGAGATCCCCGACCACCACCGTGGCGCCCTCTGCGGCGTACCGGCGGGTGAGCGCGTCGCCGATCCCGCCGGCACCCGCGACGACGATGACTTTCCCGGCCAGCCTGTCAGACATGGCGTCACCCTAATCGGCTACGCGGTCAGAAGTGGTGCGATCCAACTGAGTTCGGCCGGCAGCTGCGAACTCCAAAACGACCCGTCGTGCCCGCCGGGGGAGAAGCCGCCGGCCGGCGGAGTCGGAAGTTGCGCGATGAACTGCTGTGTCGCGGAGTAAAACGGATCGCTGTCACCGCAGTCGATCCGGATCGGGATGGACGCCAACCCCGGCAAGCCCCACACCGAGTTGGCCGCGTAGTCGTCGGCGCCGTCGAACGCACCCGGGGCCGTCGCCCCCGACGACAGCCACAACGCCGGACTCACCGCGCAGATCGCGGCGGTCCGGCCCGGGCCGAGCCGTCCCCCCAGCAACAGGGCGCCATAACCACCCATCGACCAGCCGATGAACGCCACCCGAGACGTGTCCAGACCCTGGTCGGCCAGCATCGGAATGAGCTCGTCGAGCACCATGGCGCCGGAATCCTCACCGGAAGCGCGCTGATGCCAGTAACTGCCACCGCCGTCGACGGCAACCACGGCAAACGGTGGGAGACCGGCCTCGACCGCCTGCGCCAGGCCCTGTTCGACACCTCCGGCCATCACCGTCGCCGCGTCGCTGCCCTTGCCGTGCAGCGCGATCAAGGGCCGCAGCGGTGCGGTCTGACCCGGCGGCCGGGCGATCGCCCAATTGGTGGTCACCCCACCCCGCGCTGCCGAGACAAAGGATCCGGTCGTCATCGTAGGAGCCGGAGCCTGAGCTGGAGCCGGAGGTGCCAGCGGCACCTCCACAGACGTCATGGCCACCGGGGGGACCGGAACTGACGGTGACCCGGCGCCGAAGGCATAGGCACCCAAGGCATAGGCGCCTGCGGCACCCGCGGTCGCTCCGACCCCGAGCCGCAGGACCGCGCGCCGACTCAGCTCTGGCATGACGGCCATCTTGCCAGGAGCGGGACCCTGACAGCTGTCAGTGAGATATGAACATCAGATGGTCATCATCCGGTTTGGCAGAAAACGCACAGCGTGACCAGGGCGGCTGGCAGCATGCTAAACGTGACAGCAGCGGTTACCCCGAAGGGAGAACGCCGGCGGTACGCGCTTGTGCGCGCCGCCGCCGAGCTGCTGTGCGAAGGCGGCTTCGAAGCGGTGCGGCACCGCGCGGTCGCCACCCGCGCCGACCTGCCGTTGGCGTCGACCACCTACTACTTTTCCTCGTTGGATGACTTGATCGTCGCCGCCGTCGAATACATCGGCATGGTCGAGGCCGCCAAGATGCGCGGCCACATCGAGGGCCTGTCGCGGCGCCGTCGCGGTCCCGAAGCGACAGCGGAGGTCCTGGTGGACCTGCTCGTCGACGAGGACCCGCGGGGAGACCAGCTGATCTCACGCTACGAGCGCTACATCGCCTGCGCCCGACAACCCGCACTGCGTGACATCCAGCGACGCATCCTGCAACAGCGCACCAACGCCGCTGGTGAGGTGGTGGAGCGATCCGGGCGCTGCGCGCGCGCCGAGATGCTCTCGGCCCTGGTCTGTGCGGTCGACGGCGCCGTGGTGTCGGCCCTGGTCGAAGCCTCGGGTGACCCCCGGGACATCGCGCGGTCGACCCTGATCGACGTCATCGACATCTTTGCGCCCTACGACAAGCGAGCCGTTCGGGTTTGAGTTCCCCGGTAACCGGTTACCTCCGTCGGCATGATTTTCACGGAGCGCCTGGCTGAGGCGGTCGACACCGCGCTGGACCGGTCCGTCGTCCTGGGCTACACCAAGATCGGTTCCGCACTGCGAAAATCGTGGTGGCCCGATGATCCCGATCGGGCAACACTGGCCGGGCAGCGGGTGGTCGTCACCGGGGCCACCTCGGGTATCGGGGAGGCGATGGCCCGCTCGTTTGCCGAGCTCGGCGCCATCGTGCACCTCGTGGGGCGCAACGAGGCGAAGGTGAAGACCTCAGCCGGCAGCATCCGCGGCGCGGTAGCCGGTGCGCAGGTGATCGAGGAAGTCTGCGACGTCAGCGACCTCGACGCGGTACGCGCATGGACCGCCGACCTGTCCGCCCGGGTGCCGTCGCTGCGCGGGCTGGTGCACAACGCCGGCGCGATGCCGCCGGACCGCGCCGAATCTCCGCAAGGCCACGAGGTGCAGCTGGCCACCCACGTGCTCGGGCCGCATCTGATGACCGAGCAGCTGCTGCCGCTGTTGGCCGCCGCCCACGGGGCGTCGGTGGTGTGGATGTCCTCCGGCGGGATGTACACCACCCCGCTGGTCGCCGACGACATCGAGTTCCGCGACGGGTACAGCGGTGCCAAGGCCTACGCGCGGACCAAACGGATGCAGGTGGTGCTGGCCGACGCCTGGGCGCGCCGCCTCGCCGACACCGACATCGCCGTCGAGAGCATGCATCCGGGCTGGGTCAGCACCCCGGGAGTCAGCCAGTACCTGCCGTTGTTCGACAAGATCACCTCGCCGCTACTGCGGGACGCCACCGACGGCGCCGACACCGCCGTGTGGCTGGTGGCCACCCGCCCCGACTCCACGCCGGGCCACTTCTGGCACGACCGGGCGCAACGGCCGACCACGTTCGGTTGGCAGCGGGCCCAGGACCCGGCGAAGGTCCAGTACCTCCTCCAACAGGTCTGCACGCTGACCGACACCCCGGTCGACTGGATCGCATCACGTCATTGAGCAGGTAGGACCAGCACCCACTCCCAGGAGGCAACATGGCGCACCCGGACACCGCCGAGGAACAGCCGAAGCTCAAACGGGTGATGGGTCCGGGTCTGCTGCTGCTGTTCATCGTCGGCGACATCCTCGGAACCGGGGTCTACGCGTTGACCGGCAAAGTGGCCGGGGAGGTGGGCGGAGCGGCCTGGCTGCCGTTCCTGATCGCCTTTGTCATCGCCACCATCACCGCGTTCTCCTACCTCGAGCTCGTCACCAAATACCCGCAGGCCGCCGGCGCGGCGCTGTACGCGCACAAGGCATTCGGCATCCACTTCGTCACGTTCCTGGTGGCGTTTGTGGTGATGTGCTCAGGTATCACCTCGGCGTCGACGGCGTCGCAGGCTTTTGCGTCGAACATGCTCAAGGGTTTCGGGATCGAACCAGGGAAGGCGGCCATCGCCGTCATCGCCCTGCTGTTCATGGCGGTGCTGGCAGCGATCAACCTACGCGGGGTCAGCGAGAGCGTGAAGCTCAACGTCGGACTGACCATCATCGAGATCACCGGCCTGCTGCTGGTGATCTTCGTCGGGCTCTGGGCCTTCACCCAGGGCGGCGACAACCTGGATTTCTCCCGGGTCGTGATGTTCGAAAGTGAAGGCGAGAGAAGCGCTTTCGTGGCGGTCACGGCGGCGACTTCGCTGGCCTTCTTTGCCATGGTGGGATTCGAGGACTCGGTGAACATGGCCGAGGAGACCAAGGACCCGGTGCGGATCTTCCCGAAGGTGCTGCTCAGCGGTCTCTCGATCGCCGGTGTGGTCTACATTCTGGTGTCCATCATCGCGGTCGCCCTGGTGCCGATCGGTGACCTGAAGGCCAGCAGCACCCCACTGGTGGACGTGGTGGAGGCGGCCGCACCCGGATTGCCCATCGACGAGATCTTCCCGTTCATCACCATGTTCGCGGTGTCCAACACGGCCCTGATCAACATGCTGATGGCCAGTCGGCTGATCTACGGCATGGCCCGCCAGCACGTGCTGCCGCCGGTGCTGGGGGCCGTGCACTCGACCCGGCAGACCCCGTGGGTGGCGATCGTGTTCACCACTGTGATCGCCTTCGGTCTGATCCTCTACGTGTCCGGATTTGCCAGCAGCAGCGCGGTCGAAGTCCTGGGCGGCACCACCTCATTGCTGTTGCTGGCAGTGTTTGCGGTGGTCAATGTGGCCGTGCTGGTGCTCCGGCGCGACGACCCGGCGCGGAGCCGGCCTCCCGGCGAGGACAGCGGCACCGCGAAACGGGGACACTTCCGGACCCCGACGGTCCTGCCGGTGATCGGGTTCCTGGCCTCTCTCTACCTGGTGACACCGCTGTCGGGCCGACCAGCTCAGCAGTACCTGGTGGCGGGCGTCCTGGTGGTGATCGGGGTGCTGCTGTTCTTCATCACCACGGCGATCAACAAACAGTTGGGCATCAAGGGTGACATCACCGACCCGACACATCTGGCCGACGCACCGGATCAGGGGAGCTGACCACCGATGTCAGGGCCGGGCTGCCGAACGCAGCTTGGCGGCCCGAGCCTCCAGCAGCGGCACTCGATGTGAGTTGTCCTGCAACGCGATATAGCGCTGCCCGAACGCCGCGAGCAACGCATCGTCGAGCCTGCGCACCGCCCCCGGCGGAAACCGGTAGCCGAAAGCGGCGTTGGTGGCTTCGGTGTCGACACCGGCAAGCGCATCGTCGAGCTTGTCCAACGTGTCGATGCCCAACTCGAGCAGCAACCCCGAAATCCAGCTGTAGTGGTCGGTGCGGGACCAGCCGGCGTCCGGGAAGCGATTGCCCAGGTACGTGGCCAGCACCGGGGTGGCGATTCGCGGGTCGTGCGAGATCTCTTCGACATCGGTAGGCGAGGTGGAGCGCAACCGCTCGCGGATCGCCGAGAATTCCCGATCCGCCAGTTCCAGCAGACCGGCGGCGAGGGTGAATCGACGGTCCAGATCCGGAGCGTGTCCCTCGGGCACCGAACCCTTGTAGCGGATGTCGTGTTCGAACTCGGCCCAGGCATGCTGCAGCACCGTGCGGATCTGGACCGACGCCGGTTGTTGTTCGCCTTCGACGGCGACGAGCAGGTGCCGGCTGGCGTATCCCCAGCGGCCCGCGCTGGCGGTTTCACGTCCCATGTCGCGGTCATCGAGCAGGCGCATCGCGTCGGTCAGCAAGGTGGCCACCGCGTCGACGTCGTCGCGGAGATAGGTGATCACCCGCAACCCGATCTGGTCGGTGAGCTCGGTCAGCGGGTCGGCGTAGAGGCGGCGCCCATCGACGCTGCGATCAGCCTTGGCGGCGAAGGACTCGACCGACTTCGTCCGCGCGGTAGCGCTCAGGTAGTCGATACCGGCGTCGTCGAGCAGCGCCGTCACCAGCTCGAGATAGTGCGCGGTGCTGGAGATCAGCGCCGGGCGCCGCTGCGTGTAGGTGGCGATGGCCTCCTGCACCGCACCCGGCGTCGTCTCCGGCGGCGCCGGCATCAGATCCGGCGGCAGCGTCGGCGTCATGATGTAGCCGGTCTCTCCGTCGCCGTAGGTGGTCACCCTCTCGGGCGCGGTGTGGATGAGTCGGGCGAGATAGGCGCACAACACCGCATCGACGGGATCCTCGGCACGGCGAACCTCGCTTTTACGGGTGGCGTCCTCGACCCCGGCGCGCAGCTCGCTCCAGGCGGCCGAACCGATGACCCGCAGCGGGGGATCGGCGGTGGCCAGCCCCTCGATGTGGTCCATCAGCCGGAGCATCTCGGACCGACGCTGGACGGCGGTACGGCCCGGCTTGGCCTTGTACTTCAGGGTGCGACCCAGCCGGAACAACGCCACCGTCGCCGGATGCGGGAACACCTCGACGGCGCGCCGCGTCGACGTCGACGCCGGATCGATGTCGAGGTCCAGGCTGGCGGCGAGCTGCGCGCCACGCGGGATGCCGGCAAGCTCGGGCTTGCCGGTGTTGGACGGCCGCGCCGCGGCCTGGAACTTGCCGAAGTCGGCGTTCAACGCGCTCTCCGCGGGCCGCTGACCCGTCGGATTGGCCACGATCAGCGGTGCGTCGATGGCCACCAGGCAGTGGTTGTGCACATACGGCCACAGGGCGGCGCGGATGCTGTCATCGTCGGATGCCGTTCCCACGTGCACCAACGTGCCGCTGTCGTCGACAACGGCCACCCCGGAAGGCTTGTGTGGGCCCGATGCCAGATCAACGCCAACGAAGTACCTGGCCGTCGAGTTCATGGACACAGTGTGCTGCACGCGAGCCGTAAGCTGTGTCCTCGTGACTGTTCCGAATGTCCTGGCCTCGAGGTATGCAAGCGCGGAGATGACGGCGATCTGGTCGCCGGAGGCCAAGATCGTCGCCGAGCGACGGTTGTGGCTCGCGGTGCTGCGGGCCCAGTCGGAATTGGGTGTTGCGGTGCCGGACGGCGTGCTCGAGGACTACGAACGGGTTCTCGACAACGTCGACCTGGCCTCGATCGCCGACCGCGAACGTGTCACCCGGCACGATGTGAAGGCCCGGATCGAGGAGTTCAACGCACTCGCCGGGCACGAGCACGTGCACAAGGGGATGACCAGCCGCGACCTCACCGAGAACGTCGAGCAGCTGCAGATCCGGCGCTCCCTGGAACTGGTGTTCTCCCACGGGGTGGCCGTCGCCGCGCGGCTGGCCTCGCGCGCGGTGGAACACCGGGACCTGGTGATGGCCGGGCGCTCCCACAACGTCGCCGCGCAGGCCACCACATTGGGCAAACGGTTCGCCTCGGCCGCCGAGGAAACGTTGGTGGCCCTGGTTCGTGTTCGGGAGCTGATCGACCGGTACCCGCTGCGCGGGATCAAGGGCCCGATGGGCACCGCCCAGGACATGCTGGATCTGTTCGACGGCGACGCCGCTCGGCTGTCTTCTCTGGAATCTCGTGTCGCGTCGTTTCTGGGATTCTCGTCGGTGTTCAACAGTGTCGGCCAGGTGTACCCGCGCTCCCTGGACCACGATGTCCTCTCCGCGCTGGTGCAGTTGGGCGCCGGGCCGTCGTCGTTCGCCCACACCGTGCGCCTGATGGCCGGCCACGAACTGGTCACCGAGGGCTTCGCGCCCGGTCAGGTCGGCTCGTCGGCGATGCCGCACAAGATGAACACCCGCTCGTGTGAACGCGTCAACGGCCTGCAGGTGGTGCTGCGTGGTTACGCGTCGATGGCCGCGGAACTGGCTGGGGCGCAATGGAATGAGGGTGATGTTTTCTGCTCGGTGGTGCGCCGGGTCGCGTTGCCCGATGCGTTCTACGCCCTCGACGGGCAGACCGAGACCTTCCTGACCGTGCTCGACGAGTTCGGCGCCTACCCGGCGGTGATCCAGCGGGAGCTCGACCGGTACCTGCCGTTCCTGGCGACCACCCGAATCCTCATCGCCGCGGTGCGTGCCGGGGTGGGCCGCGAAACGGCCCACGAGGTGATCAAGGAGCATGCCGTCGCCGTGGCGCTGGCCATGCGGGAAAAGGGTTCGGAGCCAGACCTTTTGGACCGGTTGGCCGCGGATACCCGATTGCCTTTGGACAGAGCGGCTTTGGAAGCGGCACTGGCCGACAAGGGAGCTTTCATCGGAGCGGCCGCCGATCAGGTGGACCAGGTGGCTGCCGCCGTCGCCGAGCTGGTGGCCCAGTATCCCGGCGCCGCCGAGTACACCCCCGGCGCCATCCTGTAGGCCGCGGCACCCGGCCGAGCTCAGCTCAGCGGGTGACGCGGATACCGGCGGCCCGCAGTTCGAGGTTGGCCAGACCACGGACGATGACGGCGTCGTCGCGGCGCCAGCCGCCCACCGGGTCGACGCTGACCGCCGTCAGCTTCCGCAGTGGCCGGTTCGCCAGAGCACGCATCGCCAGCAGCTGCTCACCGGCCGGAGTTGCGGCCAGCGCGATCGCAGTCCATTTGCGCCGGAAGAACCGCAGCCGCAGCACCAACCACGGCGTCACGATCGCCATGATCGGCGGGGCGGCGACCGCCAGAGCCAGCACCCATGCCAGCCAACTTGCGGTGCTGTCCAGGCTGTTGCCCGCACCGGCCAGGTCCAGCGCGGCCTCACCGGCCGCGGTCAACGGACTGCGCAGGCCATCACCGATGAAGGGCACCCCACCGACGCTGTTGCCCGCCGACTCCAGATTCTCGGCCAGGCCGTTGGCGCCGGACTCGACCTGCCGGCCCACCCCGGCGATGGTGTCGATGGCGGCATGCACCGCCATCCCGACCAGCACCCAGATCATCGACCATCCCAGGACCAGGACATCGCTGAGGAACTGCAGCAGGAAACGGCGGGGTGTGGTGGCATACGGCAGGTAGCGCGAACTCATGGCATCGATCCCAGCACGTCGCTGGAATCCGCGCGGCCAATAGGCATCCCCGAGGTTGCCGACTCCAGGTTTTTCTCCGGTCGAGGCGCGTTGCTCTTCGGCGGGCACGGCGCGGGGCAGAATGACCGCACATGGGCACCGCTGATGGGTCGCGTCCCTCGGACGCAGTGATACGACGGGTGGGCGTCGTCAGCTGGGCGGCGCTGGGTGTGATCGCGTTGGCTGCGGTCGTTGCGGCGGCGCTGGGTGCGATCAGCGGCGTGCTGGTTCCGCTGGTCATCGCGGTGATCCTCGGGATCGTGCTGGAACCGGTCTCGGAAATGCTGAAACGAGTCGGTCTGCCGGCGGCCCTGGCCACCGCAATCACCTTGCTGGGGGCGATCGTGGTGGGGGCGGTCGCCATCGGGACGGTGGTGTGGGGCTTCGTGCAGCAGTGGCCCGACATCTACCGGCAGCTGATGCTCGGATGGGCGCGGTTGCTGGAGTGGGTCGAAGGCCTCGATATCGATTCGCAGTGGCTCGTCCATGCCCGATCCGCCCTCGAAGGACACGCGCCGCAGCTGGGGCAGGGCATCCTCGGGGTGGTCACCAGCACCTTCTACGGGGCGCTGTCGTTGGTCATGGGCACATTTCTGGCGCTGTTCTTCCTGTTCTTCGCGCTGCGCGACGCGAGCCGATTCCCGGCTTGGCTGGCTCGGAGCACAACCCTGGACACAGCCGAGGTGGGCACCGTCATCTCGCTGGCCCGGACGTCGATCCGCGGATACTTCAAAGGCATCACCATCACCGCGCTGGTCACTGCCCCCATCTTCATGGTGCCGCTGCTGATTCTCGGCGTTCCCTTGGCGGTGCCGATCTTCATCTTGTACTTCGTGCTGTCGTTCATACCGTTCCTCGGCGCCTGGATCACGGGTGTTTTTGCAGTACTGATCGCGTTCGGTTCAGGTGGCCCGACGGCGGCGCTCATCCTGGGGCTGACGTTCATGATCTCCAACGGCACCGTCCAAAGTGCGGTCAGTTCTTGGGCGTTGGGATCGTCACTGCGCCTGCACCCGGTCGCGGTGCTGCTGGCCACGATGATCGGCGGCGTGGCGGCGGGTCTGCTGGGGATGGTGCTCGGAGCCCCGGTGCTGGCGGCGGTGGTCAAGTCGGCGACGGCGCTTCGGCAGCTGCGGGACGCCACTGCCGGGAACGGCGATGCGGCGGGAGAACCCGGCCACAGACACCCTGATCAATCCCCATTAGGCTGACCCGATGCGCCCTGCTCTGTCCGATTACCAGCACATTGCCAGCGGCAAGGTCCGCGAGCTGTACCGCATCGATGACACGCACCTGCTGTTCGTGGCCACCGATCGCATCTCGGCTTACGACCACATCCTGGCCAGCGAGATCCCGGACAAGGGCCGCATCCTCACCGCGATGAGCGTGTTCTTCTTCGACCTGATCGATGCGCCCAATCATCTGGCCGGGCCGCCGGACGATCCGCGCATCCCCACCGATGTGCTGGGTCGCGCGCTGGTGGTGGCGCAGCTGGACATGATGCCGGTCGAATGTGTGGCGCGCGGCTACCTCTCCGGATCCGGCCTGCTCGACTATCAGGCGACCGGGTCGGTGTGCGGGATCGCGCTGCCGCCGGGCCTCGGAGAGGCCAGCAAGTTCGACCAGCCGATCTTCACCCCCGCGACCAAGGCCGAGCTGGGCGATCACGACGAGAACATCAGCTTCTCCCAGGTCGTCGATCTGGTAGGCGCCGAGCGCGCCAACCAGCTCAGGGACCGGACTCTCCGGATCTATCTGCAAGCTGCAGACCACGCGCTGGCCAAAGGAATCATCATCGCCGACACCAAATTCGAGTTCGGGGTCGGCGCCGACGGTGAGCTGCGCCTCGCCGATGAGGTGTTCACCCCCGATTCGTCGCGGTACTGGCCTGCCGACACCTACACCCAAGGTGTGGTGCAACCGAGCTTCGACAAGCAGTTCGTCCGCAACTGGCTCACCGGACCGGAATCCGGTTGGGACCGCAACGGAACCGAACCCCCGCCACCGCTGCCCCCTGAGATCGTCGAGGCCACTCGCAGCCGTTACATCGAGGCCTACGAACGGATCTCGGGCCTGAAGTTCGCCGACTGGATCGGATCCAACTCATGACCGTCACCCCGCCGATCGCCAAGCGCGTCGACACCCGTCGAGAATTCCACGGCGATGTGTTCAACGATCCGTACGAATGGCTGCGAGAGAAGTCCGACCCCGAGGTCATCTCCCATCTCGAGGACGAGAACAGCTACTGCGACGAGGTGACGGCCCACCTGGAGCCGTTGCGGCAGAGCATCTTCGACGAGATCAAGGCGCGGACCAAGGAGACCGACCTGTCGGTTCCCACCCGTCGCGGTGACTACTGGTATTACGGACGCAGCTTCGAGGGCAAACAGTACGGGGTGCACTGCCGGTGCCCCGTCCGTCATCCCGATGACTGGACGCCGCCTGAACTCGATGAGAACACCGACGTTCCAGGTGAGTTCGTGCTGCTCGACGAGAACATCGAGGCTGACGGCCACGAGTTCTTCTCGCTGGGGGCCGCCAGTGTGAGCCTGGACGGCCACATTCTGGCGTACTCCGTCGATGTTGTCGGCGACGAGCGCTACACGTTGCGCTTCAAGGACCTTCGCACTTCAGAGATGTACCCGGACGAGATCGTCGGCATCGCTGCGGGCGTCACCTGGGCGGCCGACAGTCAAACCGTCTACTACGCAACCGTGGACGACGCGTGGCGTCCCGACACCGTGTGGCGACACCGGCTGGGCAGCGGCCTGCCGTCGCAGAAGGTGTTCCACGAGCCGGACGAGAAGTTCTGGGTGGGGATCGGCCGCACCCGCAGCAACAAGTACGTGCTGATCGCCGCCGGCTCGGCCATCACCTCAGAGGTGTTCTACGCCGACGCCGGCGACCCGAGCGCCGAGTTCACCAGCATCCTCGGTCGACGTGACGGTGTCGAGTACTCGATCGACCATGCCGTCGTCGGGGGCCAGGACCGGTTCTTGATCCTGCACAACGACGGTGCCGTCAACTTCACCCTCGCCGAGGCGCCGGTGGCCGATCCGACGAACCAGCAGACACTGGTCCCGCACCGCGACGATGTGCGAATCGAAGGGGTCGACGCGTTCGCAGACCATCTGGTGGTCAGCTATCGACGTGAGGCGCTGCCGCGAATTCAGCTGTGGCCCATCGTGAACGGCGAGTATGCGCGGCCGGAGGAGCTGTCCTTCGAGTCCGAACTGATGTCGGCGGGCCTCGGCGGCAACCCGAACTGGGATGCGCCGCGGCTGCGGATCGCCGCGACGTCCTTTGTCATCCCGGTCCGGGTCTACGACGTCGACCTGGCCACCGGCGAACGAACCCTGCTGCGGGAGCAGCCGGTACTCGGCGACTACCGCCCACAGGACTACACCGAGCGGCGCGACTGGGCGGTGGCCTCCGACGGCACCCGGGTCCCGGTTTCGGTGGTCAGCCGAGTTGGTGTCGAAACTCCCGCCCCGGCATTGCTTTACGGCTACGGCGCCTACGAGTCATGTGAAGATCCGCGGTTCTCCATCGCGCGCCTGTCCCTCCTCGACCGGGGCATGGTGTTTGTCATCGCCCACGTCCGCGGTGGCGGTGAAATGGGCCGACTGTGGTACGAGCACGGCAAACTGCTGGAAAAGCGCAACACCTTCACCGATTTCATCGCGGTGGCCCAGCACATCGTCGACACCGGCTTGACCCGGCCCCAGAACCTGGTGGCGCTCGGCGGCAGTGCCGGCGGGCTGTTGATGGGCGCCGTCGCCAACCTGGCACCCGCGGCCTTCGCCGGCATCCTGGCCCAGGTTCCGTTTGTCGATCCGTTGACGACCATCCTGGATCCGTCGCTACCACTGACGGTGACCGAATGGGACGAGTGGGGCAACCCGGTCGAGGACGGCGATGTCTACAGCTACATGAAGTCGTACTCGCCGTATGAGAATGTCGCTGCCGTCGACTACCCGCAGATCCTGGCGATGACCTCACTCAACGACACCAGGGTGTACTACGTCGAACCCGCAAAATGGGTTGCGGCACTGCGGCACACCAAGTCCGACCCGCACCCGGTGCTGTTGAAGACGCAGATGACGGCCGGTCACGGCGGGATCAGCGGGCGATACGAGCGGTGGAAGGAAGTGGCGTTCCAGTACGCGTGGCTGCTGGCCACCGCCGACCGGGATCGCTTCGGCAGTTAGGAGCGTCGTCGTCGGTGCGCGGTCTCCGGCCGGTAGGTTGTCGGGCATGAGCCTCACCGACATTCCGCTGAACACGCTGAACGGCGAGCCCACCTCGCTGGCCGACTACGCGGACCGCGCCGTCCTGGTGGTCAACGTCGCCTCCAAGTGCGGGCTGACGCCGCAGTACAGCGCGCTGGAACAACTGGCTCGCGACTACGCCGACCGCGGATTGACGGTGATCGGGGTGCCCTGCAACCAGTTCATGGGCCAGGAACCCGGCAGTGCCGAGGAGATCCAGACGTTCTGCTCCACCACCTACGGGGTGACGTTCCCGCTGCTGGCCAAAACCGACGTCAACGGCGCCGACCGGCATCCGCTGTACGCCGAACTGACCAAGACCGCGGACACCGCCGGCGAAGCCGGGGACGTGCAGTGGAACTTCGAGAAGTTCCTGCTGGCCCCGGGCGCCACGGTGGCCAACCGATTCCGTCCCCAGACCGCCCCCGACGATCCCGAGGTGATCAGCGCCATCGAAGCGGTGCTGCCGAACTAGCCACCTGAAGTCCGGGTGTCCGACACCCTTTCGACACCTGCGATTGCGACCATGGGTGGCATGGCTGGGCAACTCATCGTCTCGGTTTCCGGGATCGATGATCGCACCGTGGGCGATGCCGTCGAGTTCAGCGAGCAACTGCGGGACCGCTCGGTTCCGGTGTCCTGGTTCGTCGCACCCCGGCTCAAGGGCGGTTACCGCCTGGATTCCGACCTGCCGACCGTCGACTGGCTGACCGAGCGGCGCTCGGCCGGCGACGCGCTGGTCCTTCACGGATACGACGAAGCCGCCACCAAACGCCGCCGCAGCGAGTTCGCGGTCCTGCAGGCACACGAGGCCAACTTGCGGCTGATGGCTGCCGACCGCGTGCTCGACCACCTCGGCCTGCGGACCCGGCTGTTCGCGGCACCAGGGTGGTCGGTATCGCCGGGCGCCGTCGCCGTGCTGCCGCGCAACGGATTTCGCTTGCTTGCCGGATTGGCGGGGATCAGCGACCTGATCCGTGACACCACCGTGCGCACCCGGGTCCTCGGCATCGGCGCCGGCTTCCTCACCGAACCCTGGTGGTGTCGCACCCTGGTGCTCTCGGCCGACCGGACCGCCCGCCGCGGCGGTATCGTGCGGCTCGCGGTGTCCGCCCGCCAACTGGCCAAACCCGGCCCGCGGCAAGCGGTGTTCGATGCCATGGACCTGGCGTTGCTACATGGCTGTGTTCCCGCGGTGTACCGGTGGGACCCACGTCCGGCCCTGTTCGACGCCGCCTGAGACGGTAGGTACCCTGCGGCGAACCGGGAAAACCCGGGGCACGTCTGGCACAACTGAATGTCTTTTACCGGACTTCCCCGATCAGCAGCTCCGCAGACATTAGCGTGGGCGGTATGGACGCTGACGTCATCGTGGTCGGAGCCGGGATCGCCGGCCTGGTGGCCGCTTGTGAACTGGCCGAACGCGGTAAACGGGTGCTCATCGTGGACCAGGAGAACGAGGCCAACCTGGGCGGGCAGGCGTACTGGTCCTTCGGCGGACTGTTTTTTGTCGACAGCCCCGAACAGCGGCGCCTGGGTATCAAGGACAGCCACGAACTGGCGCTGCAGGACTGGCTCGGCACCGCTGGATTCGACCGCCCCGAGGACTACTGGCCACGCCAGTGGGCCCACGCCTACGTGGACTTCGCCGCCGGAGAAAAACGCAGCTGGCTGCGTGAACGCGGCCACCAGCTGTTCCCGTTGGTGGGCTGGGCCGAACGCGGTGGCTACGACGCGCGCGGGCACGGAAACTCGGTTCCGAGATTCCACATCACCTGGGGGACCGGGCCGGGACTGGTCGACGTCTTCGCGCGGCGGGTACTGGGCAACCCGCGGGTGCGGTTCGCCCACCGCCACCAGGTCGACGAACTCCTGGTCGACGGCGGCGCAGTGGTCGGCGTGCGCGGCACCGTGCTGGAACCGTCGACGGCGGCACGCGGAGTGGCCTCATCGCGAAAGTCGTTGGGCGAGTTCGAATTGCGTTCCTCGGCGGTGATCGTCACCAGCGGCGGGATCGGCGCCAACCTCGAGCTGATCCGCAAGAACTGGCCGCCGCGGATGGGGCGGGTACCCGACCAACTGCTGGCCGGGGTGCCCGCACACGTCGACGGCCGGATGATCGGCATCACCGAATCCGTCGGCGCCCGTGTCATCAACAGGGACCGGATGTGGCACTACACCGAAGGCATCACCAACTACGACCCGATCTGGCCCGACCACGGCATCCGCATCATCCCCGGCCCATCGTCGCTGTGGCTGGACGCCACCGGCAAGCGGCTGCCCGGACCGCTGTACCCGGGCTTCGACACCCTGGGCACCCTCGAACACATCGTGGCCTCGGGCCACGACTACACGTGGTTCATCCTCAATGCCAGGATCATCGAGAAAGAGTTCGGCCTGTCCGGGCAGGAACAGAACCCGGACCTGACGGGCCGTGACATCCGGCAGGTGCTGCAGCGGGTCCGGCCCGGCCCGCCGGCGCCGGTCCAGGCGTTTGTCGACCGTGGTATCGATTTTGTGTCCGCCACCTCATTGCGTGAACTGGTGACGGCGATGAACAACCTCCCGGACGTGGAGCCACTGGACTACGCCGCAGTGGAAGCCGAAGTGACCGCCCGGGACCGCGAAGTGGTCAACAAGTACTCCAAGGACGGGCAGATCACCGCGATCCGCGGTGCCCGCGCCTATCTGGCGGACCGGCTCACCCGGGTGGTGGCCCCGCACCGGATCACCGACCCCAAGGCCGGGCCGCTGATCGCGGTCAAGCTTCACATTCTGACCCGAAAGACCTTGGGCGGCTTGGAAACCGACCTGGACTCTCGGGCACTCGACGACAATGGCGCAGCCATCGACGGGCTGTATGCCGCCGGCGAGGTCGCCGGATTCGGTGGCGGCGGCGTCCACGGATATCGGGCGCTGGAAGGCACCTTCCTGGGTGGCTGCCTGTTCTCCGGTCGCGCGGCCGGACGGGGTGCGGCCCGCGACATTGGTTGATTCACAGATGGACGGGTGACTCACAGATGGAACTGGTGACTCACAGATCGATCGTGGTGGTGACGGACACCAGTTGCGGGGCCGACGGCGCGGACGAAAAGCCGAACCCCACCGGGGGTGACAGCTCGGCGAGCCCACGCAACGGCGTCGACTCATACCGGCCCGCCGCGGAGACGATGCGCCGGGAGCGGCGCACCCCGTAATACTCGCGCCGGCCGTGGCCCGCACTACCGGCGGTGTGCACCCCGGGAACCAGCCGGGACGCGACCGGATCGATGAGCCGGAGCCACCACGGTGCCGTCGCCAGAAAACCCGGAACCAGCCGCAGCACATGATCCACCGGGGCCGGGCCACCCACCCGCAGACTCACCACGAGCCGCGGTGCGGTGACGGTCAGGACGTCGGCCGACATGACGGCCTCGACCGGACCGATCCGAACGTCATCGAATGAGTATGTGGTGGAGATGAACTCGGCCACCGCATGGGTGGGTGCCAGCAGCACCCGGCGATCTTCGGGTGTCTGCACCATGACGTCGGCGAACGCACCGAAGGGGGAGTGCTGCCACATCCCGATGACCATCCGGACACCGGCGACGGTGCCGAATCCGGCTATCTGGCCGGTGAAGGTGACCCGGGACATCGACGTTTCAGAACGTGGTCGCCGATTCTTCTTCCAACACCCGGAAATCGGTGTCGGTCATCTCGGAGAGCCGCCCGTAATAGATACCGCGAGCCTCCGGCGCAACAACACCCTGGTGGATCGGCACCGCGTGTGTCGGTGCGACTGCCCGTAGATATTCCACCGCCTCGGCGACCTTCATCCATGGGGCGGCAGCCGGGGCGGCCAACACCTCGACCGGCTCGCCGGGCACAAACAACGCGTCCCCGGGATGCATGAGTTTCGCGGGATGCTCACCGTCGCCCACCAGGTACGAAATATTGTCGATCACAGGGATTTCGGGGTGGATGACGGCGTGCCGGCCACCCACACCGCGAACGGTCAGCGCGCCGATGGACAGTTCGTCACCGACGTGCACTGCCCGCCAGGCGCCGCCGAGCTGCGCCGCTGTCTGCGGATCGGCGTAGAGCGCCGCCTGCGGATTGGCCTCGACCAGTGCGGGCAACCGGCTGGGATCGGCGTGGTCGGGGTGCTGATGGGTGATCAGGATCGCCGACAGGCCGGTGATGCCCTCGAACCCGTGCGAGAACGTGCCCGGGTCGAACAGCACCGTGGTGTCCGGAAAGCTCGCGAGAAGGCACGAATGCCCGAAATGCGTCAACTCCATGCTTACGATTGTGCGCCAGGGATGTCGAGGGGGAGCGATGGTCCGTCTGATCCTGGCCGGTTTCCTGGTCAGCTGCGCCGTGGTGGTCGCGCCCGCGGCGGCCGCACCACCGGAGACGTGTCCGCCGACCTGCGATCGCATCCCCGCGGCGGCCTGGCCGGCCGCGGAGTCGTTGCCGCTGTATGAGGTGCTGCACTGGCCGCCGTTGGCCGAGCTGGCTCTGCCCGTCCTCAAGCCGCGGTTCTACACCGAGGAACTGTGCTCCATCCCGTTGCCGGCCGACGACCCCCGCGGTTACGTGGTGGCGGCCAGGACGACGGTGCCCGCTCCACCCGGGCAGTGGCAGCTGACGGCGCAGATCCTGCACTGGCGCGGCGAAACGTGGCGGGGCGGCCAACTGGTGACCGAGGCGTTCGACCAGGCCAGGGCCGCCCTGCACACCTGTCAGGAGGCGGCACCCCAGTACTCGCCGTCGCTGACCATCGACCGGGCGGACCGCATCGCCGCGGTGATGACCGGACCGCAGCTCATCCGCCAGTACCTGGTGGCGCACCCACAGAGCAGCTCCATCGCCGAACTCGTGTTCTCGGTCACCCCGCCGATCGGCGGCTCGACGGCTCCGTGGCCGGCCTCGGCCGATGCCGTGCTGCTCGAGAGCATGGTCGTGGCGCTGTGCGAGGCTTACCTGTCTTCATGTGGATAGCGGTGCGGATAGACTCAGGCCCGTCAACCCGCATCTAACAGCGAGGAGCCACACGTGGCCCGGGTAGTTGTCCATGTGATGCCCAAAGCGGAGATTCTCGACCCGCAGGGCCAGGCGATTGTCGGCGCGTTGGGCCGGCTCGGGCATGGTGGCATTTCAGAAGTGCGGCAAGGTAAGCGCTTCGAACTCGAGGTCGACGACAGCGTCAGCGACCAAGCCTTGACCGAGATCGCCGAATCCCTGTTGGCCAACACCGTGATCGAGGACTGGACCGTCACCCGGGAACCCTCGTGAGCGCCCGCGTCGGCGTCATCACCTTTCCCGGCACGCTCGACGACGTAGACGCCGCTCGGGCCGCCCGGTTGGCCGGCGCCGAGCCGGTCAGTCTGTGGCACGCCGACGCCGACCTCAAGGGTGTCGACGCGGTGATCGTGCCCGGCGGGTTCTCCTACGGTGACTACCTGCGTGCCGGGGCCATAGCCCGGTTCGCGCCGGTGATGGCCGAAGTCGTGGCCGCCGCCGAACGCGGGATGCCGGTGCTGGGGATCTGCAACGGCTTCCAGGTGCTGTGCGAGACCGGCCTGCTGCCCGGGGCGCTGACCCGCAATGCCGGCCTGCACTTCGTCTGCCGCGACATCTGGCTGCGGGTGGACAGCTCGTCGACCGCATGGTCGTCGCGGTACGACACCGGCGCCGAGATCCTGGTGCCGCTGAAGTCCGGTGAAGGACGTTACGTGGCCTCCGAGGCCGTCCTCGACGAACTCGAAGGCGAGGGCCGAGTGGTGTTCCGCTACGCGGAGAACCCGAACGGTTCGCTGCGCGATATCGCCGGGGTCAGTTCGGCCAACGGCCGGGTGGTGGGTTTGATGCCCCATCCCGAACACGCCACCGAGGCGCTCACCGGACCGTCGGATGACGGCCTGGGGATCTTCTACTCAGCGCTGGACGCGGTCCTGACGGCCTGACCCTGGCCGAGCAGGCTCTCAGCAGCGCCTCGTTGGTAGACGACAGGGTGGATCAGTCGGCATCCGGGTTGACCGCGGACCGAGGCTCACGGTCGGCGACAACAACCCGTTCAACCTGTTCACGCAGCTGACTGAGATGGGCATCGCTGATATCGGCGTCGACGACGATGACGTCGAAGTCTTCGATCGCAGCGAACCGGTGCAGGGCACGCTTGGCGAACTTCGAGTGGTCGAGCAGCAGCACTTTGGCCGTTGCGGCCGCGAGCATCGCCTTCTTGACGGCAATTGCCTCGGGAATCGGATGCAGGCACTGGTTGCCGTTGACCGCCGAAGCAGACACAAACGCGATGTCGGCGTACAGATCGGCCAGCGAGTCCACCGTCGACGGGCCGAAGAACGAGTCGTAGGACGGGTGATACTGCCCGCCCAGCACGATCAGATCGATGCCGGGGTGATCGACTGTGGCGTCGATGATCTTTCGGAAATTGGTGACCAGCGTGATCGGGCCGATCTCCTTGATCGGCTCGACCATCGCCAACGCCGACGTGCTGTCATCGAGGATGACGGCATCCCCGTGAGATATCAGGGTGGCGGCCGCGGCGCCGATCGCGGTCTTCAGCGACCGGTTCTCCTCGAGCCTGGCCCGCACATTGAGCTCGAACAGCGCCGACCGCTGAACCGTTGCGCCACCGCGGGTCTTGCGTAACCAACCCTGGTCGGCGAGCGTATCCAGATCTCGGTAGATGGTCATGACGGACACGTCGAGAATCTTTGCCAGTTCGTCGGAACGCACCGTGCCGTGTTCCAACAACAGATCGCGGATCCGCTCTTGCCTGGATGACGCCGCCGCGCCCGATCGTGCCACTGCCAAGTTCCCCTTCTCTAGGCTGGACACCCCGATACCGCCAGCCCGACTACCTAATTTCTAGCGTTTCGACAGAGCCGCACGTGCCACTTCGGCATCTTCGTCCGGCGTGAGACCGCTCACCCCGACACCACCTACGATCCGGCCGTCAACCAGGATCGGTTCCCCGCCCGGGATGGCGATCAGCTCGGCGTCTGCCAGCCGAACCATGTCGATCTTGCCGCTGGACACTGCTTCCCGCACCGCGGTCGTGTCCCGCTTGAACAGGACCGCACTGTACGCCTTTCGGATGGCGAGTCGCCGCGGCAGGGTGCCGGTGCCATCAGCTGCCCCGTATGCGATCAGTTCGCCCTGGGCTCCGGTGACGGCGCAGGCCACCGCTCCGGAGTACGTCGACTCGGCGACCTGTAGTGCTGCCGACACGATCGAGGCAGCGCTCTCGTGCGACAGCGTGCTCAGGTCTACGGTTCCGATAACGGGGTTGTTCATCGCTTCTCCTGTTCGTAACTGCAGATTTCGGCCACCTTGTCGAAGGAGGCGCTGGCCGGGTCGAACTCGTACTGGAGCCATTCGGTGGCCAGTCGCTTCGCCAATTCGACACCGATGACACGCTGGCCCATACACAGCACCTGGGCATCGTTCGACAGGATCGAGCGCTCCACCGAAAAGCTGTCGTGTGCGGTCACCGCGCGGATACCGGAGACCTTGTTGGCCGCGATGGCGACCCCGAGTCCGGTACCGCACAACAGAATCGCGCGGTCGGCCTCACCGCGGGCGATGCGGGTGGCCGCCTCGATGGCCACCGGCCCGTAGTTCCGCTGCTCGCCGTCGACGATCCCGATATCGACAAGGCTGTCCACCCGGGGATGCTCCCGCAGCACCGTGACAAGCTCGCGCCGGTACTCGACTGCAGCGCAGTCGCTGCCGATCAGCAACTTCCATCGGCGATGGGTCATGCTTGTGCCTTCCTGTCGGAGTTCGAGGTGAGCGCATCACCGATCGTGGCCACCACGGCGGCAAAAGAGACACAACCGGGGTCCGGGGTGCCTTCCGACGCCGCACCGTGGGTGCGGGCACGGCCACGACGCGCGGCCATCGACCGGGTGCCGTCAGAGGCGACTTGCGCGGCGGTACCCGCGAGCCGCCATGATTCGGCGAGCGGCAGGCCCGATGCTGCCGAATCCTGCAGCGAATCCGCGAACGGCACCAGGGCGTCGACGATGGTCTTGTCGCCGACTTCGGCGCCGCCCATAGCACGCACCTCGTTGGCCACCTCGGTGGCGATTTTCGCTATATCTGTTGTGGTCAAGATCTTTTCAGCTGTCAATGCACGAGTTGCCGTGGACAGCATCGCGCCCCAGATGGCGCCGGATGTGCCACCGGCACGGTCGGCCCATCCGCGAGCCGCCGCAGCCAGGGTGGCCGCGGCGCCGTGACCCTCCCGGGCTGCCTGTGCGGCAGCGGTGACCGCCGCAGCCGAGCCCCGCGCCATACCGATGCCGTGATCGCCATCCCCGGCGACGGCGTCGATGCGGCCGAGTTCCGGTTCCAGCCGGGCAAGTTCTTCGGCGACGGCGGCCAGCGCCACGCTGACCTGACTTGCCCGGGCGGCGCTGACCTCGGACACCGGAAGTAGTTCTGCTACTTCCGGTTTCCGTTCTTCAGTGATCGCAACGCGGCGGGAGGTGCCGGTGTGGTCGACGGTTCCGATTCGCAGCGATGGTGTTTCCAGGGGCTCGGACCACAGGGCCAGTAGTTCGTCGTCGGGTACGAACAACGTGACCGAGAACCCCGACATGTCGAAGCTGCTGCAGAACGTACCGACCAGGGCGTTCGAAACCTCGATACCGCGAGCGGCCAGCGATCGCTCTACTGCGCCGTAGGCGACAAAGAGCTCGTCGGCGCTCAGCGCGCCGAGGCCGTTCACGATGGGAATCACCAGTTCTGGTGTGAGGCCGCTGAGCTGCAGGTCGGTGAGCACCTTGTCCACCAGTAGTGCGGCGACTTCGTCGCTGGGGCGCCGCGGCACGGTCTCCAGGCCGGGCTCGCCGTGAATGCCCATGCCGATCCCCATCATCGACTCCGGCAAGGTGAACAGCGGTTCGTCGGCGCCAGGCAGGGTGCACCCGGAGTACGCCACCCCGAGCGAGCGGGTCCGGTGGTTGGCGACCCGTGCGAGCCGCTCGACCTCGTCCAACGGCAACCCCCGGGCGGTGGCGGCGCCGGCGATGCGAAAGACGACAAGATCACCTGCTATTCCACGTCTTTGCTCCCATTTGGCGAGATCGGCGCTGGCAATGTCATCGGTTACCGGCAGCAGCCGTGCGTCGACTCCGTCGGCTCGCAGCATCTGGGCCGCGGCGGAGAAGTTGAGCACGTCGCCGGTGTAGTTGCCGAATGTCAGCAGGATTCCGCACCCCTGGTCGACTGCCCGGGCGACGTTGGCAACCTGAGCGGCAGAGGGGGAGGCGAAGATATCGCCGAGGACGGCGGCGTCGGCCATTCCGGGCCCGACCATGCCCCCGAATGCCGGGTAATGGCCGGAGCCGCCGCCGATGACGACGGAGACGCGCGGCTCCGGTGGTGCGATCGAGGAGATGACTCCACCTGGAGTCGGCGTCAGCAGCTGGGGATAGGCCTTGGCCATCCCGGCAATCGAGTTAGATCTGAAGTCCGACAGTTCATTTCGGGTACTTGCCACGTCGGCGAATCCTTCCCAGATGGTCATCGCTGCGGAATCTAACAGTGAGAAGCGCGACTTTTAACATCAATGTTGTTATAGCAGATAGTTCAGCGGGCCTGTGAGCTGAAGTAACCAAACTTATTCTTGTGGTTTTCGACACTAATCATGTTAATGTGGCGCCCGACACTCTCGGAGGGAGAACGTGGTGGCAGGGATCTATCCAGCTGTGATGACGGCCTACAACAACCGCGGCGACGTCGACCTCGATGCGACGCTGAACCTGGTGGAGCGGCTGCTCGGCGCCGGCGTACATGGGCTGTTCATCGGCGGTACCGCCGGGGAGGGGCCGATCCAGTCGGTCGACGAACGGGCCAGCCTCGTCACCGCCATCACCGATCACGTTGCCGGGCGCATCCCGATCCTGGCCCACGTCGGCGCCATGCCGTTCCGCGACACGGTTCTCCTGGCTCGCAAAGCACTCGACGAAGGTGTCGCAGGGGTAGCTGCGATCCCACCGCTCTATTACAACGTCAACGCAGACGCCGTCGCCGACTACTTCCGCGCGCTCTCCAGGGAGCTGGGGCGGCCGGTGATGGCTTACCACGTACCGCACCTGACCCATCGGCCGGCCGCCGCACCCTGGTTTGCGCAACTGGCCGCCGAAGGCGTGCTCGACGGGGTGAAGTACTCGGCCGACGACCTGGCCGACATCCAGGATCTGATCGAGCGGACCAGCGGTACCGACTTCCAGCTGCTGTCAGGGTCTGATCCCTTGTGCATGGCTGCGCGACTCGCCGGATCGGCTGGCGCGGTGGGTGTTTCGATCAACGCGATGCCCGCCACCTTCGTTGCACTGTGGAATGCGGTGGACGCCGGCGACCTAGCGGAAGCGGCCCGTCTGCAGGCGGTCATCACGCGCTTCGTCACGCGCATGTTCAATTACGACTTCATCGGCTATCTGCGGCACGTCCTGTCGCTGCAGGGCGTACCGGTAGGCCAGAACCGTCCACCGCTGCCGCGGCTCACTGGCGAGCAAGAAGACGAGATCACCCGATTCGTCTCCGGCGATCCCGACCTGGCTACCGCCTTCGGCCTGAGCTGACCCGATCACACAACAAACCAACACATTGCTGAACAAAGGAGTTCTGAAGTGAAGACCATCATGAAGCTGGCCGTCGTTGCCGCATCGGCAGTGACAGCAGTGGCCGCGGCCGGTTGCGGCGGCAACGGCGGTGGAGCTGACGGAGCCGACGGTGGCGGTGTCGCCACACTGCGAATCGGCACCAACGTCGACGCCCAGCACCCCTACATGCGGTGTGGATGGGACACTTGGGCAGACGAACTCGACGGCATGTTCGATGTCCAGGTCTTCACGTCGAATCAGCTGGGCACCAATGTCGAGATGGTCGACTCCATCACCGCAGGCAACCTCGAGATGACCACGGTCGGCGCATCCGAGATCGCCCAGTTCTGGCCCAGGGTCTCGGTCTTGGAGGCTCCGTACCTGTACAACGATTTCAGCCACGCGCAGAAGGTGCTCGCATCCGACGAGGGCCAGCAGCTGATCAGTGATCTGCAGGAGCAGACCAATCTGCGTACCCTCGGCATGTGGTACTACGGGACAAGGCATTTCACCACAACTGACCAGGCAGTGCGGTCGCCCGCCGACCTCAACGGCCTCAAGATCAGGGTGCCGGACAATGCGGTCTACCTTGCCGCAGTGAACGCGATGGGCGCCACCTCCACGCCGGTGGCGTTCGGCGAACTCTACGTCGCCCTGTCCTCCGGAGTCGTCGATGGGCAGGAAAATCCGATATCAACCATCGCAAGTCAGGCCTTCAACGAGGTGCAAAACTACATCAACCTCACCGGTCACGTCGTCTCGACCGGACTGACCGTCGTCAACAATGGCTGGTACGAGGGGCTCAGTGACGAGCAGAAAGACGCCCTCGAGGCCGTGCAGGAAACCTCGACACAGTCTGTGCTCAACTGCATCCAGGAAGAGGAGAGCGCCTACCTCGACGAGTGGGAAGCTTCAGGCCAGATGCAGGTCATTCGAGACGTGAACCGAGATGCCTTTGCTGCCAACGTCCAAGAGGTGCTGCCGGCCGAGTTCGACCGCACATCCGACTGGGGCGGGTTGTACCAGACATTCCGCGGAATGGCTGACTGACAGTGCCACCCGCCGATGCGGGCCAGGTCGGCACGGAAGCCGTCGACCTGGACCCCGACGACTATGACTATCTGTCGCCCATTGGTCGGCGGAACAAGATCCTCGCCTTCTTCGAAGTGATCGAAAACGTGGTGTCGATCGCGTTGATGCTGGTGATCTTCGGCGCGATGCTGCTCCAGGTGGTGAGCAGGCGGTTCTTCGAACCGGCGCCGTGGACCGACGAACTGGCCCGGTACTCCAACATCGCGCTGTGCGCCGCCGCGGCGGCGCTGGCGATGGCCCTGCGTAAGCACATCACCGTTGACTTGATCGACCGGTGGCTGAGCCCGCGGGCACAAGACCTGGTACGCGGAGCCACCTCGTTGTTGGTTGCGGTGATCGCCGCGGCAATCGTGTGGCTGAGCCTGCCCTACGTTGCGGGCATGGGGGCGCGCGTCTCCGTGGCAATGCAAGTACCCATTGCGGCACTGTTCTCAGTTGTATTGGTGGGGCTGGCATTACAGGCAATGCATGCCCTGGTCTGGGCTTGGCATGACTTCGCCAAGGCATTTACGGGGCCTGATGCCGCCGAACGGGAGGAAGCACAGTGACCGCCGGACTCGTGGTGCTCGGCGTCGTCGCCCTGCTGATGGTGCGGGTGCCGGTCGCGTTCGCCCTGCTGGGCCCTTCGCTGGTCTACTTTCTGTTCACGCCACTGACCAACACCAACGTGGTGGTGCAGAAGCTGGTGTCCAGTCTCGACACTTTCACGTTGGTTGCGGTTCCGATGTTCCTGCTGCTGGGCGGTATCGCGAACGTGTCGGGGGTCTCGGAGCGGTTGTTCGCCTTCGCCGAGGTCATCATGGGACGGGTCCGTTTTGCGCTCGGATACGTGAACATCCTGGTCAGCTTCGTGTTCTCGTGGATGTCAGGAACCGCCACCGCGGATGTGGCTGCGACCGGCCGAATCCAGGTGCCGCAGATGCTTCGTCGCGGATACTCGCGAGACTTCACCCTCGGCACCACGGCAACCACGTCGATCATCGGGGCGATCATGCCGCCGAGCCTGCCGGCCGTCGTGTACGCCGTGACCGCTGGTGTGTCGCTGGGCGGAATGCTGATTGCCGGGGTGCTTCCGGCCATTCTCATCACGGTCATGCTCACCATCGGCGTGTTCGTCTACAGCTTGCGCCACAAAGATGCCGAGCTGGCCGAACAGCCACAACGATCACGACGCGAGAAAGCCGGTGTACTGCTGCGGGCCCTGCCCGCCCTGATGACACCTCCGATCATCATCGGCGGCATCCTGTTCGGATTCTTCACCCCGAGCGAGGCCGCCGCGATCGCTGTCGGATACCTGGCGGTATTGGGTTTCGTCTACCGGACCCTCACCGTGCGCCTGCTGATGAGGGTCCTGGGATCAGCTGCTGCGGTCAGCGGTTCAGTGCTGCTGATCATCGCAGCGAGTGCGGTTTTCGGACAGGTCCTGACCCTGGAACGGGTGCCTCAGCTGCTCGGCAGCTGGATGACATCACTGTCGGAGAACCCGCTGGTGTTCCTGTTGCTGGTCGCTGCATTACTTCTCCTGGTCGGGCTGTTCCTGGAGCCGACGGCCGGAACATTGATCATGGTGCCGGTGCTGGCACCGGTGGCATCGCAATACGGTGTGGACCCACTGCACTTCGGCGTGATCGTGATCTTGACCCTGGTCATCGGTTTGGTCACACCGCCGGTCGGACTGGTCAGCTACGTCCTGTCCTCGGCCACGGGCCAGCCGGTCGGCGCGGTCTTCCGTGGTGCGGTCCTCTTCCTGCCGTGGCTGATCGCAGCACTGCTGCTCATCGTCTTTTTTCCACCGATAGTCACCTTCCTACCGGGCCTGCTGGCCCCCTGATACCCGGGAGACACAATGCGTATCACCGATATCGACGTCCGCCTGTCCAAGATGCCGATTCCGAATGGCCCGTGGTCGGATTCGATCCACGTCGTCACGCACTTCGAGATCGTGGTCGTCAGCGTCACCGCAGACAACGGTCAGACCGGGCACGGTTACACCTACGCCGCCCACGGCGGCGGCACCTCCATTGCGTCGCTGCTGCGTGACTACGTGGTGCCCGAACTGGTCGGAAAAGAAGTCAACCCGCGGCGACTGTGGCATGAGATGTGGGACCTGGTGCAGGATCTGGGCGCCGGCGGTTTCACCACCGTGTCGATCGCGGCTTTCGACATCGCGTTCTGGGATCTGGTGGGTAAGACCCTCGGGGCGCCACTGCACTCCTTGTTCGGTGCCGTGCACGACCGGCTACCGGTCTACGGCAGCGGGATCAACCTGCGGATGGACCTCGCCCAGCTGCTCGATCAGGTCGACGGCTGGGTCGGGAAGGGGTACGGGGGCGTCAAGATCAAGGTCGGCCGTCCGGAGATCGACGAGGACATCGAGCGGGTGGCCAAGGTCAGAGAGCGGGTGGGATCCCGTGCGATCATGGTCGACGCCAACCAGGGCTGGGATCAGAGCCGCGCAGTAGCGGTCTCGAAAGCCTTGGCGCCGTTCGATATCGCCTGGATCGAAGAACCGCTGGCACGCGACGACGTGTACGGCCATGCGAAGCTGCGCCGTCGCATCGACACGCCGGTGGCGTTGGGGGAGAACGTCTACACCCTGCGTGACATCACCTCATTTCTGCGTCAAGACGCTGTGGATGTTGTCCAGTGTGACGTCGTGCGGACCGGTGGCCCCACGGCGTACCTGAGCATCGCCGCCCTGGCCCAGGCGTTCAACGTACCGCTGGCACCCCATCACGCCATGGAGATCTCCGGCCAGGTGGTGGCGTCGAGCCCGAAGGCACTCTGGGTGGAGGACGTCGACGGAGGATCGCTGCTCGACCTCGGCGTCGTGACGCACTTCGATCAGATCAAAGACGGTTACTTCGTTCTCGACGACGCGCCCGGTCACGGTTTGGAGTTCGATTTCGCCAACCTCGACGCCCACGCACTGAAGTTCTAGACAGGAGAGTTGAGATGACCGACCGTGACCAGATCAACGAACTGATCACACGAACCGACGGCGTCCTGCACCTCGAACCTGCTTTTGTGGCGCGGACCTGGATGAAGTCGGGTCGACGGCTGGGGTTGCCGCCAGAGGAATATGACGCCGGCGAACGTGGCGAGATCTGTGAGCGCTGGCTTGCCTCCACCACCCCGGCGGCCAATGCCGTCACCGTCGAAGGTGAAGGCATCAGCGTCGTGCGTGACGGCGCAGCCGGCCACCGCCTCGACCGGATCGTCGGGGTGGCACCGGAACTGGTGATGGGCGAGTCCTACGCGGCCGACCATGACGGTCTCGGTCGACTGGCGAAGATCTTCGACTACGGCGAACGGGTACCGTTCCACATCCATCCGCCCACGGAAGAGGCACGAAAGATAGGACTCAACTCCAAGGACGAGGCCTACTACTTCCTGCCGGTCGGCGACCTCGGTGCTCATCCGGAATCGTTTTTCGGATTGCACTCGTCGCTGAGCCGGCAGGAAGCGTCCGACGAGTTGATCGGCCACCTCAAGCGGTGGTCCGACGACCGCGTGCTGTCGATGTCGAAGGGTTACACGCTCTACGAAGAAGGCGGATACTTCGTCCCCTCCGGCATGCTGCACGCTCCCGGAACAGCCTTGACGCTGGAGTTGCAGGAGGACTCCGACGCCATGGCGTTCTTACAGGCGGACTGCGGCGGCGTCCACCTGTCCAAGGACCTGTTGCTCGGACTGCTCGATTCCGAGGCCAAAGCGCAGCGCGGGGAAGCAGCGATCCTCGACTGGATCGACTGGGACCTGAACCTGATGGCAGACTTCCACTCTGCCTACCGCACCCCGCCCGCGGTGTTCAACGCCGGTGCCGGTGTCGAAGAGTCCTGGATCTTCTACGGCGGCACCAAATTCAACGGGAAGCGGTTGCGCCTGGACCCGGGAGCTTCGGTGCGCAGCGTCGAGAACGGCTTCTACTCGGTATTCGTCTGGTCCGGTACCGGAACGTTCGGTGGCGCCGCGTTCCAGGGTGGCGCAATGGGCTCCGACGAGTTTCTCGTCTGCCACGACCGTGCGGTCCGGGGCGTCGAGATCGTCAACACCGGAAACGAACGGGTGGAACTGATCAAGTTCTTCGGCCCCGATATCAACAATGACGTCCCGCTGGTCGGGAGGAACGGATGATGATGCACCACACGAAATTCGGCACCACCGACATGTCGATCTCCCGAGTGGGATTCGGTTCGTGGGCGATGAGTGGTCCGAACTCGCCTAGCTACTGGGGTCCACAGGAGGACAACACCTCCGTTGCCACCATCCGGCGGGGTATCGAGCTGGGCATCAACTGGATTGACACCGCAGCCATTTACGGGATGGGACACGCGGAAAGGATCGTTGCCGAAGCGATTTCGGTGTACTCAGACGCCGACCGGCCGCTGGTGTTCACCAAGGGCGGGCTGGCCTGGGACAAAGCCGCCCCGGATGCGACCGTCACCAAATGCGGTAAGCGCGAGAGCATTCTCGCCGAAGCCGACGCGTCGCTCCGGCGGCTCGGCGTCGACCGGATCGATCTCTATCAAATGCACTGGCCGGCCAACGATGCCGAGGTTCAGGAGTACTGGTCGGCGTTCGGCGAGCTGTTGCAATCAGGCAAGGTCCGTGCCATCGGCCTGTCCAACCACTCGGTGGAGCAGCTCGAGGCTGCGGCGCAGATTGCGCCGGTGCACGCCATCCAGGTCCCGCTGAGCCTGGTCAACACCGCGGCTGCCGACAGCCTGCTCGTCTGGGCCGCCGAGCACGGCGCGGGCACACTGCTGTACAGCCCGATGGCCTCAGGCCTACTGACCGGCAAGTACCGCGGCGGTGACCTCGGCGCACTCGACGACAACGACTGGCGGCGGCGCTCCCCGCTGTTCACCCCCGAGAATCTGGCCCGGGTGGATCAGTTGGTCGACGTGCTCGCCGAGATTGCGGCCGCGAAGTCCACCACGGTGAGCGCGGTGGCAGTCGCCTGGACCCTGACGAGGCCCGGCGCCACCGCGGCCATCGTCGGCGCGCGGACACCGGAACAGGTGAACGACTGGATCGATGCCGGGACACTGACATTCGAGGACGCAGAACTGGCGGCACTGGATCGTGCGCAGGCACAGTACGCGTCAGCACAGAGTTAGGCCGTGGGGATGTCGCCCAGCACCACCCGCTACATCGGCACCAGCTGGAAGATGACCAAGACCATCGACGAGGCGCGCACGTTCGCCGCCCGCCTCGTCGAGGCGGTTCCCACCATCCCCGCTGATGTGCAGCCGTTCATTCTCCCGTCGCACACCGCATTGGCCACAGTGCACTCGGTCCTCGGCGATGACTCGCCGGTGATCCTGGGTGCACAGAACGCACATTGGGCCGCACCTGGAGCCCACACCGGCGAAGTGTCCATGGAGCAGGTTCGCGACGCCGGTGCGACGCTGGTTGAGATCGGACACTCCGAACGGCGGGCACAGTTCGGGGAAACCGACGAAACCGTGATGCTGAAGACCCGGCGGGCGGTTGATCTCGGGTTGCGGGCGTTGGTGTGTGTCGGGGAGTCGGCGGCAACACGGTCACTCGGCGGGGCAGTCGATTACGTCATGGGCCAGGTGAGCCAGGCGCTGGCCAGTCTGCAATCCGACGAGCTCGGCCGGGTGATCGTCGCCTACGAGCCGCAGTGGGCGATCGGCGAGAACGGTACGGCCAGTTCACCCGACAAGGTGGCCGATGTGCTTGCCGAGGTCCGCGCCCAATGGCAGGGCCTGGAGGCGGTGCTCTACGGCGGCAGCGTCACCACCTCCAACGCGCCGGGATACTTCGAACTGCCCTACCTCGACGGACTGTTCATCGGCCGGGCGGCATGGTCGGTCGAGGGCTACCTGAGCTTCCTGCAATTACCCGGCCCCTCGGCGCCGGTCGCTCATGGGCGGCCCAGTGCCACAGAGGCTTCGGAGGTGTAGCAGAGGAACGTCAACGTCTCGTCCAGGTAGAGCTGCACGGTGTCGGCATCGTGTGACAAGTATCCGATCGACACGTCAGTTCCCAGCTGAAGGTCGAAATCGCCTCCACGGGTGGACAACACGAACGCGCCATCGATGGCGGGCGCCCAGATGATGTCACCGTCGACCAGCCGGCTGAGGTGCTCCCGGATCGGGTAGCCGTGCGCGGTGGTCTCACTGACCTGGGTGTAGACGTCGGCGGACAGCAGCACCGAGTAAGGGCCGTCGACGCCGGCCAGACGCAACTCCGACAGTGCCTGGGCGATCACATCGGGGATCTCGCGAGGATCCTCCGGCAGCGCCAACTCCGGATTGGAACTGCACTTGCGGATCCCGCCGATCTGCGCGGCCTCGTAACCCTCGAAGATCGCGCGGTCCTCGGCAAACGCCAGCTTGCGGGCGGCTTCCTTGACCGGATCCCAGTCCGAATCCTGAGAGCCACGTTCCACGTCATCGATATCGATCCGGTTGACCGTGAACGGAACCCGCAACCGCACCAGCGGGCGACTGTCACGCAGGTGGGCCACCACTCCGTCACTGGGAGCGGCCGTCTCCAACAGATGGCCGGTGCTCACGGCGGCGGTGACCGGTCCGTTGGGCTCGCTGACGTCGACGACCCGTCGGCCGGCGATGTGGCGCTTGAAGGTTCGCGACGCCTCTAGTTCGATCTCCGCCCACGCTGCCTCCGTGATCGGTGCCAGTTCACGGTAGAGATTGTTCATTGAGGTTGCCCTTTCAGACTGCCGATGGTCAACGAGCCGTTGGTGGAGGGATTGCTGGTGGTGGAGAGCTGGACAGAGGCCGGGACTGCGGCCTGCGACGAATCCGGCATCGCAGGCGGGTCATCGAGGAAATCCGCCGGCGGGCTGAAGAACAGCACACCCGTTTGCGCCGTCGAGAAATCCAGGATGCGGTCGGTGTTGCCGGGCGGGTCGCCGATGAACATATTGTTCAACATGCGCTCGGTCACCGTCGGGGTTCGCGAATAGCCGATGTAGTAGGTCCCGAACTCGCCCTTGCCGATCTCGCCGAAGGGCATGTTGTGGCGGACGATCTTCAGTTCGTTTCCGTCGGCGTCGGTGATGACATTCAGGGCCACATGCGAATTGACGGGCTTCACATCGTCACCGAGTTCGATGTCCTCGAGCTTGGTGCGGCCGATGACCCGCTCCTGGTCGGTGACCGAGAGCGCATTCCACGCACTCATGTCGTGCACGTACTTCTGCACGTGCACGTAACTGCCACCGGCAAAGTCGGGATCCTCGTCGCCGATGGCGGTGGCGTTGACGGCCACTCGGCCATCCGGATTCTCGGTGCCGTCGACAAAGCCCAACAGATCCCGGTTGTCGAAGAACCGGAAGCCGTGCACCTCGTCGACGATGGTGATGGCCCCGGCCAGGGTGCGGGCGACATGGCCGGCGAGTTCGAAACAGAAGTCCAGGGATTCGGCACGAATGTGGAACAGCAGATCGCCCGGCGTCGCGGGCGCGGTGTGCCGGGGCCCGTTGATCTCGACGAACGGGTGCAGTTCCGCCGGCTTCGGACCGGCGAACAACCCATCCCACGCCTGCGAGCCGATCGAGGTGATCATCGACAACTTCTTCGACGGGTCCCGGAATCCGACGGCACGGACCAACCCGGACAGATCGGGTAGTGCGTCATGAACTGTCTGCAGGCCGCCGTCGTCGATGGTGGCCACGATGAAGATGGCCGCGGGTGTCAACGGGGCCAGGACCGGCTGGGGCTGCGAGTCAGGCACGATGTGACCCTAACGTCCTGACCTGACCTGTGCGACGACAAAAGATGGTGAACATGCCTGCGAGCCCTGATCCGTCGAGTGTGACCCTGTGCGAGTTCATCGATGCCTCGCCGTCTCCGTTCCATGTTTGCGAGACCGCCGCCGGGCGGTTGCTCAGCGCCGGATACACCGAGCTGCTCGAAGCAGATCCGTGGCCGGGGGCGGGCCGGTACTTTGTCGTCCGGGCCGGATCCCTGGTGGCCTGGGACAGTTCGGGGACGCCGGGGCGGCCGTTCCGGGTGGTCGGCGGGCACACCGACAGCCCCAACCTGCGGGTCAAACAGCACCCGGACCGGACCGTTGCCGGCTGGTCGGTGGTGGCGCTGCAGCCGTACGGCGGTGCCTGGCTGAATTCGTGGCTGGACCGCGACCTCGGTATCAGTGGTCGGCTCTCGATCCGCGACCCGGCCCAGCCGACGGGAATCGCACACCGGCTGGTGCGCATCGACACCCCGCTGCTGCGGGTGCCGCAATTGGCCATCCACCTCTCCGACGACCGCAAGGGCGTCAGCCTGGACCCGCAACGGCATGTCAACGCGGTGTGGGCGACGGGGGACCGCCCGGCTTCCTTCGTCGACCACGTGGCACGGGAGTCCGACATCGACCCCGCCGACGTGCTGGCCTTCGACCTGATGACCCACGACCTGACCCCGTCTGTCGTCTGGGGTGCCGACCACGAATTCGTCAGCGCACCCCGGCTCGACAACCAGGGCACCTGTTACGCGGGGCTCGAAGCATTCCTGGGGGCCGGCCCCGGCGCCCACATTCCGGTGCTGGCACTCTTCGACCACGAGGAAGTGGGCTCGACATCGGATCACGGCGCCCAGTCCGATCTGTTGATCACCACGCTGGAGCGGATCGTGCTCGCCGCCGGCGGCGATCGCCAGGACTTCCTGCGGGTGCTCACCGGCTCGATGGTGGCCTCCGGAGACATGGCACACGCGACGCACCCGAATTATCCCGAGCGGCATGAACCGAACCATCCGATCCTGATCAACGGCGGGCCGGTGCTCAAGGTGCAGCCGAACCTGCGCTACGCCACCGACGGACGCACCGCGGCAGCGTTCGAACTGGCGTGCCGGCAAGCCGGCGTACCGCTGCAGCGCTACGAGCATCGCGCCGACCTGCCATGCGGGTCGACGATCGGACCGATGACAGCAGCGCGCACCGGAATCCCCACCGTCGATGTCGGGGCCGCCCAGCTTGCGATGCACTCGGCCCGTGAGCTCATGGGTGCCCATGATGTCGCCGCCTATGCGGCTGCGTTGCAAGCGTTTCTGTCACCGGGCTGACATAGGGTTTCGCCCATGACGCTGAAGGCTCAGATGGTCACGTTCGACTGCACCGACCCCGACGCACTCGCGGCGTGGTGGGCCGGCGCGGTGGGCGGTGAACTCAACGCTGTGGCACCCGGGGAATTTGTGGTGGTCGTGTGTGAGCAGGGCCCGGCGCTGGGGTTCCAGCGGGTGCCGGCTCCGACACCGGGGAAGAACAAAGTCCATCTCGATTTCGACACCCCGGATCGCGACGGCGAGGTCGCCCGCCTGGTCGAAGCAGGGGCAACGGAGCTGGGACGGCAGAGCTACGGCCCCGGGATCGAGTGGGTGGTCCTGGAAGATCCCGAGGGCAATGCGTTCTGTGTAGCGGGCGACAGCTGACCCAGGGGATACTCCGCCGGTGTTGTGGTCACTCATCGGGCTGGCTGGGGTCCTGGTCGTCTGGTCATTGCTCGACGGTCGGCTGCAGCGCTGGCACATCGCCCCGGCGATGGCGCTGGTGTTCGCCGGGGCACTGGTCGGATTCGCCACCCATGACTCGCTAGCGCTGCAACTCGACGTCGAGGCGGTCGAGCCGGTCCTCGAGACGATTCTGGCGATTGTCCTGTTCGGGCACGCCATCAGCATCCGCGGCGGATTTTTTGGTGGTCAGTCGCGCTTGGCGCTGCGACTTCTCTTCCTCGCGATGCCGCTCGGACTGGCCGCGACGGTGGGGCTGGCGTATTGGCTGTTCCCCACGCTGTCGTGGCCGATCCTGCTGGTGATCGCCTGCGTCATCGTGCCCGTCGACTTTGCGCCCGTCGTCTCCTTCCTGCACGACGACCGGATCCCGCTGCGGGTCCGGCGAGTCCTCAACGTGGAGGAGGGTTACTCCGACGGGGTGATCGCGCCGGTCTTCGTCTTTGCACTCGCCGTCGTCGGTGGCGAGCACACCAAGGCCGAAGGCGTCGGGGAGGCGTTACGTGAAGGGCTGCCGCACCTGGTGACCGCCGTGGTGCTCGGCGTCGGCATCGGAGCCGGCGTGGCGTGGATCGCCAACGCCGCCGACCGCCGCGGCATCATGACCGACCAGTCCCGGCGGGTGCTGATCCTCATCGCCCCGATCCTGACCTACATGCTGAACGTCGGCATGGACGGCAACGGCTTTGTCGCCACGTTCATCTGCGGTATCGCCTACAACAGCGTGCGGGAGTACGTCGACGCCGGGCGCGAGCAGGAACTCATCGACGACGTGTCATTCCTGCTGGCAGCGGCCATGTGGTTCGTCTTCGGGGCGTGCGCGTGGATCGCCGTCAAGGAAGGTGTCCCGCTCGAACTGGTGGTGTTCTGTGTGCTGGTACTCACAGTGGTGCGCGCAGTTCCGGTGGTGATCGCCCTGTGGCGCACGTCGCTGACCAGAACAGAACTGACCCTGCTGGCAGGCTTGGGGCCGCGCGGTACCGCAAACATCGTGCTGGCGCTGTTGGCCTACGTCACCCTGCCCGACGACGAGGCGGCCCTGGTGCTGGTGGTGGCCATCATGGTGGTGCTGGGCAGCGTCCTGCTCCACGGCACGGCGGGGCAGGTACTGGTGAGCCGCACCGCAGTGGCGGGCACTGTCGCCCACAGGCAATAAGCTGTCGACGTGACGACCGAAGTCCCCGGTGTTGACACCGTCTCGTACGCAGCCACCACTCCCGATCAGCCGCAGCCTTTCCGCGAGCTGGGCCTCAAGGACGACGAGTACGAGCGGATACGTGAAATCCTCGGCCGCCGCCCCACCGACGCCGAACTGGCGATGTACTCGGTGATGTGGAGCGAGCACTGCTCCTACAAATCCTCGAAGGTGCATCTGCGCTACTTCGGTGACACCACCACCGACGAGATGCGCGCCGGCATGCTCGCCGGTATCGGCGAGAACGCCGGCGTGGTCGACATCGGTGACGGCTGGGCGGTGACCTTCAAGGTCGAGTCGCACAACCACCCGTCGTACGTGGAGCCGTACCAGGGTGCCGCGACCGGTGTCGGCGGCATCGTCCGCGACATCATGGCGATGGGCGCCCGCCCGGTCGCGGTGATGGACCAGCTGCGGTTCGGCGCTGCCGACGCGCCCGACACGCGCCGCGTCCTCGACGGCGTGGTCCGCGGTGTCGGTGGCTACGGCAACTCCCTCGGCCTGCCCAACATCGGCGGCGAGACCATCTTCGACGAGTCCTACGCCGGCAACCCGTTGGTCAATGCCCTCTGCGTCGGCGTGCTGCGCAAGGAAGATCTGCACCTCGCCTTCGCATCCGGTGAGGGCAACAAGATCATCCTGTTCGGCGCCCGCACCGGTCTCGACGGTATCGGCGGGGTGTCGGTGCTGGCCTCGGAGACATTCGGCGGCGACGAGGGCGAGGGCCCCGGCCGCAAGAAGCTGCCCGCGGTGCAGGTCGGCGATCCGTTCATGGAGAAGGTGCTCATCGAGTGCTGTCTCGAGCTGTACGCCGCCGGACTGGTGGTCGGCATCCAGGATCTCGGTGGCGCCGGATTGTCCTGTGCCACTTCTGAGCTCGCCTCCGCAGGGGATGGCGGGATGGCGATCGAGCTGGACAAGGTGCCGCTGCGCGCCAAGTACATGACGCCGGCGGAAGTGCTTTCCAGTGAATCGCAGGAACGCATGTGCGCCGTCGTCACCCCGGAAAATGTCGAGGCTTTCCTGGCCGTCTGCCGCAAATGGGAGGTGCTGGCCACCGTCATCGGTGAGGTCACCGACGGCGACCGGCTGCACATCACCTGGCACGGCGAGACCGTCGTCGACGTGCCACCGCGGACCGTCGCCCACGAAGGTCCCGTCTACCAGCGCCCGGTGCAGCGCCCCGACACCCAGGACGCGCTGATCGCCGACACCTCGGCGTCACTGAAGCGGCCCCAGTCCGGCGACGAATTGCGTGCCACGGTGCTGGAGATGCTGGGCAGCCCGCACCTGTGCAGCCGGGCGTTCATCACCGAGCAGTACGACCGCTACGTCCGCGGCAACACCGTGCTGGCCGAGCATGCCGACGGCGGGGTGCTGCGCATCGACGAGCAGACCGGCCGCGGTATCGCGCTGTCCACGGACGCTTCCGGCCGCTACACCCGGCTGGACCCGTACACCGGTGCCCAGCTTGCGCTGGCCGAGTCCTACCGCAACGTCGCGGTGACCGGTGCGGTCCCGGTCGCGGTGACCAACTGCCTCAACTTCGGCTCGCCCGAAGATCCCGGCGTGATGTGGCAGTTCTCGCAGGCCGTCCGCGGACTTGCGGATGGCTGTGCGGCCCTTGGCATTCCGGTCACCGGCGGAAACGTCAGCTTCTACAACCAGACCGGGTCGACGGCGATCCTGCCCACCCCGGTGGTCGGCGTGCTCGGTGTACTCGACGATGTGGCGCGCCGCACCCCGACGGGATTCGGGACCGAACCGGGCGAGACGCTGATCCTGCTCGGCGACACCCACGACGAGTTCGACGGGTCGATCTGGGCCCAGGTCACCGCCGATCATCTGGGCGGCGTGCCGCCGAAGGTCGACCTGACTCGCGAGAAGCTGCTTGCCGAGGTGCTGGCCGCTGCCTCCCGCGACGGCCTGGTTTCCGCCGCGCACGACCTGTCCGAAGGCGGCCTGATGCAGGCTGTCGTGGAAGGTGCGCTGGCCGGCGAAACCGGCTGCCGGTTGTTGCTGCCGGAGGGCGCCGATCCGTTTGTCCAGCTGTTCTCCGAGTCATCGGGCCGGGTGCTGGTTGCCGTGCCGCGCACCGAGGAGAGCCGGTTCATGTCGATGTGCGAGGCGCGCGGCCTGCCCGCCGCCCGGATCGGTGTGGTGGACCAAGGTTCCAACAGTGTCGAGGTTCAGGGACAGTTCACCATCCCGCTGACCGAGCTGCGCAAGACCTGGGAAGGCGTGCTACCGGCGCTGTTCGGGTGAGCCGGCGGCCATGACCACACCGGGGGAGCAGCGCCAACGTCACCCCCTGCTTGACTGGCTCTGGGGTCTGGTCCGGCTGGATTTTGTCGGTGTCGCAGTAGGCGCGCTGTTCTTCTGTGTGTCGCTGACGCCGTCGCTGCTGCCCCGGGACTGGCTGTTTGCCGGACTGATCGGCGGAATCAACGCCGCCATCGGCTACGGCCTGGGTGTGGCGTTGGGAAAGCTGCTGCGGCGCCTGATGTTCGGCCGCGCAGCGGAACGCAAACCGTCCTGGTGGCCGTCCTCGAAACGAGTGCTGTTCGGGCTGAAGACGTTGACGGTCGTCGGCTCGGTGGGTTCGTGTCTGCTGATCGTCATCCCGGCGGCGGCCTGGCAGCGACAGGTGTCGGCCCTGATGGGGATCGAGGGCCCGGCCACCGCGGGCTACTACCGCACCGTGGTCCTGGCCCTGCTCATCGGCGGCCTGCTGGTGGCCGTCGCCCGGGTGCTGCTCGACGCCATCAAAGGACTGGCGCGGATCCTGATCCGGCGGCTGCGCCTCAACGACGAAGTGGCGCTGTTCATCGGTACGGCGGTGGTGGTGGTTCTGGTCATCACCCTGGTCAACGGTGTGCTGTTGCAGGGATTCCTGGCCGCGGCCAACCGGGTGTTCCAGCCACAGGACTACACCACCCGAGAAGGCGTCGAACAGCCTCTGGCGCCGCAACGATCCGGCAGCCCCGAGTCGTTCGCCGCGTGGGACACCTTGGGTTACCAAGGGCGCAACTTCGTCGCCGGCGGCCCCGATGCCGCCGAGCTGGAACGCATCAACGGTGAACCCGCGCTGGAACCCGTCCGGGTCTATGCGGGCCTGCAGACCGCCGACACCGCCGAAGCGCGGATGGCCGTGCTGCTCTCCGAGCTCGAACGGACCCGAGCCTTCGATCGTGAACTCCTGGTGATCGTCCCGACAACCGGAACCGGCTGGGTCAACCCGGCGGCCGCCGACGCCCTGGAGCTGATGTACAACGGCGACACCGCGATGGTCGCCCTGCAGTACTCCTATCTGCCCAGCTGGATCTCGTTCATCGGTGATCAACAGGCGTCGATGGAGGCCGGGCGGATGCTGATCGACGCAATCCACCAACGGTGGGTGCATCGCCCCCCGGAGGCCCGCCCCAAACTGGTGCTCTACGGCGAGAGCCTGGGGTCGATGGCGGGGCAGGCGGCGTTCGGATTCCTGCCCGACATATCCCGCATGGGGTTCGATTCCGTGCTCTGGGTGGGCCCACCCAACTTCAGCCCGCTCTGGGAGGCGCTGATCGTGCGGCGAGACCCCGGCACGACGGAGGTGCATCCGCGTTACGACGGCGGCCGCACCGTGCGGTTCTCCCCGGCCAACAATCCCTCCGAGATCCACCGCGACACCGCGGCCCCGTGGGAGGGCACCCGGGTGCTGTTCCTGCAGCACCCGTCGGACCCCGTCGTGTGGTGGTCGCCGGAGCTGCTGTTCACCCGCCCGGACTGGCTGCGGGAACCTCCGGGCCGGGACCGCACCGCCTCCATGCGGTGGTACCCGATCGTGACGTTCTGGCAGGTCGGCGCCGATATGACCAACGCCGCCGGCATGCCGGGAGGCCATGGGCACAACTACGGGAACTCGATGCTGGACGGCTGGGCGGCGGTGGCGCCGCCACCGGGATGGACGGCAGCGGACACCGAGCGGATCCGCGGAGTGCTCGAGGCGGACGATCCGGCCTGACCGGTTCGCGACGCTGCGCTACGGCTCACACGCAGCGGGTTTCAGACGTCGCGGGCGTCGGCGACGAGTAGGTGCGGCTCGGTTTCGGTGTCATCGATACCGAAACTGATGATGCGCCGCGGCGTGATCCGGATGATGGCCGAATCCAGCCCTTCGGATCCCGTTCCCGACGACTCGATCAGAGCCTGCTCGGCGGTGCCGCGGATCTCGATACAACGCACCCGCCACGGATCACGCGAGAAAATGTCGTCGACAACAAACGCCACGGTGCTGTTGATGGCGATGTTGCGGAACTTCTGGCTGCGCGACATCCGGTAGCCGAAGATGTCGATCGTGCCGAGCCGGTCGTTGAACTCGAAGCCGACGGGACTGTTCTGCACGGTCCCGTCCGATTGCACAGTCGCCAACCGTCCCAGGTCCGCAGAGTTCAGGTAGGCGATTTCGTGGGGTTTGAAGGTCATCACCTCACGGTAGAAGGTCAACGCAGGTTCAGGTCAAGACCCGTGAGACGCTGAGGTATGCCCGCTCGTCGTAGTGCTGATCCGGCAAAAACCCGCGCCGCCGTACTCGCCATCGAGGTCTGGTTACGGGATGCCGACGCGCCCCAGCCGGACCGTTTGCTAGTTGCCGACGCAGTGCGGTTGACCGCCCGTTCCCTGGCCGCCGCGGCGCCGGGGGCCTCCGTCGAGGTGAGGGTGCCGCCGTTTGTTGCCGTGCAGTGCATCGCGGGTCCGCGTCACACCCGGGGAACACCGCCCAACGTGGTGGAGACCGACCCGCGCACCTGGCTGCTGCTGGCCACGGGCCTGGCGGCACCTGCCGAGGCGATCGCCTCCGGGGCGTTGCGGCTGTCCGGGTCGCGGGCCGGTGAAGTCGAGGCCTGGCTACCGATGGTGCCGCTGGTCGGCAGCGGCACCATCAACGAAAATACGGATACTCCTGAACCCAGTTGAACCCCCGGTTCAGCAAGGTGAACCGCGACGGATCCTCGAGCTGCAACGACAGGGTGACCGGTGCACCCGCGATCGTGCCGTCGAGCGTCAGCCGATCCGGTGCCGGCTGCGCAAAGACGAAGGTGCCGACCGGATCCGGGTCCCCCGATAACGTGACGGTGCCGGCGTCGGTGTCCACCTCAGCGCCGACCGGTTCGAGCCGACCATCCAGGTGTTGCACGGTGGCGGCACCCGGTGTGTCGAAAACGATGCGCTGCCAGCGGGAATCGTCGGTCAGCAGCGGCGCCACCGGCGCGCCGTCACGGTTGAACTCCGTCACCACCCACATGCCGTACAGATCGGGCTTGGGTGCACCGCCCCCGTAGTTGGTCCATGCCGACCAGCTGATCAGCGAGGCGCCGACCAGTACCCACACGCCCATGAGGACCTGGGCGACGGTGGCGTAACGGTTGGCCCGGGCGGTGGTGAACAGGGCCGGCTGGGACAGCGGTTGGGCGCTCCGGCCCCGCAGGAACACATCGGCGAGCTTGCCGAACTGCGGCGCCAGGAGCACCAGCGCCAGCAGCAACAGGTGCAACGACAGGATCTTCACCGGGACGTCGAACGTCATGTTCAGCACGAACACCTGGATCATGCTGACCAGACTGATCAACGCCCCCAACGTCGCGGTGCGGGGCAGGAACAGCAACAGCCCGCCGGCCACCTCGGCAGCGCCGAGCACCATCTCGTAGGGATGCGAACTGCCGACCTGCAACCACAGCACCGTGGCGGGGCTCATCTCGCCGAACGGTTGCAGCAATGCCGACAGCGCCGGTGCGGGCATCTGGGTCGGGATCAGCTTGGCCATGCCGTAGAAGAGCATCTGCCCGCCCACGCACAACCGCAGAAACGTCAGGAACCACGCGTGCAGCCGCGGATACGCGGGCCGGCGGCGATCCAGAGCCGTCCAGATGACGGTGGCGGCCACCGCAACCACCAGCAGAGTGAACACCAGCACCCAGATGACGGCCTGGTCACCGCTGCCGGAATCCACATGCAACGTCACGTCGGTGCCGAACACCGTCCTGCCGACCCAGCCGAGCAGCGGCGTCAGGAAAACCAGCTGCGAGAGCACCGCAGTGTCGGGCAGCAACCCGCCGAGCACACCGGTGAACACGAACAGGATCTGAGCGAACACCAGGCAGAACAACCCGAAGTAGACAAAGGTGAACCGGAACGCGATGCGGGTTAGCGGGTTCCACCTGGTCTGGGCGTGCTCGACGTCGACCTCGGCGGTGGTACTCACGTCAGATTCCTCACTCTGGGCGCCGTGATGCAGATCACCGGCGGGGTTTGTTGGTCGCCGCAAGGGTGTTCACGGCTACCACGGTCCGGGTCAGTCCCGGTATTGGTTGCGTTGGTGGACAACGCATTTCACCGAGGCCACTCTACTGAGGGAATGCCGCTCGCCACGCCGTCGTTGATTCGGGGGCAAAACCGCTCGTCAGTGGTGGGAAAGCGTCCTTGGGAGGCTTTAGACTGTCTGCGTAAACTGGCGAAGTCACCCGAACGCCCCTAGGGAGCAGCCCCACCGTGACCGCTCAACCGATCGAACTCGAGAATTCGCCCCGCGAAGAATGCGGTGTTTTCGGTGTCTGGGCCCCCGGCGAGGACGTCGCCAAGCTGACGTACTACGGCCTCTACGCTTTGCAGCACCGCGGCCAGGAAGCAGCGGGTATCGCCGTCGCCGACGGCTCGCAGGTGCTGGTCTTCAAAGACCTCGGGCTGGTCAGTCAGGTATTCGATGAGCAGACGCTGGCCGCCATGCACGGCCACGTCGCCGTCGGGCACTGCCGCTATTCCACCACCGGCTCCACCACCTGGGAAAATGCACAGCCGGTGTTTCGCAACACCGCGGCGGGCACCGGTGTCGCGCTCGGGCACAACGGCAATCTGGTCAACACCGCCGAGCTGGCGGGCCGGGCGCGCGACGCCGGCCTGATGGGCTCCAATGCGGTGCTTGCGGCCACCACCGACTCCGACATCCTGGGTGCCCTGCTGGCACACGGAGCCGCCGATTCCAGCCTGGAACAGGCCGCCCTCGAACTGCTGCCGACGGTCCGAGGCGCTTTCTGCCTGACCTTCATGGACGAGAACACCCTCTACGCCGCGCGTGATCCGTACGGTGTCCGCCCGCTGGCCCTGGGCCGGCTGGACCGGGGCTGGGTGGTGGCGTCCGAGACCGCCGCCCTCGACATCGTGGGCGCGTCGTTCGTGCGCGATATCGAGCCCGGGGAACTGCTGGCCATCGACGCCGATGGGGTGCGCTCCACTCGCTTCGCCAACCCGACCCCCAAGGGGTGCGTGTTCGAGTACGTCTACCTGGCTCGGCCCGACAGCATGATCGTCGGTCGCTCGGTGCACTCCACCCGAGTCGATATCGGACGCCGCCTGGCCCGCGAAGAACCGATCGACGCGGACCTGGTGATCGGGGTCCCGGAATCCGGCACCCCGGCTGCCGTCGGCTACGCCCAGGAATCGGGCATTCCCTTCGGTCAGGGCCTGATGAAAAACGCCTACGTGGGCCGCACCTTCATCCAGCCGTCGCAAACCATCCGCCAACTCGGTATCCGGCTCAAGCTCAACCCGCTGAAGGAGATGATCCGCGGTAAGCGGCTCATCGTCGTCGACGACTCGATCGTTCGGGGTAACACCCAGCGCGCCCTGATCCGGATGCTGCGGGAGGCCGGGGCACTCGAGGTGCATGTGCGAATCGCCTCACCGCCGGTGAAGTGGCCGTGCTTCTACGGCATCGACTTCGCCTCACCGGCCGAGCTGATCGCCAACGCCGCGAACGCCGACGGATCGCAGGACGAGATGTTGGAAGCCGTGCGTCACGCCATCGGCGCCGACACCCTCGGCTACATCTCCCGGGACGGCATGATCGCCGCCACCGAGCAGCCGGCCACCCGGTTGTGCTGCGCTTGCTTCGACGGCGAATACCCGATCGAACTGCCCAGCGAGACCGCGCTGGGAAAGAACGTGATCGAGCACATGCTGTCCAATGCCGCCCGTGCCGGCGCCGGACCGGCCGGTGTGAAGACCGACAACGACAACGCCTCGGCGCTGCGCCGTCCGTGACCCGGCGCGCCGCCGGTAGCTCAAGGGCGCGGTGACGTTCTGCGCTGCAAGAGCTTTCGCTGCACCCGCCACGGGATCGCGGCGTACAGCTGGCCGGCCAGGCCGCGCGGGCACAACGTCATCGACTGCCGGTAGTCCGAACCGCCACCGGCGCGGGGCTGCACCGTTACCTCCAGCCAGGCTTCACCGGGCAATCTGCCGCGGTAGCGCAGCCGGGCCGCCGATCCCGTCGTCTGTGACCGCAGCTGCCAGCTGCGACCCGCGCGGGTCAACGTGGCCCACGCGGTGTCGGGAGGCTCGCTGGTGGTACCCGACACGGCGGTGCTGACCACCACTTCGCCGGCCCAACCCGGATCACTCGGCAGCGGCCCGGCGGGTCCGGCCGCCGCCCACGACGGCTGGAACCGGCCGCCGGTGACGTGATCGAGCGCCAGCCCCACCGCCTCCCGGTAGGGCGTCGCCGCCCCGGGCGGGGCGGGGATGACGCTGTCGATGTCGTGCTCGCCGGCCACCGCGTCACAATGCAATGACTCGACCAGCGGGCGTGCCAGCCCCGCGGGAATCGGTGTCACCAACCCCACCCACCAACTCGCGATCGTCGGCGTCAGAAACGGCAGCACCAGCATCCGTCGGCGCCGCAGCCCGGCCACCTCCGCGTAGACCTGCATCATCTCGCCATACTCGAGGACGTCGGGGCCGCCGATGTCCCAGGTGCGGGACTCCGGCACCGGCGCCGTCGCGGCTTCGGTCAGGTAGTGCAGCACATCCCGCACCGCGATCGGCTGGATCTTGTTGTGCACCCATTTGGGGGTTGTCATCACCGGAAGTCGCTCGGTGAGGTGACGGATCATCTCGAACGATGCCGAACCCGAACCGATGACCACCCCCGCCTGCAGCACCACGGCCTCGATGCCGGAATCGAGCAGGACCTCGCCGACGGCGGTCCGCGACTGCAGGTGCTTCGACAGCGGTACCCCAGCCGGATGCAGTCCGCTCAGATACACCAGTCGGCGCACACCTGCGGTGCGAGCGGCGGCGACCACGTTCTCCGCAGCCCGGCGTTCCTCGGTCACGAAATCCTCCGAGGATCCCATCGAGTGCGCCAGGTAGAAGACCACATCGATGCCGGTGAACGCCTCGATCAGGGTGTCGGGCCGCGTCAGGTCCCCTTTTGCGACGTCGACATCGTCGCGCCACGGCACATCGTCGAGTTTTTCCGGGGTGCGCGCCATGGCACGCACCTTGTGGCCGTGCCCGAGCAGGGCGGGGACCAGCCGACTGCCGATGTAGCCGGTGGAGCCAGTGACGAGACAGTAGGCGTGATCAGTGGTCATAAGGGTCATTCGTAGCCGCCGACGGGATGGTTGAAACCGAGGTAGACCGGTGGCGAGCGCACGCATTTGTGCGGCAGGAGCGGCGTGTTGCTGTACAGACACGCGCGCTCGCGGGGATTGGGGGCGGCCGATGCCACCCGGCAGATACCCGGGGAACCCGACGACCGGTAGATTAGGGCGCGATGACCGATCGTGCTGAAGAACATGCAATCTCCTACGCATCGGCCGGAGTCGATATCGAGGCCGGAGACCGGGCCGTAGAACTCTTCAAGCCACTGGCGAAGAGGGCAACTCGACCTGAAGTGCGAGGCGGGATCGGTGGTTTCGCCGGACTCTTTGCACTTCGTGGCGACTACCGGGAACCGCTGCTCGCATCGTCGACCGATGGCGTGGGAACCAAGCTGGCTATCGCCCAGGCGATGGACAAACATGACACCGTGGGCCTGGACCTGGTGGCCATGGTGGTCGACGACCTCGTGGTCTGCGGCGCCGAGCCACTATTCCTACAGGACTACATCGCTGTCGGCCAAGTGGTCCCGGAGCGGGTGCAGGCCATCGTCGCGGGTATCGCCGAAGGCTGCGTGCAGTCCGGCTGCGCTCTGCTGGGCGGTGAGACAGCAGAGCATCCAGGCCTGATGGCCCCAGACCACTACGACCTGTCCGCCACCGGCGTGGGCGTGGTCGAAGCCGACAACGTCCTCGGACCCGAGCGGGTCAAACCGGGTGACGTCGTGATCGGTATGGGCGCATCCGGCCTGCATTCGAACGGCTACTCACTGGCACGCAAGGTGCTGCTGGAGATCGACCGGATGAACCTCGCCGGTCACGTCGAGGAGTTCGGCCGCACCCTGGGGGAGGAACTGCTCGAACCCACCCGGATTTACGCCAAGGACTGCCTGGCACTGGCCGCCGAGACACAGGTGCGGACCTTCTGCCACGTCACCGGCGGTGGTCTGGTCGGCAACCTCGCACGGGTGATCCCGCACGGATTGGTCGCCGAACTCGACCGCGGTACCTGGACCCCGGCTCCGATCTTCGGTCTCATCGCGCAACGCGGTCGTATCGACCGGATCGAGATGGAGAAGACCTTCAACATGGGTGTCGGCATGGTGGCCATCGTCGCGCCGGAGGACACCGATCGCGCGTTGGCCATTCTGACCGCCAGGCACCTGACGTCTTGGGTTCTGGGAACTGTCAACAAGGGAACGAAGGACGGCCCGCTCGCAACGCTAGCGGGCCAGCACCCTCGCTTCTGAACCTCGTGTTAGTCGGGAGGCGCTGAGCGCGAAGCTCAGCGCCGCCAGGCGTCTTCGTCGCTCCAGCGATCATCTACCACGCCATCATCGACGTCGGTAGTCTCATCCGCCTCCGAGCCCGACAGCTCCTTTCGGAGCCGCTCAAAGTCGGTTTGCGGAGAGCTGTACTTCAACTCTCGAGCAACCTTGGTCTGCTTTGCCTTCGCCCGGCCGCGGCCCATGGGGGGACCCCCTCGCGCAATAACGGAGCGGCCCAACATTGTGAGCGGCTCCGATCTGTGTGTTTATTGTCCTGCGTCCACATTACCGTGCCCCGACCGGCTCTGCTGGCAGGCCCGTCGGCAGTGAGTGTCACAGTGTCCTTCTGATACTTCTTGGCGTGCCTACGCCCGGCCGCGCAGACGATCGATCGCTGCGCGTCCGGCCCCGGCGACGTCGGCGGGTGGCAACGTATCAGTATCGATCACCGCAGCGGCGGTGATCTCACCACCCGTCGTGAGCGGGGTCTCAGCCGTCAATCCGCGCTTGACCAGTGCCAGCGCCACCACGCCGAGGTCGACGTGATCAACGACAGTGCCCAGCCGGCCGACCACCCGTCCGCCGGCCAGGACCGGATCTCCGGTCACCGGACGGTCCGTGGTGCCGTCGAGGTGCAGCAGCACCAGCATCCGCGGCGGCTTACCGAGGTTGTGAACCCGGGCGACGGTCTCCTGGCCCCGATAGCACCCCTTGTCCAGATGGACGGCCCCGTCGCCAGGGCCGCCGATCCACCGGACCTCATGGGGAATGGTGCGCTCGTCGGTATCCACGCCGAGGCGCGGCCGCAGAGCGGCCACGCGGCGGGCCTCATAGGCCCACACACCGGCTGGACGGACCCCGGCTTGTACCAGCCTGTCGGTCACAGATTGCGCTTGCGCGCGGGGCACCAGGAGATCGAGTTCGATGTCGTCGGAACCAACGCCGGGCAGCCGACGCGCCAGGCCGCCCCCGGCCAACGGCACTGCGGCCGACTCCGTGGGTAGCTCCGCCAGCCCCAGCGCCTCCAGGACGGCGGGGGAGCCCGCGTCCGGGCCCAGGACAGACAGCAGGGCCAGATCGCCGGGCTCGATCGTCACCTCCGACCAGAACACCATCTTGCGGAGGAAATCCAGCAGCGGCTGCCCACGCCACGGCTCGGTGTCGATATAGGTGGCACCATCGAGTTCGGTCTGGATCCAGTGGTCCTCGACCCGGCCCTGGCCGTCGAGGCTCAGGTTCTGGACCGTCGCGCCGTCGGGCAGGGCGCTGACATGCTGGGTGGAAATGCTGTGCAGCCAGCTCTGGCGGTCCTTGCCGGTGAGGATCAACACCGGCCGATGCGAGCGGTCGACCAGCACGGCGCCGGTAGCGGCAGCGCGTTGCTCGCCGAGCGGATCGCCAAAATGCCAGATGGCGCCGACATCGGGACTGGACTCAGGGGCCGGGACAGCAGACATGTCACAACACTACGGTTCGCCGCCGCCCGTTATTCCCGCTCAGCGGGCCTACTACGCTGAGACGCCATGGCTGTGGTGGTGACTCTCGACGGAGTGGTGCGAGACCCCGAAACGCCGCTGCTGCACGCCGACGATCTGGCAGCGGTACGCGGCGACGGCGTGTTCGAGACGCTGTTGGTACGCGACGGCCGCGCCTGTCTGGTCGAGGCTCATCTGCGCCGGTTGGTGCACTCCGCGACGGCGCTACAGCTACCGGAACCGGACCTGCCGGCCTGGCGCAAGGCCATCGGCGTGGCGGTTGGGCAGTGGGCTGCCGCCACTGCCGACGAGGCCGCGCTGCGCCTGGTGTACACCCGGGGGCGGGAAAGCGGCTCCCCGCCGACGGCATACGTCAGCGTGAGCCCCTTGCCCACCCGGATCGCGGCCGCCCGACACCACGGGGTGTCAGCGGTCTCGCTGGCCCGCGGGCTGCCGGTCGCCGCCGCCGACGAGATGCCGTGGCTGCTGGCCGGTGCCAAGACCCTGTCCTACGCGGTGAACATGGCGGCCCTGCGGTATGCCGCCGACCGCGGAGCCGACGACGTGGTGTTCGTCAGCTCCGACGGTTTCATCCTCGAGGGGCCACGCTCGACCGTCGTGATCGCCACCGATCAGGTCGAAGGAGCCGGCGGCGCGCCCTGTCTGCTGACGCCGCCCCCGTGGTATCCGATCCTGCGCGGCACCACCCAGCAGGCACTGTTCGAGGTGGCGCGGGCCAAGGGTTACGACTGTGACTACCGGGCGCTGAAACCAGCGGATCTTCTCTCCGCCCAAGGTGTTTGGCTGATATCGGCAATCACGCTCGCGGCCCGGGTGCACACCCTCGACGGCGTGCCGTTGCCGGCGGCCCCAATGGCCGCCGAAGTCGCCGGCCTCGTCGACGCGGCGATCTTCAGGGATCGCTAAGCGCTAAATCGGTTGTCGGTCCTTGATTTCGCGGGTACTTTCGTCGGTACACAAGAAGGGAGGTGGTCCAAGATTTTGAGTGACTTATGGACATGTGAGGTGGCTGCCCGCTAGCAGCACCAGGCGTGAGGAATCACCTGCGAGCGCTGGCGAATTCCAAGCAGCCACCCGACCCCCGAGCCTCCGGTTTGTCCAACCAGGATCCACGGCTCGGGGGTCGCCCATTTTTTCCCGGGGTCTTAGCCGAGCCGTGACCACTCCCAGGGGTGAACTGCGGGTCCCGGACACGACAATGATCGGCATGAGTTTCGGGCGGACGGGCACAGCAGCCTCAGGGGTACTGGTCGTTCTGGTGATCGCGACCGGATGCGCCGCCACCCCTGCCGCGACCGCACCGCCGCGGACCTGTGAACGAGGCTCACTGAACACCCTGTACTCCGAGATCATCACGTTCGGCACCGACCAGCCCGCCTACCCGCCGTGGTTCATCGGTGACAACCCCGCCAACGGCGAAGGATTCGAATCCGCGGTGGCCTACGCCGTCGCCGACAAACTCGGCTACTCCACCGAAGAAGTGCGCTGGGTGCGCGTTCCGTTCAACACGGCGATGGCGCCCGGCCCCAAGGAATTCGACGCCAACCTCTCCGAATTCTCGATCACCGACCAGCGGCGGGAGGTTGTCGACTTCTCGACGCCTTACTACGACGTCACCCAGGCCGTGGTGACCGTACAGACGTCCGCCGCGGCCACCGTGACCTCCCTGGCCGACCTGCGATCGGTGCGAGTCGGCGCGCAGGTGGGTACCACGAGCTCGACCGCGGCCCGGTCGATCCGGGGTGACGCGCCGATCGAGATGTACAACACCAACATCGACGCCAAACTGGCGCTGCGCTCCGGACAGATAGACGCCCTGGTACTCGATCTGCCGACGGCAGTGGCGGTCCAGAGCGAACTGAGAGGGGGACTGATCGTCGGCCGGCTGCCGCAGGGGGAATCGGTCGAACAATTCGGCGCCATCCTGGACAAGGGCAGTCAGCTCACGCCATGCGTGTCACAAGCCATCGACGAGCTCCGTGCCGACGGCGTTCTCGACGAGCTGGAAGCGCGGTGGCTGGCAAAAGGGGTACTGCCGCCACTGCTGAGCTGATCGCCGGTCAGGGCCCCGGCGGGCCCGGCGCGAAGTCTGCACAGGCCGTGACCGCCTGCTCCCAGGTAGCTGCGTCGACACCCGGGGGTGGAGCTGCCGGACCCGGTGCGGGTCCCAGCGCCGGAGCGGGCAGCTGATCGACGCCGTGCTCGGTCAGACACTGCGCATAGGACCCGTGTTCGGACACCGGCGTCGGCTCGGTGGTCTCGGGAGATGTCTCCGGTGTCCCACAACCTGCGGCCAGCCCCAAGACGGCAACCGCACAGCAGACCAGACGGACGGGCATCACCGAGGCGATCAGCCGATGTAGCGGCTCAGCCGCGCCGACAAATGGGGTACCAGGCCGCCGTCGGCATCCACCCGCTCCTCGACATAGGCGAGGTCGCCGCCCTCGACGATGCCATAGAGCCGCTTCGCGCCCCCGACCAGCGTCCCGGACTTGCTGCGGGCCAGCGCATCGGTCACGAGTTCCCACGACGATTGGTTGAGGGGATGGCCGTAGAACAGCTCCACGTAGCCCGCCGAATGTGCGAGCAGGAGTTCGATGGCCTGGGTTTCGGCCGTGTCGGCCGGGTCGTTGACAAACCGCCAGAACCCGGATTCCCGCAGGCCCACCGACGCGTACTCGCCATCGTCGTCCAGGCGCCAGGAACGGGCTTCCCAGATCAAGTAGTCGCCGCCGTCGTGGGACACGATGATCTGCTGACCGAACCGGTAGTCACCACCGGCGCCACGGCCCTCACCCTCGCCGCGCCACACACCGACCAATGGCAGCAGTGCCAGCAGCGCATCATTGAGATCGGCGCCTTCCCGCAGATTTGCGGTATCGGCCGGCAGCGGCAGATCGTCGAAGACCGGGATGTTGCGTGCAGCGGTGACCCTGGCCCGTTCGGCCGCTGCGGCTACCGCGCGGTCGCCCGAACCCGGGCCAGACTCACTGGCGGTCACGACTCGTCAGTGACGAGCCGGTACACGGCATACAACGCAAACCAGGTGATCACGACAACGGCCGCGACGAGCATCAACTCGAAGAACAAAACCACGGTGAGAGTCTAGTTCCTATCTGGGGCTGTGATGCCCCTGGCCCCGCCGCGAGGGTGCGGCATTGCCCACATTTGTGAGCGCGCACCCTCGCAGCAGGGGGTGGATCAGGGGTTCAGGCGGAATCTGATTGCCTGACTCCTCAGCGGCTCGTACCTCGCCGCATCGGTCGTCAGGCGGTCACGATTTGCCTGACTCCTCAGCGGCTCGTACCTCGCCGCATCGGTCGTCAGGCGACCTTGACGTCGACCTCGTGGATACCGGCGCCCGCGGGAACCACCACGACGTCGCCGTTACCGGCCGACGACAGGGCGCGCACCCGCCAGGTGCCGGGGGCGGCGAAGAAACGGAAGTCGCCGGTGGCAGAGGCCACGACCTCGGCCGTGAACTCATCCGAGGAATCCAGCAGCCGGACGAACGCGCCGCCGACGGTCTGACCGGTGCCGTCGACAACCCGACCGGTGATGACCGTCTCCTTCTCCAGATCGACACTGGAGGGCAGGGTCTGTCCTTGCTTAGGGGCTGAGCACATAATCAATTTCCCAACTCGATCGGGGCGCCCACCAGGGAGCCGTATTCGCACCAACTGCCGTCGTAGTTCTTGACGTTCTGGTGTCCGAGGAGCTCGCGCAGCACGAACCAGGTGTGCGACGAACGCTCACCGATCCGGCAGTACGCGATGACATCCTTGGATCCATCCAGGCCGGCCTCGCCGTACAGCTTGGCCAGATCCTCGTCCGACTTGAAGGTGCCGTCTTCGTTGGCGGCCTTGCTCCATGGCACGTTGATGGCTGTGGGGACGTGTCCCGGGCGCTGGCTCTGCTCCTGCGGCAGATGCGCGGGCGCCAGGATCTTGCCCGAGAACTCGTCAGGGGACCGCACGTCGACCAGGTTCTTGGTGCCGATGGACTCGATCACCTCGTCGCGGAAAGCGCGGATGCTGAGGTCGGGCTCGCTGGCGGTGTAGCTGGTCTCCGGGCGGTTCACGGCCTCGCTGGACAGCGGGCGGCCGTCGAGTTCCCACTTCTTGCGGCCACCGTCGATGAGCTTGACGTTCTGGTGGCCGTACAGCTTGAAGTACCAGTAGGCGTAGGCGGCGAACCAGTTGTTGTTGCCGCCGTAGAGGACCACGGTGTCGTCGTTGGCGATGCCGCGCTCGGAGAGCAGCTTCGAGAACTGCTGGGCGTCGACGAAGTCGCGGCGCACCGGGTCCTGCAGATCGGTCTTCCAATCCAGCTTGACCGCGCCGGCGATGTGGCCGCCGTCGTAAGCGCTGGTGTCTTCGTCAACCTCGACGAAGACGGTGTTCGGCGCATCGAGATTGCTCTCGGCCCAGTCGACGGATACCAGGACGTCGGGACGTGCCATGGAATGAATCCTTTCGGTTCAGTGCGTAACGTGCGTGCGTCGCAGACGCGCGACCACAGGTTGGAAAACGGGATACATCTGGCAGCCGAGGCAGATGCCAAAAGCTGCGTTGAGAAAGGCTGCGAACAGGGCGAACGCTGTCGCGATGGTGCCCAACAGGGGAGCTCCCAGCGCAAAGCCGGCGGTGCCGAGCACTGCGAAGACGAACCCGACCAGTTGGGCGAATTTCAACGGGCCGACCGGTTCCCGTTCGGTCACCGGTCCCAGCCGCGGGGCGATCACGGCGGCGAACAGTCGGCCGTAGGGATGCCGCCGCGGTCCCAGAGTCGCACCGATCCCGAAAACCACGGCCTGCAGTCCGAGGACCAGGGCCGCCGCTGCCGGATCGACGGCGGACAGAACAAGGGTGGCCGCCAAAACGACGGTGGTCACCCACGCAGCAAAACGGGGCCCTCGAACGTCGACATTGGGCACGGCGACATCGTGGGTGATCAGCTGGCTGTCGGTGGACACGTGAATTGGCTCCTGTTGTGTTGGTTGGCTGGGCGCAAGCAGGCCACGGAGGGTCTGCCCTGGAGACGGCGCCAGACAGCGCGCCGACTCAGCAGCTGCAACAACAACAGCAACAACCCGCGACGCGGCACAGATCAACTGCGCGGCGTTTGGTGAGCATCGGCTCGAGGCGGGTTGACACGAAGCACACCATACCTAATGAAAGCCTGGTCAGGCCAATAGTGCCGTCAGGGCCGAGCGCAGGTCAGCCACCTTGGGTACCCCGGCAGTGCGGTAGCGCTGTCGCCCGTCGGCATCGAAGACGAACGTCGTCGGCAACGACAGCACCGACAAGCGTCGTCCTGCAGCGGGATCGGCGTCCATGTCGATTTCGACATGCGCCACTGTGCTGCCCTGGGCGGCAAATTCCTTGCACACCTGGTCGACCACCCGGCGCACTCCGGCGCAGGGTCCACACCAGGGAGCACTGAAATGCAGGATTGTGGGTGAGGTCCGGGACAGTCCCAGGTCGCTGGTGTCGGCGGCCGGCCGATCGGGGGCCGCGGCGATCTCGCGGACCACCCCCGAGCGTCGATTGATCAACCAACCGACCGCGCCGGCTCCGCCGAGCGCGGCAGCCAGGGCGATCAGGGCGTACTGCAGGTTCATTACTGTCTGAACCCCTCCGGGGTGATGGTTACTCCCTCGGCGATGCCCTCGATGATGATGTCGGACCCGCGGGCGCCTTGCGCTGTCGGAGCGACGCCGAAGGGCAGCTTCTGATCCGGCAGGATGGCGCGGAACGACTCGAGCACCGCGCTGAGCTTGTCGTCCGGGACGTCTTGGTCGGCGGTGCCCGGGCCGGTGAGGATGCCGGTCGGGGTGAACTCCACCGTGGTCGCCTCGTCGCCGACGATCGACAGGTCAACCGAGACGCTGACCCGCTCGTTGAAGCCGGCGGCCGTCGGTGTGCCGGTGAACACCAGGCCCTCGCTGCCGGAGATTCCGGATTCGGTGGTGCCGCCGGTGGCGTCGTTGGTTTCCACCGGCGGTGCTTCGACCGTCAGGTCGTTGATGCCCATGAACCGGCCGAGATGGGCGGAGTCGATGATGATGCGACTCTCCAGCTTTCCGACCGGTAACACCGCTCCCGGGCTGATCAGCCAGGACGACTCGGTGAGATCCACGGAATGCAAGGTGGCCTCCAAGGAGGCTTTGTCGACGCGGGGGTGGACAACGTCGCTGGCTTTGACCTCGAGTTCGCCGTAGTGGCCCCGGGCGGCCTGCGGGATGAACGGAAATCCCAGGATCGCGACCGAGGGATCCCAGTTCAACTGGGCGGCGGTGCGGACGGTGCGGGACAGCCGGTACTCCGCATAGATGGCGGCGCCGAAGTCGACACCGATCGCTGCCATCAAGACGGAGACGACCGTCGCGCCGAGGCCGATCAGCAATTTGCGCACGCCAAACATTGTGGCGCAGGGGTGCAGCGAATCATCGCGTGCCTTCTCTACCCGGCCAAATAGCAGGTTGCGAGCTATCGTTAGATCATCTTGGTCGGTAACAGTGATGTGTCGACAATGAATCTGGGAGATGTTCTCTCGGTTGCTGGAGGGTTCAGTTGGATCTATTGCTACTGACGGTCGACCCGCATCCGGAGTCAGTTCTGCCGTCGTTGTCCCTGCTGGCGCACAATGTGCGGGCGGCGCCAACGGAGGTTTCGTCGCTGCTGGAGGCGGGGACGGCCGACGTTGCGATTGTCGACGCGCGGTCGGATTTGGCCGCTGCGCGCGGGCTGTGCCGACTGCTCGGGTCGACGGGAACCTCGGTCCCCGTCGTCGCGGTGGTCAACGAAGGCGGCCTGGTTGCCGTCAATGTGGAGTGGGGCCTCGACGAAATCCTGCTGCCGAGCACCGGACCTGCCGAGATCGATGCGCGGCTGCGGCTGCTCGTCGGTCGGCGCGGGGGAGCGGCGGCCCAGGAGAGCGCAGGCAAGGTCAGCCTGGGTGAACTGGTGATCGACGAAGGCACCTACACCGCTCGACTGCGCGGCCGGCCACTCGACCTCACCTACAAGGAATTCGAACTCCTCAAGTACCTCGCCCAACACGCGGGCCGGGTGTTCACACGGGCACAGTTGCTGCAAGAGGTCTGGGGATACGACTTCTTCGGTGGCACCCGGACCGTCGACGTGCACGTGCGGCGGCTACGGGCGAAGCTGGGCCCGGAGTACGAGTCCCTCATCGGCACGGTGCGCAATGTCGGCTACAAGGCGGTGCGCCCCGCCAGAGGCCGCCCGCCCGCTCCCGCCGAACCCGATATCGACGATGACATCGACACCGGGGACGACCTCGGGGATCAGCCCTACGGCGTCGACGGCGCGCTGGCAGAGCAACGCCAGTGACGAGCATCGAGTGGCGATCAGAGCTGTCGCCGGATGAACAGGCAGCGGTGCGTGCGCTGATCGCTGCGGCGACCGAAGCCGACGGAATCGCGCCGGTCGGAGAGCAGGTGCTGCGTGAACTCGGCCGGCAGCGGACCCGACATCTGATCGCGATCGACGACTCGGCGCAGGTGCAGGGCTATCTGAACCTCACCGAGGAGATCGCCGAAGTGGTGGTCCACCCGCGGGCGCGCCGGCGGGGGATCGGGGCAGCGCTGATCGCCGCCGCACTGGCCGAGACCGACGGCGATCGCAGCTTCTGGGCGCACGGCACGCTCCCGGCGGCGACGGCCACCGCGGCCGCCCTGGGGCTGGTGCCGGTGCGCGAGCTGCTGCAGATGCGACGTGCGCTGGATTCACTGCCCGACGTCGAGATCGCCGACGGCGTGCAGGTGCGGACTTATGCCGGCCCCGCCGACGACGCCGAGCTGCTGCGGGTCAACAATGCCGCCTTCTCCTGGCACCCGGAACAGGGGGGCTGGACCGAGGCCGACATCGCCGAACGGCGCAACGAACCGTGGTTCGACCCCGAAGGTCTGTTCCTGGCGTTCGACGGCGACCGGCTGCTCGGTTTCCACTGGACGAAGATCCATGCGCCCGAGTCCGGCACGGGTCTGGGTGAGGTGTATGTCGTCGGTGTCGACCCGGGCGCCCGGGGCAAACGGTTGGGCGCCACGCTGACCGTGCTCGGATTGGAATACCTGGCGAAGAAACTGGCCGGCGGGGAGCAGCCGGTGGTGATGCTGTACGTGGAATCGGACAACGTTCCGGCCGTGCGCACCTACGAGCGACTCGGGTTCAGCGTCTACAGCTCCGACACCGCATATCGGGTCAATACCACACCTGATCAGTGATATCGCCCACGCAAAGCGGACTCACAGCTGGGCGAAACTTCACGTTCACGCAGCTGTTCACCTTCCGTTCACCTGGCATGAGCGTGCCGTCCATTCCTGGCGCATAGCTTCGCCCAGGGAAAAGCACTGGACGTCCGGTCGTCGGAACCGGCGTGCTCATGAGAAAGCGGGATCGGGTGAAGCGCAACTTCTTCGGCAAGGCATTTCTGACGACCGTATCGGCAACTGCCATTGCTGGTCTGGCACTGACGGCGTGCGGCAGCGACAACAACGCCGGCTCCTCGGGGACCTCCGGTTCCGCCGCCGGTACTGCTGCAGCAGGCGCGGCTGAGGACTGCGAAGGCAAGACCTCGGTGACCGCCGAGGGCGCCACCTCGCAGCAGAACGCCATCGCCGTGTTCAACCAGGTCTGGGGCCAGGTGTGCTCCGGTAAGAACCTGTCCTACAACCCCACCGGTTCGGGTGCGGGGCGCGAGCAGTTCATCGCGGGCAACGTCGACTTCGCCGGCTCGGACTCCCCGCTGTCGGAGAGTCAGATCGCGGCCGCCGCGGAGCGTTGCGGTGGTAACCCGGCGTGGAACCTGCCGCTGGTGTTCGGCCCGGTGGCGATGGCCTACAACGTCGAGGGTGTCGAGGATCTGACGCTCAACGCCGACGTCATCGCCAACATCTTCCAGGGCGCCATCACCAACTGGAACGACCCGGCCATCGCAGCCCTGAACGAGGGCAAGACCCTGCCGGATGCCGCGGTCACGCCGATCTTCCGGTCGGATTCCTCGGGCACCACCGACAACTTCCAGAAGTACCTGGAGGCGGCCGCGCCGACGGTGTGGACCAAGGGCGACGGCAGCGAGTTCCAAGGTGGCGCCGGTGAAGGCGCGCAGAAGTCCGCTGGTGTGGTGCAGGCCGTGCAGGCCACCCCGGGCGCCATCGGCTACGTGGAGAAGGGCTTCGCCGATCAGGCGGGAATGCCCTACGCCCAGATCGACACCGGCAGCGGTCCGGTCGCCCTGAACGACGAGTCCGCCAACAAGGCGATCGACGCGGCCGGCTTCGCCGCTGACGGCAACGACCTGGCGCTGGACCTGGCTTCGCTGTACGGCACCAAGGAAGAGGGCGCTTACCCGCTGGTCCTGGCGACCTACGAGATCGTCTGCTCGGCGGGTTATGACGCCGACACCTCGGCTGCGGTGAAGTCGTTCCTGACGGTTGCTGCCAACGACGGTCAGGGTGGACTGTCGGCCGCCGGCTACGTGCCGCTGCCGGAACGCTTCAAGGAGCGGTTGCTCAACTCGATCGACGCGATCGCTTAGTTGCCCTGCGAACCGGCACGAATGCGGTGAGGATTGAATGACAAACCCGATTAATGATGGTGGCGTCTCCGTGACAAACGTTGATTCGACCCCGAACCCCGCGGACGCCGGCTCAGCGGCTGTCGTTGCGGCGCCTTTCGGGGAATCCGAACCGATATCGACCAACCCGTCGAAGGGCGCCAAGGTTCGGGTGGGGGACCGGATCTTCCGACTGCTGTCGGAAGGTTCGGGCATCCTGATCGTGGTGCTGATCGCCGCGATCGGTTTCTTCCTGCTGTGGCGTGCGATCCCGGCGCTGGCCCGTAACGAGGCGAATTTCTTCCTCTTCGGCGGCAACTGGGTGACCACGAATACGTCGGCGATGCAGTTCGGCATCCTCGACCTGCTGCAGGTGACCGTCTTCGTGTCGGTGTTTGCACTCATCTTGGCGATGCCGGTGGCGCTCGGCATCGCCATCTACCTGACGCAGTACGCCCACGCGCGGGTCAAGGGCCCACTGGCCTACATGGTGGACCTGCTGGCCGCGGTGCCGTCGATCATCTACGGCGTGTGGGGCCTGTACGTGCTGGCGCCTGCGCTGCGTCCGTTTGCGCTCTGGCTCAACGAGCACATGGGCTGGTTGTTCCTGTTCTCCACTGGTAACGCGTCGGTGGCCGGCGGCGGCACCATCTTCACCGCGGGCATCGTGCTCGCGGTGATGATCCTGCCGATCATCACCGCGGTGAGCCGCGAGGTGTTCGTGCAGACGCCGCGCGGCCAGATCGAGGCCGCGCTGGCACTGGGCGCCACCCGCTGGGAAGTGGTGCGTACCACGGTGCTGCCGTTCGGTATGTCCGGCTACATCAGCGGTGCCATGCTCGGCCTCGGCCGCGCACTCGGCGAGACCATCGCGCTGTTGATCATCCTGCGCGGCACCCAGACCATGTTCGGTTGGTCGGTGTTCGACGGGGGTTACACCTTCGCGAGCAAGATCGCCTCCGCGGCATCGGAATTCAACGACCAGTACAAGGCGGGCGCGTACATCGCCGCCGGCCTGGTGCTGTTCATCCTGACGTTTGTGGTCAACTCGCTGGCCCGGGCCGCGGTTTCCGGAAAGGACAGGTCCGCATCATGACATCGACGCTTGACCGGCCGGTGAAAGAGCCGACCTTCCAGAAGGTGAGTGGTCGCCGCAAGTTCAGCGACAACCTCGCCACCGTCCTGGTGACGGGTTCGGTTGTGGTGGCCCTGGTGCCGCTGGTGTGGGTGCTGCTGACGGTGATCGTCAAGGGCTTCGGTGCCGTCACCTCGAGCACCTGGTGGATGAACTCCCAAGCGGGTATGACGGCGTTCGCCGCCGGCGGCGGTGCGTATCACGCCATCGTCGGCTCGCTGTTGCAGGCGCTGATCTGTGCCGTCATCTCCATCCCGATCGGTGTCTTCGTCGGCATCTACCTGGTGGAGTACGGCGGCGGCACGCGCCTGGGCAAGGTGACGACCTTCATGGTCGACATCCTCACCGGGGTGCCGTCGATTGTGGCCGCGCTGTTCATCTATGCCCTGTGGGTGGCGACGTTCGGCTTCCAGCGGTCCGGGTTCGCGGTGTCGCTTGCCCTGGTGCTGTTGATGATTCCGGTGATCGTCCGCTCCACCGAGGAGATGCTGCGCATCGTGCCGATGGATCTACGCGAGGCCAGCTACGCACTCGGCGTGCCGAAGTGGAAGACCATCTCCGCAATCGTCATTCCGACCGCCCTGTCGGGCATCGTCACCGGAATCCTGTTGGCACTGGCCCGCGTCATGGGTGAAACCGCCCCGCTGCTGATCCTGGTGGGGTACGCGCAGGCGATCAACTTCGACATGTTCAGCGGCTTCATGGGCTCGCTGCCCGGCATGATGTTCGACCAGACCTCGGCGGGCGCCGGTGCCAACCCGGTGCCGACGGACCGACTCTGGGGTGCCGCGTTCACGCTCATCGTCGTCATTGCCGTGCTCAACGTCGGCGCGCGATTCATCGCCAAGTTCTTTGCCCCGAAAAAGGTCTAGGAGTTCACTGATATGGCAAAGCGTCTCGACCTGAAAGACGTCAACATCTACTACGGCGCGTTCCACGCCGTGCAGAACGTGTCGCTGGCGGTTCCGCCGCGCAGCGTCACGGCCTTCATCGGTCCGTCGGGCTGCGGCAAGTCGACAGTGCTGCGGACTCTCAATCGGATGCACGAGGTGATCCCGGGCGCTTACGTCAAGGGTTCGGTGCTGCTCGACGGCGACGACATCTACGGCTCCGGGGTCGACCCGGTGGGTGTGCGTAAGACCATCGGCATGGTGTTCCAGCGGCCGAATCCGTTCCCCACCATGTCGATTCGTGACAACGTGGTTGCCGGTCTGAAGCTGCAGGGAGTGCGGAACAAGAAGACCCTGGAGGAGACTGCCGAGCGGTCCCTCAAGGGCGCGAACCTGTGGAACGAGGTCAAAGACCGCCTCGACAAGCCGGGTGGCGGCCTGTCCGGTGGTCAGCAGCAGCGGCTGTGCATCGCCCGCGCCATCGCGGTGCAGCCCGACGTGCTGCTGATGGATGAGCCCTGCTCGGCGCTGGACCCGATCTCGACACTGGCGATCGAGGATCTGATCTCCGAGCTGAAGCAGGATTTCACCATTGTCATCGTCACGCACAACATGCAGCAGGCTGCTCGCGTGAGCGATCAGACGGCGTTCTTCAATCTCGAGGCCACCGGTAAGCCGGGCCAGCTGATCGAGGTCGACGACACCGAGAAGATCTTCTCCAACCCCACTCAGAAGGCCACCGAGGACTACATCTCGGGTCGCTTCGGGTAAACCCGCTCAACGACAAATCCCCTGAAACCTTTCGGTTTCAGGGGATTTGTCGTTGTGGGCTCAGTGCGTCGAGTAGATATCCGAGTCGACGGGCAGCTCTCCGGTGATCTGGAAGATCACGCGGCGGGAGATCTCGACGGCGTGGTCGGCGAACCGTTCGTAGAACCGGCCGAGCAGAGTGACGTCCACGGCGGCGGCAACGCCGTGCTTCCATTCACGGTCCATCAGAACGGTGAACAGGTGCCGGTGCAGGTCGTCCATCGCGTCGTCTTCGTCGCGGATCCTGGCGGCCTTCTCGGGGTCGCCGGTCTCGAGCACTTCACGGGCGCTGCGTCCCAGTTCGACGGCGACGCGGCCCATTTCGGCGAAGTAACCGTTCACCTCTTCGGGCAGGGTGTGCTGCGGGTGCCGGCGCCGGGCGATCTTGGCGACGTGCAGTGCCAGCGCACCCATCCGCTCGATGTCGGCGACGATCTGGATGGCGCCGACGATGGCGCGCAGATCGCCGGCGACCGGTGCTTGCAGGGCGAGCAGGTGGAAGGAATTCTCCTCGGCCTGTGCGCTTCGCTGGGTGATTTGCTCATGGTCGGAGATGACCTGTTCGGCCAGGACCAGATCGGCCTGGAGCAGGGACTGGGTGGCACGTTCCATCGCAATGCCGGCCAAACCGCACATCTCGCCGAGTTGTGCGGCCAGGGCCGCTAGTTGCTCCTGGTAAGCGGTACGCATGTGCCAAGCCTACGTCGGTGGACCCACAAAAGGGATGACGTGCCACGTGAACGGCCGATGAATGGCAGCCCCTCGTGTTGGCGCCGAGCCGCTACTCGCAGGTGGTATCGGCGCCGTTGGTGACGGTCAGATCCTCGGGGAGGTCGGTCGGCATGGCCGTCATCTCCCCCTGGGTGACCTCCATGCTGATCGGGGTGCCCGCGGATTCCGGTGCGCTCACCGATACGAAGTCGGGTCCCAGAACCACTTGCACGGTGCTACCGAGCCCGGTCATCCGCTCGACCGCCGGGATCCCGAACGCTGCTGCCACGGTGGCCGCGGCCTGCTCGTTACCCGGTGAATACATCACGGTGGTGGCGGGCAGGTTGATCGGGTAGTCGTTCGGGTCGTCGACGGTGAAGCCGTATTGCCGCAGCGCGCTGCTGGCGGTGGATCCCAGGCCGGTCTGGCCGGTGGAGTTGGCGACGTGCACGCTGACCTCGGCGGGGTCGAGGGTCGCCGCGTCCACCAGCTGCGTGCTGGACTGCGCGAGGTTCGGTGTCGCGGTGGTCGGGGCCGTTGTGGGGTCGGTGGTCTCGGTCGACGAGGTGACCGGTGTGGTGGTCGCGTTCTGGTCGTTCTCGCCCGGCAGTGGCGAATCGTCGATGATGGCCCGGAACAGCGCCTTGATGTCGTCGGTGCGCGGCTGCTCATTGCCGTAGGCGTCGGCGTAGCCGGTGGTCGGCACGGTGATGAAGGTGATTCGGCCGGCCGCCACGCCCTGCAGCGATTGGCCCAGGTCCACCAGGTCCTTGGTGCCGATGTTGTCGACATAGCTGTCGCTGATGAACATGTTGACGACGTTGTTCAACTTCTTCAGCGAGAAGAACGTCTCCTTGGAGATCAGGGAGCGCAACAGCGACGACAAGAACAGCTGCTGGCGCTTGATCCGGCCGTAATCCCCATTGAACTCGGTGGTGACCTGGCGGGCGCGCACGTAGTTCAGCGCGGTGTGGCCGTCGACCATCTGCCTGCCGGCGTTGGCCAGCACGGTGCCCAGCTCGTAGTCCTCGAGGGGAGTCGCGGAGCAGACTTCCACGCCGCCGAGGGCGTCGACCATCTTGGAGAAGCCGGCAAAGTCGATGGCCATGAACCGGTTGATCGACAGGCCGGAGATCTTCTGGATGACCTTCACCAGGCACTTGGGGCCGCCGTAGGCGTACGCCGAGTTCAGCTTGGTCTCGGTGTACCAGGTGTCAGGCCCGTAGGTGCCGGTCGTCTCGTCGTATATCGGCCCGTATTCGCCGGTTTCGGGATTCCACGGCTCGCACTCCATCGGCGTGATCGCCAGGTCGCGCGGGAAGGACACGGCCACCACGCGCTCGCGGTTGGCCGGGATGTTCACCAGCATCACCGTGTCGGAGCGGGTTCCGCCGGCGTCCTCGGTGCTTCCGGCGCCCATGTCGCTGTTGTGGCCGTAGCGGCTGTCGGTTCCGACGATCAGGAAGTTCTCGTCACCGAACTGCGCGTTGGGATCGACGATGTCGCGCGAATCCGGATCGAGGGCGGCGACGTTGTTGAGATTGCTGTTTTTCGAGGAGTTCCACTGCCAGGCTCCGCCGGTGAGGGTGAGCGCCAGCACCGCGATGATCGCGGCGACCGACCTCCCCGCCATCAGGGCGGAGCGCCGGCGCTTCGCGTTGAATCGGGGGGGCTTCGTGGCCAGCGGCGCCGGCAACCGGTCGTCGATGACGGCCGGGAGCAGTGTGGTCTTCTCGGTCTCGGTGGTGCCTTGCCGGGCGGGCAGCGCCGCCAGGTCGGGGATTTCCGAGGCGTACGCAGTCTGTGTGGGCAGCGTGGGCGGGTCGTCGTCGAAGACGACAGGAGCAGCGTCGAAGACGACAGGAGCAGCGTCGAAGACCGGGGGTTCGGGAGTGCTCGCCGATGTGGGCGCGTCGAGTTGTGGCTGCTTCAGCGAGTCCGGGATATCGCCGGTGAGCTTGGCAAACAGGTCGGCGACCGTGACACCGCCGGTGTGGTTGCCGGTCGGCTCGTCATCGTCGTAGTCGGTGATGTCGTAGCCGGAGGAATCGCTGTCGGAGGCTGCGGGGTCGTCGGAATCGCTGTCGGAGGCCGCGGGGTCGAGGGCTCGTTCCCACGGTGCAGCGCCGGGCGTCGGTCGTGAAGACCGGGAGATCCACTGGTTGTCCTCGTCCGGACCCGACGCGCGGTGCTGGCCAGGAGTGGCGCTATCGCCGTCACTCATGTCCGTATCCGGCCTCCGGCTCTAGGTGACTCGGACGGATCCGTAGTCGAACGACACCGATGCAAATCACGCCGTCGGGTGGATCGGGCGTCGTGCCGCATCAGAAATTTCAGTTCCCTGTTTTTGGTCCCTATGTCTTTAGCAGCACATGGGGGTGCTTCGCCACTGGAGCACAGGAACGAATACATGCTACTTACGGAAACTGAGAAGACGAATGTCGAATCCGTCTCGGTTCAGCCACCGGAGTGCATAGCGTCGGCGCCCTCGGGCACCGTGCAGTCGTCCGGATCGTCGAGCCAGCCTTCCGGCAGCGTGACCGACGCCGGTGAGCCCTGCCGGCCGCGCGGGCCCTCGGCGGCCGGTGGGAACGGCACGTCGCGCTCGAGCCCGTCGAGCAGTGCGCTGAGCTCGTCGAGGGTCTTCACCAGCGCCAGCGCCCGCCTCAGGTCGGATCCGACCGGGAAGCCGTGGAGATACCAGGCCACGTGCTTGCGCATGTCGCGCATGCCCTTGTCTTCACCGAAGTGCTCAGCCAGCAGCACCCCGTGCCGGCGGATGATGTCGGCGACAGCGCCGAGTGTCGGCGGTACCGGTGCCGGTGCGCCGGTGAACGCCGCCGACAGTTCGGCGAACAGCCAGGGGCGGCCCAGGCAGCCGCGTCCGATGACCACGCCGTCGCAGCCGGTGGTGGCCATCATCGCCAGGGCGTCGCTGGCATCGAAGATGTCTCCGTTGCCGAGCACCGGAATGGTCTGAACATGCGCTTTGAGCTGGGCGATCTGCTCCCAGTCGGCCGCCCCGGAGTACCGCTGTGATGCGGTGCGGGCGTGCAGCGCCACGGCGGCCGCGCCCTCCTGTTCGGCGATGCGGCCGGCATCGAGGTGGGTGTGGTGAGAGTCATCGATGCCGATGCGGAATTTCACGGTCACCGGGACGGTGCTGCCTTCGGTGGCCCGCACCGCGGCCGCGACGATCTGCCCGAACAGCCGCCGTTTGTAGGGCAGTGCGGCGCCGCCGCCGCGCCGGGTCACTTTGGGGACGGGGCAGCCGAAGTTCATGTCGATGTGGTCGGCGAGGTTCTCCTGCACGATCATCCGTGCGGCCTCGTAGGTGTACTTCGGGTCGACGGTGTACAGCTGCAGCGAGCGCGGTGATTCCTCCGGGGCGAACGTCGTCATGTGCATCGTCGCGGGATGGCGTTCGGCGAGTGCGCGCGCAGTGACCATCTCGCAGACGTAGAGCCCGCTGACGGTGCCGACCAGTTCTTGTTCGAGCTCGCGGCACAGGGTCCGGAAAGCGACATTCGTCACACCGGCCATGGGTGCCAGCACGACGGGGCTGGGCAGCAGATACGGCCCGATCCGCAATGGGGTTCGGGCCGCATCTGAGGTGGATACGGTGGCTGGCGCCAGCGAGGTCATCAGGAGGAGGAGACCAAGAGGTTCTTCATGGCTTTCTTTTCGGCCACCTGGCGTTCGCGCTCGAGTCGACGGTGCTTGGCGACCTCGAACTTGGCGGAGGCCTCTTCGAGCTCCTCGATGAGCAGCCCGAGGTCGTCGCGCAGGGCTGCCGCTTCGCCGGTGAAGTCGTCGCGTTCGAAGATGCGCCACTTCTTCAGGATCGGCATCACCACGTCGTCGAGGTGGATTCGCGGGTCGTAGACACCGCCGACGGCGATGATGACGGCCTTCCGCCGGAATGCGGGCACGGTGTATCCGGGCATCTTGAAGTTGCGCAGCACCCGGTGCAGTGACTTCATCGCCTGGTTGGGGGCGATGTCGAGACCCGCGGCGCTGGTGTCGCGGTAGAAGATCATGTGCAGGTTCTCGTCGGCGGAGACGCGAGCCAGTAGCTGGTCGGCGATCGGGTCGTTGCATTCCTTGCCGGTGTTGCGGTGGGAGACGCGGGTGGCGAGTTCCTGGAACGACACGTACATCACCGAGTCGAAGAGTTTCGAGGCGAAGAGGTCGCCCTGCTGGTTCTGGCCGGGGGAGAAGCCGCGGGTCACCTGTTCCATGCGGGTGGTTTCCAGCTCGACCGGGTCGATCGCGCGGGTCACCAGGAGGTAGTCGCGCAGGGCGATGCCGTGCCGGTTCTCCTCGGCGGTCCAGCGGTTGACCCACCATCCCCAGGCGTCGTCCATGGTGAAGTTCATCGCGATCTCGCGGTGATAGGACGGCAGGTTGTCCTCGGTGAGCAGGTTCTGCACCATCGCGGTCTGCGCGACCTCGGACAGCTTGGACTGGCCGGGCTCCCAGTCCTGGCCGCCGAGGGCGTACCAGTTCTTGCCCTCCGACCACGGGATGTAGTCGTGCGGGTTCCAGTCCTTGCGCATCCGCATGTGCCGGTTGATGTTCTCTTCGACGACTGGCGAGAGTTCTTTGATGAGCTGTAGGTCGCTCAATTCCTTCGACATAGACGCCATGTCCTCCTCGCGTGTGGAAGCGCCCGCGGTTATCTGTACCCGTTGGTTGCAGTCAATATATCTGTGTACCTCAGTACCATTCAAGTTCCCCGCTGTGGTGTGTCGGGAAGCTCGCCGTGTGTGCCGCTGTGATCGCGGCCATGCGGAGGCTGCTCAGGTCACGGTGGCGCGGCTCATGATGGTGTCGATGCAGAAGTCGATGAACTGTTCGCGGGTGGCGCTCAGCCGGTGTTCCAGGTAAGCGGTGAACAGTGCGGTCAGCCCGCCGACGAGGCTGGTGGCGGCCATGTGGCCGGTCACCGGGTCGGTGATCGTGGTCAGTTTGCGCTGCAGCAGGTCGATGAAGCTGGGCATCCACTCCGCGCCTGATCGGGCGAGCACCGGCTCCACTTCGGGGGCCAGTAGCAGGACGCGGCCCTGTACGGGGTCGTCGACCATCAGTGCCACAAAACGTTCCACGGCTTCGCGTGGCGTTGACGCCGAGACCAGGGTGGACATCGCCTTGGCGCACACGGCGTCATACGCCGCGCGGACGAACTCGTCGCGGTCGGAGAAGCTCTCGTAGAAGTAGCGTTCGGTCAGGTTGGCGCGCCGGCAGACCGCGCGGACGGTCAACGCTGGACCTCCTTCGCCGCCGAGGAGATCAATGCCGGCGTCGACCAGTTCTTCGCGTCGCCGGGCTTGGCGATCCTCGAGCGGAACACCGGACCAACGGCCGCGACTTTGACCGGACGTCACTTCACTCCTAAGCTTTTGACAACTGGTGTAGTCAACTTCGCTTACCGACGGGACACTCTCATGGTGACTCAAGATACTTCCGGGGTATCACCGCTGAACAGTGAACCAGTCGCAAGTGGCTGCCCGGTAGCGGCGGCCGGCTACGAATCGCCGCCGCAGCCGCTGGGGCCGGAGTCGCTCACCTGGCAGTACTTCGGTGACTGGCGCGGCATGCTCCAGGGTCCGTGGGCCGGTTCGATGCAGAACATGCACCCGCAGCTGGGGGCTGCGGTCGAACAGCATTCGATCTTCTTCACCGAACGCTGGCCGCGGTTGCTGCGTTCGCTCTATCCGATCGGCGGGGTGGTCTTCGACGGTGACCGGGCGCCGACCACCGGTGCGGAAGTCCGCGACTACCACGTCGACATAAAAGGGGTTGACGCTCAGGGGCGTCGGTACCACGCGTTGAACCCGGACGTCTTCTACTGGGCGCACTCGACATTCTTTGTCGGCACACTGATCGTGGCCGAGCGGCTGTGTTGGGGTGGCATCTCCGAGGCCGACAAACGGCAACTGTTCGAAGAACACAAACAGTGGTACTCGATGTACGGCATGAGCATGCGGCCGGTGCCGGAGACCTGGGAGGACTTCCAGCAGTACTGGCAGCAGATGTGCACCGAGGTCCTGGAGAACAACTGGGCCGCCCGTGAGGTGCTCAACCTCGACGAACTGCCCAAGCCGCCGTTTGCGTCGTGGATGCCGGACCGGGTCTGGGCACTGCAACGACGGTTGCTGCTCAAGCCATTTTTTGTGTGGTTCACCACCGGCCTTTACCACCCGGCGGTTCGACAGTTGATGGGGCTGAGCTGGTCGGCGCGCGACGAGTGGGTGCACCGGCGGTTCGGCAAGCTGGTGGGCCTGGTGTTCCGGCTGGTGCCCCCGCGTCGGCGGATGCACCCGCGGGCCCGCGCCGCGTGGGAT
>NZ_JBARXZ010000193.1:0-26051 GCF_049647605.1 Mycobacterium sp. | reverse complement strand
GGCCGGGCCCGCACCGACCACCAGCACGTCGGTGTGCACGTGGGTGGCGTCGTAGCGGGCGGTGTCGGCGACTTCGGCCAACCGGCCCTGTCCGGGAATGCCGCGCGCCACCAGGCCGTCGAACAGTTCGATGGTGGTGGCCAACAACATCGGCTCGGGGAACGGGTGCTCCATCTGGACCAGACCACCGGTGTCCTCGGCCCAGGCGGCGGTGAACCCGCGTGGCCGGCCCAGCTTGATGCTGGTGCTCACCTGATGGACCCCGTTGGCCAGTAGCGCCGAGGCCAAGGTGTCACCGCGGTGGCCGGTCAGCTCTCGGTCGTTGAAGGTGAAGGTGAGCCGGGTGTCGCGGTCGATGCGGCCACCGTCGGCGCTGCGAAAGGATGCGGTCATCAGATGGTCGGCTTCTGCTCGTCGAGGCGGTACACCCGCTCGAATCGGTAGGTGGCGGTGTCTCGGATGGCGTTGAACCAGCGGCGGCAACCGGCGCTGTGGCTCCACCGTTCTGCGAAGCGGCCCTTCGGGTTGTGGCGGAAGAACACATAGTGGGCCCACTGCTCGTCGTCGAGAGCCGCAGGGTCTGGCGGGTAGGGGATGTGAGCCTCACCGCCGTAATGGAATTCGGTCTCCTCGCGCGGCCCGCACCACGGGCATTCGATGAGTTGCATGGTCGGGCTCCTGTAGGTGAGGAATTCCGGTGGGGGAAGAATTCAGTGGGCGACGCCGGCAGCACCGTGCTCGTCGACCAGCGCGCCGGTGACAAAACGGTCGAGGCTGAACGGGGCGATGAACTCGTGCGGTCGGTCGTTGGCGATGGTGTCGGCCAGGCACCACCCGATGCCGGGGGTGGCTTTGAATCCGCCGGTGCCCCAACCGGCGTTGAGGTAGAGGTTCTCGTACGGTGTCCGCCCGACGATCGGTGAGGCGTCGGGGCAGACGTCGACGATGCCGGCCCAGGTGCGCAGCAGGTGGGCGCGGGCGAAGACGGGAAACAGTTCCACCGCGGCGGCCATCTGGCGTTCGATGATGTGGAATGCGCCGCGCTGGCCGTACCCGTTGTAGGAGTCGACGCCGGCACCCATCACCAGTTCGCCCTTGTGCGCCTGCGATACGTAGACGTGTACGGCGTTCGACATCACGACGGTGGGGTGCACGGGCTCGAGCAGTTCTGATACCAGTGCCTGCAGGGGATGGCTTTGCAGTGGGGTGCGGATGCCCAGCATGTCGGTGAGGGTGGAGGTGTGTCCGGCGGCGCACAGCGCCACCTGTCCGGCGGCGATGTCGCCGCGGGTGGTTTGCACCCCGATCACCCGGTCGCCGTCGGTGGTGAAGCCGGTGACCTCGCAGTTCTGGATGATGTCGATTCCGGATTGGTCGGCGCGCCGGGCGAATCCCCATGCCACGTAATCGTGTTTGGCGATCCCGGCTCGCGGCTGGTAGGTCGCGCCCAGCACCGGGTAGCGGATGTCGCTGGAGACGTTGACGATGGGGCAGAGCTTCTTGACCTCGTCGGGGTCGACCCATTGGGCGTCGATTCCGTTGAGCCGGTTGGCTTCCACGCGCCGGACGCTGTCGCGCACATCTTGCAGGCTGTGGGCCAGGTTCAACACCCCACGCTGGCTGAACAGGATGGGGTAGTCGAGGTCTTCTTCGAGGCCCTCCCAGAGCTTCAGTGCGTGCTCGTAGATGCGGGCGCTCTCGTCCCACAGGTAGTTCGACCGGATCAAGGTGGTGTTGCGGGCCATGTTGCCGCCGGCCAGCCAGCCGCGTTCGAGGACCGCGACATTGGTGATGCCGTGGTTTTGGGCCAGGTAGTGTGCTGTCGCCAGGCCGTGTCCGCCGCCGCCGACGATCACGACGTCGTAGGACTTCTTCGGGTCCGGGGTCCGCCAGAGGAACTCGGGGTGGTCGGGCAGGTGTGCACCGGGGGGTGTGCTCACAGCGTGTTTCCTTCCAGCGCAGCCGACTTCAGGCCCGGGTAGAGGGGAAAACGCCGAGCCAGCGCGACGACGCGTTCGCGTAGCCCCCCGAGTGCGGCGTCGTCGGTGTCGGGTCGCAGCGCGTGGCTGATGACGTCGGCGACCTCGGTGAACGCCTCGAGGTCGAAGCCACGGGTGGCCAGGGCGGCGGTGCCGATCCTCACACCCGAGCTGACCATCGGCGGGCGGGGATCGAACGGGACGGCGTTGCGGTTCACCGTGATGCCGACGCGGTGCAGCCGGTCCTCGGCCTGCTTGCCGTCGAGTTCGGAGTCGCGAAGATCGACCAGCACCAGGTGCACGTCGGTGCCGCCGGAGACCACGCTGATTCCCGCGCGGCGCGAATCCTGCTGCAGCAGACGCTCGGCCAGGATGCGGGCGCCGTCGAGGGTACGTTGCTGGCGTTCCCGGAAGGCCGGTTCGGCGGCGAGTTTGAACGACACCGCCTTGGCGGCGATGACGTGTTCGAGCGGGCCGCCCTGCTGGCCGGGGAACACCGAGGAGTTGAACTTCTTGGCCAGCGCCTCGTCGTTGGTCAGGATGATCCCGCCGCGCGGGCCGCCGAGAGTCTTGTGGGTGGTCGAGGTGACGACGTGGGCGTGCGGGACCGGCGACGGATGTAGTCCGGCGGCGACCAGACCGGCGAAGTGGGCCATGTCCACCATCAGGTAGGCGTCCACCTCGTCGGCGATGCGCCGGAATTCGGCGAAGTCCAGTTGGCGCGGGTAGGCCGACCAGCCGGCCATGATGAGCTTGGGTCGACGTTCCTTGGCCAGCCGTTCCACTTCGGCCATGTCGACGCGGTGGGTGTCCTCGGTGACGTGGTAGGCCGCGACGTCGTACAGCTTGCCGGAGAAGTTGAGTTTCATCCCGTGGGTGAGGTGCCCGCCGTGGGGCAGCGCCAGTCCCAGGAGGGTGTCGCCGGGGCTCAGCAGCGCGGCCATCGCCGAGGCGTTGGCCTGAGCTCCCGAATGTGGTTGGACGTTGGCGTATCTGGCGCCGAACAGTTCGGTCAGTCGGTCGATGGCAAGCTGCTCGATGACGTCGACGTGCTCACAGCCGCCGTAGTAGCGCCGGCCGGGGTAGCCCTCGGCGTATTTGTTGGTCAGGACCGACCCTTGGGCCTGCATGACCGCCAGCGGCGCGAAGTTCTCGCTCGCGATCATCTCCAGGGTGCTTTCCTGACGATCGAGTTCGTCGGCGATGGCGGCGTGCACTGCGGGGTCGAGATCGGCAAGCGACTCACCGAGAATCGGGTTGACGCTACCGACGGGGGACGGCACGGCGGTGTCGATCGGCATTGGCCACCTTCCTGGACTCCCAGTGGAGCGGGACTCATATATCAATGTGCGACTAGGATAGGATCAGATCGCGACAAACGTCAATGGGTCAGGAGGGTGGGTTGAGATGTCGGTGACGAACTCTTCGATCAACGGCACCGCTGCGGGTGCCGAGACCAACGCCGACCGGGCTTATGAGCTGGTGCGTGAGCGACTTGTCCTGCTCGACATCCGGCCTGGAGCACCCATCGACGACGATCAGGTCGCCGCCGAACTGCAACTCGGTCGGACACCGGTGCGCGAGGCGCTCAAACGGCTCGAGCGGGAGCGTCTGGTGATCGCCTATCCCCGTCGGGGCACGTTCGCCGCTCCGGTCGACATGACCGATCTGGCCGATATCTCCGAGATCCGCAAACAGCTCGAACCCACCGCGGCGGCGCGAGCTGCTCGCAGCGCGCCCCCGGAGTCGCGGGCCCGGCTGGCAGAACTGGTCGACGTCATCGCCGCAATCGGTGACGACGACGATCAGCGGGACATCTTGCGCCGCGATGTCCGCGTGCACCGGGAGATCTACCGGGCCTCCGGCAATCCGCATCTGGAGCAAATCCTGGTCAGCTTGGATGGCCATGCCACCCGGATCTGGTGCCTGTTCCTGGACCGGCTGCCCGACATCGCCGGTCATGTGCGTGAACACACCGCCCTGCTGGAAGCGATCCTGGCCGGCGATGCCGACCGCGCGGCCGCGCTCGCCCTCGAGCATGTGACCGGGTTCGAACGGGCCATCCGCGACTGTCTCTGAGGTGGGTCCGAAACGGCGGCCAAGGGGAGTCGATGGCAAACCAAGACACGCACATCCGGTCCACTGCGGTGCATACTGATATATCATCGCTTCGACACGGCCATGGCTGCCGTGAGCGCATTGTCTGAGTCGGGAGGATTCGATCGCCGTGACGGTTGTGGGTGTAGAGGTGTTCGAGGACGACCTCGACAGCATGTCTTTTGCAGACCGTGCTTACATCGCGATCCGGGACAAGCTGATCATGCTCGACATCCGCCCCAACGAGGCGATCGTCGAAAGTGAACTCGCCGGCTCACTGCAGTTCGGTCGGACCCCGGTCCGGGAGGCGCTCAAGCGGCTGGAGGCCGACCGGCTGGTGGTCTCCTACCCGCGCCGCGGTACCTTCGCCACTGGTGTGGACGTGGCTGACCTGCGCCATATCTCGCAGATCCGGGTGAATCTGGAACCGGTCGCTGCCCGTACCGCGGCCGAGGCCGCCTCACCCGAGCTCCGCACGCACCTGCTGCACCTGGCCGATCGCACGGGCGCCCTCGATATCGCCGGCATCAGCCGCAACGAGCTGATGCGCTGGGATCTGACGGTGCATCGGGCCATCTATCGCGCCGCGGGCAACCCGCATCTGGAAGACGTCCTGGTCCGTTACGACAACCTGGCCACCCGGATCTTCTGCCTGTTCCTGGACCGCCTTCCCACCGTGGCCAACCACGTCAGCGAGCACACCGAGCTGTTGCGCACCATCGCCCGTGGTGACGGCGATGCCGCCGCCGATATCGCTCGTGAGCACGTCATCGGGTTCGAGGAGTCGGTGCGCGCCGTCGTGTGACAGTGTCGCGCGGGCCGTGAAATCGGGCGGCCCCCATGGCATGAGGGCCGCCCGATCGGGACTCTCACCGGTTGCCACGCGCGGGATGGCCCGCGCGCTGCCCGCCCCTCTCCAGTGGCGGTTGGCAACCTTGTGCGTGAGAGCCCACGTGGTGGGTGGTCAGCTGAAGACCACCGTGCGATGCCCGTGTAGCAGCACCCGGTTCTCACAGTGCCAGCGCACGGCCCGCGACAGCGCCAGGGCCTCGGCGTCCTGACCCACGGTGGCCAGCCGGGTTGCGTTGTAGGAGTGGTCGATCCGGATGACTTCCTGCTCGATGATCGGGCCCTCGTCGAGATCCGGTGTCACGTAATGTGCCGTCGCACCGACCAGCTTGACGCCGCGGTCGTAGGCCTGGTGGTAGGGCTTGGCGCCTTTGAAGCCGGGCAGGAACGAGTGGTGGATGTTGATGGCGCGACCTTGCAGCGCCTGGCAGGCCTCATCGGAGAGCACCTGCATGTAGCGCGCCAGCACCACCAGGTCGCCTTGGTATTCGTCGACCAGTGCCAGCAGTTCGGCTTCGGCCTCCGCCTTGGTGGTCGGGGTCACCGGGATGTGGGTGAACGGCAACCCCGCCGCTTCGGCCATCGGCCGCAGCGTTTCGTGATTGGACACCACGGCCACGAGTTCGCCACCGAGAGTGCCTGCACGCCACCGGAAGATGAGGTCGTTGAGGCAGTGCCCCATCTTCGAGACCATCACGACCACCCGCGGCAAACTGCTGTCGTCGATCCGGAACGTCATCCCGAACCCGGATGCGACGGTGGCGAACTGTTCGGTGAGCTCGGTGATGTCGATGTCGTCGGCGCAGGCGAAGGTGGTGCGGAGGAAGAACGCCTGGCTACCGGTGTCGTCGAACTGCTGATGTTCGGCGATGTCGCAGCGCCGCGAGAACAGGAATGAGCTGACGGCGTGGATGATCCCGGGGCGCTGCGGGCAGCTCACAGTCAAGGTGAAGTGCTGGGTCATTGAGTGTCTCCTGGAAGGAAAGGGCGGGCCGTCAGCGGGCGGTGGTGACGAGATCGGCTGCGCGGGTGCGGTTGTCCATGGTGGCCGCGGCGGCGGTGGTGGTATTGGCAAGTAGGAGAGCAGTCGTGACGGGTCCGATTCCGCCGGGTACCGGGGTCAGGCCGCCGGCACGGCCGTCGACTGCCGTGGCGTCCACGTCGCCGAGCAGGCGTCCGTCCGCGGTGGCGGTGGTTCCGACGTCGATGATCATCGCGCCCCTACCGACGTGTTTGGCGGTGATGAGTCCGGGGATTCCGACAGCGACGACGACGATGTCTGCTTCGCGGGTGCTGGCGGCCAGATCCGGGGTATGGCGATGGCACAACGTCACCGTTGCATCACGTTGTACCAACAGGTTTGCCACCGGGGTGCCCACCACGATGGACCTGCCGACGACGGCCACCCGGCGGGCGCGCAGGTCGATGCCGTGGTGGTCGAGCAGGGTCATCACCGCCTGCGCGGTGGCCGGTGCAAACGACGGCTGCTGAGCCAGTAGCCGTCCGAGGCTGACGGAGTTGGCGCCGTCGATGTCCTTGGTGGGGGAGATCGCGTCGCGCAGTGTCGGCAGATCGGTACCGGACGGCAAGGGCGTCTGCAAGATGATGCCGTGCACGTCGGGATCGTGGCTCAATGCCGTCAGCGCCGACAAGATCTCGGCATGGGAGGTGTTCGGGCCGAGGTCAACGGTGTCGCAGGCTATTCCGGCGGTGCGCGCAGCATTGGCGATCGAGCGCACATACCACGCCGTCGACTCGTCGTCGGTTGCCGTCACGACCGCGAGCGTGGGCCGAACACCCTGTGCGGTCAGGGTTGCCGCCCGGGCGGTGACCTCGGCGCGGATGCCGGCCGCGAGTGCCTTACCGTCGAGGATTCTGGTGGTGCTCATGCAGTGAGAGCCTTTCGAACGTGTTCGGTGATCCCGTCGGCGCGTGACATCAGCTGGTCGATGCCGGCGATCCTGGACAGCAGCGCGCTGCGTGTCCCGTCGTCGGTGATGCTGGGCAAGTTGATCTCGACGTTGACGCGTGCTGTGGTGGCCGCGGCGCGGGCGGCGTCGGCCGCGGCGGCGACATCGCTGATCACATTGCTGTTCGCCACGGGTAGGAGCTGTTCGGCCAGCGTCACCACCTCGCCGGCGGCTTCGGCGACATCGGCGGGCACGGTGGCGGCCCGAGTGGCTGCGGCACTGATCGCGGCGGTGCGCAGGTCTGCTTCGGCTTTGGTGGTCTTGGGCAGCTTGTAGGCAGCGATGACACCGGTGAAGGCCGCCATGTCCGCACTCATCAGCTGCAGGGCGGTGGCGCGGGTGGCGTCGGCGTGTTCGCAGATCATCGTCACCAGGTCCTGGTGCTCGGCGAACCGCGGACCGGTGGTGTAGCGGGCCACCATGGCGACCAGGGCCGCCGCCTGTGCCAGGTGGACCGCGGCGACGGCGCCGCCCCCGGGGGCCGGAACCTTGTCGGCGAGCGCGTCGAGGTAGTCGAGGACTGTGGTCATGACCGGATTTTCTGCATCTCGGGGTCGACCAGCGGCTCGGCGACCACAGTGGCCTTGACCCGCCGGTCGAAGTACTGGATCTCCACGCTGGTGCCCACACCGGTGCCGGCGGGCAGCCAGGCGTACGCGATCGGGGTGCCGACGGTGTGGCCGAATGCGGCGCTGGTGACGTACCCGACCGGTACCCCGTCGAGGAACACCGGCTCCGAACCCAGCACCACTGTCTGACCGTCGTCGATGGTCAAGCAGGACAGTCGTTTTGTCACTGTCTCGTCGGACATGCCGTCCAGCGCATCCCGGCCGAGGAAGCCGTCTTTCTGTAGCCGCACCGCAAAACCCAGTCCGGCCTCGTAGGGGTTGTGCTCGGTGGTCATATCGGTGCCCCAGGACCGGTAGCCCTTTTCCATGCGCAGGCTGTTGAAGGCGGCGCGACCCGCGGCGATCACGCCGTGCTTCTGGCCCTCGGCCCACAGTGCATCCCACAGCCGGAGCCCGTGGTCGGCGGTGGTGTAGAGCTCCCAGCCGAGTTCACCTACATAGGACAAGCGCATCGCGGTCACCGGGACGCCGCCGATGCGAACTTGCTTGGACCGGAAGTATTTGAACGATTCGTTGGACAGGTCGTCGCGGCTCAACGCCGACACCAGATCACGGGCTCTCGGGCCCCACACCCCGATACAGCAAGTGGCGCCGGTGATGTCGCGGATGGTGACACTGCCGTCGGTGGGCGCCTGCCGGCGGAAGTAGTCGAGATCCAGGTTGCCGTTGGCGCCCACCTGGAAGATGTCAGCTCCGAGCCGGGCCACCGTGAGATCGCTGCGGACACCGCCGGATCCGTCGAGGGCCAGGGCGTAGGTCACCGCACCCACCGACTTGTCCATCTTTGCGGTGGTGAGGCGTTCCAGCAGGGCGAGCGCACCCGGCCCGGAGATCTCCAGCCGTTTCAGCGGTGTCATGTCGTAGAGCGCCACCGCGGTGCGCGTCTTCCATGCCTCGACCGCGGCGATGGGGGAGTGGAACTTGGCTGACCACTCGTCTCGGGCCGGCGGCCGCCATTCGTCCGGAAGCTGTTCCACCAGAGCCGCGTTGGATTCGAACCAGTGTGGCCGCTCCCAGCCGTGGTTTTCCAGGAACATCGCCCCGAGCTCCTGCTGCCGGACGTGGAACGGGCTGACCCGAAGATCACGCCGGAACTCGCGCGGCTGCAGCGGGTGGAGGATGTCGTAGATCTCCACGAAGTTCTGTTGCGCGGTTTCGCTGACGTAGTCGGGGTCCAGCTGGACCTGCTCGAAGCGGTGGACGTCGCAGCCGTGCAGCTCGATTTCGGATCGACCGTCGGTCAGCAGCTGGGCCACCGCACGGGCGACCCCCGCGGAATGTGTGACCCATACAGCTTCGGCAATCCAGAATCCGGAGACGTCGGCAGACTCGCCGATCAGTGGGCCGCCATCCGGGGTGAAGGAGAAGATTCCGTTGAATCCTTCAGCAACACTTGCGGTTTCCAGGCAAGGTAGCAGTTGCTGGCAGTGCTGCCAAGCCGGTGCGAAGTCTTCTTCGGTGAACGCCAGCATCGACGGCATGGCGTCGGCGGTGATCTCGCCGCCGGGAAGCTCACGCAGGTCGACGGGCATCGGGCGGTGTGCGTAGGAGCCGATGCCCAACCGGTCGACGTGTTCGCGGAAATAGAGGTCTTGGTCCTGATGGCGCAGGATCGGGAAACCGGCTTCGGTGGCTTCGGTGTTTCGGCCGAGGAGCTCCGGCAGCACGCTGGTCTTGGCGTACTGATGGGCCAGCGGCAGTAGCGGGACGTCCATTCCGATCAATTCGCCGAGGGCCGGGCCCCAGAATCCGCCGCAGGACACCACGATGTCGGCGGGGATGGTGCCGTTGGAGATGCTCACCCCGGTGACCTTGCCGCCGCTGTGCTCGACCCCGGTGACCTTCGTCGAACCCCGGAACACCGCGCCGCGGCTCTCGGCGCGCCTGGTCAGTGCCACAACTGCCCGTGAGGCCTTGGCCAGACCGTCGGATTCGACGTAGAGCCCGCCGAGGATTCGGCTCGGGTCCAGCAGTTGGTGCACCTTGGCGCATTCTTCGGGATCGATCACCCGCGCGTCGACTCCCCATGAGGTGGCCCAGCCCTGTCGGCGGTGCAGCTCGGCCAGTCGCGCTTCGGTGGTCGCGACTTCCAGACCGCCCACCTGGTTGAAGCACCACTGCCCGTCGACCTCCAGGGAGAGGAACTTCTCGACGGTGTAGCTGGCCAGCGCGGTCATGGTCTTGGACGGGGTGGTCTGGAAGACAAGCCCCGGTGCGTGAGATGTCGAACCGCCGGTCAACGGCAGAGGGCCCTGGTCGACGACGGTCACGTCGGTCCAGCCGCGGGAGGTCAGCTCGTCGGCCAGGTTGGTGCCGACGATGCCGGCGCCGATGATCACTACGCGGGGGGATGCCATGAAAGGGTCTCCTAGCTCGAGGACGTCAGAGGAGCGGTGTGCCGGTATCGGTGTTGTGAGACCGCGTGACCGATATTGATCGACAACTGATATACCAAAAATACGACGCGAGTGTGACGCAGGTCAACCCCTCGGAAGCAGATAATGCAACACGTTGCGTAGGGGGAAACTTCAATGGAATACGGCTGTTGGATAGTGTTGCGGTATGAGCAACGTTCGCTCAGAACGGGTACCGGCTGCCAGTGGCGTGCAGTCGGTCGATCGTGCGGTTGCCACTCTGGAGATCCTCGCCCGGGATGGTGAGGTGGGCGTCACCGATGTCGCGGCAGAACTGGGTGTGCACAAATCAACGGCGTTCCGGCTGCTCGGCGCCCTGGAGCTCGGTGAGCTGGTCGAGCAGGTGGCCGATCGTGGCAAGTATCGGCTCGGATTCGGAATCCTGCGCTTGGCCAACGCCATGCCCAGTCGCCTGGACGTGACCGAACAAGGGCGTGACGTCTGCGAGGAGCTTGCGGTCCAGCTCGGGGACACGGTGAACATTGCTGTCCTGCAATCTCATTACGTGATCAACATCGTGGAAGCTCGCGGCCCGTCGGCCATCGGGACCCACAACTGGGTTGGTCAGCCGACGCCGCTGCATGCCACATCGAGCGGCAAGGCCCTGCTGGCGTTCACCGCGGCGCATACGCGCCGGGCGCTCCTGGAAGCGGCCGGTCTGCAGCGCTTCACCGCGAACACGCTGACCTCTGTCGACGCGCTCGAAAAGCAGCTCGCCGCCGTGCCCGGTGACGGGTACGTGGTGTCGCTCGGTGAATTCGAAGAGGGTCTCAACGCCGTTGCGGCGCCGATCCGCGATCACGCCGGAGTGGTGGTCGCCGCTCTGAGTGTGTCGGGTCCGGCGTATCGACTCACCGTGGAGCGCACCCGCGACGTTGCCCCGGCTGTCGTGTCGGCTGCCGCCGAGATTGCTCGTCGGATGGGCTATCAGCGGCCCTGATCTGGGCCGGTCTCGATCGGGGGATCTGCGGCAGTTTCTTCCCTGGCTCTCGCTGTTCGGCCAGCTCGTGAGTGGGTGCGCCTCATTGGTCAGAATTACTTCCTGTCGAGCAGTCGCGTATCAGGACGACGCGGTCTAATATATCACAGCAGCGGTCAGGTGTGATTTACCTAACATCGGGTCGCTAACAGGCTGAGCTGCATGTTTGTCCCGAATTGGGGCTTGTCGGCTCATCCAGGCGCTGTGTGGGCTGCCGCGAGAGGAAGTATCGCCCGCATTTTTGGCGTCGGCCCCACCTCCACAGTCGGACCGCACAGGTCCCGCTCCGATCTGATCCCGGCGTTCCCCGCCCCAGGAGGCTGATGTGACAGCACAACAAGAAAACCCTCTGGAAACCGAAGTACGCACGCCGTTCGATTCGACGCTCGATGAGGGCGTGGTCGAACCCGATATCCCGCTGCACTCTCAACGACCGGTCACCGACTGGCTGGTCTTCGGCCTGACGGCCGCCTTCGTGGTGGGCATCCTGTCGTGGGGTCTGATCGACGCCACCGGATTTGCCGGCACCATGTCGGCAATTCTGAACTGGGTGGTCGGCAACCTCGGCTGGTTGTTCATCTTGTCGGCGACAGCCTTTGTGCTGTTTGCCATTTGGCTTGCGATGAGTAGGTACGGGCGGATTCCACTCGGTGCTGACGGTGAGAAACCGGAATTCCACACCGTCAGTTGGATCGCGATGATGTTCAGCGCCGGAATGGGTATCGGTCTCATCTTCTGGGGTGTGACGGAGCCGTTGACGCACTTTGTCAAACCGCCTCCGGGCCTTGCTGATTCGGCGGCGGGAACGGCGTTGGCCACCGCACTGTTCCATTGGGGCTTCCATCCGTGGTCGATGTACGCGGTGGTCGGTCTGTCGATTGCGTACGGCACGTACCGGATGGGGCGGCGGCAGCTCATCAGCTCCGCATTCATTCCGCTGTTCGGGCGCAAGCGGGTGGAGGGCCCGATCGGGAAGGTGATCGACATCCTCGCCATCTTCGCCACGATGTTCGGCACCGCAGCCTCGCTGGGTCTGGGCGCGCTGCAGATCGGTTCCGGCATCGAGGTGCTGGGTTGGGTCGGTCAGGCGACCACGCTGCTGCTGGTTGCGGTGGTCGCGGTGCTGACGCTGGCCTTCGTGGCCTCCGCTGTCTCCGGTGTCTCCCGGGGGATCCAGTGGCTGTCCAACATCAACATGGTGCTGGCGCTGACCTTGGCGGTCTTCGTGTTCGTCGCCGGTCCCACGGTCCTGATCCTCAACCTCATACCGACTGCGCTGGGTGACTATGCCGCCAATCTGGCGTCGATGTCCGCGCGGTCGGCCGCCGCCGGATCCGAGACCGAAACCTGGCTGTCGTCGTGGACCATCTTCTACTGGGCCTGGTGGATCTCGTGGACCCCGTTTGTCGGGATGTTCCTGGCCCGGATCAGCCGGGGGCGCACCATCCGGCAGTTTGTCGTCGGCGTCATCCTGATTCCGACGACCGTGAGCCTGTTGTGGTTTGTGATCTTCGGGGGTTCGGCAATCGGCCAGCAGCGCGACGGTATCGACTTGTACGGCACCGGCGAACCCGAGTCGACACTGTTCGGGATGCTGGACCACTTGCCGCTGGCGGCGCTGTCGTCGCTGCTGGTGATGGCGCTCGTGGCCATCTTCTTCGTCTCCGGTGCCGACGCTGCTTCGATGGTCATGGGCACGCTCTCGCAACGCGGCTGTCTGCATCCGACCCGGTGGGCCATGGCGTTCTGGGGGCTGAGCACCGGAGCCGTGGCGGCCCTGTTGCTGTGGGCCGGCGGCGACGACGCGCTCAACGGACTCCAGACCATGACCATCATCGTGGCGGCGCCATTTGTGGTTGTGATGATCGGAATGTGCGTCTCGCTCTATCTCGATATCCGGCGTGACCCGTTGGTGGCCGATCTGCAGCGGGGTCTGCCCGCCAAACGCCACTGACGGTTGGGGTGGCCCGGCTTCGGCCGGGTCGCCTCATCGACAGGCAAACCGGAACCGCACACGATCTGCGGCACCGGCATTGCTCCACTTCGCCGCTCCGGGGACGCCACTGTCGATGGGGAGGAGGCGGCGCCGGGTCCGGCGTGAAATTGACAGCAAATAGACAGCCGGCACCACTTGACCAGCAGTGTGACCATGCCCACACTGTTGCGTAATGCGAATCAAGTTGCGTACTACGCACTAAAGCGCCACGAACGAAAGGTCCGCGGATGCTCGAGATCTGTCCCTTGGCTGACCTGCCTCCGGGGGAGTCCCGCCGGGTCGCGACCGTGCCACCCATCGCCGTGTTTCACACCGAGGACGGCGAGGTGTTGGCCATCGATGACACCTGTTCGCACCAGGATGCTTCCCTGGCGGACGGCTGGCTCGAGGGCTGTGAGGTCGAATGCCCTTTGCACGCTTCGCGTTTCAATCTCCGTACCGGAGCGGTCGACGCCCCGCCGGCCAAGCTTCCGGTGCGCACTCACGTCGTCGAGATCTGTGGTGACGTGATCTATGTCGAGCTCAGTGCCGACAAGCCGAATCTGCCGCCCGATATCCGGGCCCGGCTCGACGAAGGATCCAGCCGATGAGGCATGTCGCCGTCGTCGGGGCCTCGCTGGCGGGGCTGTCTGCGGCCCGGGCGCTGCGCGCCCAGGGGTTCGACGGGCGCCTCACGGTGATCGGGAATGAGGCACGCCGGCCCTACGACCGTCCGCCGCTGTCCAAAGAATTCCTGGCCGGCTCCTTGAGCGAGGCCGACCTCGCTCTCGAAGCCGACGATGACGACCTGGACGCGGGCTGGGTGCTCGGTGCCGCTGCGACCCGCCTGGACTGCAGTTCCGGTGAGATCGAACTCGCCGACGGTTCACGGGTCCCCGTCGACGGCGTGGTGTTGGCCACCGGATCACGGGCGCGCCGCTGGCCCGGCTGCGACGACCTGGCCGGCGTGCACGTCATTCGCACCATCGACGACGCCGTCGCCTTGCGTCAGGAACTGCGACCCGGTGCGCGCCTGGTGGTGATCGGCGCGGGCTTCATCGGAGCCGAAGTCGCCTCCACCGCCCGCAAATTGGGGCTGGACGTCACCGTCGTCGAAGCGGCTCCCGCTCCGCTGGCGGTTCAACTCGGTGCCCAGCTCGGTGCCGTGATCGCCGGTGCGCATGTCGCGCACGGCACCACCCTGGTGTGCGGCGTCGGGGTGTCACGGATCGTGGGCAGCGACCGGGTCACCGGCGTCGAACTCGCCGACGGACGCACCCTGCCCGCCGATGTGGTGGTGGTCGGCATTGGTGGTATCCCCAACATCGAGTGGCTGCGGGACTGCGGACTCGACCTCGGCAACGGCGTCATCTGTGGTGCCGGAGGGGAGACGGCCATCCCCAATGTGGTCGGGGTCGGCGACTGCGCCGCCTGGTATGACCCCTCGATCGGAGCGGTGCATCGTGTTGAGCATTGGACCGGCGCCCTGGAACGACCGGCGATCGCGGTGGCGGCGCTGCTTGCCGGCGGCAGCCATCAGGGCGCTGCGGCCAAGGCCCCGTACTTCTGGTCCGATCAGTACGGCGCCCGCATCCAATTCGCCGGCCTGGCCCGCCCCGGTGATGTCGTCACCATCGAAGAAGGCAACTGCGAAACCCGGTGCTTTGTCGCCACCTATCGCCGCGACGGCCAACTGGTGGCCGTTCTCGCGGTCGATCAGCCCCGGCTGTTCAACCGGCTACGGCGCCAGATCGCCGCGACGCCGGCAACAGTTTGAAAACTCCACTCATCCAGTTCATTTCGCCACGAACACCCAGGAGCAACGCATGACAACCGCAGCACCCAGCCTGCCGGAAAGCCTCATCTCGACGCTGCCTGGACACTATTACACCGACCCGGGCGTCTTCTCCCTCGAGCAGGAGAGAATCTTCGAGACCATGTGGTTCTGTGTGGTCCGATCTGCTGACCTGGCCGGTCCGGGTGCCTTCAAGACCGTGCAGGTGGGGCGGGAGAGTGTGCTGGTCACCCGGTCGCGCAAAGGTGAGGTCCGCGCTTTTTACAACGTGTGTCGGCACCGGGGTGCCCGGCTGTGCACCGAGGGGTCCGGTGAGGTCAAGCGTGCGTTCCAATGCCCCTACCACGCCTGGACTTACGACCTCGACGGCAAGCTGATCGCCGCGCCGAACCTGACCAAGATGCCCGATGTCGATCGCACCGAATTCGGCCTGCAAAAGATCGAGGTCCGCGAGTGGCTGGGATATGTGTGGGTGTGCCTGGGCGACGAGCCGCCGTCCTTCGAGGAGACGGTCATGCAGGAGATCGTCGACCGGCTCGGTGATGTCGAGTCCATCGACCACTACAGCATTGCGGACCTGAGTCTGGGCCGGCGCATCGTCTACGACGTCAAGGCCAACTGGAAGCTCATCATCGAGAACTTCATGGAGTGCTACCACTGCGCCACCATCCACCCCGAGCTGACCGAGGTGTTGCCGGAGTTCGCCGACGGCTACGCCGCGCAGTACTACGTCGGTCACGGCGCTGAATTCGGCTCCGATGTCCAGGGATTCACCATCGACGGGTCGGAGGGTCTGGACGTGATCCCCGGCATCTCCGAGGATCAGGACCGGCGTTACTACGCGATCACCGTGCGTCCGCAGGTGTTTGTCAACCTGGTGCCCGACCATGTGATCATCCACCGGATGTTCCCGCTGGCCGCTGATCACACCGTCGTGGAATGCGACTGGCTGTACCTGCCGGACGTCGTCGAATCCGGGCGCGATGTCAGCCGATCGGTGGAATTGTTCCATCGGGTCAACCAACAGGATTTCGACGCCTGTGAGCGTTGTCAGCCGGCGATGGATTCGCGTACCTACCGCGACGGCGGAGTGCTGGTACCCAGTGAGCACCACATCGGCGCGTTCCACGATTGGCTCAAAGCCAAGCTTGCACACTAGATCGGCAAAAGGCATCGGCTCCGGTTGGAAAACCGGAGCCGATGCCTTTTGAGTCGGGTGAACTGCCGGTCAGCACTCGATGTAGTTCACCGGCACATTGACCGCGAGGCCGCCGGTGCTGGTCTCCTTGTATTTGGAATGCATGTCCGCGCCGGTTGTCCGCATGGTTTCGATCACCTGATCGAGGCTGACCCGATGGGTGCCGTCGCCGCGCAGCGCCATCCGGGCGGCGTTGATTGCTTTGCCCGCTGAGATCGCATTGCGTTCGATGCAGGGGATCTGCACCAGGCCTTCGATCGGATCGCAGGTCAGGCCCAGGCTGTGTTCCATGGCGATCTCGGCGGCGTTTTCCACCTGTTCGGGTGTGCCGCCGAGTATTTCGGCCAGACCGGCGGCGGCCATCGACGCCGCTGAGCCGACTTCCCCCTGGCAGCCGACCTCGGCCCCGGAGATGGATGCGCGTTCCTTGTACAGCGAGCCGATGGCGCCGGCGGTGAGCAGGAAGCGGACAGTGGTCTCGTCGCGATCAGCGTGGCCGGCCGGGGTGTAGTGCATCGCGTAGTGCAGCACCGCGGGGACGATGCCGGCCGCACCGTTGGTCGGTGCGGTGACGATGCGTCCGCCCGAGGCATTCTCCTCGTTGACGGCCAGTGCGACCAGGTTGACCCAGTCTTCGGCGAACTCTGGAAGTCGTTGGGGATCTTCCTCGTTGAGACGCTGGAACCAGTCCTTGGCGCGGCGGCGGACCTGCAGTGCGCCGGGCAGGAAGCCTTCCCGGTCGATACCGCGTTGCTCGCATTCCACCATCACGTCGCGGATGTGCAGGAGGCGCCGGCGAATCTCGGTTTCGGTCCTGGTGGCGCTTTCGATGCCCAGCATCAATTGGTGGATGCTGCAGTCCTGTTGGTGGCACAGGTCGAGCATCTCTTTGGCCGAGCTGAACCCGTTTCCAGATGTGGTTGTCGCGGTCGCGGTGTGACGGCTTTCGGCTTCGGTGACCACAAACCCGCCGCCGATGGAGAAGTAGGTTTCGCTGTGCAGCACGGTGCCGTCAGGGCGTATGGCGGTGATCGTCATGCCGTTGGGATGAAACGGCAGCATGGTCAGCGGCCGGAGGGCAAAATCGGCTTCGGTGAGTGCAATCTCTTGTGCGCCACCGAGGTTGATGTGTCCGGTGGCTCGCATCGTGGCGATGCGGTGCTCCATCTCCTCGGTCTGGATCTCCTCGGGGCGCAACCCCTCCAAGCCCAGCAGCACCGCGGTCATCGTGCCGTGGCCCGCGCCGGTGGCGGCCAGCGAGCCGTACAGATCCACCCGGATGTCGCGGGCGTCGTCGAGGGCGCCCAGGGTGCGTAGGTCGGCGATGAACCGCGCGGCGGCGCGCATCGGGCCGACGGTGTGTGAACTCGATGGTCCGATGCCGATCGAGAACAGGTCGAACACACTGATGGTCACTGGGGCACCGTCCTCGTGAACCGGCCATTTCTGATCGACAGGTGATATATCAATGGTGACTCCACCGTAGGGGAGCTGGGCGTGATGGTCAAGGTCAGGCTCCGACGCTGGCCAGGGCGTCGGCGAGGAGGGCGCGGTCGGCGCGCGGCAGACACGGTAGCCGTTCGGCGTGGGCGGCCACCAGGCTGCAGAATCGGTCCTCCACGGCGGCGGACGTCGTGCCGAATTCGAGGTAGGAAAGATCCTCGGGTGGGCCGCCGTAGGGAACCCAAGCCGGCGTGAACTCCAGGAGCTGTCGCTCGTGGGTGTCGAATGGTGCGTGAGTGGGCACGGAAGTTCCTCCAAGTTCAGGTCACCGCGGTGGGTGGCCATGGCGAATCGGAACTCCCCGCTCTGTCCTGAAACCTGAGAGATCTGGCGCGTTTGTGACATGCGCCGTACACCTTCGGTCAGGCTGATGTGGATTGCCTGTCTCCAGAGTTGCCTTCGCGCAGCGGTACTGGGGCCTGAGAGATTCCTGGGGAGGATATTGCTCCTACGGCGCCTCGGTGATTCGAGACTCTCCCGCCACGCATCAACGGCTATTCGATTGTGACCTAGGTAACCTACCCCGCCTCGATGGCTTTGTCATATGGGTGCCGGCAGCGCGCTGCCGGCAGGCTGTTTTGTGAGTTGTCACAACTCGATCCGGCGGCGACCCCGCTACGGCCAAAAGCCGTATGCGTAGCCGCCGCCGGACAGTCACATCGCGGGTGTCGGTCTAGAACCAGACTTTTCGTCCGCCGACGGGTCGGCCCGCCGCGCCGAGAATCCACAGCACAACCCCGACAACAAGGAGAATGCCGCCGATGGTGTAGAGGATCGACAAACTGGTGAAGTAGCCGATCAAGAGAAGGATGACACCGAGCACGATCATGTGGACCCCGATTCGTCGCAGATTGCTTGCCGGAAAAGAATTGCCGTTTCGGGGATCTTCAAACCGAGCCCGGTGTCTGGGCCGGTCATGCCGTGTCTGGCAGCCGAGTTCTCGTGGCCAACTCGGCGTACTGGCGCATCAGTCGCAGGGCGGTGGCGCGGCTGATCTCCGGGTCGCGGGCGACGATCCGGTAGCCGAAGTAGTCCTCCATCGACATCAGGGTCATCGCCACGTCGCGAGCGGGGGAGCTCAGCGTGAACACCCCGGCTTCGGCCCCGGCGGTCAGCAGGTCGGTGTAGAGGTCGACCTGCCGGTGGTAGATGCCCTGGACGTCGCGGCGCTGGTCGAGTTCGAAGCCGGCCGCCAGCACGGCCCGCCAGATCGCGCGCCACTCGGCGTCCTCGGGGCCGCTGGGCAGGCCGGCAGCGATGGTCAGTGCCAGCTGGGTCGCGAGGTTGTCGGTCTGGGTGCCCAGTTGCAGGCGTTTGTCGTAGAACCGGTCATCGGAGCGCAGCGCCAGCTCCGAGAGCAGCTCCGGGATGTCTTTGAAGTAGTACCGCACCGCGTTGGTGGTCAGGCCCAACTCGGCGGCGACGTCGGCAAGCTTGAGCGTGGCCAGGTCGTGGCGCTCGATCAGGGAGATCGCGGCATCCAGGATTTCGCCGCGTCGCTCGATCTGCCGGTTCGGCCGTCCCATCGGCTGACTCCTTCCCACGTGTTTCAACTAATTTTGCCGTTCCTGTTGCGTTGTGGCTCACCCGGGCGCATAGTTCTTTTCCAATTCGGAAAATAACTCTTGAACGAGAAGAAGCCAATGCGTGCCAGAGAGCTCGGAATCATCATCGGCCAGCACCAGCCAGGGCCGGTCAACGCCATCACCGACGTGGCCGGGGTCCGCGTCGGACACACCACCCTTCAGGGCGACGGAGTGAACACCGGGGTGACGGTTGTCGTCCCGCATGACGACATCTGGACCGAGCCGGTGTTCGCCGGCTCGCACGTCCTCAACGGCAGCGGCGAGCTGACCGGCCTCGAGTGGATCCGTGAATCCGGCGAGCTCACCAGCGCCATCGGACTGACCAACACCCACAGCGTGGGTGTGGTGCGCGACGAGTTGGTCGCCGAGCAGGTGCGGGTGCGCGGCGATGGCCTGTACTGGTCGTTGCCGGTGGTGGGGGAGACCTATGACGGATTTCTCAACGACATCAACGGATTTCACGTCCGCCCCGAGCATGTGCGCGCAGCGCTGGCGCAGGCTTCCGCCGGTGCGGTGGCTGAAGGCAATGTCGGCGGCGGCACCGGGATGATCTGCCACGAGTTCAAGGGCGGCATCGGCACCGCATCCCGGGTGAAGGACTACACCGTCGGTGTCCTGGTACAGGCCAATCACGGACGCCGCGAACGGTTTCGGATCAACGGGGTGCCCGTCGGGGAGAAGATCGGCGACGCACAGATTCCACTGCCGGCCTATCCGCCGGGATACCGGCCGGGCTCCGGGTCCATCATCGTCATCGTCGCCACCGACGCGCCGTTGCTGCCGCATCAATGCCAGCGGCTGGCACAGCGATCGGCGCTGGCAGTCGGGCGTCTCGGCGGCACCGGCGAGCAGTACAGCGGCGACCTGATGCTGGCGTTCTCCACCGGCAACCGCGGTATCCCGCCCTACGGCGCGGTCGACGCCAAGACCGAGCTTCCGCAGGAGATACCGCTGCGCATGGTCGGCCCGCAGTTGATGGACCTGTTGTTCGACCTGACCATCGAGGCCACCGAGGAGGCCATCATCAACGCCGTGGTGGCCGCCCAAACCGTGACCGGCCACAAGGGTTACACCGCTCATGCACTTGACCACCACCTACTCACATCAGCACTCCAGGAGACCTCATGACCACCACCAAGACCGGGGAGCGCCGCCTCACCGGGCATCTCGGCCCGATCGGCATCGTCTTCATGGTCGTCGCCGCGGCCGCCCCGCTGACGGTGATCGGCGGCAACATGCCGTTGGCGATGGGACTGGGTAACGGCGCAGGCGCACCCGTCGGGTTTGTGATCGCGGCGCTGGTCCTGCTGGTGTTCAGCGTGGGTTTCGTGGCGATGACGCCGTATGTTCCCGAGGCCGGGGCGTTCTTCTCCTACGTCACCGTGGGGCTCGGGGAGCGGATGGGTAAAGGCATCGCGGTGGTGGCGCTGATCGCCTACACCGCCATCCAGATCGGCATCTACGGCTACATCGGCTGGGCCATCAGCGACACCGTGGGCTTCTACGGTGGCCCCGAATTGCCGTGGCCGCTCTACTCGTTGGTGGTTTTGGCGATCGTCGCCGTGCTGGGTTACCGGCACATCGAGCTGTCCGCCAAGGTGCTCGGGGTGGCGCTGGCCCTCGAGATCGGCATCGTAGTGGTACTCGACCTGGTGATGGTCGCCAAACCCGGCCCGGCCGGTATCACGTTCACCTCCTTCGATCCGGCGGTGTTCACGCAGGGCACCCTCGGCATCGCCATCTTGTTTGCGCTGACGGGGTTCATCGGATTCGAGGCCACGGCGGTGTTCCGTGACGAGGCGCGCGACCCGGAAAAGACGATCCCGCGGGCGACGTACGCCGCGGTGCTGATCATCGGCGGGTTCTATGCACTGACCGTGTGGGCGTTTGTCGTGGCGATCGGACCCGACAATGTGACCGCCGTGGCGCAGCAGACCCTCGACGGTGAGGGCAACATGCTGCTGGACACCACCGGCGTCATGCTGGGCACCCTCGGCCGCGACATCGTCAACGTGCTGCTGCTGACCAGTTTGTTCGCCTGCGTGCTGTCGTTCCACAACGTGATCGCGCGGTACCAGTTTGTGCTGGCCCGCAAGGGCATGCTGCCGCAGCGGCTGGCCGCCGTGCACGGCCGCCATCAGTCGCCGGCATTTTCGTCTCTGGTGCAGACCGCGACGGCCACGGTGATCGTCGCCATCCTGGCAGTGCTGGGCATCGATCCGCTGGTGGGAGTGTTCGGCTCGATGGCCGGCGTGGCCACCGTCGGCATGGTGACCCTGATGCTCACGACGTCGATTGCGGTGCTGGTGTTCTTCGTCCGCAACCACGGCGAGGTGTCGGGCAAACCTTGGCAGACGCGCATCGCGCCTGCGCTGGCGGTGCTCGGCCTGCTGTGCAGCCTGTGGCTGGTGCTGTCGAACTTCACCCTGGTCACCGGGGGCAGCCTGGGATTGAGTGTGGTGTTGGCCGCGATTCCGTTTGTCGGATTGGTGGTCGGCGCGCTGGCCTGGAAACCGTCGACCTCGATTTCCGCCCGTATCGACTGACCGCCTTGGCGTGGTTGCGCGGCCGCATGCGAAAATAGCGGCCGCGCAGCTGCGTCAAGGGGCGGTAGCTCAGTTGGTTAGAGCCGGGGACTCATAATCCCTTGGTCGCGGGTTCGAGCCCCGCCCGCCCCACAAGGTTTTTGTATTACGTCGGGTGATGCCTGACAGTGGCTTCGGTTGATCCCTGACACTGACGACAGAGAGTCACCCCAGAACAGAATGGGTGACGAAGCTGTCGATCCCGTCCTCAGGCCGATAGGGCTCTGACCGCAACATCACCGTGCGCCCTTGGAAGCGCTCGTCGGCTTTGTCCAGCATCTGCACGCCCGCAGCCCGATCGGTGACGCAGAATCCTGCCACCGAGATGGCGAGGTTGTCGAAGGCTGCTTCGGTGCTGGCATACCGCCCGGGGCCGCCGTTGAGCCGCTCCAACAGTGTCAGCAGCTCCAGCCCGCTGAGCGAGAAGATGTCCTTGCCCTCGAGAAACAACGGGCGCTGCCCTTCCGCCGACATGATCTCGGCAAGGCGGTCAGCCTGATATCCCAGAACGAGGCCCGGATCGCCCCGTGTTTCGGTCACGCTGTCAGCGGATGGGCCACTCTCTGCGCAGGCGGCGATGAGGGACTGCTTTTCCTCGTCAGTCATCGCGCCGCCGAACTTCTCCAGCGAGCCGCGCAGGATCTCGTCGGAGATTTGGTCGTTCATCCGACCTGTGACAGCACCGTAGGTGTGCGAGAGTGCGTCCACCTGCGTCGCAGACATGCCGAACTCGAGTTTCCCAATTCCCTTGCCGGGAAAAATCGTCCAGTCGACTTCTGCCGCCACCGTCATCCCAGTCCTTTCCGTGTGGTTCTGAGTGCGGCGAACCCCCGGTGTCGTCAGCAGTCCGCCCCGATTGTGTGACTGAAAAAGAGAGTGCTGCAGCAGTATTGGACCCTGCGGTCTTGAGAGCCGCGTAGCGCGGCCGCCACCGTCGGGTACATGTCCAACAGGCCGTCGATACCCAGCAGCTGCATCGGTCGCGCGGTGACCTTCCCGGCAGCAACAACTCGAAATGACGTCAGGACTTCTTGGCTGCGGCGGTCTGCCTCCATCAAGATGCTCATCCCCGCAGTCGCCAGGAAGCGCACATCGGTGAAGTCGGTGATAAAGGTGGCTGGGCGCCGACGCAAGACGCGGCCGACGTGATCTGCCAGCGCAGGTGCGGAGGCCATGTCCACATTTCCGGCGGCGGCCAGGACCACGGCATTTCCGCTCGTCCACTCGTGGAGGTGAAGCCCGCGAAGGTCTTCGGGCGGCGGCGATGTTGTCATGGCGGGTTCTGATTCCCAACTTCACGATGATCGAAACATCGGGCTCGCGGCGGCCGGGCTCTGGTTCGGAGCCGCGTCGATGATCGACGGATTAGGGCAGCTACAGCCGCTGCACCTGAATCCAGGCCCCGCCCGCGACGACGATCACCGACAACAGCAGCGCGGCCACCGCCATGCTGCGCACTGCCGCTGAACTGTGCGCTTGCCGCGCCCGCAGGTACAGCTCGGCGATCACCAGGTTGGGGAGGTAGAAGAAGAAGTCCATCGTGAAATCGAACCAGCCTCGGAAATCAACTGTCCTACCGTCGAATTCGACCAGGCTCGCCAGCCCGTACTGCATCCGGTAAAGCCAGGACGCGATCACCAGGGCAAACAATCGCACCGCCCAGGCGCGGTGCCGATCGAAGTCCCGGGCCCGGGCATATCGGATGGCTTGCACAGCAGAGAGAATCATCAGCAGGCCGTAGACGCCGAAGCCGATGTCCATCATGATGCCGCCGATGGTGCGTTGCAGCACGATGAAGCCCAGACCGCCGACCGCCGTCAGCCCAGCGGTCGCCACATACAGCCGCCCGACCCACCGGTGCACCACCGGCCAACGGGCCCGGATCATCGGTACCAGCTGGATGCAGCCCAGCAGCATCACCACCGCTCCGGTCACGAAGTGCAGGCCGATCGAGCCGCTGGCACCGAGATTGTCGGGTGAGTACAGGCCCGGCAAAAAGCCGTTGTTCCACTGCTGCAGATCACCGTCGAACAATCGGGCGATGTAGGTCAGCGCGATGTAGAGGACAAATTGCAGGCCGCTGACGCACAGCAGCGTCACCAGCACAACTCCCAGCCATCGATTGGCGGCACCGAGGACTCCACCACTGCGCGTCGAGGACCTGCTGGCCGGGGCGTCGGTGTCGCGGATCGACGTCATGTCATGAACCTTTCAGCGCAGCAGATCTTCTGGGTGGATCGGCAGGTCGTGGATGCGGATACCGGTCGCGTTGAACACGGCGTTGCCGATCGCGGCGGCCGAGCCGACGGTGCCGAGTTCGCCGACGCCGCGGGCGCCGACGTCACTGAAGTCGGGGTCGTCGCCATCGAGGCAGACCGCGTCGATGAAGGGCACGTCGGCGTTGACGGGAATCATGTAGTCGGCGAGGTTGGCCGCCGCCAGCCGGCCGGAGGGCTCGATGGGGTCGGCCTCCAGCAGGGCGTGCCCGATGCCGAAGATGACACCGCCGACCACCTGGCTGCGGGCGGTCTTGGCGTTGATCACCCGACCGATGTCGACGACGGTGGTGAACCTGGCCACGCGGGTTTCGCCGGTGAACGAGTTGACCCGCACCTCGCAGAAATGGGCGCCGAAGCCGTGCGCGGCGAAATTCCCCGGCAAGGTGTCGGCGTCGCTGTGGGTGGCACTGATCTCCGAGGTTCCCGTCCCACGGAGCAGATCGGCGAACGCGACCTCCGCATTGGCCGATCGCAGAGTGCCGGCTTCGTAGGACACCGGTGTCTGCGCTCCGGACAGCGGGGAGTCCGGATCGGTCGTGGCCACCTCGACGAGGTTGCTGATCGCGGCGCGCGCGGCGGTGCGCGCTGTCGGCGCCATGCTGCCGGTGGCGCGGGAGCCGACGGAGCCGGCCCCTGGCGGCAGGGCGGTGTCACCCACCTCGGTGACAACGCGGTCCATCGGCAGCCCAACCGCGTCGGCGACGACGATCGCCAGCGCGGTGGCCGCGCCCGTGCCGATGTCCACGGTGCCCGTCGTGGCGAGCACGGTGCCGTCGTCGCGGAAGCGCACCTGCACCGCATTGCCGGACCGGCCGGCGGCCGGGTAGATCGCCGTGGCCATGCCCATCCCCACCAGCCATTGGCCGTCGCGGCTGGTCGCGGGGGTGGCGGTGCGGCGATCCCACCCGAATCGGATGGCCCCGAGCCGGTAACACTCGTCGAGCCTCTTGCTGGTCCACCGGCGATCCGTACCGGGCAGCGTTGTCGCGTAGTTGCGCAGCCGCAACTCCACCGGGTCAACGCCAGTGGCCACCGCCAGTTCGTCCATCGCCGTTTCGATGGCGAACGCTCCGGGTGCCTCATTGGGTGCGCGCATCGCCCAGGTCGGTGGCGTGTCCAGGGTGACCTGCCGCTGGTCGACGTGCAGGTTCGGGGTGCGGTAGAGCGCGGCGGTGGTCTCGGCGGCGGTCCGCATCGGCCATCCACCCACCGCCGGGGCTTCGGCGTCGGACTCGTGGCTGACAGCGGTGAGTGTCCCGTCGGTGCGGGCGCCCAATCGGACCCGCTGGCGCACCGCGGACCGGTGTCCGACGGTGCTGAACACCTGGGTGCGGTTGAGCACCAACCGGACCGGGCGACCCAACTCACGCGCGGCTGCGGCGGCCAGCAGGGCGTCCGACCACGGCAGTACGCGGCTGCCGAATCCACCCCCGACGTAGGTGGAGATGATCCGCAGCTGGTCGGGCTGCAGCCCGAGGGCGCCGGTGACTCCGAGCACGGCGCGAGCGGGAAACTGGGTGCCGGTATAGAGCGTCAGCTGGTCGCTACGCCAGATGGCAAGGGAAGCATGTGGTTCCATTGCGACGGCATGCTGAGCCGGCTGGCTGACGGTGATGTCGACGGTGATCTCGCTGTCCCGCAGGGCCGCATCGATGGAGGTGACCCCGGGCGCCAACTCGGTTCTGTTACCCAGTGCTGCCGGCATGCTGATGCCGGGCCCGGCATCGGCCAACGACGTGCGTGGGGTGCGCGGCGCATAGTCGACGGCGATCATGGCCACGGCGTCGCGGGCATGTTCGAAGGTGTCGGCGACCACCACACCGATGGCTTGACCGTGGAACCGGACCTCCTGGTCCTGCAGCGGCCGGTAGTTCTCCCCGAGATCGCCCTCGGCAACGGGTTCCAGCGGCAACGGGGCAAACGGGGTGTAGACGGCGATGACGCCGGGTGCCTGCGCGGCGGCCTCGGTGTCCATGGCAGTGACCTGGCCCAGCCCGATGGTGGCCGACACCAGGACGGCATGGGCCAGGTCGGGTTCCTGGTAGTCCGCGGGGTAGCGGGCTACGCCGGTGGTCTTGACACGACCGTCGATGCGGGAAATGTAGCCGCCCAGCGGGGACGGGTTCATGAGGCCTCCGTGACGTCGGTGAGGGCGCGGGTGATCGCCCGGCGCAGCAGGTGGGGCTTGAAGGAGTTGTTGCTCAGCGGACGGG
>NZ_JBARXZ010000192.1:0-7360 GCF_049647605.1 Mycobacterium sp. | reverse complement strand
CCAGTATCCAGTCTATCGCTCCGGGCTGTTCTTTGGGCGAGGCGCGGCATGAGCTACGCCGAGTTTCTCGCCAGCAAGGCCATTCGTGCGCAAGAGCGCGGCCTATCTGTCGTGCCGGCGCTGGCTGGTCATCTGTTCCCGTTCCAGCGATCCTGCGTCGAATTCGCGTTGCGCGCCGGGTCTGCGGGCAACTTCTTGTCAACCGGTCTAGGCAAGACGGCGTGCGAACTGGAATGGTCTGCGCACGCTGCCGAAGCCAGCAACGGCAAGGCGCTGATCCTCGCGCCGTTATCGGTCGGCTGGCAGATTGCCAAGGAGGCAGAGCGTTGGGGCTACGATGCGCGGGTTATCCGCGAACAGGGCGAAGCGAAACCTGGCATCAACATCTGCAACTATGACCGGCTGGATAAACTAGACCCGGCCGCGTTCGGTGCGGTTGCGCTGGACGAAAGCTCCATCCTCAAATCATTCGCAGGCAAGACCTCGCGGGCGCTGATTGAGGCATTCTCGCAACACCGTTTCCGACTGTCCGCTACGGCCACTCCGGCGCCGAATGACCATATGGAGCTGGGCCAGCAATCGGACTTTCTCGGCGTTATGCCGTCGTCCGAAATGCTAATGCGCTGGTTCATCAACGATACGTCCACAGCTTCGCAGGAATGGCGGCTCAAGAAGCACGCCGTCAACGATTTTTGGGACTGGTGTGCGTCATGGTCGCGCATGGCGGAACTGCCGTCCGATCTTGGCGGTGACGATACCGGCTTCGTGCTGCCGCCTATGAAGATCATCCGGCACCGCGCCGAGGCGTCACCCATCAAAGGCTCCGACCTGTTCGGCATGGTCGATATGTCGGCCACGTCGATGCACGACGTGAAACGCAAGACGGCCGGCAGTCGGGCAAAGGCCGTGGCCGAACTGATCGACGGTTCGGAACCGTGGGTCGTTTGGGTCGATAGCGATTATGAAGCGGACGCCGTAATGGCGTTGCTGCCCGGTGCCTCCGAGGTTCGTGGTTCTCATTCGCCGGAGCAGAAAGAGGCAACACTTCGCGGTTTTGCCGATGGGTCGATCCGTGTTCTCGTAACAAAGTCTGCGATCTGTGGGTTCGGCCTCAACTGGCAACATTGCGCCCGCACGGCTTTTGTCGGCCGGACGTTTTCCTATGAGGCTTGGTATCAAGCCGTGCGCCGGTTCTGGCGGTTCGGGCAAAAGCGTGAAGTCCAGGTCCATTTGATCGTCGCGGAAGGCGAGGACGCCATCGCGCGGGTGATAGATCGCAAGGCCGACGATCACGCCACGATGAAGGCCGCAATGCGGGCCGCGATGGCGCGCGCGACCGAAAAGACGGTCAGTCGCAAGACTTCCTATCAGCCAAATCACAAAGCAGGGGTGCCGGCATGGGCCGCGTGATCGAATGCCTTGACTCGGCGTCGGGCGAGAACTGGATGGCGTACAACGGCGACTGCGTTTCTGTGGCCGAACAACTGCCGGATGAAACGGTCGGGTTCTCGGTCTACTCCCCACCGTTCCAGAACATCTTCGTTTATTCCGATAGCGAAGCCGACATGGGCAACTGCACGTCGGACGATGAATTCAATCGGCACTATTCGTACCTGATCCGCGAGAAACTTCGGATCACCAAGCCGGGCCGGCTTACGGCAGTTCATTGCTCCGACCTGCCATCGTCGAAGTGGAAGGACGGCGTGATCGGCCTCAAGGACTTCCCCGGCGATATCGTCCGGCTGCATCAGGACGCCGGCTGGATTTTCCATTCCCGCATTTGCATCTGGCGCGACCCTGTCGTGGAAATGACCCGCACCAAGGCGCTGGGGCTGCTCTACAAGCAATTAAAGAAGGACAGCACCCGCTCCCGCATGGGCATGGCGGACTATGTCCTGGTGTTCCGCAAGCCCGGCGACAATGCCGAGCCGGTTGGTCACATGCCGGAGAATTTCCCGGTCTCTCAATGGCAGAAGTGGGCATCGCCGGTCTGGATGGATATCAACCAGACCAACACGCTGAACGTCCGCATGGCGAAAGACAACGCCGACGAACGGCACCTTTGCCCGTTGCAACTCGATCTGATCGAACGCGCCGTTACAATGTGGAGCAACCCCGGCGACGTGGTGTTGTCGCCTTTCATGGGTATTGGTTCGGAAGGCGTGACGGCACTCAAACTCAAGCGCAAGTTTATCGGCATTGAACTGAAGCCGTCCTATTTCAAACATGCCTGCCGATATCTCGAAGCGCAGGAACGGCAGGAGGACTTGTTCATCGCAGAGCTTCCGACCATGGAGGCTGCGGAATGAAAATCTACGTCGCCGGCCCCATGCGCGGGATTCCCGAGTTCAACTTTCCAGCCTTCCATGCCGCCGCGGCAAAGCTGCGCGCCGACGGCCACCATGTTTTCAATCCCGCCGAGCGCGACATCGAGACCCACGGCGTCGACATATCCAAGGGCAATCCACCGCCAACACAGCATGAGACGCCCATGACCACACCGAAAGAAGCGCTGGAACGCGCACGTACATTTGTCTCGCACGCGCCCGGGAGCAACGCCGAAAGCACTTTGCGAATGATCGACGAGGCCATCGCCTCTCTTGAAGGCGATGCGGTCGAGAGGGTGGCGGGCTTGTTGCGCAAATTCCACCGCGACAGTTGTTATCCGGAAGCGATGGCCGGAGAACTGAATGCCGCTGTGAACGCCATCCTCGCGACGGGCCTTGTGGCGGGGGAAGCGGCGATACGAGCCGACGAACGGGAGAAGTGCGCGAGGATTGCGGACGCCAAGTCCGACGCTGTGATGGCCGAAGCCGAAGCCGCGCACGAGGATAAGAATTACAACTTGCACGGACGGCTTGAATGTCAAGCTGGGGACTATGCTGACCTAGCCGCCGCCATTCGGTCGGGAGGCACCAATGAGCGATGATCTGGTGAGAAAATTGCGTGAAGCGCGATATGTCGCGTTCGATGAGTGCGGCGATTACGATTTAGCACAAGAAGCCGCCACCGCCCTCACGGAAGCCCGAGCCGAGAACGCGAGGCTGCGGGCGGGCATCAACGGCGTCGTAAATTTCCAGAGTGGGATGACACGTTCACAGGTTCGTGAGTCCTGCGCCGAAATTCTCGGCAACAAGACTGTTGGCTTGAACAACCAGTCTCCGTTCGCGGAGGCGATGCTTGGCTACAAAGCCCGCGCCGACGCCGCAGAGAGCGCGTTGGCCGAGGCGGTCGAGGTGATGAGGCCGGTCGCCGACGTTACGCTACCGTGGGGAGATATCGGTGCCGGGATGATTCTTGCAAGCGATGTGCAAGCCGCCCGCACATTTGTTCAGCAGCACGAGGGGAAGAAGTGATGCTGCGGCTGGACCACCTGATTTTCGGTAACGGTCGCGGCCTCGCCTCGCCGTACTTCGACGATTGCTTCTATTGGCTTGTCGATACCTCGAAACAGGACCGCCACGGCTCGCGCGGCGAATTCTACACCTTCATGGCGGGTTTTGGTGCCCAGCTGCATAGTTTCCAATGGCGTCACCCGAAAGCGGGCGAAGAACGCAAGCTGGCAGGCAAGCGATTCCGGCCACTCCATTCAACACGCCGGTTCTTATGGCTGTGGCCACGCAGCATCTTTTCGATTCCGCTGCCGGTCGCGCGCGTCAGCGTTGCATGGTCGTGGGTCGATCTCCCGAAAGATATCAACCACGCCAACGCCGCGTTACGCGACATGCGTAAAACATTGGGAGATCATCTGCCATGACCCATCCTGATCGAGCGATAGAGGCCGGGGCGCGGGCGATCTGCATTGCCGTTGGCGATGATCCGGACCAATCGACCTATGCGCGCGAAATGGCTTGCAGCGGCAACGAGCGCGGGCCGCAAGCGCGCTGGCAATATTGGACCGAACACGCCGCCGCGGTCATCACCGCCTACCGGGAATACCTCGCCGCCGAGAGCTTCGTCGTGGTGCCTGCCGTCCCGACGCAAGCGATGCTTGACGCCGCGACCTCTACAACCAGCGGGTACGGGGGACCGGATCACGACTACGACGATGATGTTAGGGATCATTGGTCCGCCATGCTCGCAGCCGCACAGGAGCAGGACGATGCAAGTAACTGACGCGATGGTCGCGAAGGCTGTTGAGGCGTCCGGCCACCAGCCCACCGAATACAACACCATATGGATGCGCGCCGCCCTCACCGCCGCCATGGCGGAGTTGTGGCGGCCGATTGAGGAGGCGCCAATCAATCAAGCGGTGCTGGTTAAAACGAACGTGCCAGATCACTACGGCAACGCAGGCGTGTACGAAGCGATGCTTGTCGATATGGGTAGCGGCAAGCGCTGGCACACGTTTGGATATGCAGTCCTGCGAGACATAGGCGGCGATTTTAAGCCCACCCACTTCATGCCCCTTCCAACGCCTCCTAAGACCGGGGGTGAGTAGGATGGGACTTTACACGTCTGTCACCCTAAACAATTGCGGCATTTGCTTTGCCATAGCTGTTGCCTGCTACGTGACCGCATCGGCTCTGCCATTGGTCGCTCTCATATTTTTGATGAGCGCAACGGTAAAAAACAAGAGCGAGCGCCCCACCCGCCCCGGTGAGCAAGCATGAGTAGGACGGCCGCTCGCATCACCCAGGCTGACGTTGCCCGCGCGAAAAGCGAGGGCAAGACGTTCATCTATTTCTTGCGCGCGGGCGACTTCGTGAAGATCGGACGGTCAAAGAATTGGCGTTACCGGATGGCTGGGATGCAGGTCGGGTCGCCGTATACAATCGTCCCTCTACTCGTCCTCATTGGTGACGAGCGCGAAGAACGGAAACTGCATCACAGATTTAGGGCATCTCATTTTCGCGGCGAATGGTTTCACCTTGGTCCAGCAATCCGCGAATACATCAAGGGAAGCCTGTCGCTTTGCGTTGCAAAGGCCGACGTAAGCGATTTGCGGACGCCAAACAAATGGGAAGATTCAAAGGAGGAGATCGTCCTTTGAGCCGCTTTTTCACCATGGACCAAGCGGCGAAGGAACTCCACAAGTCCCGTCGCTGGTTGCAGGACTGGCTTTCCCGCCATCCGGCCGACGCTTTTGGTCGCCCGTTCTACAGCAGGCTTGGCAGAACGAAGGTTTTCCGGGAAGCTGATATTGACCGCATTGTAGACGCAGCCCGAGAAACGTCATGCCCCTCGAACTCAAGCCGCCGCGCGCCGGTAAAACGCCGAATTGGACAATCCGGGGGTCATACCTCGGGGTCTCTGTGGACCGAAGCGCAAGAACTCCTAAGCGCTCCGTCGCTGCTGCCGAACTCGCCAAACTCGAAAAACAAATCGAACGTGGTGAGTATCCACCCAAGCCAGTCGAACGAGCGCCCGCCACATTCCTGAGCGCCGCCGTCACCTATATGAAGGCTGGGCGGACGCGCCGATACGTCAGACAGTTGATTGAATATTTCGGTGAGACGCCGTTGGACCAGATAGACCAGAGCGCAATCAACGAAGCGGCGGCAGCGATCTATCCGAACTTCGCCCCGTCTGCGCGCAACCGCGCCGTCTATACGCCGGTGAGCGCGATCCTGCACCACGCCGGGGTCGATATCACGGTAAAGCGGCCAAAGGGCTATAAGGGCAAGGCCAAGACGCTATTTCTGCTACCGCCCGACGCATTTGCGATCATCAAGGCTGCCGAAGCAGTAGATCCCGAGATGGCCCGGCTACTCACATTCCTGCTCTACACCGGTTGCCGGATTGGTGAGGCCCTAGCCCTCAAATGGGAACGTGTCGATCTGGGCCAGCGCACGGCCTATATCGAATCGTCCAAAAATGACGACCCAAGGTCCGTCTTGCTGACACCCCACCTCTGCGACCTCCTAAAGCCGCACAAGCGAGCTTCCGGGAAGGTCTTCCGGTTCCACCAAGGCGGGCACCGGAATTTTCTGTTTCTGAATGCCAAGGTGACGGCCTGCGGGCTGTCGGCTGTGAAGCGACCGAAGCGCGGCGAGCGGATGGTGATCCCGCCGTATAACTATTCATGGGTGACGTTCCACACGTTCTGCCACACCTGGGCGACGTGGATGCGCCGGTTCGGCGGAACCGATATCCAAGGGCTGGTCGCGACCGGCCGCTGGCGCGATCCCCGGTCGGCCGCGCGATACACGCATACCGCCGCTCATGAGGAATGGGACCGCGTGGAGCGCCTGCCTCAGATCAGTGGACAAAGTGGAGAATCCGTGGAAACGGGCCTCTCAGAACGAAAAGCGAAGTAGAATCAACAACCGGGCGCGACCTCCCCCAAAGGCTGGCCGCAACTTTTTGAGATGGTGATGGTTGGCGCAGCAAAAAACGGCGATCAGCCGATCTTGCGCAGGCCCTTTTTGAAACGTGCGCCGTTGGCGACATAGAAGCCGGCACCGCGCGTCATGGCTTCCACCTGCGCAGGCTCGAGCGTGCGGATCGCACGCGCCGGCGCGCCGATGATCAGCGACCGCTCCGGAAATTCCTTGCCTTCGGTGATGACGGCGCCGGCACCGACGACGCAGCCGCTACGAATGCGTGCGCCATTCATCACGATCGCCCCCATACCGATCAGCGCGCCGTCCTCGATCGTGCAGCCGTGCAGGATGACATTGTGCCCGATGGTGCAATTCTTGCCGATGGTCAGCGGGAAGCCGGGATCGGTATGGCAGGTGCAATTGTCCTGGATGTTGGAATTCTCACCCAGTTCGATCCACTCGTTGTCGCCGCGCAGAACGGCTCCGAACCAGATGCTCGATCCCTTGTGCATCCGGATCTTGCCCGCGACCGTTGCGGTGTCGGCGACGAAGCAGTCGCCATCAGCGGGAAGTTCGGGCGCCTGTCCGTCAAGTTCGTAAATCGCCATGGGTTATCCTGATTGGCAAATGCGGAATGTCGCCGATGCTACGTCAATGCGCCGCCGATGCACAATCGCATCATGAACCGATCGGCGTCAGGCGAGCACACCCATCGCGCGTAGTGTCATCACAACGAAGGTGCCCGACATCAGGCTCCAGAATCCGGACAGCACAGTCGCCATCATTACGAACTCGACGCGCCGCCGCTCCACCTGACGGCCGCGGATCGTATTGCGCATGATGATGAAAGGCGCTGCGAACACCAGAAACGGCACCGCGATGAACGAACTGGTGACCGCCTCCTGCTGCAACAGCCCAAATCCGGCGGGACGCTGCACGAACGCCTGATAGCCGCTCAACAGCGCTACCGCGAGCGCGAATCCGATCAGCAGCGAAAACAACGAATTCAATGCATCCGGAGACATGGCGCCCTTCCCGATCAATGGCGCATCATGCATGGCAAAATCGGGCTTCGACCGCCACTTTATCCTTAA
>NZ_JBARXZ010000191.1:0-12151 GCF_049647605.1 Mycobacterium sp. | reverse complement strand
TCGCCACGCCGCTTCGGCATCGCCGACGCTGCCACCGACCACCTGCGCGGGCAGCCCACGCACTGGGCGACCCCGCAGGTCGAGCAGACCGGTCTGGCGGGCCAGCGCTTCACCGTCCTTGGCGACGCGCACCACGTAGCGGGTGCTCTTGCGGATACCGCTGGCGGACAACACATGCACCACGGCGCTGTACCCGTAGAGATCGAAGATGTCCTTGCGGAGCCGCCGCGCGATGATGCCGAGATCGACCTCGGCCTCGACCACCACCCGGCCGGCCACGATGTGCAGGCCGCCGGCAAACCGCAGCAACGACGCCACCTCGGCGCGCCGAGCGCTGACTGAATTCACCACGAGCCGGCTCAGCTCGTCCTTGACCTCGGCCGTCATCGCCACGGATCGTCACCTCTCGGTCCATTCAGGCTGGGTCCAACCACTCCGGGCGCCGACTCGTGTGCAGTCGGCGCCACCGGGTCGCCCCCCTCCGCCGCAACACTCTGTAGTACGGCAGCCAGCTTCGCCGGATCATGTAAAGGTGTACCAGGTCGGGATACGTCCGCGAACTGAACTCGGGCATCTAGCGCATTCGCGGTGCGCTGTAGTTGCTGACGTTCTCGCTCGCCCTGAACACTGGCAGCGTCGACGATGATGTCATGCACCCGGAAGTCGGGTGCATGCTGGCTCAGAACATGCAGGTGCCGTTCGGCGGAGAACCCGGCTGTCTCGCCGGGTTCGGCGGCAAGATTGAGCACCACCGCCCGCCGCGCGGTCGTGTCCCTCAAAGCAGCGGCCAGCCCCGGAACCAAGACGTGCGGGATGACGCTGGTGAACCAGGAGCCCGGTCCCAGCACCACCAGGTCGGCGTTGCGGATCGCGTCGACCGCCTGCCGGGTGGCCGGCGGGTTTCCCGGCAGCAGCCGCACCCGGCGCACTTTGCCAGGAGTCGTCGCGATGGCGACCTGGCCGCGGATCACCCGGCCCATCCGCGGATCGGATTCGAGCCCGGCCACATCGGCCTCGATCTGCAGCGCGATCGGGCACATCGGTAGCACCCGACCTTTCACGCCCAGGATCCGGCCGAGTTCATCGAGTGCTGCAACCGGGTCGGCGAGCACCTCGTTGAGACCGGCCAGCATCAGATTGCCGATCGGATGTCCGGCCAGCGCGCCACTGCCGCTGAACCGGTGCTGAATTATCGTTGCCCACAGTCGACCATGTGGGCTATCGGATGCCAAGGCGGCCAACGCCATTCGCAGATCACCGGGCGGCACGACGTCGAGCTCGCTGCGCAGCCGCCCGGAGGAGCCGCCGTCGTCGGCCACTGTCACCACCGCCGTGACATGGGCCGTCAGCCGGCGGGCCGCCGACAGTGTGGCGTAGAGCCCGTGGCCACCGCCGAGTGCGACGATCCGGTGATTCTCCGGGGTCATTCGCGACCCAGATCTCGGTGCAGCACCCGCACTGCCAGCCTGTCGACACTGGAAAGCCGGGCCACGAGGGCCTCGGCGATCGCCACGCTGCGGTGTTTGCCGCCGGTACAGCCGATGGCGACTGTCATGTAACGCTTTCCCTCCCGGCGGTAGCCTTCGATGACCAGGCCCAGCAGCTCATGGTAGGTCCCCAGGAACTTCTCTGCGCCCGGCTGACCCAGCACGTAGTCCCGGACCGCAGGGTGCTGGCCGGAGTGCGGGCGTAGGTCGTCTACCCAGTGTGGGTTGGGCAGAAAACGCACGTCCATCACCATGTCGGCATCCATCGGCAACCCGTATTTGAAACCGAAGGATTCGACGGTGACGGCGGTGGTCGGCGCTGTCTCGGTGCCGAAGGCCTGTTCGATGCTGGACCGCAAGGCGGGTACCGGCAGGCTCGAGGTGTCGATGATCAGGTCTGCGCCGGCCCGCACCGAGGTCAGCATCGCTCGTTCTGCGGCGATGCCTTCGGCCAGGGTGAGGTCACCCTGCAGCGGATGACTGCGCCGGTTCTGCTCGTAGCGCCGGACCAAGATGTCATCGGAGGCCTCGAGGAACAACACCCGCGGGTTGATACCCCGCGTCGCCAGTTCGCTGCGCACCGCGTCGAGGTCACCGGTGAATCCCCGCGATCGCGCGTCCATGACGACGGCCAACTGGGTGATACGGGAGCCCGCCGCCAGTCCGAAGTCGACCATGCGGGCGATCAGTTCGGTGGGCAGGTTGTCTGCCACATACCAGCCGAGATCTTCGAGCACCTTGGCCGCGGTGCCCCGACCTGCGCCGGAAAGCCCGGTCACCAGTACGACGTCGATGCCGGCATCCACCGGTCCGTGTGCGTTCGTGTTTTCAGTCATCCCCATACCCGTTGCCCGGTTTCATCATCGTGTATGTCGGCCACCGGTGTGGCCTCCTCGCTCGGAACCGCTGCGGGCACCGCAAGAGCGCCGAGCGCCTGGAGCACCGCGGTGGCTGTCGTGACGCCGATCCCGGGGACGGCGGTGATCTCCTCCACCGTGGCCTGTTTCAGCTTGGCGACCGACCCGAAGTGTGTCACCAACGCCTTGCGCCGATGCTCGCCGAGACCGGGCACCGCATCCAACGCCGAGGCGGTCATCCGCTTGGAGCGCTTGCTGCGATGGAACGTGATCGCAAATCGGTGCGCTTCGTCGCGGACCCGCTGCAAGAGGTACAGCCCCTCGCTGTTGCGCGGAAAAATCACCGGATCCGGCGCCGACCCGTCCAGGTTCGGCACCCACACCTCTTCGAGGCGTTTGGCCAGCCCGATGACGGCCACGTCGATGACACCGAGTTCATCCAGCACGGCCTGCGCGGCGTTGACCTGGGGTGCGCCGCCGTCGACGACGTACAGATTGGGCGGGTAGGCGAACTTCCGCGATTTCCCCTCCGGCGCAAGTTCTTGGGGCTCTCGGCTGTCCTTGACGTGCCGCCAGAATCGGCGACGGGTCACCTCGGCGATGGAGGCGACGTCATCGGAACGCCCGTCCCCCGCAGCCTCCTTGATGGAGTAATGGCGATAGTCGGATTTACGTGGCAGCCCGTCCTCGAACACCACCAGCGACGCCACCACATCGGTGCCCTGCACGTGGCTGATGTCGACACATTCGATACGCAGCGGCGCATCGGCGAGTTCCAGAGTGTCTTGAATCGACTGCAATGCAGCCGATCTGGCGTTGAAGTCGCCGGCGCGCTTGAGCTTGTGCTGCTGCAACGCGTATTCGGCGTTGCGCTGGACGGTTTCGGCCAGCGCCTTCTTGTCGCCGCGCTGGGGAACTCGCAGCGCCACCCGGGATCCGCGCAGCCCCGACAACCAGTCAGCCAACTCGTCGGCATTCGGCGGCAGGTCCGGCACCAGCACCTCGCGGGGCACCGGGTTGGCGGATTCATCTGCGGCTCCGCTGGTTTCGAGGCCCAACTCGGCCTGTTCACCGTAGAACTGCGTGAGGAACTGCTCGACCAGCAGCGCGTGCGACGCCGCTTCCGTCTCGTCCGGCTCGCTGGATTTCTCCACCACCCAACCGCGTTGACCACGAACCCGGCCACCGCGGACATGGAATACCTGTACCGCCGCCTCGAGATCGTCGTCGGCGAACGCCACCACATCGGCATCGGTGCCGTCTCCGAGGACCACCGCCTGTTTCTCCAGTGCGCGCCGCACCGCCGACAGGTCGTCACGCAGCCGGGCCGCACGTTCGAAGTCGAGCGCCTCGGCCGCCGCGGTCATCTGCTGCTCGATGTCGCGGGCAAAGCGATCGGTTTTACCGGACAGGAAGTCGCAGAAATTCTCGACGATCGCCCGGTGTTCGTCGGCGCTGACCCGACCGACACACGGTGCCGAACACTTGTCGATGTACCCGAGCAGGCAGGGACGATCGATCTGGCTGTGCCGCTTGAAGACTCCGCCGGAACACGTGCGTGCCGGAAATACCCGGGTGAGCAGGTCGAGGGTCTCGCGGATGGCCCAGGCGTGCGAGTAGGGCCCGAAGTAGCGCACCCCTTTGCGGCGTGGCCCCCGATAGACGAACAGTCGCGGGTACTCCTCACCGAGACTGACCGCCAGCACCGGGTAGGTCTTGTCGTCGCGATAGCGGACGTTGAAGCGCGGGTCGAATTCCTTGATCCAGTTGTATTCCAACTGCAGGGCTTCGACCTCGGTGTTGACCACCGTCCACTCGACCCCGGCGGCGGTGGTCACCATCTGACGGGTGCGTGGGTGCAAACCCGACACGTCGGCAAAATAGGAGTTCAGCCTGCTGCGCAGGCTCTTGGCCTTGCCCACGTAGATGACCCGACCGTGTGCGTCGCTGAAACGGTAGACGCCGGGTTCCACCGGGATGGAACCCGGGGCCGGCCGGTACGTCGATGGATCAGGCACCACACCAGCCTAGTACCGACGGGCGGTGTGACCGGCGTCGCCGCAGGGCTGTTCAGACCCTGTACCAGACGAGGAACGAGCCCGGTTGTGGAGCTGGGCTGTTCAGTGACTCTGGTGCTGGTACTTCTCCAGTGCCGCCCGAACGTTCTCCATGGCGGTCACCGCGCGGTCCTTGTCGACCGACTGGATCGCCATCAGCGGGATGTACTCGTAGTCCGGCAGGTCGAGCCGAGCCCACCTCGCCCCCGGCGGGAACGACACGTCGACCACATCCGCCCATGGAATGAGCTTGTCGTTCACCAGGTTCCGCACTGAGATTCCGGCGGGCCCGATACGCAGACGCGGCCGGGAGAACATCAGCACAGCCCCGGCGATCACCACACCGACCAACGCGATTCCGACTTGATCAGAGGTCTGGAAGATCACCCCGGTCTGACCGACCTTCAGCAGAAACCCCACCACGATGTGGGCGGCGGCGATGATGAAAGCCGCGGCGTAGGCGAAGTACGGCGTCAGATGGGGCCGCACCGTGAGGTCCCAGTCGGTATCTCGTGTCGAGTCGGTCACGATGTCGTCCGCAGCTCCTTGAGCAGTAGTGCTGTTGCGAGCGCGGCGGCGGCGGCCTGGGCGCCCTTGTCCTCTGCAGAATCCGGCAGACCCGCCCGATCGAGGGCCTGCTCTTCGTTGTTGACGGTCAGCACGCCGTTGGCCACCGGCGTCGAGGCGTCCAGCGACACTCGCGTCAAACCTTGAGTGACGGCATCGCAGACGTACTCGAAATGTGGGGTACCGCCACGGATCACGACGCCGAGGGCGACCACCGCGTCGTAGCGCCGTGCCAGTTCTTGCGCCACCACCGGGATCTCGATGGCACCGAGAACCCGGACAACTTTCGGGCTCTCGATACCGCCGACCCGGGCAACCCGCAGGGCACCGTCGAGTAGGGCGTCGCACACGGTGTCGTGCCAGGTACTGGCCACGATCGCCAGCGAGAGCCCCGACGCATCCAGATCCGGCATGTCCGGAACCCCGGCCCCGCTCATCGCCGGGCTCCGGAATTCGAAGTCGTGTTGTGCGATGTCATGTCGAGCAATGTCACAGGGCCCCGCCGAGGTCTTCTGGCAACCGCACGATGTCGTCGGCCTCCGAAAAGTCGTCCAGACCGGTCAGGTCATGCCCCATCCGGTCGCGCTTGGTCATCAGGTAGCGGATGTTGTCGGCGTTGGCCCGCACCGGCAGCGGCACCCGCTCGATGATGTGTAGGCCGTACCCGTCGAGACCAACCCGTTTGGCCGGGTTGTTGGTGAGCAACCGCATCGAGCGGATTCCCAGATCCACCAGGATCTGGGCGCCGATCCCGTAGTCGCGGGCATCGGCGGGCAGTCCGAGTTTGAGGTTCGCATCCACGGTGTCCTCGCCGGCATCCTGCAGCTGATAGGCCTGCAGTTTGTGCATCAGGCCGATCCCCCGGCCTTCGTGTCCGCGCATGTAGAGCACCACACCACGGCCCTCGCGGGCCACCATGGCCATCGCTGCGTCCAGTTGGGGGCCGCAGTCGCAGCGCCGTGACCCGAACACGTCACCGGTCAGGCATTCGGAGTGCACCCGCACCAGCACGTCGTGGCCGTCGCTGTTCGGGCCCGAGATCTCGCCGCGGACCAGCGCAACATGCTCGACGTCTTCGTAGATGCTCTTGTAGCCGACCGCCCGGAAATCGCCGTGCAGGGTCGGGATCCGCGCTTCGGCGATGCGCTCGATGTGCTTCTCGTGTTTGCGCCGCCACTCGATCAGGTCGGCGATCGAGATCAGCGCCAGCCCGTGTTCGTCGGCGAAGACCCGCAGCTCGTCGGTCTGCGCCATGGCGCCTTCGTCCTTCTGGCTGACGATCTCGCAGATCGCGCCTGCAGGTTGCAGGCCGGCCAGTCGGGCGAGGTCCACAGCGGCCTCGGTGTGGCCGGGCCGGCGCAGCACGCCACCGTCTTTGGCCCGCAGCGGCACCACGTGCCCGGGCTTGGTGAACTCCTCGGCGACGGCCGTCGGGTCGGCGAGCAGCCGCATCGTCGTCGCCCGGTCGGAGGCCGAGATACCGGTACCGACACCTCGTTTGGCGTCGACGGTCACGGTGTACGCGGTCTGGTGCTTGTCCTGGTTGACGGCGTACATCGGCAGCAGTCCGAGCCGGTCACAGATGTCCCCGTCCAGCGGGACACACAGGTAGCCCGAGGTGTAGCGCACCATGAACGCCACCAGCTCAGGGGTTGCCTTCTCCGCGGCGAAGATCAGATCGCCTTCGTTCTCGCGGTCCTCATCGTCGATGACGACAACGGCTTTACCCGCTGCGATATCGGCGACCGCCCTTTCGACGGTATCGAGCCTCGTCATCTCTGCCTACCTTGCCGTTTCTCCGTGGACTACAACGCCTCGCACAGTATGAACCACCGTGATGGGCCGGTTTATTGCCCCGGCTGGAGCATGAGCCGCTCGACGTACTTGGCGATCACGTCGACCTCCAGATTCACCGTCGTCCCGACGGGTGCACCACCGAGAGTGGTGAGCTGGCGGGTTGTCGGGATCAGCGACACCTCGAACCAGTCGGCGCCGTCGTCGCGGCCCAGACCGGACACCGTCAGGGAGATTCCGTCGACGGTGATCGAGCCCTTTTCCACCACATACCGGGCCAGATTCTGGGGCAGCGCGATCCGCACCACCTCCCAGTGCTCCGACGGAGACCTGGAGATGACAGTGCCGGTGCCGTCCACATGTCCCTGCACGATGTGGCCGCCCAATCGGCTGTTGACGGCGGCGGCGCGCTCCAGATTCACCTGCGATCCGACAACCGCCTGGGCCAGGCTGGACCGGTCGAGCGTCTCGGCCATCACATCGGCACTGAACTCGCCACCCGGAAGCACCTCCACCACGGTCAGGCAGACACCGTTGACCGCGATCGAATCCCCGTGGCCGGCATCGGAGGTGACCACAGGCCCGCGGATCACAAAACGCGCCGCATCGGACTGGTCTTCCTTGCCGACGATCTCGCCCAGTTCTTCGACGATTCCGGTGAACATCACACCAGGCTATCGTTCTCGCAGATCCCCCTCGAGATGCGGATCGCACCTCGAATCCCTTTCGTCATACCGCGGTCAGAATCGAAGCACCCTTTACGATGCACTCATGCAGACGCTTCGACGCAAGCTCCGGCTCTCCCCGGTCACCCGAACTCTCGCCGCCCTGAGCGCAGCCGCGGTGCTGGTCGCCGGGTGCTCCTCCTCGGGCACCTCCACCGAATCGCTGCCGGATGCCGCTGAGCTGCTACAGCAGTCCAGCCAGACCACCAAAGGTCTGCAGAGCGCGCATCTGGACATCACCGTCAACGGCACCATCGACGGGCTGCCCCTGAAGACCCTGACCGGTGATCTGACCAACGTGCCGGCCACGGCCGTGCAGGGCCAGGCCACCATCAGCATGGGTGGCTCGGACGTCGATGCCGGGTTGATCGTGATCGACAACACCCTCTATGCGTCGCTGACACCGGACAGCTGGCTCGATCTGGGGCCGGCCGCCGACATCTACGACCCGTCGACGATCCTGAACCCCAACGGCGGTCTGGCCGCCATGCTGGACAGCTTCACCGATCCCACGTCCGAGGCCGCCGAGAAGATCGACGGCATCGACACCGTCAAGATCTCCGGCAAGGTGAGCGCCGACTCGGTGAATGCGCTGATCCCGCAGCTGAAGGCCACTGAGGCGGTACCGGCCACGGCGTGGATCGAGAAGGATGGCGACCACAATCTGGTTCAGGCACAGATCGAGCAGAGCAGTGGCAATTCGGTTCAGGTGAAGCTCTCTGAATGGAACAAGCCGGTCACCGTCGCCAAGCCGCAAGTCTGATGCGCGCGGGAGCCGGCCCAGCGACCAGCCCCGGAACCAACCGCACCATCGCCATCGGTGCCGGCGGTCTGGCCGTACTGCTCGGAGCTCTTGACACCTATGTGGTGATCACGATCATCCGCGACATCATGAACGATGTCGGGATCCCGATCAATCAGATCCAGCGGGTGGCGCCGATCATCACCGGCTATCTGGTCGGTTACATCGCCGCGATGCCGCTGCTGGGGCGGGCTTCCGATCGCTTCGGGCGCAAGATGCTGATCCAGGTCGGCCTCGTCGGCTTTGCCGTCGGGTCGGTGGTCACCGCATTGTCGACCGATCTGACGATGCTCGTAATCGGCCGCATCATCCAGGGCGCTGCCAGCGGTGCGCTGCTGCCCGTGACACTGGCGCTGGCCGCTGATCTGTGGGCCGAGCGCAAACGTGCCGCCGTCCTGGGCGGTATCGGTGCCGCGCAGGAGCTGGGCAGTGTGCTGGGTCCGCTGTACGGCATCGCCTTGGTGGCGTTGTTCGCTCATTGGCAAGCTGTTTTCTGGGTCAACGTGCCGCTGGCGCTGATCGCCATGGTGATGATCCACTTCAGTGTTCCGGGGAAGCGGCAGAGCTCCGGATCGGCAGACACGCCCAAGGAAAAGATCGACATCGTCGGCGGAGTGCTGCTGGCGATCGTGTTGGTGCTTGTCGTCTTCGGTTTGTACAACCCGACACCGAACGCGCACGAGGTCGTGCCCGCCTGGCGGCTGTGGCTGCTGGCCGGTGCCGGTGTGGCTGTTGTCGCGTTTTTCGCCTGGGAGCGGTATTCGCGTACCAAACTGATCGATCCGGCCGGGGTGCGGTTCGTGCCGTTCCTGGCTGCCCTCGGTGCGTCCTTCGCCGCCGGCGCGGCCCTGATGGTGACGTTGGTCAACATCGAGCTGTTCGGCCAGGGTGTCCTGGGCACCGATCAGATCGAGGCTGCGTTCCTGTTGCTGCGCTTCCTGGTGGCGCTGCCGATCGGCGCGCTGCTCGGCGGCTGGCTGGCCACCCGGATCGGCGATCGGTTGGTGACATTCCTCGGTTTGCTCATCGCCGCGGGCGCCTACTGGTTGATCTCACACTGGGGCGTCAACGTGTTGTCGCAGCGCCACGACTTCGGGCTGTTCACGTTGCCGACGTTCGACACCGACCTCGCTCTGGCCGGTATCGGGCTCGGGCTGGTGATCGGACCGCTGACCTCGGCCGCGCTGCGTGTGGTGCCGCCCGCCCAGCACGGCATCGCGTCGTCGCTGGTGGTGGTGTCCCGGATGACCGGCATGCTGGTCGGTGTCGCTGCGCTGTCGGCGTGGGGCCTGTACCGGTTCAACCAGATCCTGGCCTCACTCCCCCTCGAGGGCGGCGCCGACAACCTCGCGGCGCGGATCGCCGCGGAAGCCACCCGGTACCGGCAGGCATTTGCCATGCAGTACGGCGAGATCTTTGCCATCACCGCGGTCGTGTGTGTGGTGGGCGCAGTGATCGGGTTGTTCATCGCAGCCAAGGACGCACGGCCCAAAAACGCTGACAGCCAACCTGATCCCGATGACAGCGAGACTCAGGTGTTCTCGGTGTCATCCCACGAACCGCAGACGGTGCAGATTCCGCGGCCGGATTCGGGCGGCCGGCACGCACGCTGACTTCGCCGCGGCGAGCTCGGCGTACCGAGTTCGCCGCGGTGACACCGTCAGGGATCGCGGACCAGGCTGACCAGCAGATCCGGTCCGAGCTGAGCCACGGAGTCGTACCGCCATCTCAACGCCTGCGAGATGGTGGACACGCCCACACTGTCGACCACCATCGTCGGCCCGCCCAGCATGATCGGGGCGATGTAGGCCAGGACCCGGTCCACCAGACCGGCCCGCAGGAACGCACCCGCCAGGGTCGGCCCGCCCTCGATGAACACATCGGTGCGGTCGGACAACGCCCTGAGCACCTCGTGCGGATCATGGGTACGGATCAGCATCGTGTGCGAATCATCGTTGAGCACATTGGCTTCCGTGGAGATCTCACGCTGCCCGACCACCACCCGCAACGGTTGGTGGTCGGCGAGGCTGCCGTCGGGCAACCTCGCGGTCAAGGTCGGATCGTCGGCGAGCACCGTGCCGGTGCCCACCACGATCGCATCGGCCGCGGCACGCCTCCGATGCACGTCGGCACGGGCCACCGGACCGGTGATCCACTGGCTGGTGCCGTCGGCGGCCGCACTGCGCCCGTCGATGCTGCCGGCGTACTTCCAGGTGACGTACGGGCGGCCGGTGCGCTGCCGATGCAGCCATTGCCGTAGCGGCCCGGCCGACACCTCGCCGGTGAGCACGTCGTCGATCACCTCGATCCCGGCCTCACGCAGATGTACCGCGCCGCCGGCTGCCACCGGATTGGGGTCGGCGACCGCGTACACCACCGTCGAGATCCCTGCCGCGACAAGCGCATCGACGCACGGCGGGGTGCGGCCGTGATGAGCGCAGGGCTCCAGTGTGACCACCGCGGTCCCGCCTCGGGCCCGGGAACCGGCCGCGCGCAGCGCCACCACCTCGGCGTGTGGACCGCCCACCGGTTCGGTGGCCCCGGAGCCGACAACGTGCCCACCGGCGTCCAGGATCACCGCACCCACGGGTGGATTCGGATATGTGTGGCCCTTGACCTGCTCAGCGCATTCGATCGCGGACCGCATGGCGGCCTCGAATGTCATAACCGAAGGTGTGCCGATGATGCCGCCGCACTGACCCGCAGCGCTTCCAGGGCGGCAGCGGGATCGTCGGCACCGTAGACGGCCGAGCCGGCCACAAAACAGTCGACGCCCGCTTCGGCGGCCTGGGAGATGGTGTCGGCGTTGATCCCGCCGTCGATCTCCACCACGATGGTCAATTCGCCCGCGTCCACGAGGCGCCGGACGGCACTGACCTTGGAGAGCACCTCGGGCATGAACTTCTGCCCGCCGAATCCCGGTTCCACCGACATCACCAGCAGCGTGTCGAACTCCCGCAGGATCTCCAGATACGGCTCCAACCGGGTACCGGGTTTGATCGACAGTCCCGCTTTTGCACCGGCGGCGCGGATGTCACGTGCCACCGCGACCGGGTTGTCGGTGGCTTCGGCGTGGAACGTGACGTTGTAGGCACCGGCCTCGGCGTACGGCGGTGCCCACCGCTCCGGTTCGTCGATCATCAGATGGCAGTCCATCGGGATGTCGGTGACCTTGAGCAGGCTCTCGACCACCGGCAATCCGAGGGTCAGATTCGGCACAAAATGGTTGTCCATCACATCGACGTGCAACCAGTCGGCGCCGCCGACGGCGGCCACCTCATCGGCCAACCGAGCGAAGTCGGCGGACAGGATCGACGGCGCAATCATGGGACGAGATGACGGCTCAGACATGGCGATCACCCTACTTGCAGTGCCGCGGCGAACATCGCGTCCGTGCCGTGGCGGTGCGGCCACAGCTGGACGTGAGGTCCGGGCCCGAGATCCGCGATGGGCGCGAACAACTCCCGGGTGTCCAGTTCGGTCACGTTGTATCTGCGCCGGGCATCGGCGATCACCCCGACGGTCTCGGCCAGATGCGGTGAGCAGGTGGAGTACAACACCACTCCACCCGGCCGGGTCAGCGCAATCGCCGAGGCCAGCAACTCCCGCTGCAGCCGGGTCAGGACCGCCACGTCACTCGGTTGACGGCGCCAGCGGGCCTCTGGGCGACGCCGCAGCGCACCCAGTCCGGTGCACGGCGCGTCCACCAGCACCCGGTCGAAACCGGTGGGCAGTGCCGAACCGTCGTCCACGGAAACCCGGCCGTCCCGGCGCAGCACCTCGACGCCGAAGCCACGGGTGTTGGCCTCGACCAGGTCGGCGCGCGCGGCCGCCGGTTCGACGGCGGTGACCTGGGCTCCCT
>NZ_JBARXZ010000190.1:0-14162 GCF_049647605.1 Mycobacterium sp. | reverse complement strand
CCGGGACGATTCCCGGCAGCGGCCAAAGATGTTGCAGCGGAAGACATACCCCACACTTGCAGACGGGTCCGACAAAAACTCGGGCCTCGAGGTTCCTGGTGAACCAGTGCCCAATTCGTCCCGACCTCAGCCGAAGTAGTTGCCGCTCTCCAGGTCATCGAGCAACGTCGGATGCTGCGGCGTCCAACCCAACAACTGCTGGGTGAACACGCTGGAGGTCGGATTGTCCAGGGAAGCAACCCATCCGATGAAACCAAGCTGCTCGGTGGCTTCTTCGAGGGACACGCTGACCGCGGGCACGCCGAGTTGCTCACCGATCACCGCGGCGATGTCGCGGAAGGCGATGCCCTGCTCGGCGGCACCGTGCAGCACCGACCCCGCCGGCGCCGATTCCACGGCCAGCCGGTACAGGCGGGCGGCATCCAGATTGTGGACCGCCGGCCAGCGGTTGGTGCCGTCGCCGATGTAGGGGGCCTGCCCGGTCTTGCGGGCGTTGGCGATCAGGGCCGGGACAAAACCGTGCTGGTCTGTCGGCCCGTGCACCGTCGGCGCCAGCCGGATGACCGAGGCACGCACCCCCCGCTGCGCCAGGGCCAGGGTCGCGTTCTCCGACGCCACGCGCGCACCCGAGGGATCAACCGTCGACTCCTCGGTGCCCAGTTCTCCCGAGGAACCGACCGCCAGCATCGCGGTACCCGAGGTGTTGAGGAACGGTTTGCCCGACCCGGCCAACGCGGCGCCCATGGCCTCCACGGCGTTGAGATCGGAGGTGGCCGCGGCGGCATAGTCGGCAAAGTCGTTGCTTGAAGGCCAGGTGGATCACCCCATCAGCCGCACCGGCGGCTGCTGCCAGCGCGTCGAGATCATCGAGTGTTCCGCGGACGGGCTCGGCCCCCGCGGCGTCCAGCGCCGCAGCCGAGCGCTCCGAGCGGGCCAGGCCGGTGACCTGGTGACCGTGGTCGAGCAGTTCCCGCACCACCAGCGAACCGATGTGCCCTGAGGCACCGGTGACAAAGACACGCATAGTTTTCCTTCCGTGACGACCGATGTCAGTGGATGACATCAAGCTACGCCTGATGTCAGCGTCTGTCATCGCCGTAGAATTCCCGCATGGGTCGTTGGGAGCCGGACGCGCAGGGCCGCCTGGAACGAGCGGCACTCGAGCTCTACTACGAGCGCGGCTTCGACCAGACCACCGTCGCGGAGATCGCCGAACGCGCCGGACTCACCGAACGCACCTTCTTCCGGCACTTCACCGACAAGCGCGAGGTGCTGTTCCGCGGCTCCGAGCTGATGCACATCATCGCCACCGCACTCGACGCCGCGCCCACGACCATGCCGCCGCTTGATGCCGTCGCCCAGGCGCTGGCGGGGGCAGCCGAGTTCTTCGACAACCGTCGCCCGTACAGCCAGAAACGGCAGACGGTCATCGCGGCCAACCCGGGGCTGCAGGAACGCGAACTCATCAAGCTCGACTCGATGGCCACCATTCTGGCAGAAGCACTGCGGAGCCGCGGCATCGGCGAACCGGCGGCAACCCTGACCGCGGAAGCAGGAATCGCGGTGTTCAAAGTCGGTTTCGAACGCTGGCTCACCGACCCCGCGGAACGCAGTTTCGCCGACCACATCGACGAATCACTCGCGCAGCTCAGGGCGGTGACGGGCTGAGTCGCGCCGCGAGATAGCGGGCGGTCCGACTCTGTGGGTGCGCCGCAACATCTCGCGGAGTACCGGCGACCACCACCGTGCCGCCGTCGTCCCCGCCGCCGGGGCCGAGATCGATCACATGATCGGCGCCTGCCACCACGTTCATATTGTGTTCGGCCACCACCACCGTGTTCCCGGCGTCGACCAGCCGGTGCAGCTGAAGCTCCAACAGGTCGACATCGGACGGATGCAGGCCGGTGGTGGGCTCGTCGAGGACATACAGGGTGTGCCCACGCTTGACGCGCTGCAGCTCCGAGGCGAGCTTGATGCGCTGCGCCTCACCGCCGGACAACTCGGTGGCCGGCTGACCGAGGCGCAGATAACCCAACCCCACATCACGCAACGTCACCAAACTTCGCGCCGCGCTGGGCAAGTCAGCCAGGAACTCGGCCGCCTCGTCGACGGTCAACGCCAGCACATCGGCAATGGTGCGATCCCGGTAGGTGACCTCGAGCGTCTCCTCGCAGTAGCGGGCACCACCACACGTCGGGCAGGTGGCGTAGGTGCCCGGCAAGAACAACAGCTCGACCGCCACAAATCCCTCACCCTGGCAGGTGTCGCAGCGGCCCTCGGCGACGTTGAACGAGAACCGGCCCGCGCTCCAGCCGCGCCGGCGCGCCTCATCGGTGCCGGCGAACGCCTTACGCACGGCGTCGAACAACCCGGTGTAGGTGGCCAGATTGGAACGCGGGGTCCGTCCGATCGGCCGCTGGTCGACAGTGACCAGCCGGTCGATGATCCCCGCCCCGGCCACACTGACTCCGAGGCTGGCGTCCTGATCGATGTCGAGCAGTTCGGTGTCACCGTCGCCCCCGTCGTCGGCCGCGTCAGCGGCCCGACCGAGCTCCCGGGCGATCACATCGCCGAGGACCTTGCACACCAGTGTCGACTTCCCCGACCCGGAAACCCCGGTGACGGCGACAAACGTGCCCAACGGGATGTCGACGGCGAGGTCGCGCAGATTGTGAAAAGTAATGCCGCGCAAGCTGAGAAGACCGACCGGTGTTCGGGAGTTGTTCTTGTCCAGTGGGTTTCGCTCGAACAGATAGCGCCGGGTGACCGAGGTCGCGACGTCGGCCAGCCCGGCCACCGGGCCGCTGTAGAGGACATCACCGCCCAGCTCGCCGGCGCCGGGACCGACGTCAACGATCCAATCGGCGCGACGCACCACGTCCATGTCGTGTTCGACGACAAACAGCGAGTTCCCAGCGCGCCGAAGCCGATCCAGCACCTCGAGCAGCGGCTCGGCGTCGGCTGGATGCAGACCTGCCGACGGCTCATCGAGCACGTAGAGAACACCGAACAGTCCCGCCCGCAGTTGGGTCGCCAAGCGCAACCGTTGCAGCTCACCGGGCGACACCGTGGGGGTCCGGCGATGCAAACTCAGGTAGCCGAGCCCCAGATCCACCAGAACCGCGATGCGGGCCACCAGATCGGCGGCGATCATGGTCGCCACCTCGGTGTGCTCGCCGGATTCGGTGGACTCATAGGCGGCGTCGAATTCCGTTCGGGTGGCCGCCGGCCGCAGCACCTCGGCCAGAACGGTCAGCGGCAACGCCACCAATTCGGCGACATTACAACCGGCGAACGTCACCGCGAGTGCCTCGGGCCGCAACCCGGACCCCGCACACAGCGGACAGTCCACACTGTCGACGTACTGCAGGGCCCGGCGCCGCATCATTGCGCTCTGAGAGTTGGCCAGGGTATGCCGGACATGACGCTCGGCGCTGGAGAAGGTGCCGTTGTAGTGATAGTCGGCGGTCACCGGATGCTGGCCGGGATCGATCTCCACGGTGGGCTGCTCGTCGGTGAACAGGATCCAATCCCGTTGCCGTTTACTGATTTTGCGCCAGGGTTTGTCGACATCGTAGCCCAGCGTGATGAGGATGTCGCGCAGGTTCTGCCCCTGCCAGGCCCCCGGCCAGGCGGCGACCGCACCCTCACGAATGGTGAGCGTCGGGTCGGGGACCAGCGTCTGCTCGGTCACCCGATGGATCCGGCCGAGCCCGTGGCACTCCGGGCACGCGCCCGCCGTCGTGTTCGGCGAGAACGCATCGGAGTCCAGTCGTTCCGTCGCGCCAGGCGGATATGTTCCGGCGCGGGACAGGAGCATCCGCAGCAGGTTCGACAACGTGGTGACGGTACCCACGGTGGATCTCGAGCTCGTCGCTCCCCGGCGCTGTTGCAACGCCACCGCCGGGGGCAAACCGGTGATGTCATCGACCTTCGGAGCGTCATTGGGTAGCAGCAGGCGGCGGGCGTACGGCGCCACCGACTCGAAGTAACGGCGCTGCGCCTCGGCATAGACGGTGCCGAACGCCAGCGACGACTTTCCGGATCCGGACACCCCGGTGAACACCACAAACGCATCCCGCGGCGCCGCGACGTCCACGGCCCGCAGATTGTGCACACGGGAGGCGTAGACACGCAGGTAAGGATCAGGTTCGTCGCTCACCCGGCTCATTGTGCCCGGGTCGGTCCACGTCGCGCAGGTGCCAGATGAGGTTGCGCCTCGTCACCTGTCTGCCCCGGCTTCCATGCGTCGGCGTCTCCGGACATCCCATGCCCGATGGGGCGATTAGCGGTGGTCGCGTCAGTCGTGGCGATTGCGGGGTACGCCATTCCGTTACCAAAAACCACCGTTCATCGTTACCGGGAAACGCCGTCACCTTCCCCACGTGCTACGGGGGCGTGTCTCACCATGGCGATATGCGCCAAGCACGGGCAGTTGTTGCAGCGGTGTGCGTACTGATCGCCGGCTGCACCACTACAAGCAATGCCGAACCCCCGGAGCCGACCCCCACCCTGATCCCCCGGCCCGTGGTCGAACGCGAACTCGATGCGCTGCTGCTCAACCCACTCGAGGCGTCCGCCGCAATGAGGGCACCGATGATCCTCACCGAGTCCAGAACCGACATGGTGGACAACAGTGCCATCATGACCCCGCCGGAATGCCTGGCCATCGACGGCGCCGCCGAAGCCCCGGTGTACACAAACAGCAAGTTCCGCGCCGAGCGCGACCAGAGCTTCACCAACGGAGACACCTTCACCCACTATCTCAAGCAGGCAGTCATCTTGTTCCCCTATCGGAAGCCGGCCGAGGACTTCTTCGCTTCCGCTGTTGCGCAGTGGCCGGCCTGCCACGAGTACACCCACACCCAGAGCGGGTCACGATGGGTTGTCGGCGAGATCACCAACAACAACGACACTCTCAGCACGGTCTCCACACAGCAGGAAGCCGCCGCACCCGGGTGGGCCTGCGGACGCGCCCTGGCGGTGCGCAACAACGTTGTCATCGACGTCAACACCTGTAGCGCCGATCCGGCCGATTCCGCGGTCCGGATCGCCGACCAGATCGGCGCGAAAGTGCTTGCCCGGTAGCGCCCTGGATCACTCCTGGGGCTTGACTGCCAGCACCGGTTTGGGGCACTGCAGGATCAACTGCTGGGACACACTGCCCAGCAACAGCTTTCCCACCGGGTTGCGGTGCCGGATACCGATCACCAGCAGCTCGGCCTCCGGGCGGCTCATCACCTCCAACAGCGCGTCGGCGGCATACTTGCCGACCGGCTGTTCGACGGTGTGCTCCACCCCGCACTCGGACAGCAGGCTTGTCAGCTCGTGCACCGCATCGGGAGCGGCGAAGGCGGCATCGACATACGAGTCACCCGCGGTCGAATTGACCACCAGCAGCTTGGTACTGCGCAGTTTGGCCTCGGTGATGCCGTGCTCGAGCGCGACCCGGCCGAACTCGTCTGCGGTGAATCCCACGACGATCATCGTTTGCTCCGCTCATCCGCGACGATCGAGCGCACACGTTTGTACGCCGGCGACGGCGTGTTGGCGTACAGACACGCGCGCTGGGCATTGAGCGTCATGAGTGGCTCGCCTTCTCTTGTTGGTCCTTGTCGTCTTCGACCACCAGCAGCGTCTCCTCGCTGCGATGCATCAGCCGCAACACCAGCGGCGCCAGCAAGAGCAACGCCATCAGCACATAGGTGACAACCGCCACCGGCTCGGTGAACAGGCTGCTCCAGTCGCCACCACCCAACTGCAGACTCTGCCGCAGCTGACGTTCGATGCGGGGCCCCAGGATGACCCCGATGATCAACGGCAGCACCGGTAACCCGAAGCGGCGCATCATCAATCCGAGCAACCCGAACACCAGCAACAGCGCCAGATCCAGCGGCTGGATATTGACGGCAAACGCCCCCAAGACGGCAAAGAACAGGATCCCGGCGTACAGATACGGTCGCGGAGTTCGCAGCAGTTTGGCCCACAGCGGCGCCAACGGCAGGTTGATGACCAGCAACAAGAAGTTGCCGATGAACAGGCTGGCGATCAACGTCCAGATCAGCAGCGGTTCCTTGTCGAACAACGTGGGGCCCGGCTGGATCCCGTAGGACACAAAGGCGGTGAGCATCACCGCGGCAGTGGCGTTGGTGGGCAACCCCAGCGACAGCATCGGCACCAATGTGCCTGCGGCCGATGCGTTGTTGGCGGCTTCCGGGCCGGCAACACCTTCGATGGCCCCCTTACCGAACTCCTCCGGATGCTTGGACAGCTTCTTCTCGGTGATATAGCTCAGGAAGGTCGGCAACTCGGCGCCGCCGGCGGGCAGCGCCCCGAACGGGAATCCGTAGGCGGTGCCGCGCAGCCACGGCTTCCAGGACCGTCCCCAGTCCGACTTGTCCATCCAGGGCCGGCCGACGGGAATGATGTCGGCAGGACGACGACGCAGATGGGCAGCCACCCAGAGGGCCTCACCGACGGCAAAGACCGCGACCGCGATGACCACGATGTCGATACCGTCGCTCAGCTGTGGCAACCCGAAGGTGGCCCGCGGCTGCCCGGTCAGCGAGTCGATGCCCACCAGGCCGATCGCCAACCCCAGCAGCAGCGAGATGGCCCCACGCAGCTTGGATGAACCGAGCACCGCGGTGACTGCGACCAGCGCAAACAACATGATCGCCAAATACGATGGGGCACCGAGCGATACCGCAAAACGCGACACCACCGGAGCAAACGCGGCCAGCAAGGTGGTGCCTATCGCCCCGGCGACAAACGACCCGATGGCCGCGGTGGCCAGCGCCTGAGCGGCTCGGCCCGCCTTGGCCATCTTGTTGCCCTCGATGGCGGTGATCACCGACGACGATTCACCGGGGGTGTTGAGCAGGATCGAGGTGGTGGAACCGCCGTACATGCCGCCGTAGAAGATGCCGGCGAACATGATGAACGCCGCGCTGGGGCTGACGTTGTAGGTGATGGGCAGCAGCAGGGCCACCGTCATGGCTGGGCCGATACCGGGCAGCACACCCACCGCGGTGCCCAGCAGCACGCCGATCACGGCATACAGCAGGTTCATCGGGGTGACGGCTTCGGCGAAACCCTGCATGAGCCAGTCGAAGTTTTCCATCTACAGAATCCCGTCCAGAATGCCTGCGGGCAAGGGAATCCCGAGGCCAGAGTAGAACGCGTAGAAGCTGAGCAGCCCCAGCACCGCGCCGATCGCAATATTGCGGATGTAGTGTCTGCTGCCCAGTACCGTTGCCGCACCGGCAAAGAACAGTCCACCGGTGATGGTCCAGCCCAACGGGACCACCAGCACGATCACCGCGACGAACAACGCGATGAGCAGCCCGACGGTGCGCCAGTCACTGGAGGTGTTCGGGTCGATGTCCTCACCGGCGTCGGCCTCACCGCGCGACCCTCGCGGGATCGCGATCGCCAAGATGACCGACAGCACGACCAACCCGACACCGATCGCAATCGGAAACAGGCGCGGCCCAACGGGATCCACCTTCGCGAAACCGTCGGCGATCCGCAGCGCATCGACGATCAGGAAGACCCCGACGGCAACACACACCACACAGACGACGTACTGGGCCTTGTCGGTGCGTTTCGGCGCGGGAACAGTGCTCATACCAGCCCCAATTCGGTCAATGTCGTGGCCACCCGGCTGTCCTGCTCTTCGAGGAACTTCTCGAACGGTTCCCCGGTCAGGAACGCGTCGGTCCACCCGTTGGCCACCAACGCCTGCTTCCAGGCGTCGGTGCTGTGCAACTCTTCGAGGATCTTCACCATGACATCGCGGTCCTGATCGGAAATTCCCGGGGGCGCAAGGACTCCGCGCCAGTTGGTGAAGGTCAGATCGATCCCGGCTTCGGTGAGGGTGGGCGCATCGATACCCTCGACACGCTCGCTCCCGGAGACCGCCAGCACCCGCACCTGACCGGAGGCGATCTGGTCGACGTACTCCCCCAGACCCGATGTGCCCGCGGCGATCTTGTTACCCAGCAGCGCCGTCAACAGATCACCGCCGCCGTCATAGGAGACGAAGTTGACGAGTTTGGGGTCGACCCCCACCGCCCGTGCGGTTTCCATCGGGAACAGGTGATCGGGCCCACCGGGTGAAGATCCGCCGCCGATCGTGACTCGGCTCGGATCGGCCTTCCAGGCGGTCACGAAGTCGTTGACCGTTCGAAACGGCGATGACGCCGGAACCAGGATGCCTTCTTGTTCCTCGACCATCTTGGCCAGCGCCGTGGCATCCGAGGCCCGCGCCGAGGACCCATTGGTGTACACCGCTCCAACGACGCCGAGACCCATCATCATCATCAGGTCGCCGTTGCCGCGTTCGTTCATCAGCCGGGCCATCGCGACGGTGCCGCCGGCGCCGATGACGTTGAACACCTCGACGCGGCCGGTGATGTCCTCGTCCTCCATGATCTTGACCGCCGTGCGGGCCGTCAGGTCATAGCCGCCGCCCGGACTGTTGGGCACCATCATCCGCAGCCGGTGCATACCGGCCGGATCGTTGCCACGGGTCACCCCGCAGCCGGTGAGCAAAAGCGCGACCAACAGCACCACCGCTGCCGTCGCCCCATATCGTCGTCCTGGTGCCACCGTGATCCGCTCCCGTCCGCCTGCCCGCCCGAAGTGACGCTCAGTAATACTGTTCCTTCAAGTGATCCACGTCACTATTTTGGACGCAAAGGAAGTTGTGGTCTTTAAGAAAGTCGCGCTCACCAGCCTGGCAGGCCAGTTCCTGGCCTTTCAGCTCGTCGTGGTGGCCGTGGTGCTGCTGGCCGTCGGCGCGGTATCGGTGACCCAGTCCACCCGGGAGTTCCGCGAGGTTCGGGGCCAGCGGATGATCGCGGTCGCCGAGAACACCGCATCGCTGCCCATCGTGCGGGACCGCTTCGCCGACCCGGCCGCCGCACGCCTGCTGGCACCCGACGTCGACCGGGCGGTGGCCCTGTCCGGGGCCGGCCTGGCGGAGATCATCGGCCCGGACGGCATCGTGCGAGCTTCCTCGGACCCGTCGCGGATCGCCTCCCCGGCCGAATTCGCCGCCAGCGATGTCCGCACCGGTCGAGCCTGGTTCGGAGACATCGACATCGCCGGGGTACACAGCCTGGTCGGGCAGGTACCGATCCTGTCGGTCCACGGGGATGTGTTGGCCATCGTCTCGGTCAGCGAGCACTACCCGGGAGTGTGGCAGCTGCTCTCCGGTGCCGGGGAGCGACTCCTGATCTATCTGGGCCTCGGCGCACTGCTCGGACTGGCCGCCTCGTGGCTGCTGTCCCGGCGCATCAAACGGCACACCCGCGGGCTGGAGGTTGCCGAGATCGCCGGCCTCGCCGATCACCGGGAAGCGTTGCTGCACAGCATCCGTGAAGGAGTGGTCGCGGTGAACACCGCCGGTGAGATCACCGTCCTCAACGACAGCGCCCGTGAGCTCCTGGGCATCGGCGCGAACTCGGTCGGCAGACGGGTCGATGCCGTCGGCATGGACCCGGCGGTGGCGGCCTTCCTGCTCTCCGAGCGCGACGCCGACCGCACCGGACCGGACACCGTGATCGCCACCCGCGCCCGGGTGCTGGCACTCAACCGCCGATCGGCCAGCAGCTACGGCCGCTCGATCGGTACGGTGACGACGATGCGTGACACCACCGAGCTGGCCACCATGAACGCACAGCTGTCCTCACACAAGAGCGTGACCGACACGCTGCGGGCGCAGACCCACGAGTTCGCCAATCAGCTGCACACCATCTCGGGTCTGGTTCAGCTCGGCGAATTCGATGCCGTCCGCGAGCTGGTGGGGACCCTGACCCGGCGCCGGGCCGAGATCAGTGATGCGGTGACACAGCGGATTTCCGATCCGGCGGTGGCAGCATTGCTGATCGCCAAGACCACCCTGGCCGCCGAACGGAAGGTGGCGTTGGACATCGCCGCCGAGTCGAGCCTGGCGCCGTTGGATCCCGCCCTGGCCACCGACGTGATCACCGTGCTGGGAAACCTGATCGACAACGCCGTCGACGTGTCCGACGGCTCATCACCGGCCCGGGTGCAGGTCTACATCCGGGACGACCACACCGGCGGCAGCGCACCCGGTCTGCGGATCGCGGTCACCGACTCGGGACCCGGTGTGCCCGAAGACCTCCGGGACGCGATCTTCGCCCGCGGGGTGACCTCCAAACCCGACGTACCGGGCGGTCGTGGCATCGGCCTGGCGCTGGTGCGGTTGGTGACCGCGCAGCACGGCGGCTCCGTCACGATCACCGACGTGCCGGCGGGCGGCGCGCAATTCACCGTCCTGATGCCGCTCAGTCTCGATACTCGCAGTGAGGCCACCCATGCATGACGTACTGGTTGTCGACGACGACTTCATGGTCGCCGAGATCCATCGCAGATTCGTCGAACAGGTCGACGGGTTTCGCACCGTGGGAGTGGCCCGTTCCGGCGCCGAGGCGCTCACCGCGGTACTCGAACTGACACCCGACCTGGTGTTGCTCGATGTCCACCTCCCGGACATGACCGGGCTGAAAGTGTTGCAGCAGCTTCGATCCCGTGGCAACGGTGTCGGCGTCATCATGATCACCGCGGCCCGTGAACTGGACACCGTGAGCGCGGCACTCGACGGTGGTGCCGCCGACTACCTGATCAAACCCTTCGAATTTCCGCAGCTGCGAACCAAATTGGAAGCCTTCGCCGCCCGGACCGCCGCCTTGGGAACCGAACAGCACGTCGACCAGAGCACGGTCGACAGACTGTTCGGAACCGTCACCTCCACGGGCGGACCCGGCGAGCTCCCCAAGGGGCTGGGGACCGAAACCGGCCAACGGGTGCTGGCCGCGGTCCACAACGGCAGCGAAGTATCGGCCGCGGAATGTGCCGAAGCCGTGGGTATTTCACGCGTCAGCGCCCGCCGCTACCTGGAGCACTACCTGAGCACCGGAACCCTGGAGTTGCGGCTGCAGTACGGCGCCGGCAGGCCCGAACGGCGCTACCGCACCGCGCCGTGACGCCGATCAGCGTTCCGGGAGCACCAGCGCGCCACTGAGCACCGCGGTGGCCCGACCCCGGGTGTCCGCGACAAACCGCGCGTTGTGTTCATCAACGTCGCGAACCCAGTCCGTCGCGCGCTGCAACGACTTGCCGAAACTCACATGACGCTGCACCAGTCGCGGCACCCGCAGCTCCGGCGACGAGTCGAGGTACCAGATCTCGTCGAACCTGCCCGCGACTGCGCCCCACAAACCGTCCTGGGCCAGCAGATAGTTGCCTTCGCTGATGACCAGCCTCACCTGCGGTCCGACCGGGATGGCACCGGCGATGGGCTGCTCGAATTCACGTTCGAACTGCGGAGCGTAGACGGTCTGCTCCGGCGGATCGGCACGCAGCCGCTGCAGCAGCGCCGCGTAACCCGCCGCGTCGAAGGTGTCCGGCGCGCCCTTGCGGTCCAGCCGGGACAGCCGCCGCAGCTCCACGTCGGCGAGATGGAACCCGTCCATCGGAACATGCGCCACCGCGTCAGGACCCTGATGCCGACCGACGTGGTCGACGAGGGCGACGGCCAGAGTCGTCTTCCCCGACCCCGGCGCGCCGCAGATACCCAGCAGCGCGCGGCCGGGTCGGCAGGCCAGCTCCAGCGCCCGGGCCGCAACGGACTCGAAATCGGCGAGCAACGTCGTCAGCCCCCGCTCTCCAACGAGAGCACCGTGATGTCCGGCGGCGCCCCGACCCGGACGGGCGGCCCCCAGTAGCCCGCGCCGCGGGTGACGTACAGCTGCGTGTTGTCAACGGCAGACAACCCGGCCAACGATGGCTGCACCAGCTCCACCGCATAGTGGAACGGCCACATCTGACCACCGTGGGTGTGTCCGGACAGCTGCAGAGCCACCCCGCGTGCGGCGGCCTCGGTGACCACAACCGGCTGGTGAGCCAACAGCACCGTCGGCCGCGACGGGTCGGTGCCCGCCAGCGCCCTGTCGAAATCCGGTGGGTCACCGCGCTCCTCGCCGGCCAGATCGTTGACCCCGGCCAGATCGAAGGCCGCACCGCCGCGGCGGATTGCGGTGTTCTCGTTGCGTAGCGGCTGGACCCCGAGCCGCTCCAATTCGTGCAACCAAGGCACCGTGTCCTCGACAAAATACTCGTGATTGCCGGTGACAAAGAACGCACCCTCCCGGGACACCAAGTCCTGCAAGGGTTCTGCGGCATGACCGAGCTCGGCGACACTGCCGTCCACCAGATCGCCCACGATGGCGACCAGATCGGCGTCGGCCTCGTTGATCATCGCCACGATCCGCTCGGTGTGCGCCCGGCCCGCCAGCGGACCGAGGTGGATATCGGAGACCACGGCGATCCGGAAACCGTTGAATGCCTGGTCGAGTCGAGGCAACCGGACGGGCACCCGCAGCAGATCCGGCGGGCCCAGCGCCGTACTGGCGCCATAGCCGACCAAGCCCACCGAGGCCGCACCGGCCGCGGCCGCACCGGCACGGGCCAGGAATACCCGCCGGTTCACCTCAGCCCGGTTCAGCTCAGCCTGTTTCAGGTCCTGGTTCACCTCAGCCGGGTTCAGCTCCTGGCCGGCCATCTCGGCAACAGGATCGGCCGGCGTCCCGGGATCGCGTTTCACCCATCGGCGAAACAGCAGCCGGACCGGCTCGAGCAGCAGCAATGTCAGGAACAGATAGGCCATCAAGCCGAACCACAGGTAACCGGGCCAGGCGAACCATCCAGATTCGGCGACGCCCGTGTACGCCGGCATCAGCAGGGTGGCAAACAACAACGCCAGCAACGCCAGCAGGCCGCCGGTGAGGACACCCCGGGTCCGACCCGTCGTTGTGTCCTTGATCAGGCGTTTCCAGATGTACAGGTGCATCAGCCCGAGAATCGAGCTGAGGATGACGATGAACATGGGTCCTAGGAGTCTCGGTACCGGGCTCGGCCCAGGGGACAGGAAACACCCAGCCTAGTGCGCCGCCGACTGCTCCCCGTGGCGCAACAGCCGCTCGCGGTGTCACCCAGTATCGTCTGTGGGCGTGGCACCGCAGGTCCTTTTCATCTACAACGATCCGATAGCGCCCGAGGCGCTCCTCGGTGAGGTCTTCGCCGAACGCGGGTTCGACATCGACACCTTCAACGTGGTTCCGACCGACCAGATCGGCGACCCCGCTGCGGTCACTGTCAACTTCCCCGACCCCACGCGCTACGACGTGGTGGTCCCGCTGGGATCACGGTGGTCGGTATACGACGACGCGCTGCGCGCCGGCTGGGTCGACGACGAGATGGCGGTGGTCCGCAAAGCCATCGACGCCGGTGTCGGCGTGCTCGGAGTGTGCTTCGGCGGACAGCTGGTGGCCCAGGCGTTGGGCGGCTCGGTGCAAAAAGCCCCGGTCCCGGAGCTCGGCTGGTACGACATCACCACCCAGCGACCGGATTTGATACCCGCAGGCCCGTGGTTCGAATGGCATTCCGACCAGTTCATCCCGCCGCCGGGCGCCACCGAGCTGGCGGCGACCCCGCAAGCCGTGCAGGCATTTGTGCTGGGCTCCGCCCTGGCGTTGCAGTTCCATCCGGAACTGAACCTGCCGCTGCTGGACGCGTGGCTCCACGACGACAAGGGTGACGACGGCGATATCGGCCGCCTCCGGATCGACATCGACGAGCTGCGGGCCAGGACCCGCGCCGAACAAGCCGGCGCCACAGATCGGTTGCGGCAGTTGGTCGCCCGGTTCCTCGACGACGTCGCCCGGCCTCGCAGTCAGTCGTGACCCAACTGGTGGGCCAGCGCAGCACCGATCGTGGGGTGCCGGAAGTGGTGGTCCACCTGGCTCAGCTTGGTCGGCGCCACCCGCTGGCTGGCCTCGGCCAGCTCACGCACCCCGTCAGCGCCGAGCAGTAACCGCGGCCCGATCGACGGGACCGGCAGGATCGCCGGCCGGTGCAGCACCCTGGCCAGGGCTTCGGTGTAGCCCACATTGCGGACCGGCGCCGGAGCAACCGCGTTGACCGGGCCGCGCAGCCGGTCGTCGTACAGCGCGCGGTGATAGATATCGGTCAGATCGTCGATCCCGATCCACGACAGCCATTGCCGGCCACTGCCGAGCCGGCCGCCCAGCCCGGCCGCGAACAGCGGCCGCAGCAGCGCCAAGGTGCCGCCG
>NZ_JBARXZ010000189.1:0-5390 GCF_049647605.1 Mycobacterium sp. | reverse complement strand
ACCGGAAGTGCCTTTCTTGCCGGACATGATTGTTGCGTAGAGAACACCAATCATTCCAGTTCAGAGGGCACTTTCCTCATTCCGACACCCCATGACCAGCCAATTCATCGGTGGATCGAGGCTAAGTGCAGAACATCGAAGACCACCAGGCGCGCGGGTAAGCGGCGCTGCAGCGACTGTGGAGGCCTTGCCACGGGCAAACGCCGCTGAAGCAGCTGGAAACTGGGTCGCGTCCGGTCGTCCAACACGACGATCTCACCGTCGAGAATGACGTCACGTCCGCTCGATGCCGAGCACCCCGACACCACGTCGGGAAAGGCAGCCGACACGTTGTTGGCCTGGCGACTGAATAACTCAGCGCGCCCACCGCCGATCCGCGCAGCGCATCGAGCCCCGTCAAATTTGGGCTCGACGATCCAGTCATCACCCACCGGAGGTTGTCCCGCGGTAGCCAACATCGGTGCCGGCGGCACCGGTGTTCGAATATCGGTCCTGGGCCGCTTCACCTCACCAGTGTGCCTTTTCAGTCCGCGCGCTCATGCGAGCCAAGACTTGTGCGTTCCGATGGTCACGCGGACCGGATACGGAGGCGCCCCAGGCCGGGCAGGAACCGTCCGACGCCGGCGGCGTAGCGGGTATAGGTCTCGCCGTGGGCACGGTGGAGGTGGGGCTCTTCGATCAGTCGTACTTGCGTTTGGATGCCGGTGAGGGCGATGACCCAGCCGATGAGTGCGACGGGGTTGGGAACCATGAGCACTAGGCCGAGGAGGGTGACTAGCACCGCGGTGAAGATGGGGTTGCGCACCCACCGGAACGGGCCGCTGGTAACGAGTGCGGTGCGTTCACTTCGGTCCACTCCGATGCGCCAGGACGCGCCCAGCGCCATCTGCGCGCCGAAGGTGGCCAGGATGCCGAGGACCGCCAGGACCACGCCGAGCACGTGAATGGAAGGGTGCTGCAGCGTGCTTATGGGCGTTAGTCCCAGCCAGTGCGCCAGCGGGCCGCCGACACCGACCATGAGGTAGCCGAGGTCGGTGGCGGTGAGTGCTGACCAGCCCAGCGAGCCGCGCGGTGACAGTGTGCGCCGGTTGCCGCTGTCACCGGTGCGGCGGCGCTGGATGAGGGTGCGCAGCGCCCCGGCGAGCAGCATCATGACCACGAACAGGGCCAGCGCCGCGGCGGCCATCAGCGACGGCCCGGAAGCGGCTTGGCGGCAACGCCGAGCAGATAGTCGCCCTGGATGCGGGTCACCGATCCGAGAATGACCAGGCCGTGTCGGCCTATCTGGTCGAGGAAGTCCTCGGCGGTGAACCGGTCCTCGGTGGGGTGGTCGAACAACCGCCGGTAGGTGGGGCGGTTGAGAGCGTGTGAAGTGACTTCTTCGAAGTAGAACCGCCCACCGGGGGAGAGCACTCTGGCGGCTTCGGCGACCGCGCCGCGCCAGTCGGGAATGTGATGGATGATCCCGAAGTCGAACACCGCGTCGTAGCTGCCGTCGTCGGCGTTGAGCGCGGCCCGCAGATCGGTGGCGCTGCCGGTGGCCAGGTGCACCCGGTCGCGGTAGGGGGCGAGCCGGGCTTGGGCCCGCGCGATCATCGCCGGGTCCAGGTCGATCGCGTCGACCTGCGCGGCGCCGAAGCGCTGCAGCATCAGCTGCGAGCCGTAGCCCGATCCGCAGCCGATTTCGAGGGCTCTGCTGCCTGGGGGAAGCCGACCGCCGAAGCTCAGCAGTACCGGCACCTCATAGAGGCGTTGCAGCCAGCGCCGAGGCGGCGAGTTAATCAGGGCTGTTTCCGCTCGATTCATCAACACTCGCAGGACTCCTTCCACTCACAAGGCCGAGGCCGCCACAGCGTCCGGATGATCGGACTTCATCGGTGGCATCGCCCATAAACGATCTATGGCGAACGCTATCATCGTTTAGTGACGATGAATAGGCGTGGTGGTGATGCAGCGGCCGGACCGCGCTGGGGTGGGGCGGCGCTGCTGCGGCCGGGGGTGTTGGCTTTCGCGGGGTCGATCGGCTCCACCGATGCTCACGCTCACCATGCGGTGCAGGTCATCACCGCGACAACGGCGCTGACGGTGCTCGATGATCACGGCGCGCGGCACCGGGGAACGAAGGTGGTCGTGCCCGCCGACGCGCCGCACCGGATCGAGGTCGGCGCCCAGGCGGGCACGGTGGTGTTCCTGGAGCCGGAGTCCGCGCCGGGACAGGCCGCACACTCCCGTGCCGTGCGGTCCGGGTGGATCGTCACCCCGGTGCTGAGTTCGACCCGTCGACGCGCGCTGGCCGCGGTGGTGGACGAGCTGATTGCGCACCTGGCGCCCGCCACGGCCGACAACGGCACCGCGGTGCGGCATCCCGCCATCGATGACGCGTTGCGGCTGCTGCCCGACCTGGTGGCGGCGGGACCGGTCAGCGGCACGGAACTGGCTGCCCTGGTTGGCCTTTCGGCGAGCCGGTTAACGCATCTGTTCACCGAGCAGGTCGGCATCCCGCTGCGGCGGTACGTGCTGTGGACGCGGTTACGGATCGCGATCATCCGCGTGCAGGCCGGGGATGATCTGACCGGCGCCGCGCACGGGGCGGGGTTCGCTGACAGCGCTCACCTGACCCGGACCACCCGTGAGATGTTTGGCCTGCCACCCTCGGTGCTGAGCCGACACGTGTCCTGGGATCTCGACAGCGGGTAGCCGAATCATTCAAGCCTCGTCGCGGCGGTGGCCGCGACGATTCAGGGCATGGGTACGACTTCTTCTCCGCCATTGACGAGGGTGATCACTGCGGTCCAGGCGGTGGCCCGCTACGGCTACGTGCCGTTCCTGCTGATCGGCCTCAACGGTGCGGGCATCGCCGTGGCCGCCGCCGGCGCACCGAAGTACTGGCTGCTGATCATTCTGGCGGCCGCGATCGCGACGGCGTTCGTGGTGGAGCGGGTCATCCCGTATGACCCGCAGTGGAACCACGACCGCGCCGACAGCACCCGTGACCGCATCCACGTCGCGGTCAACGAAACCCTCATCCTGGCCAGCGTCGCCGCCATCCCGCTGCTGGCCGCGATCGTCCCGGCACCCCAGTTGTGGCCGCACAGCTGGCCATTCGTCGCACAAGTCCTGGCCGCGGTCCTGGTTGCCGATTTCGGGATCACCGTGGTGCATTTGGCCAGCCACAAAGTCGGGTTCCTGTGGCGCTTCCACGCGGTGCACCACAGCATCACCCGCTTCTACGGCCTCAACGGTCTGATGAAACACCCGCTGCACCAAACCGTGGAGATGGCCGCCGGGGTGGCACCGCTGATCCTGATCGGGCTGCCCGTCGACGTGGCCTCCGCTCTGGCCCTGGCGGTGGCGATCCAGCTGCTGCTGCAGCACTCCAACGCTGACTACCGCATCGGCCCGGCGAAGTACGTGCTGGCCCTCAACGAAGGCCACCGCTTCCACCACCTCAAATGGGCCGGCATCGGTGATGTCAACTTCGGGCTGTTCACCTTGGTGTGGGACCACCTGATGCGCACCTTCTCCTACGACCCCACCCGCCGCTTCGACTCGACCCAGCTGGGCATGGCCGCCAAGCCCGACTACCCCAGCAGTTACCTGCGCCAGATGATTTACCCGTTCACCCACAACGGCGGCTGCGCCGTGAAGTCCATGGCCCCGACGACGAACGGCGCGGCGGAGACGTCGGTCCCAGACCCGGCCTCGAAGTATCGCTGCTGACCGGCTATCATCGTCATATGGCGATGAATAAGGTGGAAGCGGACGGCTGCCTCACCGGCAGCGCCTCGGGGAGTTCGAATCTGGATGCCGCGGTGGCACTGTTTCACAGCCTCTCCGACTCGGCCCGGTTGGCGATCGTGCGCCGCCTGGCCGACGGGGAGGCCCGCGTGGTCGACCTGATCGGGGAGCTGGGGTTGGCGCAATCCACGGTGTCGGCTCATGTGGCGTGCCTGCGGGACTGCGGCCTGGTCAGCGGCCGCCCCGAAGGCCGGCAGGTGTTCTACTCATTGACCCGCCCTGAGCTGCTCGATCTGCTCGCCTCGGCCGAAACCCTGCTGGCCGCCACCGGCAACCAGGTGGCGCTGTGCCCCACCTACGGCACCCGCGCCCGCACCGGCGCGACGAGGGGTACGCAGGAGACCCGCCGATGAGCGATGCATGCGGCTGCGGCAACGGCGAACCCCGCGGCGCCGACGAGCAGGACCGCGAGCCCGAGCGGCTCTGGCAGATCAAAGAACTGCAGTTCGCCGCCCTCTCGGGAGTGTTGCTGCTGGCAGCGGTGATCGCCGGGTTCCTCGACGCCGCCGAGCCGGTAGTCCTGGCGCTGGAAGCGGTGGCGCTGCTGGCCGGCGCCTACACCTTCGTGCCGTCCACCCTGAAGCGGCTGGCGAAGGGCAAAATCGGGGTCGGCACGCTGATGACCATCGCCGCGGTGGGCGCGGTGATCCTCGGCGAGGTCGGTGAGGCCGCCATGCTGGCCTTCCTGTTCTCCATCAGTGAGGGACTGGAGGAGTACTCGCTGGCCCGCACTCGCCGCGGACTGCGCGCGCTATTGTCGCTGGTCCCCGACGAGGCCACCGTGCTGCGTGACGGCGCCGAAAAGACCGTCGCGCCTGCGGATTTGCAGATTGGTGACCGGACGCTGGTCAAGCCCGGTGAGCGTGTCGCCACCGACGGCATCATCCGCCACGGTCGCACCGCGCTGGATGTCTCGGCCATCACCGGCGAGTCAGTTCCCGTGGAGGTCGGGCCCGGTGATGAGGTGTTCGCCGGGTCGATCAACGGCACCGGGGCACTCGAGGTGGAGGTCAGCACCACCGCCGAGGACAACTCACTGGCCCGCATCGTGCGCATCGTGGAGGCCGAGCAGTCCCGCAAGGGCGCCTCCCAACGCCTGGCCGATCGCATCGCCAAACCCCTAGTGCCCGGGATCATGATCGTCGCGGCGCTGATCGCGGTGATCGGCAGCCTGCTCGGCGACTCGGCCACCTGGATCGAGCGGGCCCTGGTGGTGCTGGTCGCCGCCTCACCGTGCGCCCTGGCGATCTCGGTGCCGGTCACCGTGGTGGCCGCCATCGGCGCCGCCAGCAAGCTCGGTGCGCTGGTCAAGGGCGGCGCGGCACTGGAAGGGCTGGGCAAGATCCGCGGCGTCGCCCTGGACAAGACCGGCACACTCACCGCGAACCGGCCCGCCGTGATCGACGTGGCCGCCACCAACGGCGCCACCCGCGCCCAGGTGCTGGATGTGGCGGCCGCCTTGGAAGCGCGCAGCGAGCACCCGCTGGCCGCGGCGATCCTCGCCGCCGTCGATGACGTCACCCCTGCCACCGACGTCGAGGCCGTCACCGGCGCCGGGCTCACCGGCCACCGCGACGGGCACACCATCCGCC